>JAMPHH010000027.1 GCA_023663505.1 Muribaculum sp.
CCGCGCCAAGCGTCACTGCGCTGCCGGTATACTCCTTTGCCTTGACAGTGATTTTTGCCTTGGATAACAGTGTCTTATCTGTAATGGTAAATTTTATGCTTCTACTTCCCGTGTAGTTCTTGGTTCCTGTGACGGTGACGGTGTAGGTTCCTGCCTCCTTATAGGCACCTGCCTTATTTGCGTCAGGATAGCTGACCATAAAATCCTTCTTGTTCCTAAGCTTTTTATTTTTGTTATCTACGTGGAGAACCAGATTCGGAACAGGTCTCTGTACCTTGCCGTTTGCAGCCGCGGCAAGCTCTATGGCCGTCACATCGTCCCCCTCAATGCTCTTTGGCTCGATGACAAAAGTAATGCTCTGCTTGCCGCTGTAATTTCCCTTTCCCTTGACGGTGATCGTGGGTGCGGTCTTTGCCACCTTTGCATCGTTCGCATTGATATTATTTTTATATGCCACGGTATAGTCCGCTTTTTCCGTCAGGCGGCGCGAACCGTAATACACGACGACCGCGGGCTTGATGGCTTTTCCCGTATAAATCTGGTTCGGCACCTCGCTGATACGGAATTTGCCGTCATCAGGGAAGCCTGAGTTATCAGGGTCAGTCGGATTGTTCGGGTCAGCCGGGTCAGCCGGGTCACTCGGATCACTCGGGTTCTCCGTGGCATCGGGCGTCCTATTCTTGGCAAGGACAATGCTGTGATCCAGTCCCACGGGCAATGTCATGTATGCTTTTTGCTCTGAATCATACCATTTGTCATTTTCCCCGACAGGTAAAACAGGCACGATATCTCCCATAACATGACAGGGAGTATAAATCTTCGCCAGACCGCTGCAGCCGTCAAGCATATTCTCCATAGCCGTCACGCCGCTCATATCAAAATTGCTCAAATCCAGACTCGGCAGACTGCTGCAGTATGCAAACATACTATACATATACGTCACGCTGCTCGTAATGAACTACCCCGCAGCAAGCTGCGGGGTATCAAGACCCCAAGTTCAAGGGCAAAGTTTGTTGCGCAGCAAGCTGCGGGGAATTAAACCCTATCTTTGATTAAAACCTCTCAAATTCACACTTCTAAGACTTTCGCAGCGAATAAACATTTCGTTCATATATATCACGCTGCTCGTGTCTAAGCCGCTCAAATCCACACTTGTCAGGCTGCTGCAGCCGCCAAACAGATATCCCATATTTGTCACGCTGCTCGTGTCTAAGCCGCTTAAGTCCACACTTTTCAGGCTGCTGCAGTTACCAAACATACCGTTCATATTCGTCACGCTGCTTGTATCAAAGCCGCTCAAGTCCACACTTTTCAGATACCAGCAGTCAATAAACATATCTGAGGCATTTTTCATCCCTGTCACATTAACCTCAGCTGATGTAATACTCTTACGATAATTGTACCATGGCGCTCTATCCCACCCTTTCGAATCGGAGAACTCTCCTGTTCCCTTCACCGTCAATTTCCCGCTTGAAGTGATTGTCCATGTGATGCCCTCGTAAGCGCCGCTGACTTCACCTTCATCATATAAAAAAGCTATCGTGACATTGATCACCGCATCATTATAATTTTTGCCAAAGGATACAATAACGGGAATCAGCACGCTATCTCCCGCCGTGCCCTCTATCGTGGAATATCTCAAGATACCGTCCGCATCTATCGAGGGCGGCTCCGACAGCACCGCACGCCCGCTGACAGTGTTATATTCTATAATCTCACCAATCGAGCGACCTGCAAAGCCGCCTCCGTCCGAAGCCGCTTCCACGGCAAAATACCCGCCCAAATCCAAGAAGCCCTGCGCTGACTTCCAACACGACTCCTCACAGCTTAAGTCTACCTCGCCAAAGGTTGCTTTTTGAATCATGAATTTCTTTGTCACGGTTCCCCGATAAAGACCTTTGCCGGAAACGGACACGGCAGCCTCACCCGCGTCTATATTATCCGCATAAGACACCGAATAATCCTCTCCCTGTTTCAGCGCTGCATCACCTGTATAGCTCACAACAGGCTCAGGTCTTTGTTCTTCCCTGTTATAAATATATTCCTTATCCGGCATCGACACCATGGAATCCGTCAATACGCCGTATACCATATAATTCACGGTCTTTGTCAGCGTATCTGTGCCGTCATCATAAGACACCGTCAAAGTCCCGACTGCCGGAGAAGATGTATCCGCACCGCTCAATGTATAGCCGAAAGCATTATTACCAGCCTTCATGGGAAGCCTGATCGTCCTGCCGTCCGTTCCACGATATTGTACGGTTAAATCCTCTGGCTGTATGACACTGCCCTGCTCATACGCAGATTTTGACAATATCACGCTAAGCCGTTTCTCTGTGGCATCAGGCGTCTTATTCTTGGCAAGGGCAATGCTGTAATCCAGTCCCACGGGTAATTCCGTGTATTCTTTTTGCTCTGAATCATACCATTTGTCGTTTCCATTTTGCATAACAGGTAAATCAGGCGCAGCGTCCGCCGTAATATTATAGGGAGCATAAAGCGTTGACAGGCTGCTGCAGTGTAAAAACATATTATTCGCTTTTGTCACGCTTCCCATGTCAAAGCTGCTCAAATCCAAACTCGTCAAACTCCCACACTCATAAAACATAGCATACATATTGGTCACATTGCACGTGTCAAAATTGCTCAGATCAAGGCTTGTCAGGCTGCCGCATTGCCAAAACATACTGGACATATCCGTCACCTTGCCCGTGTCAAAGCTGCTCAAATCAAGACTCGTCAGACTGTCGCAATTATAAAACATACCATACATATCGGTCACTTTGCCCGTGTCAAAATTCCCCAACTTCAGACTTGTCAGTCCTTGGCAGCCACTAAACATAGTCTTCACTTCTGTCACGCTGCCCATATCAAAGTTACTCAAATCAAGAGATGCCAGCTCCGTACAACCACTAAACATAGACTGCATATTTGTCACGCTGCCCGTGTCAAACTTGCTCACATTCAAACTCATCAGGCTGCTGCAGTATGCAAACATATGCTCCATATTCGTCACGCTGCCTGTATCAAACCCGCTCAAGTCCAAGCTTGTCAAGCTGCTGCAGTATGCAAACATAGACTCCATATTTGTCACGCTGCCCGTGTCAAACCCGCTCACATTCAGACCTGTCAGGCTGCTGCAGTATTCAAACATAGACTGCATATTCGTCACGCTGCCCGTATCAAATCCGCTCAAATTCACACTCGTCAGGCTGCCGCAATGGGCAAACATATTAGACATATCAGTCACGCCGCTCGCGTCTAACCCGCTCAGGTCCAAGCTTGTCAGACTTCTACAGTATTCAAACATAGACTGCATGTTTGTCACACTGCTCTTATCAAGCCCGCTCAAATCCACACTTGTCAAATTGCGGCATTGATAAAACATATAGGCGGCATTCCGCATCCCTGTTACACGAATTTCGGCGGATTTAATCCTGTCCCGATAATCATACCACGGTGCTCTATACCACCCTTTCGAAGCGGAGAACTCCCCCGTTCCCTCCACCGTCAATTTACCGTTGGCGTCGATCTTCCATGTGACGCCCCCGTAAGTACCGCTTGCACTCCCGTCGTCCTGCAGGGATATCGTGAAATGAATCACGCCGTCGTTATAATTTTTGCCAAAGGATACAATAACGGGAATCATCACGCTATCCCCCACCGTTCCCGCTTTCGTGGAGTATCGCAAAAGACCTGCTTCGTCTATGTAAGGCTGTTCCGCCAACACATCGCCCCCACCGTCCTCCACATTGTCATATTCTTCAATCTCACCAATTAAACGACCTGTAAAACCGCCGCCGTCCGAAGCCGCCTCCACGGAAAAATACCCGCACAAATCCAAGTACCCCTGCGCCGCCTTCCAGCACGACGCCTCACAGCTCAATTCCACCACGTCAAAGGTTGCCTTTTGAATCACAAACTTCTTTGTCACGCTTCCACGATAAACGCCTTTGCCGGAAATGGTCAAAGCAGCCTCGCCCGCATCTATATTATCGGTATAAGCTACCGAATAATCCTCCTCGGGCAGAAGGGTTACATCATCTGCATATTTCACGACAGGCTCAGGCTTTTGTTCTGCCCTGTTATAGATATACTCCTGATTCGGCATCGTCACCATGGCATCCGTCAAGACGCCGTAGACCGTATAATCCGCGGTTGCCGTCAGCGTATCTGTTCCGTCATTATATGAAACCGTCAAGGTCTTGACTCCAAGCGTATTGGTATCCGCGCCGCTCATGGTATAGCCGGTAACGCTGTCGTCACTCGTATCACCACTCGTATCGTCACCTGTATCGCCACTTGTATCGCCACTTGTATCGCCACCCGTGCTGTCATTCTTATCATCATTCTTATAAGAGAGAACCGTTACCTCTCCGTCCGCTCCATGGTATTCCACGGTCAAATCCTCAGGCTTTATCTCGCTGCCTGCCTCGTATTCCGTTTTTGACAAAGTTACCGTGAGGCTTTTCTCCGTGGCGGCGTCCGATGCTTTATCGTCGGAAAGGATAACGTTTTGATTCAACTCCAACGGCAATTCTGCGCGCTCTTCATTACTCTCCTCAACAGAGCTGTCATCTCCGGCAGAAGACGGTAAAATCTCCGCGGCATGTACTGACATACCGTACTCCGGCATACAGCTTCCCGCCACCAGAACGGCACAGAGAATGAAGGACAATATTCTCTGTTTCCTGCTTTCTCCATGCCAACATGATACACTACTTTTCTCTCGTTTTTTTCTCTCGCTTTTCCCTCTCATTTTTATGCCCTTTCTCTGCGTTAAATTGATTATGACTGACATATTTTTTTGCAATTGTTTAATTCCCGCAAGTGTCACATACCATAGCATTCTGTGAATGAATTGTGCCCTGCAGCGTTGCAATCCTGATACCCCGCGTTGTTTGTATTGTTTTTTACTTAGCTATATTATAAATTAACTATAGTTGTAGTTCGATTATTTGCTTAACACCTTGTAAACTGAACTGAAAATGTACATTTGAATGCCTTATATTCAAATTGAAATGCTTAGCTTTCATTATTGTAACATTTGCATTCAAGAACACATTTTCAGAGCAATTTATTCCTGCGAGCAATGAGCAAGTCAACGCAGTTGACTTTGTTAACGCAGTTGACTTTGTTAACGCAGTTGACTTTGTTAACGCAGTTGACTTTGTGCCCGTGCTTGCAAACTCACAAGTTACTCCGAATAATACCCTGACACGGAACCGTTCAAATCCTTCTCCGACCCGTTCTCAATATAGACGGCATATTCTCCTGCTGTCGGGACGGTATAGCTATATCCTCCACGCCCTGCTTCCTCGTATGCCACCTCACCAGTGGAAAGATTTTTGAGTCCCACGCGGATCGCCTCGCCCTCCTCACATTTATAGCGCAGGCCGACTCCCGCTTCCTCCGGCATCTGCGTGATAAATACAAGATATCTGGTCTTTGCCTCCAACACGCCCTCATACTTAAAAGGATCCTCTATATATTCCGCACTCAAATCCTGCTCCGCGACAGACAAGTCCGCAACACCATAGATCATATTGCCTTCCGACGATTCTTTTGTACCACCCTCGGGAATCCCACTGGGCGTGCCGTACATAGAGATATTACTCCATTCCGCCGCATATGCGGCGGCAGTATGGGACAAAACCATGGTACACATAAGCATCACCGCAAGGCAGACAGGGAAAACGAATTTCCCCGGCAGCAATTTCCTACTGCCGTCCGCCAAAAGGCTGATTCTGCGCACCACGATATTCCGTGATTCGCACAGCGCCGTCACCGCGCTTTCCCCGATCTGATTATCCTCCAGCTCCGCCAGAAATCTCCCATAGTCTTGTACGGAAAATACAGAGGTATGCTCCACGGACTGCCTGTCGCAAATCACTTCCTCCAGATAGATCACCCTTCCCGTCAGCAGCCTGACGAGCGGATTGAACCAATGGATCCCCTCCGCGGCAAGACAAATCCTTTTCCAAAGCAAATCCTTATTTTTGATATGATTCATCTCATGCTCTAAGATCATGTGCATCTGTGTCGTCGTATAGTCCTGAACGGGAAGAATTATTTCATGCCGAAAAATTCCCACCGTGATCGGCGACCGCAGTCCATAATTCTGACTTAAAGCGACCCTGCGGACGCCATAGCGTCTGCAATATTCCTTCAAAAGCGCCTGCCACGCCTCATCAGCCACCGGAATACAGGACTTGCGCAGACAGTGCAGCCGATACCTTGGAATTGCCGTAATGACAGCGTGGCAGACCGCGCCAACAAACCACACTGCCGCCAAAACGCCATAAACCTTAACCGCTTGAGGCTTTGTGGCAACCAAAAAGGTGGATTTAAAGATAAAAGGAGACATTTTCAAGTCCACCTGTTCCATCACCAGAACCAGAAATGCCACAGGCAGCAGCAAAACCGCCAAACTCCATTTTAACAAAAGAAGCTGCATTTTATGGTATTGCTCCCCGCACAGCTTCATCACGCCAAGCGACTGAATACACAGAAGGCTCCCCTGCAGACTTGTCAGCAGGATTGCAAAGATTATCAGCCTAATTATCGTTCCGTCCATCGTCCAATATGCTCCTTATGTATTCTCTCTCCTCATCCGTCAAGCCCTTTGACTGGGTAAACGCCGACAGCAGCGCCCCCACCTTGGCGTCTCCCCACATATCCATGCATTTGACGATCTCCCCCTGCGCATAGTCCTCCCCCGCAATCAAGGGGTGATAATAAAAAAGGCGCCCCTGCCTCTCCATGGACAAATATCCCTTTTTGACAAGCCGCGCCAGATAGGTGGATACCGTCTGAGTCTTCCACGTCTTCTGAAACAGATCATTCACCTTCACGGTAATCTCCTGCATCGTCAGCACATCGCTGCTGCCCCATATTGCCTTCATAACCATTCCTTCACATTTAGACAATTCCTTCCCGCCCATAACGCCCTCCATAACACACAAAAACTAAAATTGTAGTTCAATTAATTATATCACCACTACGAAAAAAGTCAATTGGAAACTGTTGACATCCAATTCGACTATTTCCACCTTTTTGATAGCGACGCAAGCCATTCATAGACCTGATCCGCCCTCTCGTCGTCAACTCTGTCTATTACGTCAAAGGGATGATTTGATGCATACCTAAATTTTATTCTTGAAAGTTTTCTTTCTTCATCATAATAAAATGCTGACCAAATATAAGTATTTCCAACAATGTCCGGATGACCATCAGGAGAAACATAACGATCTGGAACCAGTTTTAGCTCTTTATTTTTTGCAACACTTTTAAGCAATTCATAATTTTCACGTAATTCGTCCAAATCGCAGGTTGTTTCTAATGTAAGGTATTCGTCTAACTTTCCATCTACAAACTCGTCATATATTTCTTTATACTTCATTCCATTAAAATAGGAACCAACTGCAAAGTACAAATTGCCCTGATTATCAATAAAAGAATTTAACGATTGCGCCTTATTGATATCTTCATCCCGGATTCCCTTGAACTGTATATGTAAAAGAAAAACAATCGCAGGCAACTCACCTTCTTCCTCAATCGTTGGTATTTCTTCTGTTTCTCTGAACGCCGATATTTCTTTCGGTTCCTCGATTGTCAAATCTTCTACAGCCGTATTTTCTGCAATTATATTTTCTACAATCGCACTTTCTTCAGTCGGTTCCTCCGCAGTTTGTTCCGATTCAACCGTTCCTGCAGCATTTTCCTCCATGCCGCATGAACAGCAAATCAGCGATAATATCAACAAGATTGGAATGATTCTTCGTTTTCCCCTCATCTATCAAACTCCTTTTTCGTCTTTAGCAAGCTTTTGATTTCCTTTATCGAAAAAAGCTTTGATTCAGCAAATTTTTCTTCTCAGTAATTGCCAGTTTACTGTTTGCTTGATTATATATCTTTTATTAGAAAAAAGAAATAGCTTTTTATAGATTCAGTATTCAACCAGTATTCAGAATAGAAGGAGCCGTTGCACTGCGGATTATTCATCCACATCTGCAACAACTCCCACCACATCCTAAATCTACCTTTTATTATTGTTTACTTGCCTGTGCTGATATCCCACCTTGACTATTTCCACCTCCCCGATAGCGACACAAGCCATTCATAGACCTGATCCGCCCTCTCGTCGTCAACTCTGTCCGGCGTACCATGTGGATGATCCAGTTGTAGTCTGAATGTGATCCATGACGGCTCTCCATTCTCATCATAGTAACATGCCAACCACCAATAATCATCTTCCTCTATCGAAGGAATTGGAAGCTCATTCTCAGGAATAAGCTGCAAATCTTCATTTTCGGCGACACTTTTGAGCAGTTCATAGTTTTTTCGTAATTCATTCAAATCACAGCTTGTGTCCAATGTGAGGTACTCGTTTATTTTTCCTGCGGCAAACTCATCATATATCTCCCCGCAAGTCAATCCATTGAAATAGGCATCACTTGCAGAATACATATTTCCCTGATTATCAATAAAAGAAATTGATGACTGAGGTTTATCAGCATCTTTATCATGCCCCCACATGGAAAATTTAACATATAGGAAGAATACAATCGTTGGCATTTCCTCTGGTTCCTCCGCAGTTTGTTCCGATTCAACCATTCCTGCAGCATTCTCCTCCATGCCGCATGAACAGCAGAACAATGATAATATCAACAAGATTGGAATGATTCTTCGTTTTCCCCTCATCTATCGAACTCCTTGCGCACCTGAACTGTAAAATTCATTAACAGGTGTAATCCCGTTTTCATCTATATCAAACACATGCCATACAGTACCTACATTATTCTTGGGGACATAAAAGGTCTTCGGCTTCTCGTTTCCGGTATATACCCGTACCATCGCCCCTGATAAGGATAATTGGTTAGAAACACTGCTATATCTCTCAATATTTTTTGTTATACCATCGCATTGTCGTTTTCTTTGACATTCATAACAGCAGTTCTCCACATTCATAAAATGACTCCCACTCGTGCATCTCTACCTCGCACCGATACCAAGGCGGGAGAGGACTGTGAGGGTTTGGGCGGACTTTGGCGAAGGTTGGAGCGTTTTCTTATAGTGCGTCCAAAACCTAGGGTGAAATGCGCACGGATGCGCATTTCAGGCTCTAGGTGCATGGATGCACCTTAGAGCCGACCCGCAAATTGCAACCACCTTCCCCGCACTATTAGAAAACACCCAACCGCAGACAGTCCGCCAAAACCCGCACAGTCATCTCCCGCCGCCCCCTTGCGCGCGATTCTACAAAGCAACAGGCACCACGCTCCGTGAACTTCTCTCATATAAAAAGGAGCCGTCGCACTAATCTTCAACACTTAGTGCGACAGCCCCCTCGCTCCTATAAAGTATCCAATGTCTCCCTGATCGCCTGTATAAACTCCAAGCTGTTCAAAATCACAGGCTTCTCACAAGTGGAGATCAGACTCAGACTCTTAGTCATTTTACCGTCCTCCACAGTCTTGATACATGCCCGCTCCAACTTATCCGCAAAGGTCACAAGCTCGGGGATACCGTCCAACTCGCCCCGCTTTCTAAGCGCCCCGGTCCACGCGAAAATCGTCGCAATGGAGTTGGTGGAGGTCTCCTCCCCCTTCAAATGCTTATAATAATGTCTCTGCACCGTGCCGTGCGCCGCCTCATACTCATACACACCATTGGGGCTGACCAACACCGAGGTCATCATGGACAGATCACCGTAGGCAGTGGCAACCATATCGGACATCACATCGCCGTCATAATTCTTACACGCCCAGATAAATCCACCCTCGGAACGAATCACACGGGCGACAGCGTCGTCAATCAATGTATAAAAATACTTGATTCCCAGCTCCTCGAATTTAGATTTATACTCGGCGTCATAAATCTCCTGAAAGATATCCTTGAAGGTGTGGTCGTATTTCTTGGAGATCGTGTCCTTGGTCGCAAACCACAAATCCTGCTTCGTGTCCACCGCATAGCTAAAGCAGGCTCTGGCAAAGCTGGAAATTGATTTTTCCGTGTTATGGATCCCCTGCAGGATACCCGCGCCCGTGAAATTATGAATCAGCTCCCTCGTCTCGGTTCCGTCCTCGGCGGTAAACACCAACTCCGCCTTGCCCGCACAGGAAACCTTGATCTCAGTGTTCTTATACACATCTCCGTATGCATGACGTGCAATGGTGATAGGCTTCGTCCAATTGCTCACATAAGGTATAATTCCCTTGACCAAAATAGGAGCGCGGAACACCGTGCCGTCCAAGATCGCGCGAATCGTTCCGTTGGGGCTTTTCCACATCTCTTTTAAGTGATATTCCTCCATCCTTGCCGCGTTGGGCGTAATCGTGGCGCATTTGACCGCCACGCCGTACTTTAAGGTCGCGTTGGCGGAATCCACCGTCACCTGATCATCAGTCTCATTGCGGTGCTCTAATCCCAGATCATAATACTCTGTCTTTAAGTCGATGTAAGGGAGCAGCAGCTCGTCCTTAATCATTTTCCAGAGAATACGGGTCATCTCGTCCCCGTCCATCTCCACAAGGGGAGTAGTCATCTGAATTTTTGCCATAATCTTATCCTTTCTGATTGTCTTTTTATTATGATAACTATTTTGGGTTCTTCTATTTTTGATTCTTCTCTCTTTGGTACGCTTCATGCAAGCCTGACTTCACCATATTCTCATAGGCATTGATCATATGCTGATTGGCGAGCTTCTCCGCAAGATCCGCGTCCCCCGCCTTGATCGCCTCCATGATCTGCTCGTGCTCCTCGTTGGACTTGGGACCGCGGTTGGCGTTGTTCAGGGTCTTCTTGCGCACGCGAAGCACATATTGATGAAAATCCTTCAGCTGATGCTCCAGCATCTTGCTGTTGCACGCCTCGTACATGATATCATGAAAATGGTTATCCAACTCCGCGAGCTGATCCAAATGCCCCTTCTGGGCATGGAACTTGGCGAGGTAGATATTTTCCTCCATCTCCTCCATCTGTTCCTTGGTAATATGCTCCGTCGCCCAACGGGCGCACAAGCCCTCCAAGAGCGAGCGTATCATATAAATATCCTGCACGTCCTTCTCCGTGATGCCCGTCACATAGGCTCCCTTGTTCGGGATGATCTGTATCAGCCCTTCCAATTCCAACTGACGAAACGCCTCGCGCACGGGAGTACGGCTCACCCCCAGCTCCTCGCCGATGGCGACCTCCTTAAGCTCCTCGTGCTCCTCGTATTTTCCGCTTAAAATATCATCACGCAGCTTGTGAAAGACGCGCCCCCGCAAAGAGAATTTGTCTGTCACTTCCTGCTTTACATCGTAATTACCCACCTTTTTGCTCCTGTTCTGCCCTGCGGAACCGTATCGGCTCCGCCCTGCACCAAGTTATACCGTCCCATATTATTTCTGCTCTGACGCGCCCTGCGCCCCCGGAAGCGGAATGTTCATCTGCTCACACACCCGATGAACACAAGCGATAATCTCCTCGTCGGTGAGCACGGTCACGCGCCCCTCCGCATACTCCTCGTCCACCCAGCTCTTGATCTCTCTGACAAGCTCGGAGGTCTTGTCCACCTGCTCGTCTCCCTTGAGCTTGTAAAAAGTGTTGAGCCAGTGCGCGATCCCCGCCAAACCGGAGGTGTTGGATATCGCACAGAGCACGGGGCGGTTCAGGAACTTGTCCGTGTCGAAGATATTGTAGATCTCCTCGTTCTTTAAGAGTCCGTCCGCATGGATTCCCGCTCTGGTAACATTGAAATTCTTACCCACAAAGGGCGTTCTGGAGGGCACCGTGTAGCCGATCTCCTTCTCGTAATACTCGGCAAGCTCCGTGATCACCGTGGTGTCCATACCGTTCAAATCTCCCTTGAGCTGCGCATACTCAAACACCATGGCTTCAAGCGGCGTGTTGCCCGTCCGCTCGCCAATGCCGAAAAGAGAGGTGTTGACTCCGGCACAGCCATAGAGCCATGCCGTAGTGGAGTTGACCACTGCCTTATAAAAATCATTATGTCCGTGCCACTCGATCAGGTCATGGGGCACTCCCGCATGAGTGTGCAACGCATAAATGATACCCTGCACGCTTCTGGGAATCACCGCGCCGGGGTAGTTGACCCCGTAGCCCATGGTGTCGCAGGCGCGAATCTTAATCGGAATCTTATACTGCTCCATGAGCTTCATCAGCTCCAGACAAAACGGCACCACATAACCGTATATATCCGCCCTCGTGATATCCTCCAAATGGCATCTGGGGCTGATGCCCTCCTCCAAGCAATCCCTGATCACGCTGAGATAATGATCCATTGCCTGTCGTCTGGTCATTTTCAGCTTTAGGAAAATATGATAGTCGGAGCAGCTCACCAGAATACCTGTCTCCTTCATGCCGATTTCCTTGACCAGCTTAAAATCCTCCTTGCTGGCGCGTATCCAGCTTGTGACCTCGGGAAACTGATAGCCTCTCTCCATGCATTTATAAACCGCGTCCCTGTCCTTCTTGCTATACAGAAAGAACTCACTGGCGCGAATCATACCGTTTGGCCCGCCAAGCTTGTGCAGATAGTCGTATATCGTCACGATCTGCTCCGTGGTGTACGGCGCCCGGGACTGTTGTCCGTCACGGAATGTCGTGTCCGTGATCCAGATCTCCTTGGGCATATTATGCGGCACGATCCTGTCATTAAACGGAATCTTCGGGATCTCGGAATAGGGGAACATATTGCGAAATACATTCGGCTTCTCCACGTCATCCAAGATATACATATGCTCCTCTATCTCGAGAAGGTTGTTTTTGCTGTTCATTGTGACCGGACGATTTTGAAATGCCCCTTCCTCTCTCATATGCGTACCTCCTCTCCAATGGTTAAGGTTCAGATGCCAAATTGTTCGTCTCGCATAATTGTATACAATTATGCATTATATGTCAATAGTTTTTTGAGGATACATATACTCCTTTGGGTATTGGGGATAAAAAAAATTAATATGGAAACACTTGAAAACGTTGGTGGCGTATGATATAATTTCATCGACAAAGAAAGAAACTGTATCTAAGCGATACGCAAAACTAAAGCAACAAAAGCGAACCCCAACGACCGTCGCATCGTTGGGGTTCTTGCTCGTTACGGTGAGCTGCTCCGTTTTAGGCTAATTGTCGCTGCCGTCTCCGTCTAACCATTTGCAGAAATAGTAACAAACTATTCCTGCCACGACTGAGATCAAGAAAGAAATCAACTGTTCCAAGCGATACACCCCCTTTCTGTTGCCAGAATGGGTGCGACAACACTATTATTTTATCATAAATTGTCTAATAACCCAATTATTTTGTATATTTTTCTGCCGAGATGAAGATAGCCTACCCTGCATACTGGCAGAGTAGGCTATGTTTATAATGATAGATTTTTCAAAGTTAAATTCAACTACATTGATTTGTCTCATCGCTTACGGAAATCCGGCTCCTGCTACCAAGCCTTTGGGAGGATACATAGACCTCCACACAGGAACATTGCGCCCGCGGCAATCCATGCAATGGGGAAGCCTGTCGAGGTTGTAGGCAATCCGATAGATGACTTCTCAACCGTCCTTGGTGCGGCGTTCAGCGCGCTGAGATTGATCTGTTCTTCCACCAGTAAATCCGAGAGCAGCTCTGAGAAGGGCACTCCGCCATATTCTATCTCCTCGGGATTACAGCCGATAAATGCGTCATCGTCTACAAACTGCACGGTCTCAGGTACGCTGAGCTTGCGAATCTCATCATGATCCATGAATGCCTCGCCCGCAATCACGCGCACGCCCTCCGGTATCGTCACCTCCTCGGAATCACCCCTGTAAGCGACCAAAACCCCGCCGCTGATCAGGAAATCTCCCTCTGTCTCGTCGCTGCCGTCCATGAAATCCTCGACCCATGCAGTGTGGGCGAACGCCTTGGACTCCACGGCGGTGACGCTCTCGGGAAGCTCCACAGCCGCCAAGTCATCACAGTGATAGAAAGCGGCATATTCAATCTTCTCAAGTCCGTCAGGCAGAGTTATATTCTTCAAACCGCTTCTCGCGTAGGCAAATCTTCCAATCTCCCGAATATCCTCTCCTACCGAGCCTTCCGTATACTGCTCGTCACGATAATGTGTCCGCTCGCTCACCTTCCACGGCTCCTCCACACTACCGCCTGTCTCAGACAGGCTCGCATCTGTCCCGCCCAGCACGGGCAGTCCTGCATTGTGCATAAATACCATCGCCTGATTGCCGACCACCTTGGTGCTTCCCAAGATCTCTCCAATATTATAATCCTGTGTTCCGTCGTTTCCGCTCTGCGCATTGTCATCCGAGGGGTAAGGATCTCCCGAATACACGCCGTCCTCGGGAACCTCCGGCTTATCCGGCGTGACGTCGCCATATACAGCCATATCCTTCTGCCGCTCATAGAACTCCTGAGCGTATTTGTCCGCATAGCTTCCTGTCTCACAGCGGATATTCAAGAGATAATCCCTGTCAAACGCATTGTCCTTGATACTGGTCACCTGCGGCGGTATAGTGATATTCTTCAATATATTACAATCGGAGAATGACTGAATCCCAATGCTTCGCACATTGGACGGAATCGTCATTTCCTCCAGACCGTCACAATTGGTAAAGGCATAATCGTCAATCTGCGTCAAGCCCTTGCCCAACTCCACCGTCCTAAGCTTCTCACAGCCCCAGAAGGCATACGGCTCAATCTGCTTCACCGAATCGGGAAGCGTGATCTTCTCCACTGTCGTGTTGTTCGCAAAGGCGTCCGCGCCGATGACCTCCACCTCGTCAGGAACAGTCACCTTGGTATCCGTTCCCTTGTATTCCACAAGCTTGCCGCTCTTAACCACGAAATTCCTCTGCTTTGAATAGAAATCCACGGCATATTTGGCAGCATAGCTCCCGCCCTCACTGTAAATATTCAGAAGATAATCTCTGGCAAAGGCGTCCTCCTTGATGCTGGTCACCTCGGGCGGAATGGTAATGGACTCAAACCGCTCACAGTCAGCAAACGCCTCCGTTCCGATTGAACGCACATTAGACGGGATATCCATGGTCTCCAGTCCTTCACAGTTGGCAAACGCATAATCGTCTATCTTGGTCAGACCCTTGCCCAGTTCCACCGTCCGCAGCTTCTCACAGCCGTCAAAAGCATAGGCTTCAATCTGCGTCACGGAATCCGGAAGGATAAGCTTCTCGATCGTGGTATTGCCCGCAAAGGCGCTCGCGCCGATCACCTTCACTATCTTATCCTTATCGGTCTCATTAGGAATGGTGACCGTAGTATCCTTGCCCTTGTAGCTTTCCAGCTTTCCATCCTTGATAACAAAGTCGGAGGCAGTCGTCTCCGCGTCTGCCTCCGCCGCAGGAAGCAGCATTACAATAAGTGCCATCACCATCAACAATGCACCAAATAAACGCTTTTTCCTCATGCTTTTCTTCCTCTACGCAACTCTTGCCTTCTGCAGAGCGCGCTTATCTTTCTTCATAAATAATACCATTGCAACACAGGCAAGACCTATGGACAGGAACCACTTGGGGTGAATGCCGTCACCCGTCTTAGGAGTGCTGTCCACCACCTGCCCCTTGGACAGATTATCCGTCTCCACATAGATCACATAGGGAGAGAAATGCTCCGCCGTAAAAGTAACACATGCTACTTTATCAATCGTGGTAAACTTCGGTGAAAGCTTATCAAGCCTGTCATTCACCACGCCTGCAACCTGATTGTTCCCCGCATAGGTAGCCAGTGAGTCAGGCAAGGGCAGGGTGATCGTAATCGACAGCCCCGTGGTATCGGTAATCTTCCTGGTACCCGTGGAATCATACAGAGAGATATCCATCGGGAAATACTTAATATTGCTGATATCCCCATACTCCGCCTTAAGCGCTCTCACTACTGCCTCCGATGCAGTCGAGCTCTCCGTAACCTTAATCGTAAAGTTATCGGAAGACCCCTTTACAGTCGCAGAGACAACACCTGTATTGGAAAGTCCGTTCTTATCAATCACCACCGTCGTCCCTGTGCTCAAAATATTGGAACCGTTGGTGGGACGATTGGAATTATTGCCGCTTACAGACCCGCTACCCGAGGTAGAGCCCGTCTTCGCCTTATAGTTGGCTGTCACCGTGACATTGCCCTCGGGCATGGTGATCACCGTCGCAGACAATACCGTGCTGGCAATCTTAGTGCCTGAAGGGTCAATCGTCCAATGGCTGAACTCATAGCCCTTATCAGGGTTATTCGCTATGACAATAGGCTGAGAACCCGCCACATAGCTGCCGGAGCCGCTACCCCTGATTACAGTCAGGGTATAAAGCTTACTGGTAACCGTGGGATCTTCGTCACCGCTTCCGGAACCGTTGCCACCGTTAGGGTTGTTAGGGTTGTTACCGCTGGCAGTGCCGTTATTTCCATTGCCAGTGCCAGTGCCACCACCGTTCACATACAAAGCGATAAAATCTTGGGCGGTCGTAATCTTTTCCGGAATATCCGGGAACCATTTGGTATATGTAATACCCTCTCTTGTAGGCAGTCCGGGCACAATAGGTGCATCTCCCGGATTCAGCGTATATGCATTAACTACGCTATTGTCATAGGAGTCAATAAACCGCACCGGTATTTTGCCGTCTAATTCCTCAAATACCGCCTTAAAGTTCGTCTTCTCGGTGATAAGGTCATCTACCTTAACTGCGCCTAAGCTATTGGAGCCTTCCCACCCAATGAACAGATAGCCGTCCTTCTTAGGGTCAGGAGGAAGATCCACCTTGTTGCCGGGCGTCACCATACGAGTGACATACACTGTGGTAAAGTCTTCCAGATAGAAGGTAACCAAAACATCATTGTCATGCTCACCGATTTCTTTATACATAGCGGTGATTGTGATATTATCTGTAATCGCTGAGTAATCCTTATTCCAACCGGTAAATCTATGTCCCGCTCTGACAGGGTCGTCCTCCGGCGGTGTCGCCGCTCTGCCCTGCTCCACATACTGCTCTTTAAGAACCTTGCCGTCCCAATCCTCAAAGGTAACCTTGAACTTGGGCAGTATGATCGCTGTCTTAAAGTTATTGGCAACCGCATACTTATACGGCTCACTTCCCTCACTACAATAGAACACCAGACCGTCAGGTCGCTCTGTGCCTGATGTGTCAAAAGCAGCGGGCGCAATCAACATATTGGTGGCAGGAAGCTCGATTGCCGTCATAGCAGGACAATTTTGGAATGCTTCCTCCTCCAAGGTATATATCATATCCGGCAGATATACGCTCTTTAATGCCTCACAATTCTGGAAAGCGTGCTTAGGAATCAGCGTCACATATGATTCCTTCAAATCCACACTTGTCACTCCCGTGTTGGCAAACGCCTCAGGCGCGATGGACTTAACACCCGTAAGCTCAGCCACATTCACGCTGGGATTAGGTCTCCCCTCCAAATACTCCACAAGCTCCACCTTTTTGCCGCTGGTGTCAAGCTTATAGATAATGGACTCGTCACAGGTGTAGAACTCATTGCTCTGGAAGCTTACATGAGACAAATTCTCACAGCCTGTAAAGGGAATCTGCCCAAGCTTTGACACCGTGCTGGGAAGAACCACCTCTGTAAGATTCTTACAGCCGTTAAATGCATAATCGCCAACCGTCGTCGTTGCACCTGTCAGAACGATGCTTCCAAAGGTAGTACAGCCTGCAAAGCAGCCGCCAAGCTTCTCATCAATATCAGTATCACTGCCTGAAGGAGCATTTCCAGAAGCCGTGCCTCCTGTTGAGCTTGAAGCGTCATGCCCCGGAATCTCCGTTAATCCAAGTGCCGTCAAAGTCTTATACTTGCCATTGGGCAGTCCCGCATCTGCCACCGTACTTTCAACCGCTTCATTCTCCTTGAATAATCCGTCCTTTATGCTCTGGATTCCGTCCGGAAGTACAATATTCGTGTATCTATCCCAAATCTCTCTGTCATACTGCTCACCGCCGCCTTTCGCTGATGAGGCATTGGTCATAGCCGTCCGATAGTCGTCTGCACGTTCCCCATCAAGAGCCTCATATATCTTAACCATATTAGAATCGGCAGGAGCCGACAGATCACTCCATTTCAAATAATCAATCAGCTCATTGCTCTCGGTCTCAAAATTATACTTCACCATCAAACCGTCAGGCCAACCGCTAAATACTGTAATATAGGAAGGATTCTGATTCCCGACATTGATGTTGTTCGCCTTGTTCATAGCGTACACAAAGGGACTGGACGCATTGGAAACAGGACACACAAAGGTCAACTCAGGATCCTTATTGCCCGAAATCTCATTAGCACAGCCTGTTTTATGATTCTTGTTTGAAGCGTCTATCTGCTGGGTTTTAAACGCCCCGTCTGCAATTTGCATCCCCGTGGGCTCCTCAAACAATACATATTTCAAGTGATGACAGCCCGTAAAGGCATTCGTCTCGATAGTTTTCACAGTTGAGGGAATAATCACCTGTTCCACATCACAATAATCTTGGAACACCCCTGAGGAAAGTGCTGAGATCGTCTGCGGTCCAATATATTTGGGCAAATCAATCTTCTTAATACCCGTAGCAAGCTTGTGACCAATCAATTTATTGGGTCCCTGATTATGCTCTACACCGCTCACACGATAAGTTGCCAGCAAACCGTCTACCTTGGTTGTAAGCTCATAGATACCGCGCTTCTTCATATCGCTATTCAGATAACTGAACGCAAATTCTTTCGCCATCGCCATTTGATGGAATTCAGACGGTTTATCCTCCTGCGTGGGTCCCTCAAAATAGAACTTATCTCTTACGTCCTCCACGGAGCTCGTGCTGTTCTGCTTCTTGAAGTCGTCATAACCAAAGCTTGATTTCAATCCTTCAGTAATTTTTGTGCTTGCCGAAAACATAGCAATAAATTCCAGACTTTCACAGCCCTCAAAATTACTGATATCCACATCCTCAGTCAGGCTTGCGGGGAATGTCACGGAAGTAAGCTTATTGCATCCCACAAACATATCGCAGCCAAGCAATGTCAAGCTGGGAGTCTTGCTTGCCAGAAAATCGAACTTGCGAAGTCCCGACGTCGCCCCAGAACAGCCCTTAAAAGCAGCATCTCCGATTGCCTTCACGTTAGTGGGTACAGTAAATGACTCCAAGGACTGGCAGTTTTCAAAAGCATGCTCACCAATCACATCAAGTCTTGTGTTCTCGGGCAAATCAATAGCCGTCATAGCCCTGCATCCCGCAAAGGAATAGTTTCCAATATAAGCCAAATTACTCTTTAACACAATTTTTTTCACACTTCCCGCTTCATAGAAGGCAAAATCTCCAACGCCATACAAGCTGTCCGGCATAGTCAAGGTATTCACGTTACCGATATTACCAAAAATCGTGTTTGAAGCAGTTGTTTTTACTGCATTATATACCGGTTTTTTTGTAACTGCATCCGTCGTTTCCGTGACAGTATGATTTCCAATATAGTGTACAGGCACCTCCCTGATTCGCATTTTGCTGTCTTTTATAGTACCGGCATCACGAACCTGAATCGGGGGATTACTCCCCGGTCGTCCATCATCTGTATCATAATAGTACAAATCGTCATCAGCCTTTGCCCCCCACACGCTAACTGTGGAATGCCAACAAGGAGTGTATTCCGCAGGCACCGCAGGAGTAATGACATCACTACCGCTGACTACCTCCTCCACTGCAGGCTTGGATTCATAGAACAGGAAATTACCGTCCCGACTCACTGCAGCATATTCTTTTGATGACCCTGTATTGAGAGAATAATTCTGATATGCATCAAAGGAGCTCGGAATAACCATCGTATCGCCCTGCAACGTATCCGTCCCCTCGGCAGCAGCGTAATCAAAACCCACAATCACCGCCTGATATGCATTTGTACCGGCGCCCCCCGTCGGGATAAACGCAAACTGAAAGCCGTTGCCGGAATTATAAACCTCCAGCTTGACTTTTGTTAAATCCGGAATCTTAGAGCTGCCGCTAGCCAAGCTCTCGATCTTAGCTCCATCCACCTTCGTCGCAGGGGCGCTAGTTGTGCTGCCAGCATCAGCCGCCACCTGCTTCAGCCCCTCCGTGGGGATTGATGCGACTAAAATCGCCGTGATCAGACATATGGTTCCCAATGTCTTTCTGACCGTCCTTTTAAGTCTCCTACTCTTTTTCTTAAGCTCCTTTGCCATGTCCTTACTCCTTTTCTGATACCTTTTTGGCAACTACGACGAAACGACCGTTTTGTTCCTGATAATCACAGGTGGAGAGCGTCAGAAGCCGGTCTCCATATTCAGCCGTCACCCCCGTGTCATACAGGGAGATCGCCGCCATCTCATTCATATTTGAATTAAACTCAATCTCGCTGACCGCGTCAATAAATCGGTAATACTTAAAGACAACCTCCTCCTCGCTGTAAACCCTCGAGCGGAACACATACATTACCTCATAGACGCCCTTTTCATAAATCGTGTCAAAATCTATGTACCTATGCTTTTTATAATACTCCTCATTTTGATATTTATCAAGCCCCCCGAACATTTTTCCGCTTTTCATGTGGTGACCGTAGAGAATCAGATTCGTGCTCGGCTCGATCGCGTCACAGTCCTTATCCATGAAAATAGACCCATTCTTATCATATTCCTGATTCAGATTATGATCCAGATAATATTCATTATCCGAGGTCTGCATTACAGGGTAATCTATATCTGTATCGTCAATTTTGACCCATCCGATTAGCTTTTTGTTCTTATTTAATAAATTTTTATATTCATCAAGCACCTCAGGAATCTCGCGTTTCTCCTCGTTGACGTAATGGATCACCACTTCCTCGCCCGCCGTCTCCCTCGCCAGCACCGGCTTATCCTTAAGCGCCGCAAGCGATGCATAGCTGCTGTCAGTGCGCTGTCCAAAGTACATATACGCGCCAAAATATCCCAGACACACCACCGCCACCGCCATACACACGAGCACCGTCCATCTCCTGCGCAGCTCCTGCTTCTTGAGTGCAAGCTGTACTGCCTCCTCCGAGACATGCACCGCGGGTTCCCTTCCTTTGGGTGCCGCTCTCCCGCTTCCCGCGGACTTTGGAGAGTTTTGCCTCCCATGGGAAGATTTCCCATTTCTGCCTGTATCTCCCTGCCGTCGCATCTGCTTGACCCGCTCCGCCAGTTCATCCTCAAAATCCTGCCCCAAAAGCGTATGAAATTGGTATTTGCCGCCATGCACCGCATTCAGAAGGCTTTCCAGCTCCGTAGCCGTGTATTTGGCAGACTCTTTCCTGAGTCTGTCCATGGTTTCCTTGTCGCGTAGAGCCCGTTTGTAATCCGCCTCCGTGCGAAAGCTGCGGTCTTCCACTATGTATTCATTCTGCGCCATAGCTCATCGTCCCTACTCACCCACGCTAACCCGTTTTTCTACATTACTATTTTACTATATACAAAAATTTATGCAAGTGTTTTTCTACATCTTGTATCATTAATTTTATATAAACTACCATTTCCTTCCAAAATCCGGAAACACAGACATGCCAAGGCGCATACAATACACCATAAACAAAACTCTTGTATGGAGGCAAACAATCATGAGCAATTTGACTTCTGGCAATTGTGGCTGCGGATGCAGCAGCAATAATGGTCTTTTTGGCGGTGGCAATAGCTGTGTTTGGATCATCCTGTTATTGTTATTCTGCGGCGGCAACGGCAATGGCTGCGGATGCGGCAACGGTCTGCTTGGCGGAAATAATAACAGCAGTTGTGATTGGCTGATCTGGATTCTTCTGTTTAGCTGTCTCTGCGGCAACAACAGCAACAGCAATAGCTGTGACACCTGCAATTCCTGTGGCTGCTAATCAGCAGCCCTACTCGACAGGCTCCCTCAGGGGGCCTGTTTTTCATACGTATTTCCCTGCAATATTTTATAGGACTGCGCATAAAATACATAAAAGCTTATAATATACAGGAGGGTTCCATGGATAGCAATCGTCCGGACAGAGTGACAGCCTTTGATACTCTGTTTACCACTAACCATATTCAGATGCTCAAGCTCCTTCTATGCTATCTTGAGCCCTCCGCCCAAGGCAAATTGGCTGTCTATATCAAATTCATGGAGCTGCAATACACCCTGCGTTTCTTCCAGAACCACCCCTTTGCCTTCATGCCGATGTCCCCCGTCCTAAGGCGTCCCGATGGCGGTATCGGCGAGCTTATGGACGAGATACTCCCTTTCTGCACGGGCAGGGAGAAAGAAAAGATGCAGAACCTGAAAGACATGATGCAGAATTTGGAGAATATGCAGGAAATGATGCAAATTATGGAAATGATGCAGGAAATATCACCCGATATTTTTGATGGCAGCTCCGGAATGCCCGACCTGAGCTCTATTTTGGGCAACACGGATATGTCCCAAATGATGGAAATGATGCAGGGAATATTCAACAATCCTGCCCCTCAAAAATAACATGTGTACAAGTTACACAAGCCCCCTTTGTAATCCACTACATATGTTATTAAATAGAAAGGAGTGTTCATTATGTCAAATAATAACAACCGTCCCGCTTGGATGGAGGACGAACTTGTTCGCAATATCCCTGAGCAAAAGCTGGACTTTCTCAACAAAATGTTTAACGAGGTGAATGCGCGCAAGCAGGCCGCTGGTCCCCTGAAGAATCAAAAAGAAATGCTCATGATGATGATGCCCGTGATCAAGGAGGCCAAAGCCGCCCACATGACTCTCTCCCCCGGGGAGCTTCAGGCAGCAATCGCCGCGATCCGCAAGTACAGCGCCCCTGAGGAGCTGCGCCAGATCGATGACATCTGCGGCAAGTTCTAAGTGGGCACTATCCAAGCACAAATGACAACGATACTATACGCCAAAACAGTCAATACCCTCGCGGCATTCGCCAAGCCAATTCTATTGGATTTATGCTTATTGCTCATGGGTATCCAAAAGGACGGCACATAGGGCTGCATATCACGCATTCCTATGTGCCGTCGCTTTTTACAGGTAAATTACGCCCGTTATTTTGCCACAATATTCACCAGACGCCCCGGAACATAGATCTCCTTGACGATCGTCCCCGTCAGCTTATCTCCCAACGCCTCCTTCGCCATGGCGATCACGGTATCCTTGTCCGCGTCCTTGTCCGCCATCACCGTCGCACGGATCTTGCCGTTTAACTGCACGCCGATCTCCACGGTACTCTCCACGGTCTTTGCCTCGTCGTACTCGGGCCATGTGGTCTGATAGATTCTCCCCTCATAGCCGGCGGTCTGCCAGAGCTCCTCCGTGATATGCGGCGCCACAGGATTCAATAACACGAGTAATGTTTTGTATTCTCCCCTTGTGACCGCATTTTTCTTGTAAAACTCATTGATTAACGCCATCATCGCCGCGATCGCGGTATTATATTTCAGGCATTCATAATCCCCCGACACCTTCTTGATGGTCTGGTGCAGCTTGGTCTCCAAGTCTGCGCTGTAACCGTCGCCATCTACCAAGATGTCCTGAAGCTTCCACACCCTCTCAAGGAATCTGCGGCAGCCCTTCACGCCATCTTCGCTCCACGCCGCACTGATGTCAAAGGCTCCGATGAACATCTCATAGGTACGCAGGGTATCCGCACCGTAATCCCGCACGATATCATCAGGATTCACCACATTGCCCAAGGATTTGGACATTTTTACCACGGGGTGCTCCGCCATCTCGCCAAACTGCTTTACCAAGGCTTCCCTTGCCGCCTTCTCGCTTCCGTACTGTTCCAACAGACGTTTCTGTTCCTCCGGAGTCTGGTTCACAAAGCTGTGAGGGTTCAGTCCAAGGATCATGCCATGACTGGTACGCTTCTGATAGGGCTCCTGACAGGGAACCACACCCTGATCATAGAGAAATCTATGCCAAAATCTGGAATACAGCAGATGCAGCGTCGTGTGCTCCATCCCGCCGTTATACCAGTCAACGGGCATCCAATACTCAAGAGCCTCCTTGCTTGCAAGCGCCTCCTTATTATCAGGGTCGGTGTAGCGCAGGAAATACCATGACGACCCTGCCCACTGGGGCATAGTGTCGGTCTCGCGCTTGGCGGGTCCGCCACAATGAGGACAAGTGGTATTCACCCAATCCGTCATGGCAGCCAGCGGAGATTCACCATTATCGGTGGGCTCGTAGGATTCCACCTCGGGAAGCATCAGCGGAAGCTCGCTCTCGTCAAGAGGCACAAAACCACATTTCTCACAATGCACTATCGGAATCGGCTCTCCCCAGTAACGCTGTCTGGAGAACACCCAGTCTCTAAGCTTATAGTTGGTCTTGCGGCTGCCAATACCCTTCTCCTCCAAGAACACAATGATCTTCTCCTTCGCGTCCGCGACGGACATCCCGTTCAGGAACTCGGAATTCACCAACGTTCCGGTAGCGACATCCGTATAAACCCGCTCCTGCACACTCACATCGCTGCCTGCCACCACCTCTATAATCGGAAGCCCGAATTTCTTGGCAAAATCCCAGTCTCTCTCGTCATGGGCGGGAACTGCCATGATCGCTCCTGTTCCGTAGGTCATCAGCACATAGTCGGATATCCAAATGGGAATCTCTTTGTTATTGACGGGGTTCGTGGCTGTCAGCCCCGCGATCTCCACACCCGTCTTATCCTTCGCAAGCTCCGTGCGCTCAAAATCAGACTTTCTCGCCGCCTGCTCTCTGTATGCCACCAGCTCGTCATAATTCCTGATCTCATCCTTGTACTTCTCGATCAGGGGGTGCTCCGGAGAGACTACCATGTAAGTCGCCCCGAACAGGGTATCCGGTCTGGTCGTGTAGATGCGCAGCTTCTCCTCCTTGCCTGTCAGGGCAAAATCAACCTCCGCTCCCTGAGACTTGCCGATCCAATTCTTCTGTGAGACCTTCACGCGCTCAATATAATCCACCGTGTCCAAGCCCTGAATCAGCTTTTCCGCATATTCGGTGATCTTTAACATCCACTGACTCTTGACCCTTCGCACAACCTCGGAGCCGCAGCGCTCGCAGACGCCGTTTACCACCTCCTCATTTGCAAGACCGACCTTGCAGGAAGTACACCAGTTGATCGGCATCTCGGACTTGTACGCCAATCCCGCATTAAAAAGCTTCAGGAAAATCCACTGTGTCCATTTATAATAATCAGAATCCGTGGTGTTGATCTCCCTGTCCCAGTCAAAGGAATAGCCCAGTGAATGGAGCTGTCCCTTGAAACGCTCCACATTATTCTTGGTCACAATCCTCGGGTGGATATGATTCTTGATCGCGTAATTCTCCGTGGGAAGCCCGAAGGCGTCCCACCCCATGGGATACAATACGTTATAGCCCTGCATCCTGCGCTTTCTCGCCACGATGTCCAACGCCGTGTACGGGCGGGGGTGTCCCACATGCAGCCCGTCTCCCGAAGGATAGGGGAACTCCACCAACGCGTAATACTTGGGCTTGGAATAGTCGTTAGTGGCTCTAAACGCCTTCTCCTCGTCCCATATCTTCTGCCATTTCTGCTCCACCTCACGGTGGTTATAAGGTACTGTCATTACAATTTCCTCCTCAAAGGGCTCTTTAGATTCTTTCTTTATTATTTAACTTGTGGATAGTCTCTGCGGTCTTGTTCAGCGAGGTAACGATCTCCGCACTGGCGGCGTCCATCCCCTGTGCAAGCTTCTGCACCTCGTTCGCAACAACGGCAAAGCCCTTTCCCGCGTCCCCTGCTCTCGCCGCCTCAATGGAAGCGTTCAACGCCAAAATCCGCTGTTTACCGGAGAATCCCGATATTTTCTTCGTGTTGGCGCTTGCGGCGTCAATCTCCACCATGGCTGTCGCGATTCCTTCCTTCAAGCCGTCGAGAAAGTCCTTATTCACATAAGTGACATAACTGGTGCGTACAAACATATTGATCACGTCCCCAAGAAGACAGGCGGAAGCCTCGATCTCCTCCTTTGTCTTGATCTTTACCTTGCCAAGCGCGGTAATATATGCCTCCTCGTCAATCCCAAGCTCTCTCGCCGTGGCTCTGAACTTACTCTCGTCGGGCTTCTCCGGAAGCACCTGCCCGCCGATAATGCTGCCAAGCACTGTGCCGTTGTCCAAGGTAATGGGAATACCGAAGTCATACAGCCCCGCATGACAGGGATACACGCCCTGCCCCTCTTGGTCATTCTTCACGCAGCGTCTGCAGCCCTCCTGACTCCCTCTGGTCAGCTTGATACAAAAATCAGTGAAATTATAACACTCGCTGATGTACTCCCCGTCGTCGCCCACCGCAACGGTCGCAAGTCCTGTGCTCTTTGCCCAGTTATTCATAATCTCTTCAAATTTTTTCATGTCACAGAAATCTTGGATTTTCATAATAATCTATAACCATGCCTTTCCGCAGCCTGCGAATTTTCATGCATATTTTTACGCATTGTACAGGCGCAATTTTTTCTCTTATTCGTCAAGATTATTCTCCGCTACCTTCGCCGCCCTTGCCGCGACCTCCTTCTCCTGCACGTCGGAGGGTGCCTGCTCATAACGCACGAACTCATAGGAATACTCGCCCCGTCCGCCTGTCATGGAGCGCAGATCTGTACAATATCCGAACAATCCGCTCATGGGAATCTCCGCCTCAATAATCTGCTTGCCGCCCGCCGCTGGATTCATGCCAAGGACACGCCCTCGTCTCTTGTTCAGATCTCCCATGATATCGCCCGTATAGGAATCAGGCACGGTGACCTTCAATGCCGCAATAGGCTCCAAAAGCACGGGGTGCGCCTCCATAAAGCCCTTCTTGAAGGCTTGGATCGTCGCCATCTTAAACGCCATCTCGGAGGAGTCAACCGGGTGGTAGGAGCCGTCATAGAGCACCGCCTTCACACCCACCACAGGATATGCCGCCATAGGTCCCCTCACCACGGAATCCTGCAGTCCCTTTTCCACCGCGGGGAAGAAATTCTTAGGCACGGCTCCGCCCACAACCTCCTGCTCGAATACATAGGGAACCTCCAAATCGTCCGCGGGCGAGAAACGCATCTTTACATGACCGTACTGACCATGCCCGCCGGACTGCTTCTTGTACTTATACTCCACATCGGAATTCTTCTTGATGGTCTCCCTGTACGCTATCTTGGGAGTTGTCAGCTCCACCTCCACCTTGTATTCATTCAGAAGTCTGCTGACCACGATCTCCAAATGCTGATCGCCCATGCCGTAGAGAAGCATCTGGCGATTCTCCGAATCGTTCACCGCCTTCAGGGTAAGATCCTCATGACTTATCTTCTGCAGCGCTTGGGAAAGCTTATCCACATCCGCCTTGTTTTTGGGCTTGTATCGCATATAGGTGTAGGGCGTGGAGATCTCCGCCTGACCGTATTTGATCGTCGTAGCCTTCGTTGACAGACTGTTGCCCGTGCGAGCCCCCGTCAGCTTCGCCAGTGCGCCGATATCACCGGCATGAAGCTCCGACACCTCAATGGGCTTGCTCCCCTGCATCACGTAGAGCTTGCCGATCTTTTCCTCGATATCCTTATCTACATTATAAAGCACGTCATCTGTCTTCAATACGCCGGAATTTACCTTGATCAGCGAGTATTTGCCGATAAAGGGGTCAACTATCGTCTTCCAGATGTATGCGGATTTTGCCTTGGAGAAATCATAGTCCGCATGGTAAATCTCATTGGTCTTCATATTGATGCCTGCAATCTCGCGGTTTTCGGGGCTTGGCATGTACTTGATAATATCGTCCAACAGGGTGTATATACCCTGACAGAGCGTGTTGGAGCCCATAGTCATGGGGACAATGCTTCCGTCACACACATTGGTGCGCAGCGCGGCGCGGATCTCCGCCTCGGAGAAGGTCTCCCCATTAAAGTACCTCTCCATAAAGTCCTCACTGGTCTCCGCAACCGCCTCCATCAATGTGTCGCGGCAGATCTGGAGATTCGCCTTGTTGTACTCCGGTATCTCGCAGGGAACCACCTCCTTGCCCTGCCAACGATTACCGGTCTCCGCTATCACGTTTACATATCCGACAAATTTCTCGCTCTCACGGATTGGAAGGTGGAAGGGCGCCATCTTCTTGCCGTAAAGCTCTGTCATATCCTCAACCACCTGACGGAAGGAAGCGTTGTCCACATCCATATTGGAGACATAGATAAATCTGGGCAGCTTATACTTCTCACACAGCTCCCACGCCTTCTGTGTCCCGACCTCTATTCCCGCCTTACCGTTTACCACGATGATGGCGGCGCCTGCGGCGCTTACCGCCTCCTCAACCTCACCCACAAAGTCAAAATATCCCGGGGCGTCAATCACATTGATCTTGTAATCCTCCCACTCGATAGGAATGACGGAGGTGCTTATGGAAAACTGTCTCTTTTGTTCTTCCTTGCCGTAATCACTCACCGTATTGCCATCGGTGACCTTGCCCATACGCGAGGTGATTCCGGACAGATAGGCCATGGACTCCGCCAGACTGGTCTTGCCGCTTCCTCCATGCCCCAAAAGCACTACATTGCGAATCTTGTCAGTTGTGTAAACTTTCATGTGTTGCCCTCCAATTTTCCGTTTTTTTGTGATTTTCCGATTCAAATAGCCGCTTTTTCAAACCATATAGTCTATTTTACTAAATTATCACTAAAAATACAAGGCTATTGTTAGCATTTTGATATCCTTTGTTGATTTTCACAATTTTACATGATATAGTGACAGAAGTGGTGGAAAATATATAATGAGAGGTTATTCTATGAACACACAAACCTTTGGATTTATCGGCTTGGGATTGATCGGGGGCTCTATCGCGAGAGCTATCCGCGAGAAGCTCCCCGGGTCCGTCATTATGGCATACGATATCAACGAGGCTTCCCTGAACGCCGCGCTCTCCGACGGCGTGATCGACCGCGGGGCGGCGTCCATAGACGAACAGTTCGGACAATGTGATTATCTGTTTCTATGCGCCCCCGTTCAAAAAAATGACGACAACCTAGGGATAATCAAAAATATCCTGTCCCCCGATTGTCTGCTCACGGACGTGGGCAGCGTCAAGACAGGCATACATGAGGCAATCCGCGCCGCCGGCTTGGAGGGACAGTTTATCGGCGGGCACCCAATGGCGGGCAGCGAGCGCGTGGGCTATGTGAACTCCAAGGCGATCCTTCTGGAAAACGCCTACTACATTCTCACCCCCTGCGAGACCGTGCCCGAGGCAAAGCTTGCCGCCTACCGCGAGCTGGTACAGACCTTGGGGGCGATTCCTTTGGTATTGGACTGCCGCAAGCACGATTATATCACTGCGGCGATCAGCCACCTCCCCCATGTGATCGCCGCAGCCTTGGTCAATCTGGTGCGTGAGAGCGACTCCGCGGACGGCACCATGAAGATGGTGGCTGCCGGAGGCTTTAAGGATATCACCCGCATCGCGTCCTCCTCCGCCCAGATGTGGCAGCAGATCTGCCTGACCAACACAGGGAATATCTCCGCCCTTTTGGACGATTATATCCAAGCCCTCAGTGTAATCCGCAAGGCATTAGATTCACGGGACGAGAAAGCCCTGTATGACTTTTTTGACAGCGCGAGAATCTACCGCGACAGCTTTATCGGCGCCTCGAGCGGTCCCATCAAGCGTGTCTACAATCTCACGGTTGACATCATGGACGAGCCCGGCGCTCTGGCAGCGATCGCGTCAATCCTCGCACAAAACCAAATCAGCATCAAAAATATCGGAATCGCCCACAACCGCGAATCGGAAAACGGCGTGCTCAAGGTTGAATTTTACGAGGAAGCTTCCATAGAAAAAGCAGCCAAGCTTCTGGCTGCCAATGGATACGCTGTCTATATGAAAAAATGAACCTTATGAAAAAATTAACCTACTGAAATGAAACATAACTATTCAACACCACCCTCATATGCGCCGCTTCTTCCCCGGTGCCTAGAGCGAAAACGTCTCGACAGCCCTTGTATCGACAAGAGAACCAATACTCCCACAATGCCGCCCAACGTGTCCAGGCACACATCCTGAAAGCTTCCGCACCGCCCCGGCACAAAGCGCTGGTGAAGCTCGTCAAGTCCTGCGGAGAGGAACACCCACGCCGTACACAAAGCCCATAACAGCCTGCCCCTGCTCACCCACTGGCTCCACAACAGATACACAAGAATGCCCATGCAGGCATATTCCGTAAAATGAGCCGCCTTTCTGAGCGGATACTCGAAAAACACGGCGATCTCCCCAACAATCTTGTCCGTCCAATGCTGTCTTGAAATATGGTTGAACAGCTCGGCGCTTCCTGCGGAGACCTTCGTACTCAGATTCGTGGAGGATTCCCCGTCCTGCGCCGAGAGCGAAAAGATAAGTACATATAAAAATACGAGCAGCGCGCCATAGACAACCGTGAGTCTTATTTGCCGTTTTCTCTCACTAACACCACAATCATTCGATATCATCATGAACCGCTTGATATACCTCGATTCTGAAAGCATCTACGTCCGACATTCCCATGAACACCGAACCGTAGAAATAGCCTCTCTCCTTCAGCTCAACGCGCACGATCCTGAGCAGCACGTGCAGCACTTCCTTGGTCCAAATGGTAAGGTCAGCCTCATAAATCTCGCCAATCTGCAATACTTGGTTAGAAATAAAGCCAACACCCGTCTTGGAGACGTCCAAAACCTCGATACTCACTTCCGTGTGATCCGCACCGTTGTCCAAGCGTTTGATCAAAAGCTCGGTCTCCAGTGCAGTTCGTTTGTTTTTTCTTCTCTCTTCCATAAGTGTAACCCTCTCTGCGATAAAGAATTCACATATATGGTTCTAGTATACCATTCAAATCGTAATTGTGCAAGCATTCATTGCCGCAGAAATAGCAAATGTTAGTAACACTAAAAAATAAACATTGCGTCCCCGAAGCTAAAAAACCTGTATTTTTCCCGAATAGCTTCCTCATAAGCGGCAAGCACCCGTTCCCTGCCCGCCAGTGCGCTCACAAGCATCACCAACGTGGATTCCGGCAAATGAAAATTGGTGATCAGCGCGTCCAGTACCTTGAATCGATATCCGGGATAGATAAAAATCTCCGTATCGCCCTCTCCCGCCTGCACCTGTCCGCGCTCGTCCGCGGCGCTCTCAATGGTGCGGCAGCTCGTGGTTCCCACACAGATGACCCGTCCGCCCTCCGCCTTGGTTTGGTTGATCCGCCGCGCTGCCTCCTCCGACACCTGATACGACTCTGAATGCATATGATGCTCCAGAATATTATCCTCCTTCACCGGACGGAATGTCCCAAGCCCAACATGGAGCGTCACATAGACAATATGTACTCCCTTGCCCTCAATCTGCCCCAGCAGCTCCCTCGTAAAATGGAGTCCCGCCGTGGGAGCCGCAGCAGAGCCCTCGTATCTGGCATAGACCGTCTGATAGCGGTTCTTATCCTGAAGCTTATGGGTGATATAGGGCGGCAGGGGCATCTCCCCAAGCCTGTCCAGAACCTCCTCAAAGATGCCTTCATATTCAAATCGGATCAGGCGGTTGCCCTCCTCCACCGTCTCCAAGACCTCCGCCCTAAGGAGCCCGTCACCAAAGGACAATCTCGCGCCGGGTCTGCACTTCTTGCCGGGCTTGACCAAGGTCTCCCATATGTCCGCTTCCCTCCGCTTTAGGAGAAGCACCTCCACATGGGCGCCCGTCCCCTCCCGCTCTCCCAGAAGTCTCGCAGGGATCACCTTGGTATTGTTCAGCACCAGACAATCCCCGGGCTTCAGATAATCCGCGATCTCCCGAAACACATGATGGGACACCTCACCCGTGTCCCTATCGAGCACCAACAGTCTCGACGCGGAACGATCCTCCAGCGGGTCTTGGGCGATCAGCTCAGGGGGCAGGTCAAAATAAAAATCTGATTTTTTCATAATTATACCCCTGCATATCACGAGCTTGCTCGTGATACTGCACCAATAAATAGTTTGAAAATTTATTTTCAAATTTTATCTTCAAAGCCTTGCGCCTTCCACAAACGCCCGATACCCCCTGTAAGTCTCGTACACATCAGCCTTGCTGGTCGCTTCCCACGGCGCGTGCATATTCATCACAGCCACGCCGCTGTCGATCACGTTCATGCCGTACAATGCCAGAATATAGGCGATGGTTCCGCCGCCGCCCAAGTCAACCTTGCCAAGCTCCGCGGTCTGGAAATTAATTTTTTCCCTGTCAAAAATATCCCTGATATGGGCGATATACTCTGCGTTGGCGTCGTTGGAGCCGGACTTTCCCCTTGATCCGGTAAACTTGTTAAACACCATGCCGCCGCCCAGATAAGCCACGTTTTTCTTGTCAAAGCTCGCCGCGAAGGAAGGGTCATACGCACTGCTCACGTCGGAGGAAAGCATACAGCTATGGGCAAGACATCTGCGAACGTTCAGCTCACTGTACTCTCCCGCAAGATTCATCACCTCAGCCACCGCGTTCTCAAAGAATTTGGACTGCATTCCCGTAGCGCCCACAGAGCCGATCTCCTCCTTATCCACCAGAATACAGCACATGGTACGCTCCGTGGTCTTGGTGTCCAACATCGCCTTCATGGAGGTAAACGCACATACTCTGTCGTCCTGCCCGTAAGCCAAGATCATGCTGCGGTCAAAGCCCGCTTCCCTCGCGCTTCCGGCGGGAACCACCTCGAGCTCGGCGGAGACAAAGTCCTCCTCCTCGATATCATAGGTCTCCTTCAGAATGCGCAGAATCCCTTCCCTGACCGCATCCTTGCCCGACTTTCCGCTCTCGTTGAGCTGATCGTTTTGATTCTTTTTCTCATTCTTTTTGTCTGATTTCTTGTCGATCACGAGAGGACGGTTACCGATAATGATATCCAACGCCTCGCCCTCGATCACCTTGGCAGCCTTTTTCTCTAACTGCTCCTGTGCCAAATGAATCAAGAGATCCGACACGAAGAACACGGGATCGTCCTCATTTTCCCCCACGTTCAGTTCAATGGTGGTGCCGTCCTTTTTCACCACGACACCGTGAATGGCAAGCGGGATCGTCACCCACTGATACTTCTTGACGCCGCCGTAATAATGGGTGTCGAGGTAAGCAAAGCCGCCCTCCTCGTACAAGGGATTCTGCTTGATATCCAGTCTGGGACTGTCAATATGCGCCCCCAGAATATTCATTCCCTCCGTCATGGGCCTCTCGCCAAGCTGAAACATAGCGACTGATTTGTTCATCCACACGCTGTATACCTTGTCGCCCGCCTTGAGCGACGCTCCCTTCTTTATCAGGGCATCTAATTCCTGATAGCCCGCCGCTTCCACTGCGTTCACGATCGTGTCCACACACTCCCGCTCTGTCTTGCCGTTGTCGAGGAATTCCCGATACTCGTCACAGAGCTTCTCCAATTTCTTCAAATGCTTGGAGTCATAAGTCTCCCAAGTGTTTTTCTTTTCCATAAATCCAGATTCCTTTCCAAATATTTATTCCTACAAGCAATGTGTCGATGCTTGCAGCATTCGTCATTCTAAGCGTCTTATACGCTTCTCCTTATGCGCTGCTTTGTCCTCCTTGCATGCGCGCTCACTGGCGCAGCTCGATTCCCATCTGCTCCAGACCGTTTAGAATCTTCTTCATAGCCGCGGACACATCAGCCTCCTCCAAGGTCTTATCCTTCGCGCGGAATGTGATGGAATACGCCACGGACTTGAAGCCCTCCTTGATCTGACTGCCCTCGTAGATATCGAACAGGGAATAGCTCTCCAATATCTTCCCGCCCCGCTGCGCGATCATTTGCTCGATCTGACCCACGAGCACCGACTCGGGCACCACCATACTGATATCGCGGCTCACCGCGGGGAATCTTGCAATGCCCTCATACTTTCTGTCAAAGGTGGTAAGGGGCACGATCTCCGGCATATCCAGCACCGCCACATAAGCCTTCGTCCCAATGTCATAATTGTCACAGACCTCAGGGTGCACCTCGCCAAAATATCCCAGCACATGCCCCTGATACTTCACCAGTGCCTGCCGTCCGGGGTGCAGGAAGGTCTTGCCCGCGTTCGGGTCATACTCCTTCTTCGCCTTAATCCCCACGCTCTCCAAGAATTCCTCTATCACGCCCTTCATGGTGAAGAAGTCTCCCTCCCCATAGAAGCCCAGTGTGAATTGCATTCTCTCGTCGGGCAGCTCCGTCACGGGCACTGCCTTGGGAACATAAATATTGCCCAATTCATAGAGCCTTACATTCTTGTTTCTCCTGTTGTAATTAGTCGCAAGACTTGTCAGCATACCGTTCAGGGAGATCGTCCGCATGATCGAGAAGTCCTCCCCCAAAGGATTGGAAATGGTGACAGTCCTTCTCAGCTCGTCATCTGCAGGCAGGAGCAGTCGGTCAAACACCTTGGGACTCTCGAAGGAATAGGTCATTCCCTGAGAGAAACCACAATACTCCGCGATATCCCTTGCCTTCTGCTCGATTCTCAGCTTATACGAAAGCTTGCCGTTGGTGGACTCGCCGCTCGGCAGTGTGGTGGGAATCTTGTCATAGCCGTAGAATCTCGCCACCTCCTCCGCTATATCCGCCATACCGATCAAATCCTGACGAAACGCGGGAAGCACCAGCTTCATCTGTCCGTTTTCCTCCACCGCCCTGATATCCAGTCGGCTGAAGATCTCAAGCATCTCCTCGTTGCTCACCTTAGTGCCAAGCAGCCTGTTATACCGCTCCGGCTCAAAGGGGAGCTCTCGCAGCGCAGGGATAGGCTCCTTCACGTCCACCATACCGCCTACCACCTCGCCGCAGCCCAGCTCCTCGATCAACTGGCAGGCGCGGTTGATTGCCTCCTCCGCATTGCGGGGCTCCAAGCCCTTCTCGAATTTGCCGGAGGCGTCTGTCCGAAGCCCCAATCTCTTGGCTGACTTACGAATATTCGCCCCGTTAAATATCGCCGCCTCAAAGAGCACCGTGTGAACCTCATCGGTGATCTTGGAATTCTCACCGCCCATGATCCCTGCGATACCGATCTCCTTCTCGGCGTCACAGATCATCAGCACCTCGCCGTCCAGCTTTCTCATTTGACCATCTAAGGTCTGGAAGGTATCGCCGTCCTTAGCCCTGCGGACAATGATCTTATGTCCCGCCACGGCGTCCAGATCAAAGGCATGCATGGGCTGACCATACTCCTCCATCACATAGTTGGTGATATCCACCAGATTATTGATCGGACGGATACCGCTTGAGGCAAGCCTTCTCTGCATCCATTCCGGAGAAGGCCCGATCTTGATATTCTTGCAGACCCTCGCACAGTATCTCGTACATAGGTCGGCGTCCTTCACCTCCACGGACACATAATCATTCACGTCCTCGCCGTTGCCGCACTCCTTTACCACAGGCGGGCGAAAGGGCTTTCTGAATGTCGCCGCGGCTTCTCTGGCGATTCCCAGTACACTGTAACAATCCACGCGGTTTGACGTCACCTCGTACTCAAAAACAGTGTCATGCAGACCCAACAGCTCCACCGCGTCGGCACCCACCTCCACATCATCCTTGAAAATATAAATTCCATCCTCCGGCGCCTCGGGATACATATTGCGATCCGACCCGAGCTCCTCGATGGAGCACATCATACCATTGGACTCCACGCCGCGAAGCTTGCCTGCCTTGATGACAATGCCGTCCTCCGGAAGCGGACCTCCGTCATGACCGCCTGCCACCTTGCCGCCGTCCAGTACCACGGGCACCTTCTGCCCCTCCTTTACATTGGGTGCACCGGTGACGATCTGAATCGTCCCCGTCCCGATGTTCACCTGACATACCACCAGCTTATCCGCGTCAGGGTGACGCTCGATCTTCTCGATCTGTCCCACTACTATCTTGTCCAAATTCTTGTCTTTTCTTTCAAATCCCTCCACCTTCGTGCCGGTCAGCGTCATCGCGTCGCGGTATTCCTGCGCCGTGCAGTCAAGGTCGGGCACATATGCTTTAATCCATGATAAGGATGTGTTCATTTTTCATCTTCCTTTCTTTAATTTAGAATTTAAAACTTCTGATTTGCACCCCGCTGCATCCGCCAATCCAATTTTATCGGATTTGCACTCATGCAAGCGCTGACACCCAGTCAACAACCCCGCTGCAAGCAACGGGGCATCAAGCTTGCAACGCTGCAGAGCAGCGGGGTATGTGACCCTCGCGGCATTCG
>JAMPHH010000028.1 GCA_023663505.1 Muribaculum sp.
ATGGGTAATTCCTTACTGGCTGTAAGGGGTATTAACCATAAATGCATTGTAGTAGAACGAAATAATGAGCCGAGCAAGCCCTGACCCAAAGTAAATTGCCCTGACAAAAAGTCAACTTCATCGACTTGCACATTGCCCGCAAGAATCGATACCCAGTCTTCTCCCGCCGCCCTCCGCACGATTTTTGCTGACAATTTTTTCTGACAATTTTTTTCTCCAAAACATATTGACATTTTCCCCAAGTACATGCTATCATGTCATAGTATGCCGCATAACGAGGTAGAAGTGTGCCCATTTTTACAGGACGCCACCACAGTTAGCGAGTAAAGGACAGATGCGCAGTCCGCAGATGTTCTATGAAGGAGGTGCCTTAATATGTACGCAATTATTGCAACAGGCGGTAAGCAGTACAAGGTTGCCGAGGGCGACGTGATCAAGGTTGAGAAGCTTGACGCGGAGGCCGGCAATACCGTAACTTTTGACCAAGTGATCGCAGTAAGTGACGGAACCCTCAAGGTTGGCAAAGATGTCGAGAAAGCATCTGTATCCGCAACCGTTATGGAGCAGGGACGTGGCAAGAAGGTTATTGTATACAAATACAAGAGAAAAACCGGATACCACAAGAAAAACGGTCACAGACAAGCATACACTCAGGTTAAGATTGACAAGATCAACGCATAACTATTGATTGTATTATGACCACGATTGAGATTACCATGAACAAAGAATGCCAATACAGACAGATTGTCTGTATGGGACATGCAGAGTATGCAAAGGCGGGCGAACCCGATATCCTGTGCGCGGCGATATCCATACTGGTGACCGCCACGATGAATTCCCTTGAGGAGCTGGCGGGGGAGAAGTTTGCCGCGGTGACGGACGAGGAGAGCGGTTTTATGAAATTCACCTTCCCGGAGGAGAAGCCTTTGCAGGAGAAATCCACATTCCTTCTGGACTCCATGGTGTTTAATCTGGAGATGCTCAGCAAGGAATATGGCAAGAAGTATTTACAAGTAAAATTCAAGGAGGTGTAGACCATGTTAAATTTGAACCTTCAATTTTTCGCTCATAAAAAGGGAGTAGGTTCTACCAAGAACGGCAGAGATTCCGAGTCCAAGAGACTTGGCGCGAAGCGCGCTGACGGTCAGTTTGTGAAGGCGGGCAACATTCTTTACAGACAGCGTGGAACCAAGATTCACCCCGGCATCAATGTGGGTATCGGCGGAGACGATACCTTGTATGCACTGGTTGACGGCGTTTTGCGTTTTGAGAGAAAGGGCCGCGACAAGAAGCAGGCTTCCGTATATCCGGTAGAGCAGTAAGAATGAACAGGGGCTTCAAACGGTGTATGTTTGGAGCCCTTTCTTAAACGTGAGAGGAGCGGCGTTATGTTTGCTGACAGAGCCAAAATATATGTCCGGAGCGGCAAGGGCGGCGACGGTCACGTGTCATTCAGACGCGAGAAATATGTGCCAAACGGCGGGCCTGACGGCGGCGACGGCGGACGGGGCGGAGATGTGATCTTCCAAGTGGACGAGGGCTTGAACACCTTGATCGACTTTCGGCATATCAGAAAATATAAGGCAGGCGACGGCGAGCCGGGCGGGAAGAAAAACTGCCGCGGTAAGGACGGCGAGGATATCATCATCAAGGTTCCCATGGGCACTGTCATCAAGGAGGCGGAGAGCGAGCAAGTGATCGCGGATATGTCCGGCGAGAACAGGCAGCTCGTGCTCCTAAAGGGCGGCAGGGGCGGCAACGGCAATCAGCATTATGCCACCAGTACCATGCAGGCGCCCAAGTATGCGCAGCCGGGACAGCCTGCGCAGGAATTAAATCTGCTTCTGGAGCTTAAGGTGATCGCGGACGTGGGGCTTGTGGGCTTTCCCAATGTGGGCAAATCCACCTTCCTGTCCCGTGTGACCAATGCCAAGCCGAAGATTGCCAACTATCATTTCACAACGCTAAACCCTAATCTGGGGGTTGTGGACTTGGAGGGGACAGGAGGCTTTGTCATCGCGGATATACCCGGGCTGATCGAGGGGGCGTCAGAGGGAGTAGGGCTTGGACACGAGTTCCTTCGCCATATCGAGCGCACGAAGGTCATTATCCATATCGTGGACGCGGCGGGCACGGAGGGGAGAGACCCCGTCGAGGATATCCATGCGATCAACAAGGAGCTTGAAGCGTACAATCCGGAGCTTGCCCAGAGACCGCAGGTGATAGCCGCCAATAAGATAGACGCCATTTATTCGGAAGGGGAGGATCCCGTAGCGTTGATTCGGGCGCAGTTCGAGCCCAAGGGGATTCAGGTGTTCCCCATTTCCGCAGTGAGCGGGGAAGGGGTCAAGCCGCTCTTATATCGGGTCAACGAGATGCTTTTGGATATCGGGACTAAGCCTACGGTATTTGAACAGGAATATTTTCCCGAGCTTAAGAAGGGCTATTCCGATGAACCATACACTGTTGTCTATGACGAGGAAGCGGACGAGTATGTGGTGGAGGGACCCCGCATAGAGAAGATGCTCGGATATACTAACCTAGAGAGCGAGAAGGGCTTTACCTTTTTCCAGAATTTCCTGAAGGAGAACGGGATTTTGGAGAAGCTTGAGGAGCTTGGGATCTCCGAGGGCGATACCGTGCGAATGTACGGATTGTCATTTGATTATTATAAATAAACAGAGGAATAAAGTTTGAAAATAAATTTTCAAACTATATATTTGTGGCAGTATCGCAGGCATAAGCCTGCGATATGCGGGGGTATAAAGATGACGAGTAAGCAGAGAGCATATTTGAAAAGTCTCGCCAGTAATCTTGATCCGGTGTTTCAGATCGGGAAGGCAAGTCTGACGCCGGAGGTGACGGAGGCTGTGGGGGAGTGCTTCAACAATAATGAACTGATCAAGGTCGCAGTGTTAAAAAACTGCCTTGACGATCCCAAGGTCATTGCGGAGGCGGTGGCAGACCGTACCCAGTCGCAGGTGGTGCAGGTGATCGGGAGGAAGATCGTGTTGTATAAGCAGGATAATGACAATCCCAAAATCATATTGCCCAAATAGGAGTTCCATGATAAAACAAAAACGGGAGGAAGCATGAGCAGAATCGGTATTTTGGGTGGCACCTTTAACCCTGTACACGTAGGACATCTGATGCTGGCGGAGTGTGCCAGAGAGGAGCTTTCATTAGATAAAGTGTGGTTCATTCCCACGGGAATCTCTTATATGAAGGACGAGGCGAATCGGTCAAGGGGCGGGCAGAGGAGATTGAAAATGCCGCTTCCCGCGGAGCGTTTGGAGATGACACGTCTGGCGGTGGCGGACAATCCGTACTTTGACTGTCTGGATATCGAGGTGGAGCGCGCAGGGAACACATACAGCTACGAGACATTGGAGGAGCTTGGAGAGCTTTATCCCGAGGACGAATTTTTCTTTATTTTTGGGGCGGATTGTCTGTATAGTATCGAGAATTGGAAGGAGCCGGAGCGCATTTGCAATGCCTGCGAGATCGTGGCGGCGGTGCGGGGGGACGCGGATATGTTTCACATGCGTGATAAGGCGGACGAGCTTAAGGAAAGGTTTAACGCGCGCATCACGCTGCTGCCGTTTCGCAATCTGGCATTTTCCTCCACGGAGATTCGCGTGCGGGTGAACGCGGGGAAAAGTATCCGCTATATGACCGCGGAGAACGTGATATCCTATATAGAAGAAAAGGGATTTTACAAAAATGAAAACCACTGAATTGAAGAAAATCAGAAAAGCTATGGAAAAGACTCTGGACGATAAGCGTTATGAGCATACCTTGGGGGTGGAGTACACCGCCGCGGCGCTTGCCATGTGCTATAATGCTTCCATTAAAAATGCCCAGCTTGCAGGGCTTTTGCATGACTGCGCCAAATGTCTTTCGGACGAGAAGCGGCTGGCATTTTGCGAGAAGCACAACATCAGCATCAATGAGGTGGAGCGGAAGAACCCTTCTCTGCTTCATGCCAAGGTGGGAAGCTTTATGGCGATGGAGGAGTACGGGGTGAATGATCCCGATGTGATTTACGCCATTTTAAACCACACCACGGGGCGTCCCGGAATGAGTCTTTTGGAGAAAATCATTTTTGTGGCGGACTATATTGAGCCCGGTAGGAACAAGGCGCCGGGATTGGACGAGATACGCCAGCTCGCGTTTGCGGACATTGACGCTGCCGTGGTGCGGATACTCGGGGATACACTGAAATATCTGAGGGAGAGCGGCGGGGATATCGACCCCATGACAGAGAAGACATTGCAATTTTACACGAAAAAATAGGAAACACGAAAAAATAAGAAACACAAAAAAATAGAAAGCACAAAAAGATAGGAAAGGAATCAATATATGGATAATGATGTAAAGGAAATGACCAAATTAGCCTTGGACGCGTTGGCGGACAAGAAGGCTGAGGACGTTCGTTTGATTGATATAAGCGAGATTTCGGTGATCGCAGACGTCTTTATGATCGCAGGCGGCAGCAACCGCAGCCAGATACAGGCGCTCTGTGACAATGTGGAGGAGAAGCTTGGAAGGGCGGGATATCCCGTGAAGCAGATAGAGGGCTATGAGGCTGCGAATTGGATATTGATGGATTTTGGCAGTATTATTGTCCATATTTTTGACAAGGAAAACCGTCTGCTGTACGATCTTGAGAGACTCTGGCGGGACGGAAAGCAGATAGACGCGGGGACATTATAGAGAAAACGCAGGATATTGTAGAGAGTCACGGGACATTGTAGAGAACTGTAAGACATTATAGAGAAACGCGGCGGCAGTAAAGCGTAAGGCTGAACCATAACAAGCTTGCAAAAATAACAAGCTACAAAAAGCAGAGGCTGCTGTCATATATGGAATGGACAGTGTTTCCTCTGCTTTTATGATGCGTAGAGCCGTGAATGATCGTTTTAATACTATTGCGTCGATCTGTTGTCTGAGAGCTTCATATAGAAGGTCAGCAGATAAAGTCCGCATATTCCCACAAGCACATAGACAATGCGGGAAATCCATGACATATCCCCGAACAGGAATGCCACGAGGTCAAACCGCATGAGACCGATCAGTCCCCAGTTGATCGCACCGATGATCGCAATGGCGAGTCCGGTGCCTTCAATAAACTTGTTTCCCATATCTTCCCCCATTTCTGCGCTGCACTTTTGCGCGAATCCGTATCATAAAATACAGGTCTGTGGCAGGCAGCGCACCTCTTAGCTTTTTATACGGCACATCACTATTATGTCCTTGATAAATGAAAAAAATCTAAATTTTTTGCTTATTTTATAAGAAAATATTGACAAAGAACCTGGAATGGAGTATATTCTGAAATAATACTTGTATACACAAATGCAATGTATACATTTATTATATGCGTATGCGCATATGATGCGCGGCATAATTTAAAGCTATAAGGAGGAAAAGTTATGAAAAAATTCAACAAACTCGTAAGTGTTGCCGTAGCTTCTGCGATGGTTCTGGCTATGGCAGGCTGCGGCGGCGAGACCGACAGCAATGCAGGCAATAATTCGTCCGCAGGCAACAGTACTGTCGAGAGCAGCAGCGCGGCAAACAACAATGCAGAGGGCGGCAGCGCGGCTTCCGGCGCTACATTCAAGATCGGCGGTATCGGACCCACCACCGGCGGCGCAGCAATCTACGGCATCAACGTAATGAACGCGGCACAGCTCGCAGTGGACGAGATCAACGCTGCAGGCGGTATCAACGGTTATCAGGTGGAGATCAACTTCCAAGATGACGAGCATGATCCCGAGAAATCCGTTAATGCTTACAACTCTATCAAGGACTGGGGCGCACAGATGTTGGTTGGCTGTGTTACCTCCACTCCCTGTATCGCGGTTGCAGAGAAGACCAATGAGGACAATATGTTCCAGATCACACCCTCCGGTACTGCAAAGGATTGTGTGAAATATGACAACGCTTTCCGCGTGTGCTTCTCCGACCCCAGTCAGGGTCTGGTGTCCGCACAGTATATCGGTGAGAATGCTCTTGCCGAGAAGGTTGCCGTAATTTATGACAGCTCTGACACATATTCATCAGGTATTTATGAGAACTTTGTCGCTGAGGCTGCAAATCAGCCCTTCGAGATCGTGTCTGCCGAGGCGTTTACCGCTGACAACAAGACAGATTTCTCCGTACAGCTCCAGAAGGCAAAGGACGCAGGCGCAGACATGGTATTCCTGCCTATCTACTATCAGGAGTCTTCCCTGATCCTGACTCAGGCAAATGCTATGGGATATGCTCCCACATGGTTCTCTGTTGACGGTATGGACGGTATCTTGGGCGTTGATAACTTTGACGCAAGCTACGCAGAGGGCGTGATGTTCCTGACACCTTTCGCGGTGGACGCTTCCGACCTGTCCAAGTCCTTTACCTCCGCTTATGAGGCAAAGTACGGCGAGACTCCCAACCAGTTCGCGGCGGACGCTTATGATGCTGTTTATATTATCAAGCAGGCTTTGGAGCTTAAGGACGCCAATCCCGATATGGGCATCTCTGAGCTCTGTGAGCTGTTGAAGGCAGCTATGGTTGAGCTGAATGTTACCGGAGTTACCGGCGACAGCATCACATGGGACGCAAGCGGCGAGCCCAACAAGACTCCCATGGTCGTTGTGATCGAGAATGGCGCTTACACGGTTCTGTAATCGTCAATGTAGTCAAGCTATAAACCTATATCATTAGAGACCAATGAGGGTCGCCTGATGGGTGCAAATCATCTGAAGGTGACCCTCATTTATCTAAATGGTGGGGTGTTTAGCGCAGGCAGCTTTAGGAAAATACACCGACAGGTCAACCGGTATACTTTCCTAAGGTTATTTGCTTGCCAGATAAAACAGATTTTGGTATACTTGACTTTGGGTTCAGGATTTACAAGAGGAGGGAACTATGAGCTTTTTCATTTATCTGATCAACGGAATCAGTCTTGGCAGTGTCTATGCATTGATTGCATTGGGCTATACCATGGTATACGGAATTGCGAAGATGCTTAATTTCGCGCATGGCGACGTCATTATGGTGGGAGGCTTTACCTGCTATACGATCTGCAGCACCATGGGGCTTTCACCTGTCTTGGGAATATTGATCTCCGTAGTGGTGTGTACCCTTCTGGGCGTGACCATTGAGAAGGTGGCGTACAAGCCGTTGAGAAAGGCGTCGTCCCCGCTGGCGGTGCTCATCACGGCAATCGGTGTCAGCTATTTGCTGCAGAATCTGGCATTGCTGATATTTGGCGCCAATGCCAAGTCCTTCACGTCCGTGGTTCAGATAAAGGCCATCGAGCTTGCGGACGGACAGATTCGTATTTCAGGGGAAACTATTGTCACTATTTTGACCTGTATCGTGATCATGATTCTTTTGATGCTCTTTGTGAATAAGACGAAGATGGGACAGGCAATGCTTGCCGTCTCCGAGGACAAGGGAGCGGCGCAGCTTATGGGGATCAATGTCAATGGGACGATCTCCCTGACCTTTGCGATTGGCTCCGCGCTTGCCGCGATCGCGGGCGTGCTCCTGTGTTCGGCATATCCGTCCCTGACGCCCTATACAGGCTCCATGCCCGGCATAAAGGCTTTCGTGGCAGCGGTATTCGGCGGGATCGGCTCTATTCCCGGTGCGTTTATCGGCGGGATCTTGTTGGGCGTGATCCAGATATTCAGTCAGGCATACATTTCTTCCCAGATGGCAGACGCCATCGTGTTTGCGGTTTTGATTATTGTGCTCCTTGTGAAGCCCACGGGACTGTTGGGTAAAAACATTCAGGAGAAGGTCTGATAAAAACAGGAGGAAGGGTCGCTCAGGCGGCAGAATGTGAGGGAACATGAAAAAGACACTTCGCAGTAATTTGATCACCATAGGGCTTGTGGTTGTGGTTTATATTATCGTACAGATCTTGATTGCGACGAACAATATCAGCAGCCTGATGAAGGGCTTGTTGGTTCCGCTGTGTATGTACGCGATTTTAGCGGTCTCTTTGAATCTGACGGTGGGTATTTTGGGGGAGTTGAGCCTTGGACATGCCGGCTTTATGTGTATCGGCGCGTTTTCCAGTGCTTTTTTCTCAAAATGCATGAAAATGTTCGTGCCGGGTATGCCCGCGGGTGTGCGTTTCCTGTTGGCGATCCTGATCGGGGCGGTGCTTGCGGGAATCTTTGGCATTTTGATCGGTATCCCCGTGCTCAGGCTAAAGGGTGACTATCTTGCCATCGTGACATTGGCATTTGGCGAGATCATCAAAAATATCATCAACATTCTTTATCTCGGGATCGATGAGGAAGGGGTACATTTCTCGTTAAAAAATTCCTTAGACCTTAATATGGCTGACTCAAGCAAGATTATCATTAACGGAGCGCAGGGCATCACGGGCACCCCGAATGATTCTTCCTTTACGATAGGTATTGTGCTGCTGCTGATCACGTTGGTGATCGTGCTCAACCTGATTCATTCGCGGGACGGGAGAGCGATCATGGCAATCCGCGACAACACGATCGCGGCGGAATCGTTGGGTATCCCCGTGACAAGATATAAGCTGATGGCTTTTAGCATCTCGGCGGCATTGGCGGGTATGGCAGGCGTGCTCTATGCACATAATCTCTCCACTCTGACGGCGCTGCCCAAGAACTTTGGCTATAATATGTCCATTATGATACTGGTGTTTGTGGTGCTTGGCGGCATGGGCAATATCAGGGGCTCCATGATCGCCGCGGTTGTGCTTACACTGCTTCCGGAGCTTCTCCGCGGTGTGGTAAGCGATTCGCGTATGCTGATCTATGCGATTATTCTGATCATCATGATGCTCTTTAACTGGGCGCCTGCCTGTATCGAGTGGCGCAAGCGGGTCACGGCGTTCATCAGGTCAAAGTTCACAAAAGATCAGGCGGCAAAGGAGGCTAGATAGATGGCATTGTTGGATATAAAGAATTTAAGCATTTCCTTTGGCGGTCTTCGGGCGGTAGATGACTTCAGCGTGACGGTGGAGAAGGGCTGTCTGTATGGTCTGATCGGGCCAAACGGCGCGGGCAAGACCACGGTATTTAACCTGCTTACAGGAGTTTACAAGCCCGACGAGGGCATTATCACCTTGGACGGCGAGAACGTCACCGGCAAGAAAACGATAGATATCAACAGGGCAGGAATTGCCCGAACCTTTCAGAATATCCGTCTTTTTAAGGAGCTGTCCGTATTGGACAATGTAAAGGTCGGGCTTCATAATCATAACGGCTATGGGACGCTCACGGGGATTTTGCGGCTGCCGAAATACCGCAGGGTGGAAAAGCAGATGGACGAGGAAGCGATAGAGCTTTTAAAGGTGTTCGACTTAGACGGTGAGGCGGGGACCTTGGCTTCCAATCTTCCCTATGGCAAGCAGCGAAAGCTTGAGATTGCAAGGGCTCTTGCCACTAAGCCGAAGCTTCTTTTGTTGGACGAGCCCGCGGCGGGTATGAATCCCAACGAGACGCAGGAGCTGATGGAGACCATCAGCTTTGTGCGCAAGCATTTTGACATGACGATTCTTCTCATTGAGCATGACATGAAGCTTGTGAGCGGCATCTGCGAGGAGCTTACGGTGCTGAATTTTGGACGTGTGCTCTGTCAGGGGAAGACTGCGGAGGTATTGAACAATCCGGAGGTCATCAAAGCATATTTGGGCGAGTAGGACAAACGAATTGACTCATTTTGCGAATATTGTGCCTGCACAATGCGTAAAAACACGCATAGAGGCTTGCAGGTTACGGAAAGGCATGGTTGATTACTATGATGCTTGAAGTAAAGGATATTCAGGTATATTACGGCGTGATTCAGGCGATAAAGGGTGTGTCCTTCCATGTGGACGAGGGGGAGGTGGTTGCGCTGATCGGTGCAAACGGCGCGGGCAAGACCACTATACTTCACACTATCTCCGGACTGCTCTCACCCAAGAATGGCAGCGTTCTGTTCGAGGGACAGGACATCACCAAGATTGCAGGACATAAGATCGTTTCCATGGGCATGGCTCATGTGCCCGAGGGCAGGAGAGTGTTTGCGCAGCTTACAGTGCTCCAGAATCTCAAAATGGGAGCGTATACAAGGAAGGATAAGGAGGAGGTTCGGACGACCCTTCAAACGGTATTTGAGCGTTTCCCGCGCCTTGAGGAGCGGCAAAACCAGTTGGCGGGGACATTGAGCGGCGGTGAGCAACAGATGCTTGCCATGGGCAGGGCGTTGATGAGCCACCCTAAGATCATTTTAATGGACGAGCCGTCCATGGGCTTGTCCCCCATCTTTGTAAATGAGATCTTTGATATCATTCAGGAGGTCAGCAAGGGCGGCACTACCGTGCTTTTAGTGGAGCAGAACGCGAAGAAGGCTCTCTCCATTGCGGACAGGGCATATGTGTTGGAGACAGGCAATATCGTACTCGAGGGGAAGGCGCAGGATTTGCTGCAAGATGATTCCATCAGAAAGGCATATTTGGGTGAATAGGCATGCAGAATAATATTGTGATCACAATTGCAAGACAATATGGGAGCGGCGGCAGGACAGTGGGAGAGATGCTGGCAAATCGTCTCAATATCCATTACTATGACAAGGAGCTCATGAAGCTTGCGAGCGAGGACAGCGGCATCAACGAGGCTTTGTTTAACAATGCGGACGAGAATGTTAAGAACACGAGTCTTTTGTACCGCATTGCAAAGAACGTATACAGCGGCGAGCTGTTTCCGCCGGAGAGTGATGATTTTACCTCCAATGACAATCTCTTTAACTATCAGGCAAAGATCATCAGGCAGCTTGCTCAGGAGGAATCCTGTGTGATCATGGGGAGGTGCGCGGATTATATCCTGAAGGATTATGACAATATACTCAGTGTGTTTGTACATGCCCCTCATGACTTCTGTATGGAGCAGGCTGCGAAGAAGCACAGCATGAATGAGCGGGAGCTGGAGCGTTTTGTGGCTAAGACTGACAAAAACAGGGCAGAATATTATCGATATCACACGGGCAGGGAGTGGACGGACGCGAGAAATTATGACCTGTGTCTGGATTCCTCTAAGCTGGGCTATGAGCGTTGTGTGGAGGAAATCATTGCATATATGAAGGTTCGGTTTGATAAAGGAGCAATCGTATGAAAAACACGCCCTCTGAGCAGGAGAGAATATTTCGGGAATGGATGCGCAATCAATTGACTGAGAACGGTATACGCAGATACACGGACAATGCGATCATCGCGTATTGCTATTCCCTGAGAACAGCCTGCCACAAGATGGTTCCTCCGGTGGCGGGCAATTTGTTTGGCATAAGTGAGGACAGTGAATTCTCGGGAATCTATGACAATATTCTGGCGGCGTCGGATTTCGAGCAGGTTAATCGCGAGAATGGCAACGGCACGTTCGGGGTGGCGTTGAAGCTGTATAAGATTTTCCTTGCGCACGGCGAGCTGGGAAGCAGCGCGGATATGGAGGCGCCATATTATCTGAAGAATGTCTCCGAGGCGAGGTCAAATTACAGCGAGGACAGGGGGAAGGAATTTAACTATACCGAGGTGCCAATGACCCCTGTGCAGCGTATATATTACGGTGCGCCCGGCACGGGAAAGTCCTATAAGGTACAGCGTATTTTGGAGAAGGAGTATCCGGATAGTAAGGAGAGAGACGCCCATTGCAGAAGGCTTATCTTTCACCCGACCTATACATATGAGGATTTTGTGGGAAGCATCAAGCCCCTGATGTCATTGGACCGACCCTTGGATTATATATATTCTCCGGGTCCCTTTACCGCTTTGCTGAAAGATGCATTCAACTATCCTGCCGAGAGATATTATCTGGTGATAGAGGAGATCAACCGCGGCAATTCCCCAGCTATCTTTGGGGATCTATTTCAGCTTCTCGATCGTCAGGAGAACGGCAAATCGGAATATGCCGTGCAGAATGTGGACGTCACGGCTTATTTTTCCAAGGATCCCGGGCTGAAAAGGCTTTTTGAGGAGGGCAAAATATGGCTGCCCGCCAATTTTAATATTCTGGCGACCATGAACACGGCGGACGAGAATATCTTTGTTCTGGACAGCGCCTTCAAACGCCGTTTTCAACTGGAATATGTGCGTATTGACTTTGACGAGATACCGGAGGAGTGGACGAGAGAGTATGATATATTTGCGGGCAAGCTCCCGTTGTCGGTTCTTTTTATGGGCACAAAGCTCGAAAAGTATGTGCAGGCGCTTAGCCGGGCGGACAAGCTAAAGCGGAATTGGCCCACCTTTGCGAGATTGGCAAATTATCTGATTGATATGCTCAATATTGAGAGGATTGCAGAGGAACGCCCCGAGCTGGCAAGGATTCCTGAGAATAAGAAGCTCGGACCGTTCTTTGTGAAGGCTGAGGAATTGACACAGCCGGAGACCTTTATCAATAAGGTGATCTTTTATCTGAAGCAAGATGTATTCACGAATTCCAGTCATTATATGTTGGAATCCTATGAAGATATTTATCTGAAATATATGGAGCTTGGCGGGGACTTGTTTGAGCTGTTAAAATAAGTCTACCTCAGCATGATCTCCTTCACCGTGATTTTTTTGATTTTGGCGGAGTAGACCGCCATGATAAGCTCGTAAATGACCACGAAGGAAACAAGAGAGGCGAGCATTGCGGCAAAGTCAAACTCATATGCGGGGATATTGTCCATGTCCGCAAAAATCACGTCAACCATGATGCGTAGAAGCGCGTATTGATAGACTGTGCCTATCCCGAAGCCGATATATGAGAGCGGACGGTAGCCGTCAAGAATCGCATGCCTGCAGTCAGCCTGCGAATACCCGAAAACCTTCATCATCGCTATGGTCTGCGTGTTGGAATCGATCACCGTCGTCACCGCCAAAAACAATGTCACAAAGCTGAGCAAAAGCCCTATCACCAACATCATACCGCCCATCAGGGGACTTGCGAAATCATTCATGCTAAGTGACATCTGTGTCATTGCGCCGTAACAAAATGACGCGAACACGATAAAAAATATCAGGGATTTGCGGCTTTTCAACGTGGTTTTTCTCAAGGTGTCCGTAAAAATCCCATCATTGGCAATGTGAGACACGCGCCTGTTCCTGCTGCGGAAATTATCCTTGATAAGCAGCAGGACGGGCATTTTTAATTTGAAAAGAGCATAAACGATTCCGAGCACCGCAAAGAATACAGTGGGCAGGATTACAAGGAAAACAAGCAGCTCCGCATGGAATCGCAGCGTCACCTCGGGGAGCATATGTTCTTTATTCTGCGTATCATAAAATAAGGGCATAAAGCCGAACGCGCCGCACAAGCCTATCGAGGTGCCAATCAGTACGCTCACCCCGAATATCCAAAAATTAGAAGCGATTTTGATTCTTGAATATCCGAGTGCTTTCAGAATCCCGAGCTGCTTTTTGTGCGTGTCGATGTAATGCTTGACATAGAAGATAAGCATGATCGCCGTTGTGATCAGCAGACAGCCGCCTGCCACCGCGCACACCACCACCGATGTGGTTTTCATCGATTCAAAATAGACCATCTGTTCGGGAACGAGCTGATCCTCGATCAAGAGCAAATCCTGCCTGTAATTGAGAAACAGCGCGCAGATAAAGACTGCACAGGCAGCCATGATTGCGGGGATTATTAATTTTATTGTTTGTTTTTGGATAATCATTCATCTCACCAACCTATCTCATATGCGTTTTTGGGTGTATCGTTCGTGTAAATCTTCGTAATCCGCCCGCTGTTCATCTGAATAACGGTCTTGGCGGTTTCGGCGATATTCGCGTTGTGTGTCACCATCACAATGGTGAATTTACGGTCGCTCCACAGCTTGATGATGTAGTCGAGAACCTGTCGTCCCGTCTCCTCGTCAAGCGCACCCGTGGGCTCATCGAGAAAGAGTACCTTCGGCTGCTTTGCGAGCGCTCTCGCAATTGACACTCGCTGTTGTTCGCCGCCCGACAATTCACTCGGATAGCTGTTTTGCTTGCCGCCCAAGCCAACCGCTTCAATGATTGACAGGTATTCACTGTTGTGTGCCAGATCAGCGCCCATACGTACATTCTGGCTTACCGTCATATTGGGCAGGAGATAGTATTGCTGAAAAATAAAGCCCACATTGTCCTTGCGGAATTGGGTCAGCTCGTCATCTGACAAGCCTGAAATATCAGAGCCGTCATACAGGACACTTCCGTCGTCGGGACGCTCCAAGCCGGAGATTGTGTTTAGCAGCGTGGATTTTCCCGACCCTGACGCGCCGAGGATCACGACAAAGTCTCCGTCGTTAATCTGCAGGTCGATTCCCTTAAGAACCTTTTCTCTGCCGTAGAATTTGGTAATTTCTTTCGCATGAATCATTTTTTTATTCCTCCTACTGCATATCGCAGGTTTTACCTGCGATACTTCCATCAATAAATAGTCTGAAAATTCATCTTCAAACTTTTACCTCTATGTCAGACTTATCAGTCAGTTTTCCTGATTATGTCGAGCAGCCAGTCAGCACTCGGAAATTCTATATCGGGAGTCACGGCGAGCTGTTCCATAACACCCTGCACCGCGCTCCAAAATGTGAATGACAGCAAATGCGGGTCGCCCTCGCGGAAATAACCGTATTCCTGTCCCGATGCTATGATCTCCGCCGATTGCTCCATTTGGTCGATGCCAAGAGCGATTTCGCGGATATGATGCGGAATGGTCTCATTGCGGCGTGTCTGCCCCATAAGCACAAACATGTACAGCACCATCGGCTGCTCGCGCACTGCGTCAAAAACCCCCTCAATGCTCATCCTGAAATAGTCCAAGGGATTGTTGATATTGATTTCCTGTGGCTTTGCGGCAAATTCCGCGCCCATTTTCACCAGCTCCTCATAGAGCTTTTCCTTGGACTCGAAATAGTGAAAGAGTAGTCCGATGCTCATGTCGGCGGCTTTTGCGATATCACCGATCTTTGTGTCGGCATAGCCGTTTTTGGCGAACAGCTCTGCGGCTTTTGTGATGATAAGCCAACGGCGCTGTTCCTTTTGTTCGTCTCTTATTGACATAGTTGACCTCGTTTGTTGAAAATATTTTCATTGAATTTATATTCAATATTATGACATATAATTTATCAGGTGTCAAGGGGGTGGGAATAAAATTGCGCGAAGGGGCGGCGGGAGAGGACTGGGAGGATGTTTTGCGGGCTGGCTGCGGTTGGGTGTTTTCTAATAGTGCGGGGGAGGGAGATGCAATTTGCTGGTCGGCTCTAAGGTGCATCCATGCACCTAGAGCCTGAAATGCGCATCCGTGCGCATTTCACCCTGGGGTGTGGACGCACTATAAGAAAACGCTCCAACCTTCGCCCGAAGCCCGCAAAACATCCTCCCAGTCCGCTCCCGCCTTGATACCCGTACAAAGCAAATATGCTTAAATAACAAATCATTCTATGGCTGAACTTTTTTACTATTCACGGTGCAACTGCGACATTTAATTTATACAAACTACAAAGGATAAAAAACTTGCTTTCACTGCTAATATCAAGTATGATATTTTTAGATACGAGATACGAGATACAAAATACAAGGCGATTGCGCATTTTACATTTATATAGCCATGTATAACTTGGGAAGGCGGTGGTTTTATGAGAATGTATGATATTATCATGAAAAAGCGAAATGGCGGGGAGCTTTCCGTGGAGGAGATCAATTTCTTTGTGGAGGGTTACACGAAGGGGGAGATTCCCGATTATCAGGTATCCGCCCTGATGATGGCTATTTATTTTCAGAAGATGACTAAGGCAGAGACTCATGCCCTGACCATGGCGATGACGCACAGCGGGGAATCGCTTGACCTCTCCGCGATTCAGGGCGTCAAGGTGGATAAGCACAGCACTGGCGGGGTGGGGGACAAGACCTCCTTGGCGTTGACTCCCATGGTTGCAGCCTGCGGCATTCCCGTGGCGAAGATGAGTGGCAGAGGGTTGGGGCATACCGGAGGAACCATTGATAAGCTGGAAAGCTTTGCGGGATTTCACACAGATATTTCCACGGAGCAGTTTATTCAGAACGTGAATCATATCGGCATTGCAATCATGGGACAGACGGCAGATCTGGCTCCTGCAGATAAAAAGCTGTACGCCCTGCGGGACGTGACGGCTACGGTGGATAATCTGTCTCTTATCGCGAGCTCGATCATGAGCAAAAAGCTTGCGGCGGGAGCGGACGCGATTGTGTTAGATGTCAAGACGGGAAGCGGCGCGTTTATGAAGGCGGAGTCAGACGCCCGCAGTCTGGCACAGGAGATGGTGGATATCGGGAGGGCGGCGGGAAAGCGTATGGTTGCCGTGATTTCCGATATGGATCAGCCCTTGGGACGGGCGGTTGGCAACGCTTTGGAGGTAAAGGAGGCGATTGCAACGCTTCGGGGGGAAGGACCGGAGGATTTCACAGAGCTGTGCTTTACATTGGGAAGTCAGATGTTGGTCGCGGGCGGGAAGGCGGCTCATGCGGCGGAGGCGAGGGCGATGCTCGAGCATGTAATCGCAGATGGCAGCGCCCTGACCAAGCTTGCGCAGTTTGTTGAGGCACAGGGCGGGGACAGCACAGCGGTGCATCAGCCGGAGGCTTTGCCGCATGCGTCAATCATCAAGCCTATTCTGTCACCGGAGAGCGGCTATGTGCAGCATATCGCCTGTGACGAGATAGGAATCTGCTCGTTGATTCTGGGGGGCGGGCGAGAGACCAAGGAGAGCGAGATCGATTTGTCGGTCGGTCTGGTTTTGGAGAAAAAGGTGGGCGACTATGTGAAGGCGGGGGAACCTCTGGCATATCTTCACGGCAATTCCGAGGAGAAATGCCAAGCGGCAGAAAGGTGCTTTCTGCAGGCGTATACCTTTGCGCAGGAAGCGCCCGATATGTCCAAGCATTCGTTAATAAAGGGCATTATTTAAGCGCGGAAACTTATTTCGTGGTCATGTGCCCTATATATTTTGCATATAATGTATCATGAAAAACGAGTCTAATCAGAAAAAAACAAAGCTTTTGGAATCCTTACAGCTTCCCCGTGACGTTTGTCTCGGGGCGCTTCGGGTGACGCTCACCGGAAGCACGGAGGCGTGGGTGGAGAATTACAGGGGGCTTTTGGAATACTCCGAATGCTCGATTCTGTTGCAGGGCAAAAACTGTCAGGTGTGCTTTGAGGGCACGGGACTGACCATCGATTATTACACCAATGAGGATATGAAGATCAGCGGTTGTATACAGAATGTCCGATATTTGTAGAGCGGCGCGGGGAGGGTCAATCGGCATGCTTGAACTGTTAAAATATATTCGGGGATATCTGCGCATTCGCGTCTATGGATTCTCTCCGGAGCGTTTTATGAATCTTTGCAGCAATAAGGATATCCTGCTGTGGGATATTGAGCAGGCAGGTGACGGCTATGTCATGTGCATCAGCCTGCGAAGCTTTTATAAGCTTAAGAATATAGCTCGCAAGACCGGAACAAGGGTAGTCATTCAGGAGAGATGTGGACTACCTTTTTTTGTGCCCGTCATGCGGAAAAGATGGGTTTTCTTGGCGGGGCTGCTGTTGGCTGCCGCGTTCTGGTATGTGTCGGGCTGGTTTGTCTGGGATATCTCTGTCACGGGCAATTATCAGATCACCGCAGACCAGATGGAAGCATTTTTGCAGGAGAGGAATGTGCGAGAGGGAATGCGCAGGGACGACCTTGATATCGGGGAACTGGAAAAGGAGATACGCAGGAATTTTACGCTTGTGACATGGACGTCTATCAGGCTTGACGGCACGAAGCTTCTGATTTCCATCAAGGAAAATGACACGCCTGTCATACAACCTTCGGACGGGGAGCAGGAGACGGACGGGACGGATCTGGTGGCAGAGTTTGACGGCACGATTGTGTCCATGGTGGTGAGAAAAGGGGTTCCGAAGGTACGGATTGGAGACGTCGTAACCAAGGGGACCGTACTGGTTGACGGCAAGGTGCCGATTTATAACGAGGACGCGACACTGAGGGAATATATGCTGACGGACGCGGACGCGGATATCGTCATAGAGCATGACACGAGCTTTCGCGCGGCGCTTCCCCTTGACTACATAGCGCGGGAATATACAGGCAGGGAGCAGAAGCAGAATTTTCTGTGCGTGGGGGACGGCTTCGAGGGGAAGCTTCCCATGGAGCGGCCTTTCTTGATGTATGACAGGGTGATGAAGCAGAGCAGGCCCAAATTATTCGAGAAGCTGAATATCCCTGTTTATTGGGGGTCTTACACATACAGAGAGTATCAAAATGTGGAGCATATATACACCTCTGAGGAGGCGGAAAGCATCTTAAATGAAAATTTATCACTATTTATTCAAACTTTAGAAGAAAAAGGGGTACACATTATTGAAAAAGATGTTAAAATAGATACAAGTGGCAATGAGCGGATTCTGCAGGGGGAATTCTTAGTGCAGGAGAACGCGGGTAAAAGGGCTGCCACGGACAGGGGAGAAGATATCGTTGAGAAATGAGAGTTCAGGTGATAAGTCCTTTTCCATGAACATTGAGATGCCCGCAGAGGATATGCAGAAAATATTTGGAATGCAAGATGCTTATCTGAGACATCTGGAGCGTGACTTTCAGGTGACTGTGGTGGATCGCAACGGGCATGTGGTGATTTCCGGAGACGAGAAGAATGTCAAGAGGGCGGCGTCCGTGCTAAGGCAGCTTACGATTCTGTCAAACCGCGGGAATGACATCGAGGAACAGAGTGTGGATTATGCGATTGCCATGGGCAAGGAGGCGCATGAAGATGCCATCACTGAGATTGACGAGGATTGCATCTGTCATACCGTGACGGGGAAGCCTATCAAGCCCAAGACCTTGGGGCAGAAAAGCTATGTGGACGCCATTCGGAATAATATGATCGTCTTTGGGTTAGGACCTGCGGGAACGGGCAAGACTTATCTTGCGATGGCGATGGCGATCACCGCCTTTAAAAATGACGAGGTGAGCCGCATCATTCTCACAAGACCCGCGATTGAGGCGGGGGAGAAGCTTGGCTTCTTGCCGGGGGATCTGCAGAGTAAGGTCGATCCTTACCTGCGTCCGCTGTATGACGCGCTCTATCAGATCATGGGGGCGGAGAGCTTTGCCAAGAATATGGAGAAGGGTTTGATAGAGGTGGCGCCCTTGGCATATATGCGGGGACGCACGTTGGACAATGCCTACATTATCTTGGACGAGGCGCAGAATACCACGCCCGCCCAGATGAAGATGTTCCTGACCCGTATCGGCTTTGGGTCTAAGGTGATTGTCACGGGAGACTCTTCACAGAAGGACTTGCCTGCGGGAAGCCAGTCGGGATTGGATATTGCTGCCAAGGTTTTAAATAAAATTGAAGGGATTGCTTTCTGTAATCTCACCAGTAAGGACGTGGTAAGACACCCTTTGGTACAGAAGATTGTGAAAGCTTATGAGGCTTATGAATCAAGAGAAAAGTTCAGGGGACGAGAGAAGAACGGTAAAAAGTGAAGCGGGTAAGACCGTCGTGATGTTTTTGCCGGAGATCGGATGTATGCTGCTTGCGTCTCTTGGCATTTATCTGTTGGAATTCTCCGGCTTGATAGGGCAGGAGAAGGATTATCTGTTGATGTATATTGTGTTTTCGGTGCTTGGGATCGCTGTCACCGGATTCAATCTGCGGAATGCCGCGATTCGGGGGGAGCTGGACTATGACAATGGGGAGCATTTGGAGCGCTTCTGGCTCTGCTTCGCGTTGGGATTGCTCGTGGCATTTGTCTGTACCTTCCTGCCCGTTGCCGCATGGCCTTTTTTGCCCGTGTATATTTTGTTGGGGCTGTTTGGCAGTCTGGACATGGGTGTGCTTGGAGCTACCCTGCTTTTGTCCATTCCGGTCTATATGGCGGGAGCGGGAGCGGAGGTGTTTGTCATGTATCTGATCAGCGGCGTGTTTGGCGTGAGCGTGTTCAAGCGTCTGCAGGAGGGGATTGACGGGTTCAGGACAGGGATTCCCTTCTTTGTATCCATGGGCGGGCTGTTGGTCTGCGAGACCGCGGGCACGGTGCTTGTGAGGAACGCCAAGCCGAGCTTTGAGTCCTTTGTCCTTCCGGCTGCCAATCTGTTGGTTTCAGGCGTCCTTCTCGTGGGAATCATGAAGCTTTTCTCAGAGAAGGTGGTCTATCGTTACAGGGTGAGCTATCTGGATTTGTATGACACGGAAAATGAGATTCTGACGGCACTGAAGCAGGAGGACAAGGGGACATATATGCGGAGTGTCCACACGGTGCATTTTGCGGAGCGGATTGCAAAGCAGCTTGAGATGAACGTGGAATCCCTGAAATGTGCGGGATATTATTATGGCATGGGCGAGAAGCTGCCCGAGCTTTTTGCGGCGTATCCCTTCCCGCCTGACGCGGTGATGATCTTGGAGGAGTATCAGGATAAGGACAAGCCTGTGCGCCATAGGGAGACAGCGGTGCTTGTCATCACGGAAAAGGTCATCAACACGATATTGAAGCTGCAGGGCGAGGGCGGCGATGTAAATTATGACGAGGTGATCGAGGGGATTTTCGAGCAGTTTCGGGCGGAGGGAACCTTTGACCAATGTGATATCTCCATGAGAGATATGGAGACGATGCGAAAGATATTTAAGGAGGAAAAGCTCTATTATGACTTTTTACGTTGAGTTCGACGAGGGGGTCAGCGCTGACTTCCCCTTTGAGGCGAAGGAGCTTGTCTCGCAGGTCGCTCAGGCGGCGCTTGCGTCGGAGGGTTGTCCCTATGAGGCTTGTGTCAATGTGCTTGTGACGGATAATGCAGGGATTCGTGAATTCAACCGTCAGTATCGGGATATTGACAGTGAGACAGATGTATTGTCCTTTCCCAATCTGGACTTTGAGAGGGCGGGAGAATTTGTCATTTCGACAGAGCAGAGGGCTGACTGCTTTGACCCTGACAGCGGGGAATTGGTCTTGGGAGATATCATTCTCTCGGCGGACAGGGTCAGGGAGCAGGCGGAGAGCTACGGGCACAGCCTTAAGAGGGAGTTTGCCTTTTTGGTGGCGCACAGTATGCTGCATTTGTGCGGCTATGACCACATGGAGGAGGCGGATGCCGAGATTATGGAGCGCAAGCAGGAGACCATACTCTCGGAGCTTGGAATTACCAGAGATTAGGAAGTGATGAGGGTATACATATGAATCAGGTGGAGATAAAAAGGCGTCAGGTGGAGATGTGTTCCCATGTGTTGGAGATGGTCACGCTGTTGGTGTTGGGGCACATTCTCGGGGACAACGGCATTGTATATTTTGCTTTTGCGGTGGAGACCTTTCTGCTGTTCCGGACGTTGACCGGAGGTGAGCTGCGGGAGACGCTCGGCAGGCTGCTTCGGGTGAAGAACGCGAGAGGGCAATACAGGAATGCTGCGATGCTAAAGAGAAATGCCCTGCTGATAGGAGGGCTTGTAGGAATCTTGGGAGGCGTGGCGATGTTTTGCTGCGCGGAAGCCTTGGGGGAGCGTTTCTTTGAGATTCCCTACTGTGTGGTGATGATTCAGATATTGTCGCCCGTGGTGGTGCTGCGCACTTTATCCGCTATCATTCTTTCGTACTTCCAAGGAGACGGGGCGGAGTTTCCCACCGTGATATCCTGTCTGCTGAGACAGATTTTGATCTTTGGATTCTCCCTGCTGTTTGCGGGGCTGTTGGAAGCCTACGGGCAGAAGGTCAGCGCACTCCTGAAATTAGATAATTTCACGGCAATGTACGGCGGAATGGGAGTTGCCTTAGCGATTCTGGCGGCGGAGGCGCTGGTGCTCTTGTTTCTTTTTCTGGTCTATCGGGGAAGCGGTAAGCTTGAGCGGAGAGGAAACGGCGAGGGGGCGCGGATTACGGATACCTTTGGCGGACAGGTGGGAGCCTTGTATTCCGGTCTTTTTCCCATGATATTGATTGCGCTGCTTGAGCAGCTTTCCGTATGGGTGGGGTTGATATTTTACCGTCGGAGTGTCACCGTGGAGGAAGGACTGAACGATTATGGTCTTTTCTTTGGCAGGTATGTCCCTTTGATGGGGATCTTGCTGCTCCCCGCGTGCGCGCTGCTGTTGGAGAGCTGTTATAAGGTGGCGGGATATGTGCGGAAGGACGAGCAGCGTTTTGCGAGGGCAAATCTCTCGGGCGGCGTACATATCGGTGTGATTCATGGCATGTTCTTTGCGGTGTTTGTGGCAATGCTCGCGCCGCAGCTTGCGGGGATTTGGGGTGAGAGCGGGAAGAAGCTTGTGACCCAGATGCTGCGATTTGGCTCCTTTGTCATTCTCTTTTCGATTTTAGGATTTTATCTGTTGAAAATCCTGTTGCTGCTAGGCGGTAAATTTCAAGTATTGGGGCTGTTGGCGTTGACGGATTTGGTGTTTGTGGTCACGATGATGGTATTTTTAAAGAGCGGGAGAATGGGAGTGATGGCACTGATTTACGCGGGGGTTATCTCCGGAGCGGTCTGTGTGGCTGCGGCGGGCGCACTGCTTTTCTATCAGACCCGCATCAATATTGATTGGCTTCAATGCGCGGTGATTCCCGCAGGGGCGGCTTGCGTCGTCGGGCTGATAATGATGTTTGTCGCAAAGCTTGCCACACCTCATTTGGGCAATCTTGTGACTGCTTTGCTTTGTCTGGTTTTAGGGCTGATATGCTATTGGGGGATATTGATTTTGCTGCGCAACTTCAGGGAGCAGGAGCTTGGCTACACGCCGGGCGGCAGGCTGATTCGCGTTTTGGGGCAGTTGTTCAGGTTTTATTAGACCTTTAATTGGTATAAATTTCATAAAAAAAGCTGATACTTTATCTGGAGGCATGCTTTCGGCGTGCGGATTGGGCAAGTTTGGGAGTACATCGCGTTGCTTGACACAAAGCTGCTTATGCACAGTTTCAACATAGTTGAAGCTTGAGCAGCGCAGAAATGAGGATAAAATGAAAGTAATAAAGGGTATCAGCTTATTTTTTATATATCCGGCGGCAATGCTTTGCTTGGGATTCTGGGGCGGTGTGGAGGCTTCTCATTATTTTTATCCGGGGGGAAGCGTCATGCAGGAGACCCAAGTGATAGAGGGGGTGGATTTTCAGGGAGATGTGCAGCGGGCAGCCGTGGAAAAGGCACAGAATCCCATGGACGCCCAGGAGACGCCGGAGCTCTCAGATGCCGTGGAGGAAGACGGCGTGAATCAGCAGGAGGCTTTGCCTGCAAGCTCGGGCGCGGAGAAGCTGTCGGCATTGACGGAGTATGTGCTGTTGGAGACGGATATTCTCAGGAATACCGAGGTGGAGACCGTCTGGCGGCTGCCCAGTCAATATGTGGGAATGAACAGGGAGCAATTCTTGGTTGCCATGGAGAATTATTCCAGTTATCCGCCGCTCTCGGAGAGGGAGAGGGGCTTTGTGAATTCGGAGGTGCTGTCCTTTGCCAGAGACCGCGTGGTGGTTCGTATGAACTACCGCTATATACAGCCCGGGGAGAGCTTTTATCTGGCGGTGGAGGCAAATGAAGTGATCGTGTATCTGGAGGATAAGGAGACGGTTTATATCAATACCGGAATCCTGTTGGATATGCTTCCTGAGGATCTTCAGATTGAGATTATGCAAATGCTTTATATGGAGGACGAGGGGAAGCTGTACAGCTTCTTGGAGAATTATTCGAGTTAGGGAAAGACGGAGCTGTTCAGGTTGGAGCGATATCGGTTCGGATTGTATGCATCAGGGGGCAAGGTCGAATCGGGGACTGAATTTATAAGAGGAGCGATGTGATGGAGCAGGTGAAAATAGGCGTGATTGGCGGCGGGGCATCGGGAATGATGGCTGCAATCGCGGCTGCGGACAAGGGAAGCTCTGTGACGCTGATGGAGGGAGGCGCGCGTGTAGGAAAGAAGCTGCTTTCCACGGGCAACGGCAAATGTAATCTGGGAAATATGAAGCTGTCTGCGGAGGAATATTATGGTGCCCCCAAGGAGTGGACAGCCGCCTGCCTAGAGCAGTTTGATACGGAGGACACCATACGTTTCTTTGAGGACGCGGGGCTGCTGCTCAAGGATAAAAACGGGTATCTTTATCCGAAAGCGGAGCAGGCTTCGGTAGTGTTGGATACGCTGCGCATCAGACTGGACGAGTCGGGAGTCAGGACGATTACGGACTGCAAGGTAGATGACGTGAGACAGGACTCGGAGGGCGGGTTTGTTGTCCGCGCAGGGCAGGAACGTTTTCATTTTGACAAGGTGATTCTGACATGTGGAAGCAAGGCCGCGCCCAAGACAGGGTCAGACGGAAGCGGATACAGACTGGCGAAGGGACTGGGGCATGAGCTTGTTCCGGTGGTGCCCGCGTTGGTACAGCTGCGATGCAGGGAGAATTATTTGAAGGAAGTGGCAGGCGTGCGAGCCGAGGCGGTGGTGACTGTATTGGACGGGGCGCGGATAACGGCGGATATGGGACGCAGTAGTGCTAAAGCGCAGATGATGGCAGATGCGGGACGAACAGGCGAAGGGGCGCGGATACTCGAACGGGGAGAGCTGCAGCTTACGGATTATGGTATCTCGGGAATCCCCGTATTTCAGTTGAGCAGGCAGGTAAATTATCTGCTCAAGCCGCAGGGGGCTTTGGCGGAGGTGGAGGTGTCCGTTAATCTGATGCCCGAATACACAGAACAGGAGTTCAAGGCATTTTGCGACAAACGTAAGAGTCTGCGGGACGGGCGGACAGTGGAGGAATTCTTCACGGGTATCCTCAACAAAAAGCTGATGCTTCTGTTCATAAAGCTTGCAGGGCTAAACAGAGACCTCCCAGCTTCCGAGGTTGATGAGGGAAGGCTTGCAAGGGTATATGCGCTGTGTCGGGATTGGCGGCTGCATGTGACAGGCAGTAATTCCTATGACAACGCTCAGGTGTGCGCGGGGGGCGTGGACACAAGGCAGGTGGGGTGCAATATGGAGTCGCTGTTGGTGCCGGGGCTGTATTTTGCGGGAGAGATTCTTGATGTGGACGGCAGATGCGGAGGATATAATCTGCAGTGGGCATGGTGCAGCGGGGCAATTGCAGGGAGCAGCGCAGCTAAGCAGGAAGGAAAAGAGGAAGATACATATGCTGCAGATCAATCAGTTAAAAATAAAAAGCGCAGAGGTTCATGCAGCCAAAGCATCGGGCACGGACGGACTGCGAGCGCTTCTGCGGACAAGGGTCGCAAAGCTTCTGCGGGTCTCGGAGAATGAGATTGAAGGGCTTGACATTCGACGCGAGTCCATCGACGCGAGAAAGAAGCCAAATATATTTTATATATATACAGTGGAGGTCTGTCTCAAGACTCAGGACAGCATTTGGAGAAGGCTGCTGTCTCATCAGGGTAAACAGAAAAAACAGGGCTTTAATTATAATAACGAGGGGAGCCTTACAATCGGGGGTGTGCAGATTGCCGTGACGGAGCCTGTAAAATACTCCTTCCCGCAGCACGGCACGAAGGAGTTACGGCACCCGATAGTGATTGTAGGAACCGGTCCGGCGGGGCTTTTTTGCGGATATTTTCTGGCGCTTCACGGATATCGTCCAATCCTTCTGGAGCGCGGAAAATGCGTGGAGGAGAGACGGGCAGATGTGGAGCGTTTTTGGGAGACGGGAATACTGGATACAAGCTCCAATGTGCAGTTTGGCGAGGGTGGAGCAGGCACCTTCTCTGACGGCAAATTAAATACATTGGTGAAGGATAAGAACGGGAGAGGACTCGCGGTGCTGCAGGTGTTGGTGGAATGCGGTGCGAAGGAGGAGATTTTGTATGAGGCAAAGCCCCACCTTGGAACAGATGTATTGTGTGACGTGGTGAGATGTATGCGTGATAAAATAATTGCATGGGGCGGAGAGGTGCGCTTTGAGAGTCAAATGACAGATGTGGATATTCGTGATGGGAGGGTTTGCGGTGTGGAGCTCGACCACGCGCGGTATCTGCCCTGTGACCGTCTCGTGCTTGCCACGGGGCATAGCGCCAGAGATACCTTCGAGATGCTCTGCTGCAGACAGATTCCCATGGAGCCCAAAGCCTTTGCGGTGGGGCTTCGGGTGGAGCATGCCCAGACACTGATCAATCAGAGTCAGTATGGCTCCGCCGACGGGGAAGGGCTTGGGGCGGCGCCCTACAAGGTGACTGCCAAGGCTGACAATGGCAGAGGCGTGTATTCTTTTTGTATGTGTCCGGGAGGATATGTGGTCAACGCTTCGTCGGAGGAGGGGAGACTTGCGGTAAATGGTATGAGTTACAGTGGGCGGAGGGGGCAAAATGCCAACTCAGCAATCATTGTGTCCGTGACCCCGAGGGACTTTGGCTCGGAGCAGCCCTTGGCGGGGGTAGAGTTCCAAAGGCGGTTGGAGGAGCGGGCTTTTGCGCTTGCGGGGGGAAGGATTCCCATGCAGCGATATGGCGTTTTTAAAGCTTGTGTAGAGCAGGGAAGGACGCAGGAGGAGCTGGGGCGCTCCATGGAGGTTGACACGGGCATGTTTTTAGGGGATAATGCAGATTGTGAGATTGTCCCGGAGCACAAGGGGGCAGGCGCGTGGGCGGACGTGAGTCAGATTCTGCCGGAGGAATGCAATCGGGCGTTTGTGCAGGGCATGGAAAGCTTTGGACAGCAGATTCGGGGATTTGACAGAGAGGACGCCATTCTATCAGGTGTGGAGAGCCGTACATCCTCACCGATTCGGATTCCCAGAGACGAGACCCTGCAGTCCAAGGTGCGGGGGCTTTATCCCTGTGGCGAGGGAGCAGGTTATGCGGGTGGAATCACCTCCGCGGCGATGGACGGGCTGAGAGTGGCGGAGCAGCTTGCGTCAGAGCTTATGCCTGCGGGAGTCAATCTTGATGCTCATGGCGGAGTATTGACTTCCCTGCAGTCAGGGGAGGAAGCGGCGAGATAATATTTTAGGACTTCTGCAATATGCATCAAAAAAGGGTGCGGAAATGAGGAATTATGTATAATGATATTTTAACGATTGGCTCTATTACCATCATACACGGATATGGGCTGATGATTGTCATAGGCATTATGGCGGCGCTTTTTATCGGCGAGACGAGGGCAAGGAGAAGGGGCTTGGATCCGGACGAGATATGGAATCTTACCGTATGCTGCGCGGTGTTTGGATTTCTTGGGGCGAAGCTTTTGTACTGTATCGTGGACCTACGCAATATTCTGGCGAATCCCATTATGATTATCAAGTCAAACGGTTTTGTGGTGTATGGCGGAATCATCGCGGGGGTGCTTGCGGGTTTTGTGTGGTGTAAGCTGCGGGGGCTTATGTTTTGGGATTATTTTGATATTGTCCTGCCCTCGGTGGCGGTGGCACAGGGCTTCGGAAGACTGGGGTGTTTCTTGGCGGGCTGCTGTTACGGGCGGGAGACGGATTCCTTTCTGGGCATTGCTTTCTACAATTCAGATTATGCGCCGAATAATGTAAAATTGATTCCCACACAATTGATATCGGCGGCGGGAATGTTTCTGATTGCGGGGGCTTTGTTTTGGTATGCGCGCAAGCCTGTGAAGCGGGGAACCGTGGGATTCCTGTATTTGATTTTATACAGTATAGGAAGATTCGGGGTGGAATTCCTGCGCAATGACTACCGCGGGGAGATTGGGATCTTGTCCACATCTCAGTTTATTTCGCTTTTTATCGTGGTGTTGGGGATTGCGGGATTTATCCTCAGAGGAAGGCATGGTGAGATGCTGCCCGTGCAGGGGAGAGACAGGGAGACAGCAGGTGAGGGGTGACATTGGTGAAGGATAACAGGGGAATGGAGAATAGATACATTTACACAGGGGGATTTGTGGGACGGTAAGTTAGGAATGACTACGGTGTCAGGTGATTGAGAAGATAGCAGGTAAGGGCTGAAATGATAGAAGAAGCTTAAGATGCAAAAAAGAAAAATGAAAGATAATAGAAACAGAAAGGATACAGACAGATGGCTGGCTTGCGTGAACAAATCAGGGATAAAAAACGGATTGTGGTGAAGATAGGTTCTTCCTCGCTTCAGCATAAAGAGACGGGGGATATGGATTATATTCGTATGGAGAAGCTTGTTCGGGAGCTGTGTGATATTCGCAATCAGGGCAAGGAGGTCATACTTGTGACCTCGGGCGCTATCGCCGCGGGCAAGAAGGCGGTGCAGATCAAGGATATTCAAGCGCAGACGGACGCGGAGACATTGGCTGTCAAGCAGGCATGCTCGGCGGTAGGACAGGCGCGTCTGATGACGGTTTATCAGAAGCTTTTTGCGGAATATAATCAGGTGGCGGCACAGATTCTGATGACCAAGAATACCATTGTGGACAGCCTGAATCGGTATAATGCGCACAATACCTTTAGAGAGCTTTTAAAACTGGGTGTGATTCCCATTGTGAATGAAAATGACACTGTTGCCACCTATGAGATTGAAATCGGTGACAATGATACCTTGTCCGCAATTGTGGCTGCTTTGGTGGGGGCGGATCTGTTGATTCTTCTGTCGGATATTGACGGGCTTTACACAGATGACCCAAGGCAGAATCCCGAGGCGAGGTTTATCGCGCAGGTGGACGAGCTGACGGAGGAGCTTATGAATATGGGAAAAGGGAGCACGGGGAGCGACGTGGGAACGGGCGGAATGAACACAAAGATGGTTGCCGCGGAGATTGCCACCCGCTCCAATGTGAGTATGGTGATTGCCAACAGCAAGGATATCGGGGTGCTGCATGAGATTCTTGCGGGGGAGGAGCGGGGGACGCTTTTTGTCGCCCACGAGGACGACGGATTTGACTTGCCGAGCTTTGTGGAGCGGTTACATAAGGAGTAGGGGGGCGTTATGGTAGTTTCCTTTGATTTGGACGATACTTTATTCATTGATGCGGCGGAATATGCCGCGGAGGAAAGGCTGCGATTCCCCTTTTGTTATTTATACAAAGAGAGACTTCGGCTAGGGACGGTTGACCTGATGAACAAAATCCGCGGGAGCGGGATTGCCCTATGGATTTACACTACCTCCTTCCGCTCCGAGAGCTATATCAGGTCATTGTTCAGGCATTATGGAATCAGGTTGGACGGTGTAGTAAACGGGGCGAGACATCAGATGGAGGTTCAGGGAGATAAAAAGGATCCCATGCCTTCCAAATATCCCTCCAAGTATCGGATTGACCTGCATATAGACGATGATATTTCCGTGCTTCAAAATGGAAGGACTTATGGGTTTCGGGTATTTTTGATGAGAGGTGACAATCCCGAATGGACGGAGGAGATATGGGCTGAGATATAAAAAATTGTATCGGTAGGTCAAAGGTAGTGCGTGTTAGCATGGAAATATCGCAGCAGATGAGGAGAAAGGGAATGTTTCATTTTGGGAACAGGGTGAAAAAGAATCAGGAGTTGGAGGAGTTGGCTGCAAAAATCAATTCCAACGTGTCCAACAATTACAAGGACGCGGCGCAGGAGTATTTGAAAAAATATGAGATGCGTTTTCGGGAATTGTCGGATGAGGGTGCTTTAAATGAGAAGCAGCGGGAATATTATGCTTCCCTGTTGGCGGATTTTCAGGAGCGGATGAAGGGCTTTTATCACAAGGAACAGAAGCCGTATTGGACATGAGTATGTGACGCAAAGGTATGAAGGTTAATTATGGGATCAGATGAAGCAGGGGAAGTATCGCATGGAGAATCTGCGATATGCAGGGTTATAGAGATGGAGAGTTCAGGAAGCAATGTTGCTACAGAATCAGACGTGATGCAGCAAAAAAAGCTGCTGCGCAAGAGAATATTACAGACGAGAGATGCCATTGGCAGGCAGGAACGCGAGCGGGCGCAGGTGCTCCTTACGGAGAGGATTCTGGGACATCAGTGGTTTTATATGTCAGATGTGGTGCTTGGGTTTGCGTGCTATGGAAGTGAAATCAATATTGACGAGATATTACAGGAAGCTCTGCGAAAAGGGAAGAAGCTTTATCTGCCTAAGGTAGAAGGGGAGGAGATGTTTTTTTATCGTGTGGATGACCTGTCTAAGCTGTCAGTGGGCTATAAGGGCATCATGGAGCCCGAGGGGGACACGGAAAGGTATGTGTATGCCCCGACAGAGCATAGGCGTGAGCTGATGCTTATGCCGGGGGTGGCATTTGACCCGTTTCGCAATCGCATGGGCTATGGGAAAGGATTTTATGATTGTTTTCTGTCCGATAAGCCACAGCTTCAGCTATGCACGATTGCCGTGGGCTTTGCCTGCCAGATGGTGGAGCAGGTTCCCTGTGGGGAGCGGGATATTCGACCGTATCAGGTGATTTGTGTGTAAGGAGTGGATTTGGGATATTTTAATATAAATTTAATCTTTTTGTGAAAATTAATGCTTGTTTTTTTACGAACTATATGATACATTGTATATATGAATTGAATCTTGCACATACATATATTCATTTCTTCAGGTGCAATGAATCGCAGGCGCGATGTCTCGGCTTTTCGCCATTTATTCATGTAACTAATAACACAGATAGGCGGAAGGGCGGCTTCCTCCTATTTGCAACAGACAAAGGAGGTTATACTATGGTAGATCATGAAATGCTTTCGGCAATTGCGGACATGTTTGAGGAAAAGCTGGAGGAAAAGCTAGAAGAAAAGCTTGATCAGAAGCTTGACCAAAAGCTTGAGCCAATTTATGTAAGGCTCGACCGAATTGAGGGAGATGTGGCAGAGCTCAAGACAGATGTGGCAGGACTCAAGACAGATGTGGCAGGACTCAAGACAGATGTGGCAGAGCTCAAGACAGACATGGTGGGACTTAAGATGGACGTGGCAGGGCTTAAGGTGGATGTTGCGGGAATTAAAACGGACGTGGCAGAGCTCAAGACAGATGTTGCAGAGTTAAAAACAGACATGATAGAGGTGAAGGGGACAACGTCAAGGTTGAGTGATGACATGAAAGATGTTAAGATTACCTTGGAACAATCGGTGTTACCTCGGCTTAACACTATCGAAGAATGTTATATATCGACATCAGAAAGGTATATGGAAAGCACAGACCAAATTAAGGAGATGCATGCAGATATTGATATTCTCAAATTTACAGTCAGAAAGCATAGTGAGAGGCTTCAAAAGGGAAGAAGGCTTCATAAAGCTGCGGATAAGGATAATACAAATATATCGAAAGAGGATGAGAGCGTATGACAGATTTAGTACAGATGGGACAGAAGGCGGAAGCTGCCAAATATTTATTGCAAAAGACCACCACGGAGAAGAAGAATCAGGTGCTGCGCAGGGCGGCGGATTTATTGGTGGCGCGGCAGGCTGAATTATTGTCAGCCAATGGAGAGGATATTGCGGCGGGGGAAGCGAATGGCATGCGTGAGGGCATGCTGGACAGGCTGCGTTTGACGCAGGAGCGCATCAAGGCAATGGCAGAGGGGCTTCTTCAGATTGCAGAGCTGCCGGATTGTGTTGGAGAGGTTTTGGAGCGGTTTGATAGACCCAATGGTCTGCATATTGAGAAGCGGCGCGTACCGATTGGTGTGATTGGTATTATTTACGAGTCCCGCCCGAACGTGACGGCAGATGCGTTTGGACTGTGCTTTAAGACGGGAAATGCAGTGATTTTAAAAGGGGGAAGCGATGCGCTGCGCTCTAATGTAGCAATAACTAATGTATTGCGGGCGGCGCTTTTGGAATGCGGTGTTACGGAGGACGCCGTACAACTTATTGCAGACACGAATCGAAGTGTGACGGCGGAATTTATGAGACTTAACAGGTATGTGGACGTATTGATTCCCAGAGGTGGCGCGGGTTTGATTCGCAGTGTGGTGGAGGACAGTACCATTCCCGTGATTGAGACAGGAACTGGCAATTGTCATGTCTATGTGGATAAAACGGCTGATTTGGATATGGCGGTGGAAATTATTTATAATGCCAAGACCCAGAGGATTGGTGTATGCAATGCATGTGAAAGTCTGGTGATTCACGAGGCGGTGAAGGAGGCGTTCTTGCCAAAGCTGGCGGAGCGACTGCGCACCAAAAATGTAGAGATGCGTGGAGATAGCACTGTGTGTGAGATTTTGCCCGACTGTGTACCTGCCACGGAGGAGGATTATGGCAAGGAGTATTTGGACTATATTATTTCCATGAAGGTGGTGGGCAGTGTAGAGGAAGCAATTGCGCATATCAATAAATATAATACAAAGCATTCGGAGTGTATTGTCACCGCAGATGCCAAGGCAGCGGAGCAATTCCTAAATGAGGTGGACGCGGCTTGTGTGTATGTGAATGCTTCCACGCGATTCACGGACGGATATGAATTCGGCTTTGGCGCGGAAATAGGTATCAGTACCCAGAAGCTTCATGCGAGAGGTCCCATGGGTTTGAAGGAGCTGACCTCTTACAAATACACCGTGGAGGGCAACGGACAGGTACGAGGTTGAAGGGCAGCAAAACGATACGGGAGTGTGAACAACCGGAATATTTTTAAATGAATTGCAGCTCTTTTGTGTATCGGCACTGACGTTTGGCCGCAAGCCTAATGTACCACAGGATTTATAGGAAGGACACAGCGGAAGGTGCAGCCGCCTCCCGCTGTGTCTGTAACGGTAATCTGTCCCTTGTGTGCTTCCACGATTTCCTTTGCAATGCATAGACCAAGCCCAAAATGTTCTTTGGAATGGTGTGCGCTGTCTACCCGATAAAAGCGCTCAAAAATTCTGTCCTTTTCTTCATCGGAAATGCCGATTCCGTTATCCGCAACCTGAAGACAAAGCTGTCGGAGTCTTTTTTCATAATGCAGCGACAATTCAATTTGCCCGTTTTCATCTGTATAGGAGATTGCATTTTGTATCAGACATTCCAATAGCTGGCGAAGCTTGTCAGCATCGGCATAGACTTTGGGCAGCGGCTCGTCCGGCAGGGAGAGTGTGAGACGCCGTCCCTGAGCAAGCACATAATGCTCTATCTGCTCATAGAGATTTAGCAGGAAGGTGTCTGCTTCCATGGGCTTGAATTGGAAGGGAGAGTCTCTGTCCAAGCGGGACAGAAGGAGCATTTCGTCCACCAACCGTCCCATGCGAAGACTCTCCGCGCGGATTGTCTCCTCAAAATGGGGGGGATGTGCGCTCACGGCGGACAAGATGACAGCCAGCGGCGTGCGCAGCTCGTGGGAAGCACCTGCGATGAAGGAGAGCTGTTTCTCATGATTTTCCCGAATGGGCTTTATCATTCTTCCAGTGAATAGGTAGGAGAAGATGATTAAGAGCAGGCACCCGACGAAGGAGAGCAGAGAGATTGTGATGCGTTGTCTTATAATAAGGCTGTGCAGGGCGGTATTTGGAGAGATAATGAGCAGTACCAGACCGCGGTTCTTCCTAAGTGCAGATGCCTTTTCCGACGCAGTTGTCCCATTGGCAGTGATATAGCTGATTCCTATACGGACATTACCATTGTCCGAATATTCCTGCGACGTAGAAAAAATGTAATCCTGCGCCAGACCTTCCAAAGCCGCCTTTGTACTGTATTCATCATAAACGGCATTGGCAAGGGACTGATACGCCGAGTGGGATTCCAGATGGTTAAAGGATAAAGGGGTGCCATTGTCCCACAGGAAGATGAAACAGTCATTATTCTGCTCCATGCGCAGGAGATACTGAAAGGTTAAGACAGACTGCGGCTCAAGACTTCCCTTTAGGGTATCAAAATTATTCTGGAAAGCGCGTGTGGACTCCTCCCTTGTGGCGTACTCCGTCATGGAGAGATAAAGTATGGTGAACACGGACAATATAGCAATCGTAATCAGCGCACACAGACCAGTGAGCTGCAGGTGCAGACGTTTAAACATAATAATAACCATGCCTTTCCGTAACCTGCGAACTTTCATGCGTGTTTTACGCATTGTGCAGGCACAATATTCGCAAAACGAATCCTTCATTCTTGCCGCAATCTGGAAATTTGTGCGGCATCATTCATTCGGTAACCGACGCCCCGAATGGTGGATATGGTGACGGTTGAGTTCAGGTTTTTGAGGCGCCTTCGCAGGAAAAAGATATAATTGTCCAGATTGCCTTCCTCCACCTCGCCGTCCGGTCCCCACACCTTTAGGAGAAGCTGCCCGCGGCTTAACGCCTGCCCGCCATTGCTTAGGAAAATCTCCATAAGCGCATTTTCCCTGCCGGAGAGCGTGATGGCCCCGTTCGGACCCTGCAGCTCCCGAAGCTGTGGGGAAAGAGACAGGTCGCCAAAACACAGTCTTGGCTCTCTGTGGGCAGGGGACGTATTTTGCTGACTTCTGCGGGTGAGACTGCGTATACGGGCGAGAAGCTCCTCCATTTCAAAGGGCTTTACCAGATAATCGTCAGCTCCGGCATCTAACCCGTCCACTCGGTCGGCGAGTGTTCCCAAAGCGGTTAGCATCAGCACGGGCGTCAGATTCTCTTGCTCCCGAAGCTGTTTTAAAAGCTCCATGCCATTCAAAAGTGGCAGCATTCGGTCGAGCAATATTAAGTCAGGCGCACCCTCCTGACAATAATATAACGCATCTTCACCGTTATAACAGGAATCCACCTGATAGCCCTCCTTTTCAAGAAAGAAGGCAATATTTTTATTTAAATCCCTGTCGTCCTCCACAAGCAGAATCTTCATATAACCGTCCTCCCCCAAATATGCTTGCATATGCTGCCCAAGCTGTCATTTCGACCCATTAAAATTATTTATATTGAATATATACACAGAAGCTTCATAAATAATAAATACAGCATAGCACAGTTTTCTCTAAAATGTCTCTAAAAAAATGAAAGTAATTATTCAGGGTAACAATTCGGAATGTTACAGTTAAGCCTTCCTCTAAACTGCAACACCGATGCACACGAGCCCTTCAAATCCATTTCGTACTGATACCGAGGCGGGAGAGGACAGGGAATGTTTGGCGGACTTCGGCAGCCAGTCCGCCAAACACTCCCTGTCCCCTCCCGCCGACCCTCCGCACGACTCTATAAGTCACAAATTAGAGTTAAAATTGATAACTTTTAGAGAGAACTTAGAGAAATATAATGTAGAGTATAAAGCATAGTCCGCAAAGTATAGTCTAAGAGGCATAGTCCAAGAGGTCATGTTAAAGGCAGGAAAAGCCAATAGCAAAAATCAAAAGTCAAAAAGCAAAAAGCCAATAGCATAAGTAAATGTCAAGGATAATGCCGAGGACAGCTAGTGTACTGTACCGTTGATATTTAGCATAACTGCAGACCCAATTATTGGTCA
>JAMPHH010000029.1 GCA_023663505.1 Muribaculum sp.
TAAAATTTTCAAAGTTCACAAATTTCTGCTTGACTTTTTATTTGCAGACTTAAATGTAAATCGCTTCTGCCGTGCTTCAAATAAATAGCCCTTACCCAATTCCAATAAAAATTTTTGCAATTTATTGATAATCGCAGTTTCCAGATCCGATTCCACATATTTTGCCTTTTCATCCAACCCAAGAAATTCAAGTACAGTAGGTTGTTTCACAATATCCTGTGGTTTTGTAATGATATTGCCCTCTTTTGCAAGTCTCATTACCTCATTCTTATCTCGGCTCAGCGCCAATCTTTCATATAGGCTTGAATTGTACTGCCTTTGCAATGTACGTATTCCCCAACCAGATTTTGCTGATTCTATCTCGTAAAATTTTCGTTCATCCGCATTTTCTATCCGCATGAGCTGCAAATAGTGCGACCATGAAACAATAAAAGGTTGTTCCTTATCCAATTTCTCAAACAGCGTCTAGGAAATTCGGTCTGCATATGTGAAATAAAACTTTCTGGCATACTCCAAATTCGTTTCAGAAAATCCCCTTCCAAATTCTTTTGTAAGGCTTTCTGATAATTTTTTTTAAACTTGTTTCCCATATTTTGCCCGTTCTCTCCCCTCTTGCTGTTCCTCAATAATCCATTTCCCAAGCGAGTAGTAAGTCATTAACTGCACCAAATTTACCTGATTTGCGATAATCTGTCTTGCATACTGAATCAACTCAATGGAATCTGCAATCAACGCATCTAACGAACGCTTATCTTCTATTATTTCATTTTTATTATCCATCTATTTTCCTCCAACTCGCCTTATGCCATTCGACACAGTATCGCAATCATATTTGTAGGATTGTCCTCAATATCCGCTTATTTCTCTGGTTATTGAAAATTTTAAAAAGCACGAACCTAATAAATCTTGGATAACCTTGAAGATAGCTTGCGTAGATTTACTCAAAATTACGCAAGTTATTGCTTTAATATCCAGCAAGAGCATTGCTGATTATGATAATATCAATAGTTGCATTCATACGTTAATGTTTTAATCTTTTAATTGCCTTATGCTTTTCTGGACATTGTCAATCTGATTTCCAAACCTATGTATATCCTTCCGAATTTCATTCCATTGATCGATAGATATCTTAAACTTATCAGTATGTTCAGAACAGTCAGCAGGACACTTTCTTGCTTCGAGTTGCTTCAAAGTATCATAATATAATATATATTCCTGAGTCTTACATACATCTAATTTTTTATGTGCTAATGTATTCCTTGCTTTAACAATATCATTTAGATATTTTTCTACTGAAATATCTTCGAACGATATTTCAGGATCGTATTCTAACATCTTGGAAAATATTTCATATTTCAAATGAATCGGAAATAATTCACTACTTAATCCCACAATTTTGTTAATGTTGCTTATTCCATCTTTTTCTAACTTTTCAATTTCATCATTCGCCTGTGTCACAAATTTTTCTTTCTTAGATTTTATATAATTCAAAAACATATCTGATATTTCCTTCTGTTGCTCTTGGGTCAAACTATCAAATTTCTCCAAAATATACGACTGAACGGTAAAATCATTTTCAGAGGTCTGATCCATCAAATATCCACGAATATTTGACAAAGATGTTAAACGCCTTGCGTTCTTTTTAATTAACCAATAACTTTTCTCATCAAAATTCAGCTTATTTGCTATATACACACCTTCAAATGAAAAAATATCATTTTGAACTATATCTTTTATTTCATCTTCTTTATCTGATGAGTAAAATAATATATCTGAATCTAATTTTTTTGTCCTCAATTCTGATATTAACTGATTACCTTCCACTCCCGAAGATAAAGAATAATCAATAAAAAAAATATCATACAATTTAAATCCACTTTCATTTTGCTTAATCATTTCAAAAAATTCCATAACATCCTCAATATAATGAAATTTTACAGATATACCTATATCTTCTGCAAGTGCTTCCAAAATTTCTTTTGCTTCCTTAAAATAAGTCTTTGTATCTTCAACCCATAATATATTCATATCGTATCTCATAGTTTAACAAACCTCACATGTAATTTAAAACCATTTTTAGGTTCTGATTCAATACTTACCGTTCCTTTCAAATCCTCTTCTACAATATCCTTTATATGATATAGTCCGACCCCTGTTCCTGTAGGTGTAAATCCTTTTCCAAATTCAAATAATTCATTCAAATCTTTTATTTGAGAATCAACACCATCTCCATCATCAATAAAATCAATTGTGAAAACATCTTCTTTTGCTCCTAAAACAATTTTTAATAAATTAGCATTGTATTTTTCAGAATTGCTTACTACGTTATCCAAAATAATTGCTATGTTTTGTGGAACAAATTTCATTTCTACGTCGGCTCCATCATTCCGAACTACTTGAATTTGCATTCTATCTGAACGACTTAAAATGTTGGTTGCATATTCTTCAATAAAATCAAAAAGATTTCCTTCCATGAATTCCTCTTTTGTATTAAATTGTGCCATAGCACTATACTCTAATACCGCCTGCATTCTAGAATTCAGATAGGAAATTTTTTTCAAACATGCCCATGCGTCGTCCTCCTTAAATTTTCCACGTTTCAATTTCATGACATTATTTTTTACAACTTTGGATATTGTGGCGGAGTTTATACGTATCATATGCAAACGTTTGGCAAAATTAATTTGATCTTCATCAAGTGAATCAACCAAAAAATGATTTCTTTTCTTCTCACTTCCCAAATGCACATTTAATGAATCTGCCCTTTTCTCTTGCTCATATTTTTCTTTCTCTGCTTGCTCCTTTTGTAAAATTGCATCTTCTTTATCCTTTTCAGCTTTGATACGTCTTTCTTCCTCTTCCCTTTTCTCCTTTTCCATTCTAGCTGTTTCAGCGTCATGATAATCTTTTTCTTCTTTGTTTATCTGTGTACCAATATTAACCCTAGCCCGTATCAGTGCATTAATAATTGGCTTTAATATTTCTATCAGCAATTGCACTCTATCATTATCTTCTACAAATCCTTGCCTATTTGAAGTCGCTATATCGCCCAATTTATTATCATCCAATATATCGAAACTAATTTCGCCTTCAATATAGTTTGCAAATGCTTGTGTATTCTTTACATAATCAAGAAAATTTTCAACGGCTAATTTATTTCTAACATACAATCTAAGTTGATTCGGTCTATAAACCTTATTTTTTAAATATTCCGGATCATTCCTCTGTGCCTCTTCTTTTTTAATTGACGTGTGAATGCCAATCCACCCTGTCATACGATATGAAAATTCCTCTCTTGTTAAAGTTCCATCACCCTTTTGAAAACACTTTTTTCCCTCAATTTCATAATTATTTGTATCTAATAGTTGCACTTCTCTTGGAATACTATCAATCTCTTTTATCGGACTTCCTATTATAACATGAGAAGACAATTTTTCTTCTAAATCTGTATCTGTATTATTATAGAAAGCATAAAAATTTTTAAATGCGATGTATTTCTTTACCTCTTCAAAATGTTTAATATCGTCTTGTGAATTAATAACACAAACCTCTATTCTTCCTTTCAGTTCATCTGTTAAATAAAAATCAGATAACCTTGCCTTCAATCCTTCTAATGATTTCACTCCAAAATTTGTAAGATTAACATTAGTTAATCTTATCAGCGTTCCTGTCTCAAATTTTTCCCATTCATTTTGGCATTCTATGCCAATATTGGATGTATCATATTTATCTAACTTGGGTATATCTGAATCTTTAACATTTGATGCATCTAAACACCATGCTGTTTCCTCACCATTTTTTTTTGAAACTAAATAGTATTTATTAGACATATATAATGCTGCCAATTTCCCGATGCCTTTTCTACCCATTAACTGCTTCTTTATCTTTTCACTAATCTGATCATCTTCTCTCTTATCTTTTCCTATTAAAACATATTTCTCCGACAAGTCATTATAATCCATACCCGAACCATCATCAAAAATTTCAATCGAAGCATGTTCCTGATTTATTAAATTTATATAAATTTTTACCGAATTAGCCTGTGCATCTAAACCATTAGCTACCAGTTCAGATATAGCAGTCCAATGATTGGAATACAAACCTTTTCCCAAAAGCCGCAATGCAAAATATGAAAAATTAAAATATATCGTACTATCTGTATTCTGCACAATTATACCTCACTACCCTAAAATTTTCTCCAACTGCCCCGCAAACTTCATCGCTAATAACGGCGGCACAGCATTGCCAATTTGTGTCTTTACTTCCCTCCTATTTCCCGTGAATTGAAACCAATCCGGAAATGATTGAATCCTTGCACCTTCTCGCGGCGTTAATGCTCTATTTTGTTCATAATGAATACATCTTAGTCCTGACGGTGTTGACATATTGTTTGTAATTGTTGTACATGGTTGATCAGCATATAGACGCCCATATGTATTTTTATACCCAGAAGTTAATCTATATTGCTCTTCTAATATCCCTTGATCCACTAGTCTATTGATATAGTTTTTCCCCTCTCCTTGTATTACAGTATTCATAATTGTTTGTATCTTATCTCCATAAACAGCCAAAAAGTGCGCTGACAAAACCTTGTTTGTTCCCCGCATCAGCCTTTGATAATCATTTATTGGTTGTCTTTCACCATATTCATGTATATCTTCTCCTGACGCAATTTCTGGCAAATCTGATATTGCATCTTCCAAAGTTAACCGTACTGTCTCTACCTCTAAATTTCCAAAATCCCACTCAATATCTAAATCATTTCTAATTCCTATAATAAATACTCTCTCCCTATGTTGCGGAATCCCATAATTCACTGCATCTATAGTATCATAAACAATATTGTATCCCAATTCTTCAGTGATATTCGCAAACATATTTTGAATGTTATCAATAACAAGATTTCCTTCTTCATCCTTCATAGATAACATCCCCCTAACATTCTCAAACAAAAACATCTTAGGTCTAATTATTGATAACATTCTATAATATTCACTATACAATTTTGCCTTGTCATCATACACCCTACGCCCAATAGTGCTATATGATTGGCACGGAGGCCCGCCTATAATTAAATCAACTTCATCCTCACCTATTAATTGTAAAACTTCATCTTGTGTTAAGCTACGTATATCTCGATTTATTATATTAATATCAGGAAAATTCAAATGAAAAGACTCTGCTGCTGCATGGTCATACTCATTTGCAAAAATAATATTACAATTTCTATTCCGCACAAACATATTATTCTTTATAGTATAATAAAAGCCAAAAGTCAATCCACCGGCTCCCGAAAATAAATCTACAATTCTCATTCTTGAACCTCAATCTAAGTGTGTAAAAACCTATTATATATAGTATTCAGTTTCTGCATTTGTGTCAAGAAGACAGATATAAATGTAGATGGCATAAATTAATCTTTTCTTCTTGAAAATTGTAAACCTCAACCTACAGTTCTCTCACAATCTCCATAAACCTCTCATGCGAGTACGCCCCTGCATACTCCGGCTTCTTCGTCTCATAGACCATAAAATACTTATATATCCTGCCCAGTTGGGAAGCCTTTGCCGCCCAAGTTGCTCCGATTTCTGCCTTTTCTTTTGATTCATCATTCTTCAGATAATCGCCCTTTGTTTCCACTAGAAGCACCTTCCCTTTTTCCGTCATGGCAATTAAGTCAGGATATGCCGTTACCGCCCCATTGATGGCAAAGCCACTTCTGGATATGTTGCGGTGCCACCATCTAATATTGGGCAGGGCAGACAATTCCCACGCAACCCTGCTTTCATATCCATTCACATCTTCCTCCGCTGTATAAAGAGACTTTGGTATGGCATCGTTCACTTTTGCCGCAGTAATACTGATGGGAAAGGAATACAGGGGTTGGCATGAGATCATATCCTGCTCAATCCACTTTTCAAAAGTATCTTTCGCATGAGCTGCCAATAGTTGCCTCACCTTATCATATATCTTTTGAATATACAGGTAATCCGACTGTTCCAGATCTGTCAGTTGATCTTCCGTCATATTCTGCATAACTCTGGAAACATATTCATCCAATTCTGCATCATTCACCGCATTAATCTTAGAAATGCGCTTTATAATCCTTTCCTTGCAGATCCTCCTTTTCCTCTCCGAAGGCTGGGCATCAAACCACTCCTTCATATAGGCACTTTCAAAACCCTGCAGCCGCCATGCCTTGGGACTGGAATTTTCGCCTTCTTCTACATCCACCTGTGCCATCTCCACATCTAGCATGGAGAAATCAATTTTTGTATCTTTGTCTAAGAGGGTGAAGCCGACATATAAATTCTCTTTCTGCAATAAACTGTATTCCTCTGTACTAAACAGGCTCGGTGCATCGAGCAATGCGAACTGGGGCAGTCTGAGGGCAAGCGCCTCCTCCCAGAACTCTGCCTTGATCGGATATGTTTTCATTGCATCCCTCACTTCCGGCGGAACATCCGCCACGGAATCTTTATCTTCTGCGGCAATGTCTTCCCAACAGGCACTTTCCTCTTTCTTGGCTGTCTGGAAAATACCATCCAGTTCAGCAGAAATTCCTAAAACGGCGTCCTTATGATCCGCCTCAGAAACAGTATCCTCACACAATGCCCGGATAACCTGTTCCTTTAATTCATCTGTATAAAAAATCGGTTCCTCTGTTGAAAGTGCCTGTCCATCTTCATGCTCTGTCCTAATTTCTGTTTCTTCTGTTGCAAATGTCATCTGCTCCGGCTCCGTTTGCAGAGTTGACTCCTGTCCCGCCATGGAAGAGTCATCTTCTGCCCTGTAATCCTTATCACTAAACCCGGCAACCTTTAACCCATCCACAACCTTATTACATGTGGCAAAGAAATCTGCTGAAGATGTGATAACATAGGACAGATTCAGCACAGCACTCTCATTCTTTTTTGTATTGGGCAGTCGAAGAATTCTTCCTATGATTTGTTCCACGTCAACCACAGAACTTCTGTTTGCTATTGTTGCCAAAATATAGGCAAACGGGCAATCCCAACCTTCTTTCAAAGCATTTACTGTTATAATGTAACGGAACGGACAATCTCGTGACATCAAATCCTGGTTCTTGATATCGTCCTTGTCAGCAGTCTTTATCGCAATTTCTTCCTCTGGTATCCCCATCTCCACCAATTCTCGCTTTATTTTCTCATAAGTGGTACTATTATCATTTGTATTCGCCTCGGCTTGAAACAGCACAATCGGGCGAATATACTTACCGCCCATGTCCTCTAGCCGTTTCGCCTCATTCTCCAACCTTTTGCGTAAACCAATGGCAGTCAGCAGCACATCGCCCTGACTCCTTCTATTGTATACAATGACAGGCAGTTTGACCATCTCTTCCTTTTTCAGCTGTCTCGCGTCCACAAAAGATATGATATTGCTGCCCTGTTTCGGCGTAGCCGTCAGGTCCAGCACAAACGACGGGTTAAAATTCCGGAGCATTTCAATGCTCAATGTGGAAGTGGCATGGTGGCTCTCATCCACAATGACAACCGGATTCAATTGACGGATCACTTGGATCAGTGCCGTCTCGTCTGTTCCTTCCAACAAATCAGCTTTATCAATTCGGTATTTACTGAAAGAAACTAAATTTCCATTTTCCTGATAGGCTTTTCGTCCCTCTTTTTTACTTGTCCGAAAAGAATCATAACTCAGCACAAAAACAGACAGGTGTTCCATTACCTCAGTCGGGTTAAATTTCTGCCCGGTCATAAGCTGCTCTTTTCCATATACTTCCACTGCACCGGAAAAGTCCAGGTCTATCTTCTGTCTGTAAAAATGTGTGCTGTCCTGCAATGTATTAATTGTCTGCTTCAGTATGGCATCCGACGGCACAAGCCAGACCACTGCCTTTGGATGCTTGCCCGGCATGGAATCAAAGATGGGCTTGATGGCATTTGCCGCCAGGAATGTTTTCCCGCCGCCTGTAGGCACTTTCAGACATACCTGGGGAACGCCTGGGAGCGTCGTTTTATAACATGGCATGGTTCCGGGCAGATCAAGCGCACTGACTTCCACACCTTTTTCTTCCCATAAGGTATTGTAAGCCAGTTTTATATTCTGCTTTTCTGTCAGCAGAGTCAGGAAACGCTCCAGATCTGCCATCACCTTCTTCTGATAGGTTTTCAGTTCCATAATTACCTCCACATGCCTCTATCCAAAACGCAATTACAGATTTATAATATCCCTTGGTATCTTCTTAAAGGATATGTTGTGCTTCTGCAATTCCTTTTCCGATATTGCGCATTGATCCGCATAGATGACATAGTTTTCAGCTTTTGTTTTAATTGTCCTCAAAAAAGGTTTGTCCAAAGTTGTAGCCATGTCTTTTTCATAGTAAAAGTAATATGCCACATCCCCGTCTGCCGCCAGAAAGTATTTACTATCATCCTGTTCGGTATCAGGCAACGGCTTCTTCGTTTCCGTATGCCATATGTACCCACGGATACTCTGGATATCCATATCAGGATTTATAGTACCATTTTCAAGCATCAGCCGCTCACCTAACTCATAAAAGCTGAAACTTCCGCCTGTGCCTTCCACGGCGTTTTTGCCCTCCCCGTATCCATCGATCACCCTTTTCACACGTTCCGCAGTAATGCTGTCTGCATAATCTTCCCTCTCGATCAGGATAAATCTGCGGTTGCCGTCGTCTGCCTTGTTCATGTTGAGGACAGCGTGAGCAGTAGTGCCGGAGCCCGCGAAGGAATCAAGGATAATCGCATTTGCATCCATTGCCTGTTCTATACAATATGCTATGATTCCAGTAGATTTAGGTGTTTCGAATACATCTTTCCCTAAAATCTCTTTAACCTGCAATGTTCCCGTCTCCGCAGAAAATTCAGATCCACTCCAAAATGATTTAGGTTTTATTCGTTTACTCCCATCATCTGGTAAATAATCCTTTTGAAACACATCCCATTCGTCACGCCCTCTCACTTTCTGCACTGTCAATTCATTAATTTTTTGTTTTGCAGTATCATTACTCCAACGCCATCGTCCATCCGTACCATCTGACAATCTAGGATATATTTCAACCATACTGTCACTGATTCTTTCAGTAGACAAAATATTTGCTTTTGCATCATAAAAAAATGGATAGTACATATTGGGGCGGTCTTCTCTTTTTGAACCGGCGCCTCTTTTTCGTAACCCCTGTAAACGATATTTTCCATTTTTATCTGATAACTTATATTCTTTTTCATATTCATCCGGAACAGCAACTCCGAATGTAACAAAGTTTTTATTCCCATAAATCAACAAGCTTTCATGTGCAGTGGCAATATATTTATCATCACTACGTCCCTTAAGATTATTGATAACTGCTATATCAGCAATGAATCTATTTGGAGCAAAAATTTCATCACATAATAGTTTCAAATTAAATTTTTCATTATTATCTATACTAATAAAAATTACCCCGTCATCCGCCAACAATTTATGGAGCAATCGCAGCCTTGGATACATCATGCAGAGCCACTTATCATGGCGTGATAAATCTTCCCCCTCTTTTCCTACAACTTCTCCTAACCATTTCTTTATTTTGGGATCATTGACATTATCATTATAGACCCATCCCTCGTTTCCCGTATTATACGGCGGATCGATATAAATACACTTAATCCTTCCCGCATACTCTGGCAGCAGGGATTTCAAGGCTTCCAGATTATCCCCGTGAATAATTTTATTCCCGCTTCCATTATCTTCAATATGCCGACCATTCAAGTCATAACTATACACTCTGTTCAACACACGATAGGGTACATCCATGTGATGGTTTATTACTTTTTCTTTTCCTATCCATTCCAATGTGGGCATTTTTCATCCTCCCCAAGTACATTAACTCCTGCGTGTATTGAATCAGTCCGTATATCTTGCCCCGCTATTTTCATTTAGCACTTTCCATTATAGCCTATTTCTCTAGATGCGGCAAGCAATGTTTCGGAATACCCTTTGGGTTTCAAACTCCCACTTTCAAACTTCTGAAAACTTTCCGAAAAGACTTTTGGTTCAATCGGTAAAAACCTTTCTCGGAGCGACATTTTTCACCGCCTTTATCAAGGGCTCTGAGGGACTCAGGATCAGCTTCACGCCTCCCTCATAATACATCACATAGCGCAGATCGGGCTGAAGCTCCTGCCCCACGCTGTAATCCACCACCTTCACATTTCGATTCTTAAAGCTGTCCAGATGCCAAGAATTGACGGGCGCGAAAATCTCCATTCGGTCTATGCTGTAAACAGCGACTCTCTTTCGCTTGGTCTGTGACAGAATCTTATCCACCGTAAGCTCCCTGTCCAGATACAGGTATTCGTACTCCACCTTGGAGTTCAGATTGGCAAAATAAAAGCCGACCCCGCAGGCGATCGCCAACAATATGGCAGCGGGGAATAACAGCATCGTGAAAAAGAACAACACTGTCAAAAGAAGCAAAACCACTCTCAGTACCTTTACCAGTCCCGACGCCTTCGCAGGAACCAGACATTCCACATACACATCACTCATTGCTCTACCTATCCTTTACTATCAGTTTTAAAGTCTGCCCGTAACAGCTCAGCCATATGGTATCCGCAAAAGGCTTGCAAGCGCGGACAGATGCGATACAGTAATGATATAACATCTAAGGACAAGTTGCAAGAACACCTTATACTTTATTTATAGTTTTTTTACTTTTTGATTACAAGGGCTTTATTGACTTTGGAATAAGCACTGCGCTATAATGGCACAATAGGATTAATATGAACAGAGAAAGGTGGTATCATTATGCCTGTCATGGACGAATTTCGCGAGGAGCGGGAATCAATCAAAAACGGAACCCTGAAACAAAAATGGCAATATTTTAAGGATTATTATCTGCTGACAGTGGTCATCGTCCTAGTGGCGGCAAGCCTCATAGGAGCCTTACTATATAATTATGTGACAGCCAAGGAAGACGCCCTCTATGCGATTATGCTAAACGCCTCGTCCTATGATGCAAACGAATGGTTTGAGAATGAATATATGCTGTCTTCCGGAATTGACACGGACAAGCTTCAAGCCACCTTTGACGATGCCTCCTTCTATAAGCTCAATTCCAATGACGAGGTATCCTACACCACCATGCAAAAGCTGCAGACCTATGCGGGCGCCGGACAATTAGACGTGATGCTTGGCACCGGAGAGGAATTCAAATACTTTGCCAACGGTGTGCTCTTTATGGATCTGCGCAATCTGTTGAGCGAGGAGCAGCTCGCGAAATACGAGCCATATTTCTATTATGTAGATGACGCCCTGCTTGACAAGGCGGACGAAAACGCCCAAAACCAACTGGCGATTGACGCCTCAGCCATTCCCGACCCCCGCAAACCGGAGGATATGGAACAGCCCACACCTGTGGCGATCTATGTGGAGAGCAGCGACAAGCTAAATCAGGCATTCTATTTCCCTAATGCGGAGGAGGGAATTGCCATAGGCGTCTATACCAACGCACCCCACCCTGAAAATGCCTTAAGCCTGATCGAATATCTGCTGCATTAGTCACTACATCTACTCGAGTTGCGCCATCCATGCGGTGGCGCATGCGTCCGAGGGCATCCTCAGATCGCCTCTTGGCGACAACGCCACGCTTCCCACCTTCGGGCCGTCCGGCAGACACGACCTCTTAAACTGTTGACTGAAGAATCTGCGGTAAAAGGTTTTCAGCCATTTTAAGATTACCTCATCATCATAGATTCCATGAAAAGCAAGCTTTGCCACCCGATATACCTTCGACGGCTCAAAGCCGCAGCGAAGCATATAATACAGGAAAAAGTCATGAAGCTCATACGGTCCCACCAAATCCTCAGTTTTTTGGGCAATATGTCCCTCCACGGGCGGCAGCAGCTCCGGACTCACCGGAGTGTCCAGCACATCTGTCAGCACCTGCGTCAGCTCTGTATTCCCGCAGTTATCGGCATAATATCGTACCAGATGGCGCACCAATGTCTTGGGCACACCCGCATTGACGCCATACATAGACATATGATCCCCGTTGTAGGTAGCCCAGCCCAACGCAAGCTCCGACATATCCCCTGTGCCTATCACCAGTCCGTTTTCCCTGTTTGCGATATCCATCAATATCTGGGTGCGCTCTCTCGCCTGTCCGTTCTCGTAGGTCACGTCATGCCTGTCCATGCTCTGCCCGATATCCCGAAAATGCACCTCTACCGCCTTCTTTATATCAATCTCCTCCAATGTCACTCCCAGTATTCCCGCCAGTCTGCACGCATTGTCATATGTCCTGTCCGTTGTCCCAAAGCAGGGCATAGTCACTGCAATGATTCCCTTCCTGTCCAATTCAAGCATATCGAACGTGCGCACCGTCACGAGAAGCGCCAACGTGGAATCCAGTCCTCCCGAGATTCCAAGGACAGCCCTCTGCAAACCTGTGTGTTCATACCGCTTTTTCAAGCCATAGGACTGAATCGACAATATCTCCTCACACCGACGGCTGCGCTGTTCCTCGTCCGAGGGCACAAATGGAGCACAGCCAAAGGTTCTCTCAAGCACGGTCTCGCATTGATTTAACGTAAAAGGGATCTCCACATAGGACAGCTTAGGCTTCCTGCCAAACGTCCCCATTCTGCGCCGCTCCATATTGATACGGTGCACATCAAGATCCCCAAACACACTCTCCCCCGCAAATCGCTTCGCCTGCGCGAGAATCGTGCCATTCTCCGCAATCAGATTATGCCCGCCAAACACAAGATCCTGTGTGGACTCTCCCTCGCCGGCGGACGCATAAATATATCCTGACAGAAGCCTTGCACTGGCAGACTTCACCAAAAGCTCCCTATATTCATCTTTTCCCACAGTCTCGTTGGAGGCGGAAAGATTGACGATCACAGTCGCACCCATCAACGCATGTCTGGTGGACGGCGGATCAGCAACCCACAGATCCTCGCAGATCTCACACCCCACAACCAGCTCTTTCAAATCCGTACAGCGAAAGAGCAGATTTGTCCCGAAGGGAACCTCCTTCTCACCAAGCCGACAGCTCACCACCTGAGCGTTCCCCTCCGCAAAATGTCTGCCCTCATAAAATTCTGCATAAGACGGAATATTGGTCTTAGGTATCAACCCCAATATCTCACCATTCTGAATCGCCGCCGCCACGTTGTAGAGCCTTCCGTCCTGCTCCATGGGAAGCCCCACGAACACCAAGGCGTCCTGTCCCCGCGTATACTCCGCAACCGTAAGAAGAGCCCTCTTAGCCTCCTCCATCAAAAGCTCCTGCAAAAACAAATCGTTACAGGTGTAGCCCGTGAGACACAGCTCCGGAAAGACAATGATCTTGGCTCCCTTCTCATAGGCAAGCCTTAATTTCTCGCAGACTGCCTGTGCGTTGTACGCAGGGTCTGCAACCTTTATTTTGGGGGTGACTGCCGCCACCTTGACAAATCCATGCTTCATTGTAATCCTCATTTCTGAGCCAAGCACCATGCAGACACGCAGTGTCGGCTCCCGCCAAATATCCTTTACAATACCTTGGAGCGTCTATACAATTCCTTCAATTCCTCCACGGTAAAAACATAATCGCGATTGCAGAAATGGCAGTTCACCTCTACCTCCCTGCCCTCGTCGATCATATCCTGCAATTCCCTTTTTCCGATACTGATCAGAGCCCTCTCCACCCGAGCCTTATCACAATTGCAGGCAAAGCGGCAGGGAAGGGTATCCGTCACCTCCGGCTCCAAGCCCTCCAACACAATCCCGAGCATTTGCTCCGGCGTATTTCCCTCGTCCAACATGGTAGTCACCGGAGCAAGCCTTTTCAGATTCTCCTCCAGACGATTGATGACGTTCTCCTGCGCAAAGGGCATCAGTTGAACGATAAACCCTCCCGCCTGACGCACCGTATTATTGCGCTCCATCAACACGCCCAGTCCCACACAGGAGGGCACCTGCTCGGATACCGCAAAATAATAGGTCAAATCCTCCGCTATCTCGCCCGTTTGAAGTTCAGTTTGCCCCACATACGGCTCTTTTAACCCCATATCCTTGATAACGCTCAGATATCCCGCACCCACTGCGCCGCCCACGTCCAATTTGCCTATGGCGTTGGCAGGCAGGATCACATCAGGAACATTGGCATATCCCTTTACATTGCCCTGTGAATCGGCTGTGACCGTCAGCCCCTTCACCGGACCGTCTCCCTTGACCTGCAAGGTCAGGATATCCCTCTCCCCCTTCAGCATACTCCCCATCATAGCTCCTCCACTGAGAAGCCTTCCCAAGCCCGCCGTCACCACGGGACTGGTATTATGCGCGCTCCTTGCCGCCTCCACCGTCTCTCTGGTCGTGCATGCAAAGGCGCGAATCTGGGCGTCTGCCGCTGCCGCCCTCACAATATAATCCTTCATGTGAATCTCACTCTCCATATTTAATCTGTATAGTAACTGTCCGGAGCTTAGTTCCTCAGACTTTAAAGCCAGCCTTGCGGACTCACCTGCAAGGCTGCTGCCTTGTATGTATCAGCATAATTCCTTCCCGTGCTCTCTCGCCACGATATACACCCTTTCACTCACATCGCTCACACTCCCCAGTGTATCCGCGTCCAAAAGCTCCACAAGCTCAAGCCCCGCTTCCTCCACCAACGAGGCCATCTGCCCCGCCGAATAACCTCTCTGCACATGAGTTTCCGCAAAACGTCGAAAAATATCCCCCTTTTCCTTCACAAAAACCGTCACGTCATACTCATTCAGGAAATGCTCACTGTCATAATAATTCTCCCAGATAAAGCTGCATTCCTCGCGATTCTCCGCTATGGTGGCGTCACCGATCACCTCTCGGTACTTGTGATCCGTATTAAAATCAAAGATAAATAATCCCTTAGGATACAGATAATTGTTGACCAGTCGAAAGACCGCTAAAAGCTCCTTTTCCTCCAATATATAATTGACGGAATCGCATACGCTGACCACCGTTCCCACAGTGCTGTATAGCTCAAGCTCCCGCATATCCTGACAGAGATACAATATGGAGGAACCGCTGCTCTCCCTTTTTTGCATGGCAATGTCCAACATTTGATCTGAATTATCCACGCCGATGCAGTCATACCCTTCCGCATACAGCAGCTCCGTCAACGTCCCCGTGCCGCAGCCCAAGTCCAACACCAGATTGCGTTCACTGGTCAGGGCGTCTCCCGCGTCACGCTCCGGCTTAGAGATGCCATACTTTTCAATAGTACACACCAGAAAATCCTTCCACCGTTCATAGGGTGTATTGTCCATAAAGATGTCATACACCTCGGCAAAGCTTCCATAGATTCCCATAACCACGCTCCCACATACATTAAAGCCCTGCCCGCTACTCGCCCAGCTTCATCGCAACCACAACGCCTGCTGCGAGCGCAACCACGCCTGTCACCACGCCAAGCACCGTGATGCCCGGGAAGCTCCCCATGGCGATAATGGCAATAGGGGAAGCCACGATCAGTCCGATAATTGCCCAGTATGCATACAGAGGCGCTTTCTCAAAGATAATCTCCACCAGCTTGGCAATTGCAAATATCCCCACTACCACGCCGATTCCAAAGGGCACCAACACGCCAAAGCCCTGCAGAATCCCATCTACATTCAACGCGAGAAGCGAACGGATAAAATCACTGATACAGGTGATAATGGGGTTATAATAGCCCATGAGCAGCAAAATCATGGAGCCGCTGACGCCGGGGATCACCATAGTGGCGGACGCGATTACACCCACGCCGAAAAGCTTTGCCACATTTATGACATTAAAGGACAAATCCGCCGCAGCGCCCTCTCTTTCCCCCACGATCGCCAAGCCTGCTACCAAGGCAAAGAACACCAGACATGACAGAATATGCCCCGCCTTAATACTGTTCCCCTTGACATTTTTCCAAATGGCGGGCAGCCCGCCCAGAATAAGACCGATAAACAGAAGATTCGTCTGAATCGGGAAATTGGCAAACAGATATTCCAGTCCGAAGGAGCTTGCGACAATCGCGATTCCCATACCGACTGCTATGGGCAGCAGGAAAAGCACACTTTTCTTAAATTCACTAAACAGGTGGGTAATACAGTGAATCAGCTTGTCATAAATTCCCATCGCCACCATCATGGTGCCGCCGCTGACACCGGGAATAATATTTGCGATACCTATCACCATACCCTTTAAAATACTTTTAATCATTTTTCAATCTCCGTTTCCATTTTCCTTTTTTATGAGCCTCCAAACAGCCGCCTGTCACCCTTTACCCTGTGTGATATATTTCTTAAAAAAGTCCACCAGACACTCCATTTCTCTATCCGTACCTATCGTAATCCGCAGCGAGTTGCCGATTCTTGGCTTATCCCAATAGCGCACATAAATATTCTCCTCTCTCAGTGCCTGGAAAAGCTCCTTCGCAGGAATCGTCTCATGCGATACAAAGAGAAAATTGGCATAGGACTCGGGGAATGTAAAACCGAGGGCAGTCAATTCCTTTCCGACCCACTCCCTTGTCTGCATGATCTTGTGCGTGGTCTCCTTAAAATATGCATCGTCCCGCACCGCCTCGACGCCAAGCGCCATGGACGGATAATTCATCGTATAGGAATTAAAGGAAAACTTCACATCATTCAAGTATTTGATCAGCTTCTCATTGCCGATACAGAAGCCTATCCTGAGTCCCGCCATCGCCCTTGATTTGGAGAAGGTCTGTACCACCAACAGATTATCATACCGCTCCAATAAGGGCAGCGCGCTGACCCCTCCAAAATCAATATATGCCTCGTCCACGATCACAACCACGTCCCGATTCGCCTGAAGGATCTCCTCCACCGTCTCCAAGCTCTCCAACACTCCCGTAGGGGCATTGGGATTCGGAAAAATGACTCCTCCGTTTGGCTGCTTATAGTCCTCCGGGCGAATGCGCCAATCGTCAGTCAGCACACAGGTCTTGTAGGGAATCCGATATAGCTGTGCCCACACATCATAAAAGGAGTACGTCACATCAGGAAAAAGAATCGGCTTATCACTGTTAAAAAAAGTCAGAAAAGCCATGGACAGCACATCATCGGAGCCCACACCCACAAACACCTGCTCAGGCTTCACATGATAGTATTCAGCCAAGGCATTCACAAGAGGCGTCACCCCGGAGTCGGGATAGAGCCTGAGCACATCACAGTCAAGCTGCTTTGCAAGCCTCGCAACCCCCGGTGCCGGAGGATAGGGGCATTCATTGGTATTTAACTTGATCATATGGGGTTTATTGGGCTGCTCCCCCGCCACATAGGGCACTACCTTACGCACATTCGCTTCCCATTCCATGACAATCATCTCCTCAACTTACTCAAATATCCTACCTAGAATAAGGTTCATTTTACCATGCATCCCCCGATTCGTCTAGCATTTATTTCGGGTTCCTGTCTAAATGTGCCTGCCTCAAGCGTATAACAGTTCCGTCTTCTAATCATGCGGAGGGTCGGCGGGAGAATACTGGGAGTGTTTTGCGGGCTGGCTGCGGTTGGGTGTTTTCTAATAGTGCGGGGTCAGATATTGCAATTTGCGGGTCGGCTCTAAGGTGCATCCATGCACCTAGAGCCTAAAATGCGCATCCATGCGCATTTCACCCTACTTTGTGAACGCACTATAAGAAAACGCTCCAACCTCCGCCGAAGTCCGCAAAACACTCCCGGTATTCTCCCGCCTCGGTATCAGCATGTTGCAGATATGTGCAGCTTGCAAATCAGTCTATGGTTAAGTGTATCTGTTCAGCCCTCGCATTCGATACCGCTATGTGGGTTATCTTTTATTCCCTGTGAGGCTGATTCGGGTTCTGACGCATGCGAGCCTCCTCGCGATAAAGCTCTGCCTGCTCGGGCAGCCCCATGGCTTCATAGCACGCGATCAGTCCGTCAAGCGCCCTTTCCCCGCCTGCCTTCAGCAAGAGAGCAGGCTCCGTCTCATAGACCGCATTGTAGTACCAGATTGCAGCCTCCTCATAATCCTGTATGCCCTCATAGAACTCTCCCAGCTCACAGCAAATCTCTGAGCAGCCCTCTCCCGCCGTCAACTTGATGGCATATTTGAAGAATCCCGCAGTATCTCCCCGCAGTCTGGCGGCTCTTGCCGCCACGCAGCAGGCTTCTGTGAATTCCTTGGAACCGCGCCCCTCATCTCTCACGGAATCTGCAAAAAATCTCGCCGCCTTCAGGAAATCCTCATCACTTCCCGCAACAAAAAGCTCCCTCGCATACATCTCATGCAGATGTGCGGACAGACGAACCCCCTTTTCGGTCTGCCTGCGAAAATTCTCCAAATCCCGTCCCGCATGGCTGCATTCAGGCATATGCGTGATAATGACATCACTGTCATATACCACCGGTTCTAGCCTCACTGTCTCATGGATAGGCTCCATCCACACAAATTCCCGCTGTCGTTTGAAAAGCTTGGGGCGATACTCCTCGTCAAAATTATAAACTGTCCCGTACTGCAGTTGATTTCCGTATTTCATTTGGACGATCTCTATCTCGGGCAGAAGATTTTCCTTGAGCAATCTATATTTGACTCGGTTTTCCTCGTCCAGCACCTCGTCGGCGTCCGCCGAATAGATATAATCCATATGTGCCTTGGAAAATGCAAAATTTCTCGCCGCACTAAAGTCATCTACCCACTCAAAATCATAAATCTGATCCGTATATCTCGCCGCAATTTCCTTTGTGCGATCCATGGAGCCCGTGTCAACAATAATGATCTCGTCCATCAGATCCGCCACGCTGTCCAGACAGCGCGCCAACACAGCCTCCTCATTCTTCACGATCATACAGAGCGAAATAGTTACCCCTAGTGCTTTAGCATTCATGCGACCAACATCTCCTTTGGCAGTTACATACTCCCTATAATGTACCATTTTCCAAGCCCAAAAGCAACCCACAACCAAAAAGCAATTGTAATATATGGCACAAGCGGCACTGCCTTTTTTAAATTTCCATCTTTAGAAATATTCCCGTGCGCCATCTGCACAGCCGTAAGACCCACAAACACCAGAAACATATGTGTCACATAGTCCGCAAAGCCGCCTCCCAAAGCCGCCATTGCCAAGGCGCTCACACAGAAGGCATAGCAGTCCGCCCTGCCATACATTCTTGCAAATAACAATCTCTGTAATAACCAAAACCCGATAATGGAGCAGATTATCTGCTGACTCATTCCCGCTCTCACAAGCAGGACTCCTCCTGTCACTCCTCCAATCCACCAGATAAAGCGATAGACCAACTGCTCCCACCAGTCCATAATGGAGGCTGTCAACAGACAGCCTCCCAGCACTCCAAGTAACACCTCCTCCCATACAGACTCCGCCCCCACAAGCATGATACATAAGGCACTCACTAAGCATAATGCACACACGATTCTCCTGCCGCCGACGTCAAGCCGCAGGCTCCACTCCTCATCCAACGCTCCCAAGCGCAGCAGTCCAAAGGTAGTCGCTGTCACCACGGACACACAGAGGCTTCCCCTGCCTATCCAAAACACTAACTCCGTATCCATAATGTCCCCTTTTCTGCCCTGCTCCTTGCGCATCGGCGGCTTTATGTCGAGCAACGCGCAACCACTATTCATCCATGCCTTTCCACCTACCGCAATCTGGTGCGCAGCTCGTCCAATACCGTTCCCTCAATGCCAAGCACAGCCAACGCGGGGTGCCGCTCCAGCATCATATCTCCCTTGTAGGCTCGCACCGTGACTGTGTAATCACTATTTTCCGGTACATACAACGGTATCATAAAGACAAGCTCCTCCTCTTGCAAATAAGAATGATCCATTTCATATACATACTCGCAGTTCAAGCTCTCATCCTCCGCGGTAAACTCCTCGGGGAACTCCACCTCGATCTTATCTACATAGCCCCACGCCTTGATAGCAAGACATCCGCTCTCACCTCTTTTAAACACAGGCTCCTTTGGTTCCAGTATTCGTTCTATACCTGCCTGCAGGTCAAATTCCATCGTTCCATAGGATACCTGACCCTCATTTCCGACCCGATCCGTCGCATAAGCCGTCACAATGAATTCTCCGCTAAAGATTGGCTCGTCCACGCTGATATTTACCTCCACGACGCCATTTGCATCAGGATAAAACTCTCTCACAACACCATTATCCACATTCCGAATCTCCAGATGCAGCTCCTTAAGTCCGCTGAGCGTATCCTTTGCTGTCACGCGAAGAAGAATTGATTCCTCCCTCCTGTCCAACAGCGGCAGATCCTTTATGACGTCCATTCCTGCAATCTCCGGTGGCTCTCCGTCTCCTATGATTTTCAGCCCATGTTGTCTGTCATCATTATAATCGGAGTACACAGTCTGCTCCTTGCCATCTGCTCCGGCAACAGGCACCAGAGAGATCAGCTTGCCATGGGCTTCCCGCCCCAGCAAAAGCTCCTGCCGAAGCTCCAAGCGTCTGCACTTAAGACTTCTGACCGCCATCACATACCCGGCGTTCTGAATCGGACTCTCGCCGTCCACCTCAAACTGCAGCTTCTCAGCGGGAAGCTCAAGGCTTTCATCACTGATTGTACCTGATGGCACGTTAATCTGACTCCTTACAGGCGTCTCCCCCGTTATGGTACTCTCGATAATCGCATGGTTGATCTGGTATGTATCATGAGCCGGTCCCTTCATTCCGGCACCATATTCTATGCCAAAGGGCGTCTCCCCATCGCTTTTGACATAATATGTTCCATCTTCTGACTTATAGACATTTTCACCTGTCTGTATCACTAATTGTTCGGTAAAAAGAGGCCATTCTATATCCTCGACGCCCCACCCCTTTCCACCTACGGGAATATGCACTGTTTGGCTGGTATTGTCCGCGCGGTCAATCGTTTTAATATGCAGGTATTGCGCCTGCTCCGTCAGCTTAACCTGCAGCTCTGTGGATTTAATAAACTGTCCGTTTGTTTCACCGACCTCCGTATTAGGGGATTTATCCAGACAATACAGATATCCCTTTATCCCGGACACCAAGGTATTGGCAGTAATGTTGGAGGTACAGCTCTCCCCGAGATTGTTCCTGCGATGATCTGTCAGATAGGACTTAACCATATGATAGTAGGTGGTTCCCCAATCCTTGGGCTCCTGCCAGCTCACGTTCACGATATCCTCACCGGCCGAGGTCAGGCTCACATAATCAACCATGACACTATCCGGTGCTGCATGGTCTCCTGCGATCACCCCATTCATATGATTATCCTCCAAGCTTCCCGCTTCCTCCAGCTGTATCAGTACATATCCGTTTCCACTATTCACACCCGTCTCGCTGGAATAGGATCTGGCAGCATTGGTCTGTATATAGCTGCTTCCCCCTTCCGCCGCGGTGCTTCGCACCACATATCCGTTATAGGGATATCCACAGGTATAATCCGTAGAGATTCCACACCCGACCTGATACCCTGCAGTCTTACCGCACGTTTTGGGAGAGTTTTCACTCGTGTTGGTCTTCACCGTACCATGGACAGGGCACGTATGCTTGTAATAATCTTCCTCGTGTCCCTTACAGTCATTTGATCCGCAGTTAGGACAGTATTCCTCGTCTGTCCCTCCCCAAGACCATTTCCTTGTGTGGCTATAAGAGTGCTGCAGCTTTTCCTCACACTTTACAGGATCGGTATAACATCCTCCTTTCTCAGATGCATTGCCAATATGCGCATGATTGCATACTCCCTCCTCGTGAAAATGCAGTATAGCTTCCCCCGCGCTTCCGCCTAAGTATCCGCCACCGCCTCCGCCAGCCGAGACACCTTCCTTCCCGACATGACTTTGATCCATTTTGTTATCCGTCCACAGATCATCATAAAATTCACTCGTTATAGTATTCGCATCTTTGTCGCTTTGAACATATCCTCCCGCTTCCCCGTCTTCATACGCTCCTGCACCGCCTCCGCCTCCGGCTATCAACAGGACTCCTGAATTAGAGGAGGACACTAGCGTGTAGCCGCCTCCAGCTCCATAGGTTTGGCTGGAACCGCCTCCGTTGTACCCGTTTTGACCTCCGATCTTAACCGCTATGGTTTCGCCCTTCTTCAACCAAAAGCTCCCTGACACCATACCTCCCAATCCTCCTTGATGAGTGCCATAGCTGCCCCCTTGAGCTCCATATGCCTTGATGCTATAGCATCCGGTATAGGTTACGGTGAGCTCATAACGTTTACCGGAATAATCCAATTTACCTGAATAGGACGGCGTCTCTCCTACCATGCCTGCCAGAAACACCTGCTGCCAGCTTTCTCCGTCTCCGCTTTGATATAGCTTGTATATTTTCTCCGTGTTATCCGGCTGCTGCCAGCTTAAATCAACCGCCCCCTTTCCCTCGTTCTCCGTATAATTGTCCAAAGCCGTCAGTTCAAGCTCCACCCACTTCGCATAAAGCGTCATGTCCTGCGTTGGAAGCAATTGCGTTCCCGCTCCTCCCACATATCTTGTATACCCGCTGTCATAATACCATCCGCCAAAGGAATAGCCTTGCTTGACAGGCTTGGGCAGCGTGACAGTCATCCTCTCGTATGTCGCATAAATGCGGTCTACATTGCCATCTTCAACATAAAAGCTGTAAACATTCCCCTTTAATTTGCCCATAAACGGCGGAGTCTTTCGCCATCCGGCAAAACGTTGTTCCCCAATCAGTGCTTGAAGCGCTTCGCCCCCCACAGTATCAAACGATACCTTGTATCCCGCAGGCGGAGTGAGTAGATTAGGATTTACCACACAGCTCTCCCCATAGCTACCTTTGAATATGGCAATATCCGACTTACCTGCGTATTGTCCCGCGGAGGGGTCAACCTCCAAGATTCCTGAGGATTTGCGCCACATGGCATACAGGCACACGCTACCCGCCAAACCGTCCCGAGTGTAGTCACCCTCACACAGATTATAAATCTCACTCTTGTCGGCATAATAGACTCCTGAGCCATCCGGCTCTGTATTCCAGCCCATGAATTCCCACCCAATCCTCGTATATGTATTGGGGTTTAGACATGTCTGCGGAGTCACCTCCTTGTCATCATATATAGTCGCATTGTTATACATATGAAAGCTGGGTGCCATATATCCCCCATAGATCTCGCCGCCGGCATTCGCATCATACACTACTCGATAACGGTTATAGCTGATGGCATAGCAATTATGCCAAGTTTTTTGCACTCCCTGCTCCAGATTGCGATTGAAAGGACACAGATAATAATAACTCAACTGACTGCTCAATTCGATATAATCCAAGCTTCTCGCTGCCTCTTTGCTCATATAGATGTGAAAAGAGACAATTTGCTGCCCGCAATCCGCGCAAATCGGGTGCCATGCCGAAAAATGCGGCTTATTGCATATACTCTTGGCAAATGATATGCCATGATAATCATTATCCGGAGGATATCCCGTATGACAGCATCTCACCTGACCTAACGCCACCTGCCATTTCGCCACAGGAATAGAACCCGTGCGAGCTTTTGTGTAATAATGCTCTCCCACATTAAGCTCCCGCAGCGTCCTGACTCCCTTCACAAGCACGTCATCTGAGCCGTCCGTCGCATACCATTTCACATTCTGATCCCCCGCGTTGGTCGTCCAAGCCTGTCTGTCAGGAGAAAAGCTCACATAGGGACTGTCATAGATAGTTCCTGCCTGCACGGACAAGCCGCCGAGCCAAAGCCCAAGCATGACCAATACATAAGCTCCAAATAATCTCCATCTCTTCATCACTCACACACCTTTACCACACGCAGAGCGCCTCTCGCAAGCTCTGTGTAAAATTGCTCCACATCTCCCGCATCCAGATACACATTGATCCTTTGTGCGCAGGAATCTGTATCATCCCCCGCAATGGCGTTGCCGCCGCTGTCAAATACCTGCTCCACATAAACCTCCTTCCATATCAGGCTTGCCAGACCGTCCTCCGCAACCGTGTAGATATGGATTCTGTCACTCGCCCTGAGCACGCCGCTCACCACCTGATAGAGATCCTCCGCCTTAAAGCTCGCGATTACGGGATGCTCCATTTCTGCCAAAACCTCACTTTGCCGTTCAAACATCCCTTCCGTGAGCAGAGTCCCCTCGTCAATAGCAACCCGGGCTGTAAGCCCCGCAAGCTGCTCCGGATTCACCAATGCCGTATCAGGGATCAGCTTTTGATCCAACTCCGTCTGCTTCAAATATTTCGCACAATTCCCCTCGGTGATCACCTCGCCCTTAGGTATCCTTCCTGACGCCACATAGACGGTGCCTCGCTCGTATTCGCTCAACGCCTTTCTTTCTATCTGCAGCATCACCGCAAAGATGCCGACAGCCGCCACAAAAGCCGCCACGATCGCGCCCATCCACGCCTTCGACCAAATCCTTTTCCTATCCTTTTTTATCCCCATTTTTCAACCTATCTCCTTTCATGGATACAATATCAACGAGCTTCCCCTTGTGTGCCTCCACGGTGATTCCCATGAAGCCCTCCACCGGAAAGCTTATCTCACTGTAGATTCCCGTATGCTCCACCAACACGCCGTTTGGCGCCCGAAGCTGCCCCAAGGCGCCGTCCCAGCTCTCCTTCACCAGCCCGTTTGCGCCTACTCGGGCAGCCTTAATCTTCTTTTTATCCACATTGTAGATTACAAAATCCCTGATCTCCACAGGACCCGATATCATAGCGGTATTGGCACATTCCCACTGCTCATTCAGACACAGATTATCCTGTACCGCATCCAGAAAGATGTCATAAGCCATCTCCTCGTCCTTGATGCATACCTTGTTGGTCTTCCCATATTCCTTCACATCGATCAGCGCAGCCGCCAGATTGGAGGCTGCCAACGCATCCTCCAAATAGGCAGCCGTGGAACGCCACGAGGCAAGCTGAAGCTGTGTATACGCCAAAATGCTAAGCAGCAGCACAAAAAACGGTCCAACCACCCACTCTATCTGTCCTTGATCCTTAACACCCTTAACTCTGTCAGTATTTCGCCGTTGACACCCTTCTCTCCTCAAACCCATGTTTACCTCCCAAAATTCCTCTAATCCGCAGCACGATTTTTGCGCCATAGCCCGCCTCGCCAAACGTCGTGCCGCTCAAATCAGGCTCCTCAACTCCGCATTCCGACAGCTCCCGCAGCAGAATCTCCTCGTCCTCCGGCAAAAGTCCCCCCGTGGTCTCCATGCGCAAGATATAGCTTCTCGCCAACTGGTCTATCTCCGACTTTTGATGAATCAATTGGATATCGTCCATAAACGCAAGCATAAGTGTCAGCATGGCGAGAATAAAAATCCCTGTCACCATAATATTGGCTACGTTGCCGCGATCCTTCCTCATGACCCTGCACCGCCTATGCCGCCCAAAATATTAGATGCCTTGGTGGTGAGTTCTCCCATAATAGTCTGAATGAAGGTGTCCAAGCTATCCTTCATCACCACACACAAAAGCAGTGCGATGATACACAGCCCGACCGTCACCAAAATACCATCGATCCCTGCATCCTTTTTCATAAATCCCATTCTTGCAAATCCCTCTTTTAACCTGTTCATAATGTTTCCTCCTTGTCTCTTTTTTGACTATTTCTTTGTTGACTATTTTTTTGTTGACTTGAATACATATTTACTTTCACTCCGCAGTCCAATTTGTCTGCTTTCAAACAGTTAGAATTTACTGTTCCGATTCCCATATTCAGTTTTAAGTTTTGCAGGACATTATACCACTTTAGAAATTTAATGCCGCCGTGAACATCTGGGTGACACAGGCATAGAGCACGATTCCGAGAACCGCCGCCAGAATCCCCAACTGATAGAAGGTAACGCTTCTGTCCAAAGCGCCCTTTCGCCTTCCCATGACAGACACCTCCATGTCCTTTACCTGCTCCGCAATATCGCCAAGCAGCTCCACCGCCTGCCCTGATTCCATGGCCTGCAGCAGCGTGATACACAATGCGTCAATGTATCGGTTGTCAAAGCAGCTCTGAAAATGATTCAGCGCGTCATACACATCCGCCTTGACAGTGACAGCCCCCGCCAAGTCCAAAAGCGCCTGCCTCAGACGCATGTCCTGCACTCCCGCATAACACTCTGTCAACGCGTCCGTGACATACACACCTGCCCGAATCTGAATCTCCAGTCCATGATAGACAAGCTTCAATTCCGAAATCAGACTCTCATTGTCCCGATGATTCAGGTATTGCGCCAGTATGTCCGGTACAAAATAAAACACCGCTGCCAAAGGCACAGCGCTCCACCAGACAAGCTGCAGACCAATGACCAATCCGACCAATCCCAAAAGAAGCTTTAACACTATCCAGCCCTCCGGCCGCAGCCAGCTTCCAAAATGAAAGGCTGCGCCCTTTTTGCAAAGCCATTCTTCTGTCCTTTGATACCAGTCGGTGTCCTTGCTCTTGACCGCCAGATAGCCTCCCAACTCCTCGCAGGCACGCAGCACCCTCCTGCCTGAGCCGCTTCTGCCAAGCAATAGTATCCAGACAAACACCTCCACCGCCGCTATCGCCGGAAGGAGCTTTAACAGCCACAGAACCGTCTCCTCTCTCACATTCTCACCTCCTTTCCAAGAATTTGCGCAGGAATAATATAAGTATCCATCCCACAACCCCCAAGGCGATTCTGCCCGGCAGCGTATCCCACAGAATCGTCCAAATAGAAGCCTCTATCAGTCCATCCACAACCGCCAAGGTAAAAACAGACATTGTTAATAGCAGCACCATATTGACCAATGCCTCCCGCATCATGCTTCTGCGCTCCTCACCCAGCCTCAGATACTCCCGCATAATTCGGCGACTGCTGTTCACCAAGAGGGAGAAATCCGCCAGATAACGCACACTGATCTCCATATTGCGCACAAGCTCCTTGAACTTGGGATGCTCAAGCTTCTCCGCCATTGAAAGAAGGGCAAGACTGGTGTCGCCCGTGGTCTGCGCCTCATAGCTGCACTCGTCCAACACGGAGCGAAGCGGCTCCTCCACATATTTGCTGATCTGCATGAAGATACCGGTGAGTTCTCCTGCCGTGACGCTGTAATTACCCAGAAAATCCAGAAACTTGATCAGATTACTGTTTACACTGCGAAAATTTTTAAGCTTGCAAAGATACAAAAGCAGGTATTCCACTCCCAGAAATGCGGCAGTCCCCAAAAGCGCCGTTTTCCATCCCATTCCCACCAGAAGTAAAATGAACACTCCCGCCATGGCCAAGATATTCAATGCAATCCACAGCTCCGCCGTCAGCAACGGAATCCGCCGCTTCCAGCCGCTGTAATTGAGCTCCTGCTCCATCCGATACCAAAGTGAATGCTTCTTTTGGAGCACCATGAGCTGCCTGCGGTTTTCCAAAAGCCTCTTTCCGGCGGCTTCCTCCATCTCCTCCCTGCTCCTTTTCATGAGATTGCTCATGATCTCCAACCAACGAACCCGAACACATAATAGCCCGCAGCCTGACAGCAATAGACAAAACACCAAAACATAACATATCTCTCTATAATATTCTCTCATACACAAGACTCCTTCTCTTTTCATTCCATCCCTGACAAATATAAATCTGCCGTACCTTATAGCGTTCCATAAACACATATGTCTGGAAACAATCCATCATCCGCATCAGCTCGTCCCGCGAATAGCGGCTGTCATACATAGCGTAATCCACCAGCTTGTCCGCCGCCTTGTCCGCCGAGGAAGCGTGAATCGTAGCCGCGCACAGCTGCCCTGTACATGCCGCATTCAAAAGATATAACGCCTCCTCCCCCTTGATCTCGCCAATGATAAAATAATCCACATCCATGGTCAGTCCCGCGATGCTTATATGCTTTAGATCATAGCTCACCTTGCTCTCTGTCGTGCCAGGCAGACTGTGCAAAAACATCATATCCGGGTGATAGAGCGTGGTCAGCTCATCCGCCTGCTGAGTCACCAACACTGCCATATTGTCGGGTAAGGTTTCCTTCAGCGCGTTGAGCAATGTTGTCTTCCCCGAAGAATTGCCGCCACAGATAATGGTGGAGCCCTGACGAAAACGCTGCACCAACAGCCTTGCCGTATCCTCACTCAGCATCTGCCGCTCAATCAATTCCCTAATCTGAGGAAAGAAACGCGGCACCTTACGAATACACAGATAGGGCTCGCTATATGTGTTGATAAGGGGCATCGAGAGGGTAAACCGAAGTATGAAGTCCGGATGACTATCCGTGTCGGTGAAACGCTGAATCGCGTTGAGATTGGAGATATTAACCTGATTCTTGGTGGCGACATAATCGATAAACTGGCGGTATTCCTTTTCATTGGAAAAGCTGATTCCCGCGTCCATCCGCTTGCCTTCCCGCTTGACTCGGATATTGTCATAGCTTATGACCCGGATATCCGATATGCTTTTATCGTCGATTAAGACCGAGAGCTTGGAATAGCCGAAAATATATTGCTCAAAGGCTTCCAAAATCTGCTTTGCCAGCTCCTCGTCCGTTTGTCCCCGGTGTCGCAGGTGCTCCGCCGCCTCCCGTAGAAACGCCTCCTTACCGAGATTCCCCCGCCGCATCTGTATCAGTGACGTCTGCTTCTGGGTCAGATAGTCATCTACCAGCTGCCTAAGCCCCTCCTCAACCAAATCATTTTGTTCTCTGTAATCCTTCATAAAACCTCCTGACCGGGTCTGTTCACGCACCAAACGCCATGAAAAATGATAAAAAGACCTCTGCCGATACATAGACGCTGTTCAGCCGCGCCTTATATCGCCATGCCCTGTGTGCAGACAGACCGCATAATATTTGTTATTGTAGAAATTGGTATATCCGACCGATTATGGTCGCTTGAAAAACAATAGATTAAATCGTCCGATGTCTTCCCATCGGGTAAGACATAATTTACACCATTTTTTGTCATATGTCAATACTAAAATTATAAATTTTTTTACATAAAATTTTTTAATTTGTTAATCTTTTGTAACATAGGTATATGCGCTCAGCGGCGTCATGCCTTCTCCATCACCAGCCTGCCGTTAATATATTTTGCGCTCACCACGTCCGAGTCCGCCAGATAACACAGCCGCTCCAAACGTTTTACAAGATCCGGCTCTGCCGCATCCTGCTCACGGGAATCGTCGAGCACGAGAATATCCGCGGCATAGCCCGGCAGGAAGCTCCCCACCCTGCCAAAGAATCTCCCGCCGCCCATTGTGGCAAGATAGAAGGCTTCCGTAAAGGATAAAGGGGCATCATTCCCGTCCCGCAATCTCCAATAAAGCTTGGAAACCGATATGGTGTCCTGAATCGCCCGAAGCATGGAAATGGAAAAGCCTCCCGCAATATCCGTGCCAAGTCCCATGTGAATCCCCTGCTCCAGATATTTTCTTGCGGGCGCAATGCCCGACGCCAAGCTAAAATTAGAATTGGCACAATGGGCGACAAACACCCCGTTTTGCTTCATCAATTCAAGCTCCGCCGCCTCCGTATAAACACAGTGCGCCATCACCGCGGGACCGTTAGAGCCAAACAGCCCGAACATATCATAGGCGTCAGCATAGCATTTTGCCTTCGGACACAGCTTATGCACCAGCTCGACCTCATCAGGATTCTCCGCCAAATGGGACTGAACGGGCAAGTGATATTCCTTGGCAAGCTGACCCAGACCCTCCAACAGACGCTCCGAACAGGAGGGAACAAAGCGGGGCGTGATGATCGGCTTTATCTCACAATTCCAAGAAAGCACCGTCTCGATGAAATCTTGCGTATCCGCCAAGGAGCGCGCCGTGTCCTCGCAAAGCCCCTCGGGTGACTGCCTGTCCATATTGACCTTGCCGATATATGCTGCAAATCCCGCTTGCCTCATCAGCTCCGCAAGCTTCAGGGCACTGTCCTTATGAATCGTTGCAAAGACACAGGCTCTCGTGGTGGGAGACTGCAAAAGTGCGTCCACAAAGCGTTGATACGCCCTCTCCGCATAACTCATGTCGGCATATTTCATTTCCTCGGGAAAAGCATACTCCGCCAACCAGTCCAACAGCTCCCTGTCCATTCCCAAGCCACAGAAGGCAAACTGCGGGGCATGCAGATGCAGATCAACCATACCGGGAATGATCAGCCGATTGCCATAGTCGCGGACTGTATCCTCCGAATCGCCCGACGCGCGCAGCTCGTCCCATGTGCATACCTTCTCAATCACCCCGCCCCGCACTACCAGACAGCCGTTGCGTATCGCGCGCAGAGTTTTATGGTCTTGTGAGTATAATATATTTCCCTTTAAAATCATTCAGTCTTATCCTTTCCAAAGCAATCGATTGTCCTCAAAAAACGCCTCCAGTCTTCCGGAATCCTTAAGCCATGAAAGATACGAGCGCACCGTGCTCCCCACCAGTACATACTGCTCAAAATTCATGTTGAGGGAATACTCCCGAAAAAGTCTCTGCAGCACCGTTTCAAAGCTTGCAGGCTCCTTGCAGATACCTACAATCTTCTCCCCAATCTGATATACCTTGTCTATATTCGCCTGCGCAAGAGGGACGATATCCTCCGTCGCCTCCGCATGGGAGGGCACGAACACCGCCGCCTCCATCTCCTTCACCTTCTCCAAGGTGTCAAGATAAGCCGCCACATCATAGATAAAACCTATCTGGTACTTCTCCAAGGTCTCCCTGCTCGACAGGCAATCCGCCAAATACACCACGTCATCAGCCGTCCGAAACCCAATCATATCAAAAAAATGTCCCGGCAGGGGAATCGACTCCATTCCTTCCGGCAAAGCCTCGGGCGAGAGCGCCTCCGCGCTGCTCTCCTGAGCCAGCAGGAATTTGTGCCGCAGCTCCTTCATGGGAAAACCGCCGTACAGAAAAGCAGGCTCCAAAATGGTGTGATTCGTAAAATCACATTCAATCCCCGGTGCATAAATCTTACAGCCCGTCTGCCCCTGCAAATACTTGTTGCCGCCGATATGATCGGCATTGGAATGGGTATTGTAGATAGCTGCCAATTTCCATTGATTCTGATCCAAAATCTGCCGCACCTTACGCCCTGCGTCCTTATCGCTCCCGCTGTCGATCAGACAGACCTCGCTGTCTCCTGTTTTGACCAATCCTATCTTGGCAGGGCTTTGAATGTAAAAGCTTCCGCCCCGCACCTGCACTAATTCATACATAAGTAACCACGCCTTTCTGTAACCCGCGAATCTGAGACGCAGGCACGAATTTAAATGAGCGACGCTCCAAGGTGAGCGTCTGAAAAATGTCACAATTCCTCGCACGCCTTCATTTTGTTATAAATCGCCAATCCGTCCTCCCTGCCAAAAATATGCAGACAATTCAAATATATGATTCTGGGCGTTCTCTCTTTGCTCTCCATCAGCTTTTGAATCTGTTCTGTCAGCTCCTCATACTCTGTTCCGTCAAACAGCTTCTTTATCACTGTTTTCAGACGAAGCTGCTCTGTATAATCAACATAAAATCCCCCAATTGTCAGATTTTCGCGCAGCCTTTTCAACTCCTTTACCCGCTCGCTGTTTTCATTGCTGCTCACAATACCGTCCTCCACACTGGCTGCCAACAATACTCTCCGCTTACGCTCCGCCCTTTTGCCCCAGTAATCCTGCACTGCCTGATATCCGCTATCACAGCTGACGATCACCGACGTCCCCTCGAAGCCGCTTCCAAACAATTCACCAAGCTTGGAAGCGATATAAAAATCCAGTGCATTCTTCCCTTTATTACACAGCTTGCATACCTCAAAAACGCATCCTGATTTTGTGATATTCTCAAGAAAACGACGCTCCATATTCTTCTTTGCATCGCTGTAAAAGACAATCACATGATCCGATGCATTCAAATAATGACAGCCCTTCATTCCAATGTTTCCAACATTTTCGTAATCAACCAGAAACAGCATATTTTGTCCTCTCTTGTAATAATGGCAGATTCAAAATCTTTCGGAAGCTCCGCCGTTTTTTATCCTTGCTCTATTTTCAGACCTTATTAAATTTCTTTATGTATGCTTCAAATTAGATCTGCACACACTTGCCATTATCACCATGCTCGTCATCATACCAAAGCACATTAAATACTCTTCCTGTCATATATCCATACAACCTATGATTACCGGTTATTCTTAATGATATCAGCGACTCCGCTTCTATAAACCTTGAAGCTAACCTATCCTGTGCCTCCTTGTTCAATTCATTCAAATCCAACGAATGGTTCTGTTTCTTATCTCTGAATAATATCGCTCAGGATCTCCACCCTGAGCGATAAGCTTTCCTTTGGGAACTTCTTTTTGTTTTACCTCTTTTTTTTGTTTAGAGACCGCCATAGTATAACGCCATGCTTTCTTTGGTAATCACATTATTACATCCTGCACCAGATGGAACTCCTTCTCTCGCCTTAATCCAAGGATCCTCCATATGTGTTAACTGGCTGAGCCACTGGGCATCGTGACTGCCATAGTGCGCTAATACTTTATCAATGGTATCTTTTTGATTATCAGATAAATCTCCATCTCCACCAGTTTCATCGCTGGCACTTGCTGAATACTTACCCTGTGTCTTAAAGAAAAGCTCAGGGCATACCGGACCATTAGCCCATGCCTCGAAGTCTTCCCCAAATAGAGGAGAATCGTCCCAAACAAGAGACCATGCCTGAGAATAATAGCACAACTTCTGGAGTTTCATAGTAGACATAGAGCCAGACTGTTCCAAAATATATTTTGCCGTATCAAAAACATTCGCCATTTTCTTCATCCTCCCTTCTACTTAATTTATAATATACCACTAATTTGAAATCCTGAACAGTATAAAAATCGTAAAATTTTATTAATCATGCTTCTCCTAATCCAAAACCAAACAACTTCTCCTGCTCCTGCTTGTTGTCAATATGTCAAACAAAATTTTCTGGTCTTCATGAGAATCCCTCACGAATCCCCAATGCAGCTTATATTTTTCTCATATATAGAATATCCCCAAGCAGCTTTTCCAGCAGATTCTCCTGATAAGCCGCTCTCCGCTTCTCCTTCACAGCTTCTGCCGTCTGCTTCAGTAACGGATTCCTGATATTTTCCAGCTTTGCCAAGCCGGTATTGTCAATGCACTCTTTTGAAATGCCTGTCTCATAGTCTGACGGTGACATACGCCATATATGAATTCGTTCCCCAAATTTCTGCCAAAGCCGATCCGCAATTCCAATTCCATCCGGATCGATATCACCACTGTAATAGATATCCGCGCCACTGTTAAGAATAAGCGGAATCAACTCCAATGCCACCGACCGAAGCTGTCCCGACGTACAAAGAAGGGTCAGCTTTTCATTCACACCTGCCCTCATGCCGCGGCCAGCGGAAGCGGCTGATGAACCGATGTTCGATGCGGCTGTCTCCGGACGCGTCCCCTTCACTGCATGTTCCAGCAAATAGCAGAAAACCATCTCATTTTCGACCACATACACCCTGCCACCCTCCGCCAAAGCCCCGGTTATTCCCCTCATGTTCTCCATCGTAATGACATAAGGCTCATTTAAACTGCAAAATGCGTCATATGCCGGATGCCAACAGTCCTTCGTCCGCAGACGCAGCCCGTATGCGTGTACCATAGAAGAAACATTATCCGGCACAATTCCAACGGCAAACAGCAATTCTCGCCACTGATGTGCGTTTTTCGGCAGCTCCGCCTTCCTCCGGTAACAGATTGCATTCATCAAAAGCTGTCCCGGGGTTGTGCCACGGTCAAAATAATGAGGATTACCGGATATTTTCGCCGCAAATACAGCCAACGGCCACTCGATACCACTCTCACCCATACGTTCCAGCTGAATGAGTGCAGTCCCCACGTTTTTTGCCAACACCTCCGCCTGCTGAGGCTCCTTTTTCAATTCCTTCATCAACTGCTGATATCCATATTTTTTATCGAATGTCAGATCCTGCACCCACCAAAACGCTGCCGATTCATCGCCTGCACTGTTCAGGAAATGTTCCTTAATACCATTTAAAAACGCGGTCTTTCGTTTTTCCCACTCCTGCTTTTCTCCCTGATTCGTGGAGAGTGTCTCTCCAAAATATGCCTCCAACACCTCTTTCATATTCACCGGAGCAAAACGGGTCCTCTGCAGCCCCTGTTCAAACTCGGCAAACTCAAAGCAGATATCCTTGTCGTAAAAATATTTCCCTAGAATCCCGCCAATTTCACGACGTTCTTCCTCATCTGTGTCTTTTAGCGCAATGCGTCCTGCCACCCTTCCATAAGATTTCCATTTCTTCCGAAATTCCGCCATACATCTGCGATACACCTTTTTACTTTTAAGATACTTTGCACATTCTGTATTATTGCTCATCCAATATCC
>JAMPHH010000002.1 GCA_023663505.1 Muribaculum sp.
ATTCAAACCAGTCTGTCGGACTTCTATAGTCCGATAGATTGGGAAACTTTTAATTGATTTGATTGTTAAAGCGGCGGCTTTTTTATAAAATTAGGAGAACCGGTCATTAAAAGATCTTGCCATGATGAGCTAAGAAAATTTTACGAAAAATTCAGTTTTCAAAAGCCATTGTCCGATGTATAATGAAAGTGATGAAAGAGGGTGATATTTTTGAGTACGACAGAGCAGACACACCAACAGGATTTAGAGTGTCTGAGATCGTTCCGCTATATGGATGACGATTTTATGACCGCCTGCCTTGCGGATAATTTTGAGGGTATTGAACTGATACTGCGGATTGTCCTAAAGAAAAAGGGCATAAAGATTAAATCGGTTCGGACGCAGGAGGTGTTGAAGAACTTACAAGGGTGCTCCGCTACGTTAGATGTCCTTGCGGTGGACAGCGACAAAAAAGAGTTTGACGTTGAAATTCAGAGGAAAGACTCAGGGGCAGGCGCAAAAAGGGCAAGGCATAACAGCAGCTTATTGGATGCACATATATTAAAGCCTGGAGAAGAGACGGATGATATTCCCGACAGCTACGTTATTTTTATAACCGAGAATGATGTAATGAAAGGGAACCAGCCAATTTATCCGGTAGAGAGATATGTTACCATCGGGGAAAAGAAAGTATTGTTTGGTGACGGATCACATATAATATATGTCAATGGTAAATATAGGGGCGATGATGAAATCGGCAAGCTGATGCACGATTTTTCATGCACCGATCCCGATGATATGAATTATGAGGCTCTTGCTAAAAAAGCGAGGTACTTCAAGCAGGACGAGAAAGGAGTAAAAGCCATGTGCAAAATGCTGGAGGATATGAGGGATGAAGCGGTAAAAAGGGCTACAAAAGAAAATGCTCGCAGGCTTTTGAGATTAGGGAAAATAAAGGTTAGTGAAATATCGGAATGTTTTCCGGATTTATCAGAGAATGATGTTAAGGAACTTGAAACAGAGGTCATGCGGTTAGCATAATTAGTAAAACAATTTAATATCAAAAAACAGCGTAAAGGAGCATGGAACAATAAATGTAAACCATGCGCCTTTTTTGCGCCCAAAAGGAGGAACAATGAGCAAATCCAATGAAGTGGATTCAAACATTCAGACCAACACCACAGGGCAAAACAAGAAAAAGTGATGAAAAATGATGAATAAGTCCTTGACAAGTTGCAACAGGATTTACCACAAAATATGTTTTTGCGCGAATGAATTTGCAGGTGTACTTTTGTGACAGAATCAGGTATAATATAAAATATATATGAGAGATGTAAAGCAATCCGAACAGATAAACACGGAGATGGTGAATACATATGCCTGATATAGCAGAAAAAAAACTGGAGGAGATCAAGCTCTTAGACCTGATAGACATCAACGTCCTAAAGCGCGTGCAGAACATTTTTTCCAAGATGACGCGTATGGCGGTGCTTATCACCGACGAGGAGGGGATCTCGCTGACGGAGGGGAATAATTTTTCCAAGATCTGCATGGATTATTGCCGCAGGTCGCCCGAGGGCAGGAAAAGGTGTGAGCAGTGTGACAAGATGGGCGCGACCATGGTAATGGAACAGAAGGCTCCTCTGTATTACTACTGTCATGCCAACATGATAGATTTTGCCGCGCCGATCATGTTAAACGGGCGTATGCTCGGAAGCTTTATCGGCGGACAGGTGCTGACACACAAGCCGAACATGGAGGATATGCGCAGGGTTGCCAGAGAGATTGGAGCCGATGAGGAGGAATTCGTGCAGGCAGCGAACGAGGTTCAGATCGTTCCCGTAGCGGCGATTGACCGTGCGGCGGATTTTATGTACGGCTACGCGGAAATATTGTCAGAGCTGGCATATAAGGCTTATGACGCGCATAAAATGACAAATGCAGCACTGCGTGCATCGGCAGTGAAATCAGACTTTCTCGCCAACATGAGCCATGAGATCAGGACGCCCCTAAACGCCATTATCGGCATGACGCAGATCGCACTGCGGGAGGAAATGTCAGATGTGGCGAGACAGCATATCTCCCAAGTCATAGGCTCCGGACAGATGCTGCTCACGATCATCAACGATATTTTGGATTATTCCAAAATAGAATCCGGCAAAATGAGCCTGATTGACAATGAATACACCACACTTTCTCTTGTGCAGGGAGTGATTGCGATTATTGCCAACAGAATCGGCGACAAGAAAATCGAGCTGATCATAGATGTTGAGCCGTCCATTCCCCAGATGTTGTGGGGAGATGATACCAGACTGAAGCAGATATTGGTGAATCTGGCGAACAATGCCGTCAAGTTTACCAACGAGGGGTGCGTTGTCATAAGGATCGGTTATAAGTGGGCGCACTCCGACGAGATTATTTTAAAATGCAGGGTACAGGACACGGGCATCGGTATTAAGAAGGAGGAGTTTGACCGCTTGTTTAACTCCTTTGAACAGCTTGACAGCAAGAGAAACAGAGAGGTGGAGGGTACGGGTCTGGGGCTTGCCATTGTGAAAAACCTTGTCGAGCTCATGGGGGGCAGGGTCTCTGTGGAGAGCAAATACGGCAAGGGCAGTACATTTTCCGTTGAGGTGCCCCAAAAGGTAGTGGACAGACATGCCTGCATCACACCCTTTGAGGACTGTCCCTGTGTCGTGGGGCTGATTGACAACCCCTATATTGGCACGGAGCTGCATAAGGACGTGGAGCGAATAGGCGCTCAGTACATATGGGCGGATTCGGAGGACGACGTGCCCGCCCTGATCGAGCAGTCAGAAGCCAAATTCCTCTTTGTCAGTGAGGAATTGTTCACCGATAAGCTGTGGCAGTACGCACTGTCGCAAAAGGAGCTCACCACAGTCAGGTTGGTTGCGTATAACAATATGGACTATGATGAGGTGCCCGGGGTCATAACGATTAGAAAGCCCCTGTATTCCATGAATGTGGCTGCCCTGCTCAAGAATATCAAGCTTAAGGATACCGCCGAGGAGGACACGCAGGAGCTTGATTTTATCGCGCCGACGGCTGATATCTTGATCGTAGATGACAATGAGGTCAATCTGACCGTGGCGGTAGGGCTGCTTGAGCCTCTCCGCATGAAGATGGACACGGCTGCAAGCGGGAAAAGCGCCATAGACATGATGTGCCGCAAGCGTTACGATATCGTGTTTATGGATCACATGATGCCCCAGATGGACGGAGTGGAGACAACACATCTTATCCGCCAGATGCAGCCGGAGTACAAGGCTGTGCCCGTCATTGCCCTGACTGCAAACGCTGTCAGCGGCGTCAAGGAGCTTCTGCTTAAGGAGGGCATGGACGATTTTATCGCCAAGCCCATAGAGTTCAAGGTGCTTTTGGCGAAGCTGAAAAAGTACCTTCCGGCGGAGAAGATAGAAGCCGTAACTCCCGAGTCCGTCAAACAGGAGGACGCGGAGCCGCAGACCGCGATCGATATTCCTTGTCTGGACACGGAGGAGGCGTTAAGGCTTTTGGGGTCTTCCCAGTTGTTCTGGCGGGTGCTGAAGGACTATTATCGAATCATCGACAAGAAATGTGAGAGAATCAAAACCTGTGAGATGGCGGAGGACTGGGACGAATATTGTGCCGAGGTACACGCCCTGAAAAGCTCCTCCCGCCAGATTGGGGCGAAAGCCCTGTCCGAGATGGCAAAGCAGATGGAGGACGCGAGCCGCGAGAGGGAGATTGAGCGCGTTCGAGCCTCCACGGATGAGCTGCTGGCGGAGTATCGGCGGCTGCAGGAGCAGTTGACGCCTTACTGTCATGAGGAAAGGGAAGTCAGCACGGAGCGCATCTCAGGCGAGCAGCTATGCAGCTTCCTGAAGGAGATGCAGGAAGCGTGGGCGAGTCTTGACATCGGTACTATCGAGGATATTTTCTCGAAGATGGATAAATATCTCTATGAGGGAGAGGAAAAAGCGTATTTTGAGAGGCTGGGAACGGCAATAGAAAATTTTGACGTAGAGGAAGCGGAGTCCATAATCAACCAATGGCTCCAATTGATTCCAAGTGTGGAGGGTGGCAAATGATTGAGGTGATCGTAAGTGAAGACGGCATGATGGCGGAGCTGTTCGTGAGTCCGGAGCCGGAGGAGGAGCTCAACAAGCAGGTTATCATTGATAATCTGAAGGTGGAGGGCGTTCAGGCGGGGATTGACGAGGAGGTCATCACCGAGCTTTTGGACAAAAAGCTCTACAATCGGAATGTGCAGGTGGCGAGCGGCAAACCGCCCGTTGACGGACAGGACGGATATTATGTGTACTTTTTTGATGTCAACGCGGGGGACGGGCTTCCCAGAATCAGGGAGGACGGCTCTGTGGATTATTCCAAGGTGATCGCCAATGTGAGCGCGGGGGAGCTTCTGGCGGAGTATCACCCAGAGACCAACGGCACATACGGGTACAATGTCTTTGCGAGGGCGCTTGCGCCCGTCAGGGGCAAGGCTCAGAGGGTTTTGCGCTGCAAGCATGTGCGGCGTGATGAGAATCTGTATTTTGCGGATATAGACGGTCATGTGTCCCTGCAGGATAACTCGATCATAGTAAACAATGTGTTGGACATCAGGGGCGACGCCAACTATAATGTGGGAAATATCAAATTCAACGGGGATATCCATGTGCATGGCAATATCACGGGAGGCGTTACCGTGAATGCGGAGGGTTCGGTGATCGTGGACGGAGTGATTGAGGACGCGAAGGTATACGCGGATCTGGATATCATTGTCAGCCGCGGAATACACGGGCAGGGAACCCGCAAGGACGGTGTGCAGATGGAGGAGGGCAACACGATGGTGGACGCCATGAGAGATCTGCGGACACGTTTTATCGACCACGCGTTTGCGAGGACGGACGGTGATGTCTACATGGATTATGCGATCGGTTCTGTCATCGAGGCGGAGGGAAAGGTCATAGCCAAGGGCAGAAAGGGCATCATCGTCGGCGGCAGCACCTACGCCCTGATGGGGGTCGAGGCCAACAGGCTTGGCAATGACGTGGAGCTGCTCACGGAGGTCAACGCGGGTTACAGCAAGAAGCTGAATGCGCAGACCCTGTCGTACAGACAGGAAGCGAAGGATCTGGAAGATGAGCTGTTGGAAATGACAGAGATCGTCAAGATCAAGGAGTACCGTGAGAAGATACGGGAGCTTAGGGGTAAGGTGCAGGTTCTAGAGAACGAGGCATGGCAGAAGCAGCTCGCGCCCGTGATCGTCCGCAGCGAGATCTGCCGCAATGTGAAGCTGATGTTCGGGGAGACTCCCGCTCCCGATATGCATGGCATCAGCGAGATAGAGATCAGGAAGATCAACGGAAATATTCTGTGCAAGCCCATAGGCACCTTCTCAAAGGCATTGCTGTACCGGGAGCCTCTTGAGGTGGAGGAGCAGCCGATCCGCGTCAAGATCAAGGTGCTGGTCATTGATGATGACGTTCACTTTCTGCGCACCATGCATCAGCTTTTGGAAAGACAGTATCAGGTGGCGGTGGCACCCAGTGGGAAGGTGGCAAGGAAATATCTGGAGACAAACGAGGTGGACATCATTCTGCTAGACTATATCATGACCGAGGAGAACGGCGTGGAGGTGTTAAAGAGCTTCCGCGCTTGGGACAAGGTGAAGGACGTGCCGGTGGTGTTCCTGACGGGATTGGACGACAAGCGCAAGATCATGGAATGTCTGTCCCTGCACCCCGCAGGATATATCATGAAGCCTGTGGAGAAGGAAAAGCTCTTTGCCAAGATTCACGCCATTGTAGGTGGAGAGGATTCATAACGGTTTGACATAACGGTTTGACCGCAAAGTTTATGCTAGTAATATGTGGTGAGTTATGGTATAATAGTCCATATTTGAGGTTGGAAACGGCCGAATGGCCATCATTACCATGATTGTGGAACAATCATGCTATAATAGACCATATTCGAGGCATAAAACGGCCGAATGGCCATCATTACCATGATTGTGGAACAATCATGGTATAATAGACCATATTCGAGGCAGGAAACGGCCGAATGGCCATGATATTTACAAAAAGTCGGACGAGTGAAAGGAGACGCCATGTTGCGGAATAGAATTACATTACTGTTAGGGGTAGGTGTATTATTGGGGGTTCTGCTGTGCGGCTGTGGCGCGAAAACGCCGTTAGACCCTAAGAATCCGGTGACGATTCGCGTATGGACATATTATAACGGAGATCAGCTTGCGGCGTTTGACGATCTGGTGGAGGAATTTAACGAAACGGTGGGCGAGAAAGAAGGCATCGTGGTCAAGAGCCAGAGTATGGGCTCTGTCAACGATCTGGAGTCCAACGTGCTCGCGGCGGTGAAGGGCGAGGTTGGCGCGGAGGACGTGCCAAGTATCTTTATGGCATACGCTGACACTGCCTATGCAGTTGACCAGATGGGCGAGGTAGTGGATATCAAGGAATATCTGAGCGATGACGAGGTGAATTTATACATAGACAGCTATATCAAGGAGGGAGATTTCAGCGGTACGGGGGAGATCAAAATCTTTCCCACGGCAAAGTCTCAGGAGGTGTTGGTGCTCAACAAGACGGATTGGGACGTCTTTGCGGGCAAGACAGGGGCTTCCTACGAGGATATGGCGGATATGGACGGTCTGGTGGAGACGGCGAAGCGTTATTACGAGTGGACGGACGCACAGACTCCGGACGTGCCGAATGACGGAAAGGCATTGTTTGGCAGGGACGCGATGGCAAATTATATGCTGATCGGCAGTATGCAGATGGGCGAGGAGCTGTTCGAGGTGTCGGACGGTAAGATGACCCTGCATTTTGAAAAGGACGTGGCGCGCAGGCTTTGGGACGGATATTATGTGCCCTTTGTGAAGGGGTATTTTGCCGCCACGGGGCGTTTTCGCAGTGATGACATTAAGACGGGCAATATCATTGCCTACGTGGGATCTTCCTCAGGGACGTCCTTTTTCCCCAATACAGTGAATTTGAGCGACACGGAGAGCCACCCGATTGAGATGGATGTGCTTCCCTGCCCGAAATTTGCGGGCGAGACTCCGGATTACGCCGTGCAGCAGGGTGCGGGCATGGTGGTGACAAAGGGGAGCGATGCGGAGGTTTACGCGTCAGTGGAATTTTTGAAATGGTTTACGGCAGATGAAAGAAATATAAAGTTCTCGGTCAATTCAGGATATCTTCCGGTGACAAAGACGGCAAACAATAAAGAGGCGATTCTAAACAGCGGCGCGCAGATTGATGACGCGATGCAGAAGACCCTCTCCGTCGGCGTGGACACGGTCAACGGGAATCAGATGTATACCACCAAGGCTTTTGAGGGTGGCGCGTCGGCGCGCAACGTGTTGGAATACAGCATGAGCGACAGGGCGACCGCTGACCGTGCCGTGGTGGTCGAGCGTCTGGCACAGGGGCAGAGTCTGGACGAGGCTGCGGCGGAGTTCCTTACGGACGCCTGCTTTGAGACATGGTACCAAGAGACATTACAGCAATTACAGGCATTTGAGAATTAAGAAAATGTGCAGCCGCTCAGGAGCGAACATGCAGTGTTTACGAGGCTGTTTCTGAGCGGTTGTGAAAATGTAGGTGGACATATGGCTGGACAGAAAAAAGACCGAACAATTTTCCGAGTTCTTTTGGTTCCGTTGTTGAGCGTGCTTGCAATTGAGATGGCGCTTTTGATTGCGAGCCTTGCCCTGGGGGGAGTGATGACCAGACTGAATCAGAACGCGCGGGACATCTTGGGGCAGCAGGTGGAGAACAGGGGCAATTATCTGTTAAATGACATGAACGGGAAGTGGTCTAATCTGCATCTGCTGACAGAGCGTATTGACGCTGCGGTGGAGTCAAGGCTTTCCGAAGGCGAGATGACGTTGGAGAGCTTTCATGTAAACGGCGGGTGCAGCGGGCTGTTGGAGGAGCTGCGCCCTGAGCTGATCGACGCGATGTACAATCGTCAGGTGTCAGGCATTTTCATAATCTTTAACACAAAGGATTTAGATGAGCTGGAGGGGACGGAGTCGCTGCAGGGGATTTATCTGCGGGATTTAGACCCTACCGCCCTGCCGTCCGCGGAGTATCAGGATATTCTGGTGGAGCGCGCTCCGGTGTCGGTGGTGCGGTCGGGCTATATGGCGACGGACACGGGTTGGCAGCCGACATTTTCCGCGGAGGACAGCGTGGAGCAGGCTTTCTTCGACAAGCCCTTTCGGGCGGCATATGAGGCGGAAGAAAAGCTAAACGACAAGGATTACGGCTATTGGACAACGGAGTTTTACAGCCTGTCGGGGGATAACCACAGGGCGATGGCATATTCAATCCCGTTGATTTTGCCTGACGGCACGGTGTACGGCGTGCTTGGAGTGGAGATTTTGGAGAATTATCTGTATACGCTTCTGCCCGGCGAGGAATTGATGGAGGCGAATCAAGGCTCTTATCTCTTGGCGATTGCCGAGAAGGGCAGCGGGGAGCTTAAGCCGTTATTTTTGTCCAGTGAGACCATTACAAAGGGCAAAATGGACGGACTGCAGCTTTTGATGGACGGGAAGAACGGCAATTCCGTGTCGGACGCGGGCGGAGAGTATTGCGGCGCGGCGACGCCCTTGGGGTTATACAGCCGTAATGCGCCCTTTGACTCGGATAAATGGTATCTGGTCGGCTTTGGCAGGAGTGAGCATCTGTTTGCCTTCTCGAGGCAGATCCAGACGGTTCTCGGCGGCTCCTTTGTGCTGACCGCATTGATCGGACTGGTGGGTATCCTGTTGGTAAGCTACCGGCTGTCCAAACCGATTCGGATGCTGTCCGAGGAGGTGGAGAAGGCGCAGAAGAACAGCGCGCTCCCTGTACTGCCGGATACCGGAATCAGGGAGATCGACCATTTTTCCCATGCGATTGAGCATTTGGAGCAGGAGGTGATGGATTCCTCGCTGCGGTTTATGCAGATTATCAGCATGGCGAGCGTGGATCTGGCGGGCTATGAGATTTGGGAGGATTCCGACAACGTGTTCGTGACGGCGAATTATTTCCCGCTGCTGGGCGTGGAGGACGTGGATCTGTATCATTTGACGGCGGAGGGATTTTTGGCGAAGCAGGAGGAGATTACGCAAGGTCTGAAATCCACTCCCGCAGAGGACGGCAGCATCGTGTACGCGATACCACTGTCTGATGGGGAGACTCGCTACATTCGCGCGGAGAGTACCAAGAGCGGGAAGCGGCTGGTGGGCGTGATTGAAGATGTCACGACCTCCACCCTTGAGAAGCTGCAGATTGAGCGGGAGAGAGACTGTGACGGGCTGACTAAGCTGTACGGGAGACGAGGGTTTCGTCGGGAGGCTGACGAGATGTTCCTAAGACCTGAGCTTTTGAAGCAGGCGGCGCTTTTGATGATCGATCTGGATAATTTAAAGACCACGAATGACCGCTTTGGGCATAATTTTGGCGATCTGTATATTCAGACGGCGGGAAAATGCTTCTTGGAGAACACGCCGGACAACACGATATGTGCCCGTATTTCAGGCGATGAATTTCTCGTGCTGTTCTACGGCTATGAGAGCCAAGAGGAGATTCGTCGGGATCTGCAGAGTCTGTATCGTGCCATCGGCGAAGTGAAATTCGTGCTGCCCAACGGGGACAATATGGGGCTGAGCGCGTCGGGCGGCGTGGCATGGTATCCTCAGGACAGCGAGGAGCTGTCCGAATTGATGAAGTATGCGGACTTTGCGATGTATCAGGTGAAGCGTTCCGTCAAGGGGCAGTTAAAGGAATTTAACTTAGAGGCATATCAGGAAAAAATGCGCCAGAACCAGAGCAGACTGGAATTCCACCAGATGCTTGAGAATAGGCAGGTCAGCTATCATTTTCAGCCAATCTTTGACGCGAGGACGGGTGAGGTGTACGCGTATGAAGCCCTGATGCGGGTGGATTTCCCCACGCTGCGCTCGCCGGAGACGGTGCTGCAGATCGCCAAAGAGGAAAATTGTATGCATGATATCGAATATATGACGATGTTCTGCGCCTGTGAGGACTATCAGAAGCTGCTGAAGCGTTCTCAGGTGGCGGATCATGCATTTTTGTTTATCAATTCCATTGCCAGCGAGAGAATGACCTTGGAGGAGGAGCAGGAGTTCCATGAGCGGTTTGCGCAGATACAGCCCAAGATCGTGGTGGAGATCACGGAGACCGAGCATATGGATATGGTGTGCCAAAAGAGGGAAGCGGTGGGTTTTAGCGGCGATTTTGCGCTGGACGATTACGGCAGCGGCTATAACAGTGAGGTCAGCCTGTTGGAGCTCAAGCCCAAATATGTGAAGGTGGATATCGCGATCGCACGGGACGTTGACAAGGATCGGGATAAGCAGTATATTGTAGAGAATATTGTCACTTATGCCCACGAGAGAGCGATGAAGGTAATCGTGGAGGGACTGGAGACGGAGGCGGAGCTTAGAAAGTCATTAGAGCTGGGCGTGGATCTGCTGCAGGGATTTTTCCTGGCGCGCCCGGGCGCCGTGCCGCCCGCAATCAGTGACGAGGCAAAGCGGATAATCCGCAGCGAACAATTGTGATAGATGAACAATTGTAACGGAACGAACAATTATAATAGGGCAGGAGAAAAAATATTATGAGGACTTCAAGGAAGACGGGAAGAATGTGCAGAAGGGGTTTGACGGCAGGGCTTTTGCTTGGCGCATTGCTGTGTGGCTGCGGGGGAAGCAAGTCGCCACTTGATCCGGAGAATCCGGTCTCAATCACGGTATGGCATTATTATAACGGTTCCCAGCAGGCGGCGTTTGACGCGCTTGTGGAGGAGTTTAACGAGACAATCGGCAGGGAGAAGGGAATCTACGTGCAGGATTACAGTCAGGGCTCCGTCTCCGATCTGGAGTCGGCGGTCAGAGCTTCCCTCGCGGGCGAGGTGGGAGCCAAGGAGATGCCTGACATCTTCTCCTCCTATGCGGATACCGCTTACGAGGTGGAGACCGCGGGGGCGCTCGCCAATCTCTCGGACTATATGAGTGAGGAGGAGATTGGTAAATATGTGGATTCCTATATCGATGAGGGGCGCATTGCCGCCGACGGCAGTCTGCGCATTTTCCCCGTCGCCAAGTCCACGGAGGTGTTCCTGCTCAACAAGACGGACTGGGAGCCCTTTGCGGAGGCGACAGGCGTTTCCTTGGACGATTTAAAGACCATGGAGGGCGTCACTGCCACGGCCAAGACCTATTATGAGTGGGTGGACGCGCAGACCCCCGATATCCCCAATGACGGCAGGGCGTTCTACGGCCGGGACGCCATGGCGAATTATTTTATCATCGGTATGCGGCAGCAGGGTGTGGAGATCTTTCAGGTGGAGAACGGTCAGGTGACCCTGAATGTGCCCAAGGAGAGCGTCAGACGGCTCTGGGATAACTATTACGTGCCGATGGTGAAGGGATATTTTGGAGCGTATGGGTCTTTTCGCTCTGACGACGTCAAGACGGGAGACATGCTTGCCTACACGGGCTCTACCACATCTGCCATGTACTTCCCTGACAGGGTGGAGCTTGAGAGCGGGAGCTACGAGATAGATTATATCGTGATGTCCGCCCCGATCTTGGCGGGAGGAGAGGACTATGCGGTGCAGCAGGGCGCGGGCATGGTGGTCAGCAAGTCTGACAGGGTGCGTGAGTATGCCTCCGTGGAATTCCTGAAATGGTTCACGCAGGTGGAGAATAATCTGCAGTTTGGCTGTGCTTCGGGGTATCAGCCCGTATTGAACGAGGCGAACAATACCGAGATGTTGGACAAAGTTATTGAAGAACAGGGAATAGAGGTGGCAGATAAAACATATGCATGTATTACACATGTATTTAATGATATGTCACATATGAAATTTTATACGAACAAAAGCTTTGAAAACGGTTCGCAGGCGCGCAAGGTATTGGAGTACAACCTCTCCGACAAGGCGGCGGCTGACAGAGCCGTTGTGGAGGAGAAGCTCTCAAAGGGAATGAGTCTGGACGAGGCGTGCGCGCCTTTTGTGACGGAGGAGGCCTTTGAGGAATGGTATGACAATTTTGTCCGCGCGTTGAATGAGGCTGTTGGCAAATAAGCAGAGCATAAGGACGGGGCGGAGAAGCGGGTGAGTATGAGAAAAAAGGCGACAAACAGTAAAAAGCATACCATATTTAGAATGTTTCTTGTTCCGTTGATTGCGATTATGCTTGTGCAAAGCTTACTCGTATTGGGGACGCTTTTCTTCAAACAGACCTTTGAGAGGATTCAGGATTATTCCATTGACATGATGACCAGAATCGTGGAGAATCGGAAGGTGATCTTGGAGAATGCCCTGATACAGCGCTGTACGGCTGTATGTGCGGAGGAGAGCGCGGTGGAGGATCTGCTTTCTGAGTATCTTCGGGAGAATCAGCTCACATTGAAGCAAATGATGGCTTCCGATGAGAAAAAGCGGGAATTCCTCACAATGCTTTTGCCGGAATGCCTGAATAATCTGCAGGGAATACAATCAACGGGAATCTTTGTGATCCTGACGGGGGAGGATATGACCTCCGCGGCGGATTATGAGGGATTTTTCGTGCGGGATTCCGACCCTAAGGTGAGCACGACCAACAATACGGATCTGTTGTTTGAGCGGGGGAGCAAGGAACTTTCCAGAACCTTTGGCGTGCCCTTGGATAACGCGTGGACAACATATTTTCATATGGCGGGACAAGGGCAGAGAGCGGCAGATGATTTCTTCTATGAGCCGTGGCGCGCGGGCGTTCAGCACCCTGACGCGCAGACGGTCAATCTGGGCTATTGGTCGGAGCCCTTTATCCTTGAGGACAACAATAATGATTCCCATGAGATGATCACCTACTCGGTGCCCCTGCGGTATAAGGGCAAGGTCTATGGTGTGTTTGGAATAGAGATTTCAAGCAGATTTCTTTATGATTATTTTCCGACGTCGGAGCTGAATGACAATGAGCGGTCGGGATATCTGCTGGCAATCGGTCAGGAGAATGAGAGCTACATGACGCTCATGGGCAAGGGCGTGTTATATAACAGTATCATAGCGGACGAGACCTTCTTTGAGCTGAAGGACACGGATTATGACACTCTGTACGAGGTGGAGCATATTCACTTAGGCACTCAGAATGTCTATGCGGTAAAGAGTCCCTTGAAGCTATATGACAGCTTTGCGCCCTATGAGAACGTGGATTGGGTGTTGGTTGGTCTGGATACGGAGGACGGACTCTTTGGCATGAGCCACCAGCTTTATATGTGGATGGGGATTGCTATATTGGCGGGACTGGTCTTTGGCGTGTTCGGGATTTATGTTATCATACTGCATCTTACGAAGCCGATCAAAAACCTGACCCAGTGCATCAACGAGGGCAGTGCGGGGTTAAAGAATTTCCAAGCCACGAATATTCTCGAGATTGACGGCGTGTATGATGTGATACAGGATTTGATGGCGAGGCAGAAGGAGTCGGAGAGTATTCTCAGGGAGGAGAAGGAACGCTACCGCGTGGCGATCGAGAGCACGAGCGACATGTTCTTTACCTTTGAATTCGAGACCCTGATGCTGGATATCGTGAATCACCCGACATTGAACGGGACTTGGAAGTGCGGGGAAAGCCTTTTCCGTCGGGATATAGTGTATTATGAGGATTGGGTGGCGATAGAGGATATCCTCTCTAATGCGTCCGACAAGATTTACAAGGAGATCAGGATCAAATTCCCGGGACAGGAGGACTTCCTGTGGTACGGGCTGTACGGACAGGTGGTTTATGACGCGGAGGGGAACCGCTCCAAGGTCGTGGGCGGGATGCGCAATATTCAGGCGTTGAAGGAGCAGGAGGCGAGGCGCAAGAGCAAGCTAGAGAGAGACAGTGTCACCGGCTTCTATGCGTATGATACAGGGGTGGAGCGTTTGGAGAAAAGCCGCGCGGCGCAGCCTAAGGGGATCATGCTCCATATGCTATTGGAAAAGCTCGGTGAGCTAAACGAGAAGAACGGCATCGTATTCGGCGATATGATTCTTGAGGAGCTGGCGCATGTGATCAGGAAATGCTGCCAGAAGCTGACGGAGAAGAACGCGTCTCAGGTCATAGCAATCCGTTTTAGCGGTGATGAGTTTGTGATCTGGTTTGAGAACCACCAAAGGGACGAAGCAGAGCTGTTCATGCATGAGTTCTTTGAAAGGCTGCATGGAATGTTTGACGAGGACGTGCTGAGACTGCAGGTGCGCGCAGGTCTGGCGACTGCCACGGAGGATATCAGCAACACCAAGCTGATCCGAATGGCAAAGCTTGCCCAGAATCTTGCAAAGGATAATGCAGAAGGCTGTTGGGGCTTCTATGAGGATATCGCCTCCAAGCATGACAAAAACCTGCCCAAGCTGCACAGCCGCAGACCGATCTCAAATGATTATGGAGATGATGTGAATCTTGCGTCCCTTGCGTTGAATCTGTTTGGAAAGGGTGAGAATCTGCAGGCACAGGTGACTCTGATCCTCCGAAAGATCGGATATCAGTACGGTGCGACGGACGCGCTCATCACGATTATCCGACCGGATTTTCGTTCCAATTATCTGGAGCATCAGTGGCATAGTGACACAAAGCCCCTGACGGAGATCGTGAACCAATATACGGACAAGGAGCTGGAGGAATTTCTGGATTGGCTCGGGGAGGAGTCGGTTCGCTCCGTAACCGTCAAGGACAGCAAAAAGGCTATGCTGCAAAAGTTCCTGAATATCTCGGAGGGGCAGCACGGGCTCATACTTCCCATGTTTGACAATGGAAGCTATATGGGGAATATCGCTATCCTCGGCACGGACGCAGGGCTGTCACGCAACAGCGAGGAGCTGCAGAAGCTGGCGGAGGTTCGCAGTGTGATCCAGAGCCAGATCAATCAGCAGCAGCACGATCTGGCGAGCAAGGCGAAGTCGGATTTCCTCTCCCGTATGAGCCATGAGATCCGAACGCCCATGAACGGTATCATCGGCATGACGGCAATCGCCCTGCAAAAGGATCAGAGTAAGGAGAGAATGTTGGATTGTCTGAACAAGGTTCAGGATTCATCCAAATACCTTCTGGGGCTGATCAACGATATCTTGGATATGTCCAAGATAGAGAGCGGCAAGATGCATCTTGAGGAGGAGGATTTCGACCTGCGGGAGATGTTGGATACGGTGGGAGAGCTGGTGCGTCCACAGGCAGAGGCAAAGCAGATTCGTTTCATTCAAAAGGTGGAGCTTAAGCATATGTGGTATGTGGCGGATCAGATGCGGATCAGCCAGGTATTGATCAACCTGTTGGGTAATGCCGTGAAGTTCACGAACAACAAGGGCGAGATCGTTCTGACCGTACAGGAGAGAGGGACGGAGGAGAACGGGCTGATCAGGGTTTATTTTGCGGTGCGGGACAACGGCGTCGGTATCAGCAAGGAAGACCAGAAAAGAGTTTTCCGCTCCTTTGAGCAGGCTAGGGACGCAAGCTCGGTATCCAAGCAGCAGGGCACGGGCTTGGGGCTTTCTATCAGCAGCCGTCTTGTGCAAATGATGGGAAGTGTCATCGATCTGGAGAGCGAGCCCGGCGAGGGGAGCTGCTTTAGCTTTGAGATCGCGCTGCAGCAGGGGCATGAGGAGTCCGAGGGTGCAAAGGAGGAAGAAGATTTTTCCTTTGAGAATTATCATGTGCTTGTGGTGGAGGACAATGAGCTCAATGTGGAGGTCGCTCAATGTCTGTTGGAGGAGTATGGCTTTAGCGTCGATTGTGTCTTTGACGGGCAGCAGGCGGTTGATAGGATCAAGTCCACGCCGCCCGGCACTTATGATGTGATTTTGATGGATATTATGATGCCTGTCATGAACGGTCTGGACGCGACACGCGCGATTCGGGCAATGGACAGGGAGGATTGTCGGACGCTTCCGATCATCGCCATGTCAGCCAACGCGTTTGACGATGATTTGAAGAAATCCGTGGAATGCGGTATGAACGGGCATCTCTCCAAGCCGGTGGAGGTGGATAAGCTCTACAAGCTGCTCAGGGAGATCCTGCAGAAAAAGTAGCAGCCCCGTAAGGCGTGGCTGCGTTTGTACCTGATAAAGAACTTGCAATAAATGGTTAGTATGGTACAATGGTGGTGACAATAGAATAATGAGAGGTCTATTTGACGAAGAGGAGAAGTTGAGTAAATGAAAAAGCAGATTTATGTTTACTTCATGGTGGCACTTCTGATAATGACTGCACTGGGCGGATGCGCAGGCAGTACAGGAGAGTCTTCGGAGGATAAGTCCTCTGTTGTTGTAGGAATACAACAGGATATTGATAGTCTTGACCCACACAAAGCAACTGCGGCAGGAACTAAGGAAATCCTTTTTAACATTTTTGAAGGGCTTGTAAAGCCTGATCCCGAGGGGAATCTGATGAATGCGGTAGCTGACGGTTACAGTATTTCGGAAGATGGCTTGGTATACACATTCACCTTGAGGGACGGTGTGAAGTTCCATAACGGCAATGACGTGACTGCGGAGGACGTGAAGTATTCGCTAGAGCGCGTGGCAGGGATTTTGGACGGCACCCCGCTCATTTCTACATTGAGCGTTGAGAGAGGCGGCATCACAAGCGTAGATATTTTGGACGAAAAGACGGTTCAGGTGACAGTGGGCAGTGCGAATCTGGAGCTGATTTACAGCTTCACGGCGGCTATCATTCCCGCGGGCAGTGGGGAGGCTGCGGAGAGCGCGCCCATTGGCACGGGACCGTTTTCTTTTGTTTCCTACACACCCCAAGAGGGGATCGTGGTGGCTAAGAATCCTGATTATTGGCAGAAGGGGCTTCCCTATCTGGACGAGGTGAATTTCAAGATCGTGAACAGCCCTGACACGGCGCTTTTGGATCTGCAGGGCGGCTCCATTGATATTTACCCCTATATGACGGATTCCCAAGCGACGGAGCTTGAGGGCAGTTTTCAGGTGTTGGCTGCGCCCTCCAATGTGGTGCAGGCGCTATTTCTCAACAATGCGGACGAGACATTGAGCGACGTGCGGGTACGGCAGGCAATCAACTATGCCTTGGATAAGGATTCCGTGAATGAGTATGTGTTCGGCGGCAACGGGGCGATCATCAGCTCCGCAATGCTGCCCACGCTGCAGGATTTTTACGAGGACTTAAACGATGTCTACGGCACGGGCGCAAATGTGGAGAAAGCGAAGGAGCTTCTGACCGAGGCGGGTTATTCTGACGGCATTGACCTTGAGATCAAGGTGCCCTCCAACTACGAGGTGCATATGCAGACCGCGGAGGTTGTGGCGGAGCAGCTAAAGAGCGCGGGGATCAACGCCACGATAGTACCCGTGGAATGGGGTACATGGTTGGAGGAGGTCTATAACGGCAGACAGTATCAGGCTACGATCAGCGGGATTACCTGCGATCAGACGCCCGGATATCTGCTGAACAGATTCCAGACGGAGTCCTCCAAGAATTTCATCAACTATGCGAATTCCGCATATGATGAGACTTATCTGAAGGCGGCAGCAAGTCTGGAGCTTGCTGAAAAGGCTGTGTATTACAAGGAATTGCAGACGATGCTCGCGCAGGACGCGGGAACGGCGTTCCTCTCGGCGCCGCCGATCACCGTGGCGGTCAGCCCCGAGCTGACAGGCTACACCTTCTATCCGATTTATGTTCAGGATATGAGTGTGGTGCGCTATGTAGACTGAGGCGGCATGTCTGGAAGTGTGAGAAGAATGAAAAAAAGGAGAAGCGGTCATGAGATACCTAGGTAAGAAATTAATCACTCTCATTATTACATTGTTCATGGTATCCGTGGCCGCGTTTCTCGCTTTTCAGGTGATTCCGGGGGACGTGGTGCGTTCTATTCTGGGGACGGAGGCTACTCCGGAGCGCGAGGCACAGCTGCGGGAGGAGCTTGGCTTCAACGACCCACCCGTGGTGAGATATGTCAATTGGATCACCAATGTATTTAAGGGGGATTTGGGGCGCAGCTACCGCTATTCCAAGTCTATGAATGAAATGATGCCCGTGGCGGAGTTGATCGGGGACAAGCTTCCCGTGACGCTGTGGCTTGCGCTGCTTGCCGTGCTTATGATCGTGGTGGTGGCGATTCCCTTGGGAGTGCTGTGGGCAAGGAGCCGGAGTCATATTTTGGACGCGGTGATGAATGTGCTGACACAGACGACAATGGCTGTGCCTTCTTTTTTCTTGGGGATTCTGGTGACTTACTTATTCGGTATGGTGCTTAAGTGGTTTACACCCGGCGGATATGTGAGCTATCAAAAGGACTTTTGGGGATTTTTGGCGTATCTGGTCTTTCCCGCGATGTCTGTCGCAATCCCTAAGATCGCTATGACCGCGCGTTTCCTGCGCAATTCCATGCTCACGGAGCTGGGGGCGGATTATGTGCGCACCGCCCGAAGCAAGGGCTGCACGGAGCAACGGGTGATGTACGGGCATGTGCTGCGCAACGCATTGATGCCGGTTGTGACATTCTTGGGAATGATCATTGCAGAGATTGTGGCAGGAAGTATCGTTGTGGAGCAGGTGTTCGGACTTCCCGGGGTGGGGCGGCTGTTGATCAGCTCTATCTCCACAAGGGATCTGCCCGTGGTGGAGATTTTGGTGCTGTATATCACGGCGGTGGTGATCGTCGTTTATTTTCTGGTGGATATTCTCTATCGAATGATCGATCCCAGAATCAGTCATAGGTAAATACAGTAATTGCCATGCACCTGACGGGCGGTGCAGAGGGCAAATTGTTGTCATGAGGATTCGTGGTATGTCGGGCTGGAAAAGGAATTGTAGGATAATTGTAGGATAGAAAGGCAGGCGTGACAGGAAAGGTATGGATAGGCATATGGGAAAACTGCATAGACGGAATCTATACCTTTGGGTGGGGATTTTTATGACGGGGGTGGCGCTGCTTGTGGCAATCGTGGGCGTATTTTGGACGCCTTACAGCACCACGGCGATGTCTGCGGCGGAGAGATTTGCCCCGCCGTCGCTGCGTCATTTATTTGGCACGGATAATTTCGGCAGGGATATTTTCTCCCGGGTGATGAAGGGGGCGGGAACCACGATACTGATCAGTGGTCTTGTGGTGCTGATGTCGGGGACACTGGGAATTGTCATCGGCGCGCTGACAGGTTATTTCGGCGGGCTATTGGACGAGATTGTCATGCGGTTTACGGACGCTGTGAATGGCTTTCCGAGCATCTTGCTGGCGTTGGTGATGATCAGTGTCTTGGGGAGCGGCAGGCATAATCTGATCCTGTCCTTGGGGATTGTGTTTACCCCTAGCTTTGTGCGTATCGTGCGGAGTGAGTTCATAAGACTTCGAGATGCGGATTATATTTACAGGGCGAGGCTGATGGGGGTGGGCAGGCTGCGGATATTGTTTGTCCACATACTGCCTAATATCTTCTCTACCTTCTGGGTCTCTGTGATGATAGGCTTCAACAATGGCATTTTGGCGGAGTCGGGAATGAGCTATCTGGGAATCGGCGTGCTCCCGCCCGATGCGAGCCTTGGCAATATGCTCTCGGACGCGCAGGGATATCTGATGAAAGCGCCGTGGTATGCCTTGGCGCCGGGGCTGAGCATTGTGTGGATCGTATTGGGCTTCTCCCTGTTGAGCGAGGGAATCCGACAGGTGGAGAGCAGAAATTAGTGCGGGCGGCGGATTCACGGTCATGAGCGATGTTGCCGAGTCGGTGAAATGGAGATTAGCATGATCAAGATTGAAAATCTGTCCGTGTCCTTTGGTGATACGGAGGCAGTGAAAAATGTGAATATAGAGCTTGCCAAGGGAGAAATCTTAGGTGTGGTGGGAGAGTCCGGCTCGGGCAAATCGGTGACGGCATTGACGCTGATGGGATTGGAGGCGCAGGGTGCAGACATTACCTCGGGGCGGGTGCTCTTTGATGATGTAGTGCTGGCGGAGGCGGGACGGGCGAAGGACAGGGCACTGTATCGCAGTTATCAGGGAGAGCAGATGTCCATGATCTTTCAGGAGCCTATGACCTCATTAAATCCCACAAAACGGGTGGGAATACAGGTGGAGGAGATGCTGCGGCTGCACACGGAGCTGTCGAGAGCCGAGCGGAGGGCGAGGGTCTTGGAGAGCTTCGCCGATGTGGGGCTTCGGGACGGGGAGCAGCTTTATGACTGTTATCCGCATCAGCTCTCAGGCGGCATGAGACAGCGGGTGATGATCGCCATGGCGGTGATCCTGCACCCGGCTCTGATCATTGCGGACGAGCCCACCACGGCTCTGGACGTAACGATTCAGAGCCAGATCATTGCGCTTCTCAAGGAGATCAACGAGAAGGAGCAAAACGCCATGCTTTTTATCACGCATGACCTGAATCTGGCAAGGCGCATCTGCCACAGGGTCGCGGTGATGAAGGACGGACGGATCGTGGAAATCGGTTCTGTGGAGGATATTTTTGCGAATCCGCGGGAGGAGTATACGAAAAATTTGATTCAGGCAGTTCCCACGCGGATAAAGCGCAAGCGCAGCGGGGAGGGCAGCGCTCAGAGCGGAGGTAAGCACGGCGAGGATTGCGTTGGGGGTAGTGACGGAAGTAACAGCGAGGATTGCACCGGAAACCACAGCGGGAATCATGCTGCGGTTTCCGCTCTCCCCGTGGTTGAGGTGCATGACCTGAATGTGTATTATCGGGAGGGAACGAACAGTCTCTTTGGCAGCAGGAGAAAGCGTTGCGTGGTCTCCCGCGCGGATTTTACATTGTATCAGGGCGAGGTGTTGGGCTTGGTGGGCGAGAGCGGCTGCGGCAAAAGCTCTCTCTCTAAGGCGATACTGGGCATGAATAAGGAGATAGAGGGCACGGTGAGCCATTTTAGCGCAAGACCGCAGATGGTTTTCCAAGACCCGTACAGCAGCCTCAACCCCTGCAAAACGGTGGGGTGGCTTCTGGAGGAGCCCCTGCGGGCGGCGGGGAGACTGGATAAGTCCCTGCAGATGTCAAAGCAGGATATGCGGGCGGCGGCTTGTGATATGCTGAGGAAGGTAGGACTGGACGAGAATTATATGTATAGGACACCCTCTCAGCTCTCCGGCGGACAGAGACAGCGAATCAGTATCGGGCAGGCGTTAATCACCAGACCGGCGCTCGTGATAGCAGATGAACCCGTGTCGGCGTTGGACGTGACTCTGCAGGCTCAGATCATGGAGCTGATGAAGAGGCTTCAGGAGGAGATGGGGGCTGCATACCTCTTTATCTCCCACGATATCAATGTAGTGTATCAGATGAGCGACCGCATCATGATCATGAAGGACGGACGCATCATTGAGCAGGGGCGGACGGAGGACGTGTTCGCCAACCCCAAGGAGGAGTACACGAAGCTTTTGTTGAGGGAATCATAGACATATACAACCCTTGCGGGAATAGTCGGAATATCTGAACAAGTGATGTAGCACCAAAAATTCAAGATGAGGGGGAAGACAAATGAACCGAGATCAGGACAGATGTCCGCTTTGCAGCAGAAAATTAGTGATGGTGGCAGGCTGCCCTACCTGTCCGGATTGCGGATACCGTAATCCGTATCAGGCAGCCGCTTCACAGGGACAGATGAGCGGTCAGTACAGCACACAGGGCGGGGCGCGCAAGACTAACAACGGTTTGGCGATTGGCGTGTTTGTGGCGGCGTTTGTAACGATTGTGGCTATGATGGTAGCGTTAGTGGCAAGCGGGGTGTACCTGTTGAACAACTACGAGGAAAAGATAGCCGATTCGGGTACAAGGAGCGAAAGCGGAGGCAGGCGGGGGTCTGACTCCAATGGCAAGTCAGGTGCGGATACGGCTGCAGACAAACGAGAGATTGTGAGACCCGAGGACGGAATGCTCGCGGAGCTGGTGGAGGCAATCTTTGGCAAAAACATGGACAGCGTCACACAGGACGAGCTGGACAGTATTGTCTATCTGGAATTCTATGAGTTGGGTGAAAGCGATATCACGGCGGTGGGTTATATGCTTACTGATGGCAGCGGCGCGACTTACGTTCCCAAGAACCAACGTTTGAATACCTCGGATCTGAACTGTCTTTGCGGACTGACCGGTCTGGTGATGGAGGAAGAATTGGACTGGAGGACGGATTGGAGCAATCTGACCGAGTTAAAAATCCTTCGCTGCGGTTCGCCCCTGCCGACGATCGCAGCGGCTATGGACGTATCCAATCTTGTATGGGTAGAGGCAAAGAGCGATTTGATCGACGGCGGGTTCGGGGGCATTGAGCAGTTTGAGAGCTTGGAGCATCTGGCGATGGACGCCGACTATGTGGAAAGCATCAAGGGAATATCAAAGCTTACATCCCTTAAGGAGCTTATATTGACAGACGCGGAGAGACTGCAGGACTATGAGGAGCTTTATGACATGCCGCAGCTTGAGGTGCTTGCCATAGAGTCAGGCAAGCTGCGGGATATCGGGTTCGTGCGGGATATGGAGCAGCTGGTGGAGTTGGATTTGATCGGCACGGACTTGAAGCGGCTGGACGCCATAGAGGACTGTGCGGACACCTTGGAAACCCTGAGGTTGGAGCGCAATTACGGGGTAGATGATTACAGCGTGGTGCTAGAATGCACCAATCTGGTGGAATTAGAGCTTTTTGTGGACTATAAATTTGACGTGCCTATGCAGGCGCCTGATCTGTCGGGGCTGACACAATTAAAATATCTGCATCTGGGCAACTATGACAGATTCGAGAATCTGGCGAAGCTCACCCAATTGGAGGAATTGACTCTTGAGGACGCTGGCAGTGGGGACGGAGACTTCTTGGGGGCTCTCACCAACCTGAGACAATTGAATCTGATTGACATGTCGGTCTATGAGGGATTCCTAGATGATATTTATAAGCTGCATGAGTTGGAGACTATTGATCTGACAGACAGCTATGTGTGGGACGATATCAGCATCATTTTCCATGCGCCTTCTCTCAAATGGGTATACATGAATGATGTGGACGCCGGTTTGGACGTGAACAATATGGCTCTCTGCTTTGCCATGGAGGAGCTTGATATGACAGGGGTGACGTTACATAAGCTGTTAGAGGACGGAAGCTGGGATTACCAGAGTCAGGGACGCGACGCGGAGATCGCTCTGTCGGATATTCCGGAATTTTTTGATTTTTTTCCGTATCTGCATGTGCTGTACATCCCCGGGCATGAGCTGGAGGACGTGTCTTTTCTGGCGGATATGGCGAATCTGACCTATCTGGACATTTCAGATAATTATATCACCGATTTGTCGCCGCTCAAGGGGCTTTTGTGGCTTGAGGTGGTGGTGTGCAGGGACAATCCCCTGCATGACAGAGAGGGGATGGAGAACGTGATGTTGATAGAATGATTGGAGGATACTTTCAATGACCGAATGGGAGAAAGCGCAGGCAGGGTATTTGTATGATGCAAATTATGATGAAGAGCTCATAAAGGCAAGAAGTAAGTGTGCGGATTTATGTTATGAATTTAATAACTGCAAGCCCTCCGACACGCGGAAGCAAAATGAGCTGCTGCATCAGATATTGGGTTCTATCAAAGGCGAGCTTGTTGTCACCGCCCCCTTTTACTGTGATTATGGCTTTAATATTTCTGTTGGAAAAAACTTTTATACGAACCATAATTGTATTATTTTGGACGGGGCAAAGGTGGTGTTTGGAGATAACGTGTTTATCGCTCCGAATTGCGTATTTTCGACAGCAGGACATGCCATAGATGCAGAGCAGCGCGGTGAGGGGCTTGAAATTGCCCTGCCGATTCAGGTGGGTGACAATGTCTGGATTGGGGCAAACGCCTGTATTCTGCCGGGAGTAGTCATAGGTGATAATACCGTTATCGGAGCGGGAAGTGTAGTGAATAAAAATATTCCCTCAGGTGTTGTGGCGGCGGGAAATCCATGCCGTGTCATACGGGAAATCACAGAGGCGGATAGGCATAAATATCCGATTTGGGGGGAGGAAGCCAAGAACTTGTAGTAAATCGTAAATTAGGGTAATTTACATTGTAGACTTCTTTTTTGCAAAAACTTAATGTAAAAATTTACTGTAAAAACTTACATATTTTCCTGTTGACAAACATTGTATCATAGTATACAATCTTAACCATAGAAGCAAAATTCATATTTTAAGCAGGCAAGGGAGCTGATCGCTGAGTATCAGCCCCTTTTTTGTTGTGGAGGGAGGTGTCTTTATGCAGCATCCGGAGTTATTGCAGCACACAGACCAGATCAATGAACTGTTGGCGCGTTATGGCGTGAAGTTTGGCATCTACAAGAATAATGTTTTTAATGAGCAGTTGTTCCCCTTTGATTCCATACCGAGGATCATTGAGCATGAGGAGTTTGTCTTTTTGGAAAAGGGTCTGAAGCAGCGCGTCATGGCTTTGAATTTATTCCTGAAGGATATTTACGGGAAGAAGCAGATTTTAAAGGACGGGATCGTTCCCGAGGATTTTATCTATGCATCGAGCGGGTATATGGCGGAATGTGAAGGGGTGACGCCACCCAAGGGGATCTACTCCCACATATCGGGGATCGATCTGGTGAAGGGGAAGGACGGAAACTGGTACATACTTGAGGACAATCTGAGAGTGCCGTCGGGTGCTTCCTATCCCATGATCGCGAGGGATCTGTGCAGGAGGAGCTCGCCGGACACCTTTCACAGTTACAGACTGGAGGACAACCGCAATTATGCAGACCTGCTGCGCAAGACCATGGACTATGTGAATCCCGAGGGGCATACGGTGATCCTGACGCCGGGCAGATACAATGCGGCATATTTTGAGCATTCCTACCTTGCGGAGAAGACGGGGGCGCATCTTGTGACAGGCTCGGAGCTGGTTGCGGAGAAGGACATGCTGTACTATATTTCCTCCAACGGAACCAAGGAAAGGGTGGGGGCTGTATACCGCAGGATATCGGACGAATACCTTGACCCGATGAATTTTAATCCGGAGTCGCTGATCGGCATCCCGCATATTTACGAGGTGTTCCGAAAGGGAAATGTGGCGTTGCTCAATGCGCCGGGCAACGGTGTGGCGGACGATAAGGGAATTTACTATTTTGTTCCCAAAATGATCCGCTATTATCTGGACGAGGAGCCAATCCTCGGCAATGCGCCGACATATCTGCCGTTTTATGAGGAGGACATGAGATATGTCTTAGAGCATTTTGACAAGCTGGTGTTAAAGGACGTGGCGGAGGCAGGCGGATACGGCGTCGTGTTTGGCAGCTCCATGACCAAGCAGCAGAAGCAAGACTTCATCGACCTGTTAAAGCGGGAGCCGAGACGTTTTATCGCGCAGGAGGTCATTGATTTTCAGGATCTGGACATTGTGGACAACGGGGAGATCGTGCCGAGGAAAGCGGATCTTCGGGCATTCGTGCTGATGGCGGAGGAGCCCATGGTGTGGAGGAGCGGGCTGACCAGATTCTCCAGAAATCCTGATTCGTTCATTGTGAATTCATCGCAGGGAGGAGGTTTTAAAGACACATGGGTATTATATCAGTAGAACAGGCGGATCATTTATATTGGCTGGGAAGATACACGGAGCGTGTGTACACGACCCTTCGATATTATTTTCCCAAATTTGACAATATGATCGATGAGGTGGTGGATAGTTATCAGGCGTTCTGTGAGTCGATTGATATCCCGAATATTTATTCCTCCAAGGAGGACTTTCTGAGACGTTATCCCTTTGACGAAGCGAATCCGGATTCCATTATCAGTAATCTCAATCGGGCATATGACAATGCAATTGTGCTCAGGGAAAGCATTGGTTCGGACACTTTTTCCTACATTCAATTGGCTGTCTATGACATGAGGAAGGCGGCGGTGAGCAAATCTCCGCTGATAGAGCTGCAGTATCTGATAGACCATATCCTATCATTCTGGGGAATCGCGGACGATCAGATCGACTCCGAGCAGGTGCGCAACATGATCAAGGCGGGGAAGCGGATTGAGCGCATTGATATGTATGCGAGGCTGAAGGTATCGCAGAAGGAGCTTACAAGGGAAGTGCACCGCATGATTCCCAGAGTGGAGAGAAGCGGGTTGTCCTATGACAAGACAAAGGTGGAATTGTTAAAAAGCCTTGTGGAAAGTCCTGATTTGGATTACTATAAGATTGTATCAAGCGTTGAGGCAATCATATAGCGGACAGGTTGGGAGTGATTTTGTGGCGGTACTGCACTTTGAGTACAGGATGGAAATAAAATATGAGGAATGCGTCGGAAGGTGTTATTTTACGATCAAGTGTATCCCGAGAGAGGACGCAAGGCAGCGTCTGTTGGGGATAACGCTTTCCGTATTGCCCGAGGCGGAGTATTCCATGGGGGAGGATTCCTTTGGGAACAGGCAGCTCTATGGCTGTGAGACCAAGGAGCATGACAGGTTTGTATTTCAGGCGGACGGAGACGTGGAGATTGTTCAGACCGACTATGAGGAGCGCGAGGATGGGTTGACGGGGCTTTATCGGATACCCTACGGCAAATGTGTCCCCGGTCAGGGTATTTCGGAATATTACAGGGCGCATGACTTTTCGGGCGCAGGGACTCCTTATGAGGTATGTGAGGCATGGATGCACAGGCTTCACCAAGACTTTAGCTATGTGTCGGGAGCCACGCGGATTCAGACCACGGCGGAGGAGGCATGGAGCATGGGGAAGGGCGTCTGTCAGGATTATGCGCATATTTATGCCACTTTGCTTCGCATGGCGGGGATTCCCGCCCGCTATGTATGCGGGATGACCGTCGGGGAGGGCGCCAGTCATGCGTGGGTGGAGGCGCTTTGCGGTGACAGGTGGGTGCCCTTCGACCCTACTAATGACTGTGTGGTATCGGACTGGCATATCAAGCTCGGACATGGCAGGGATGCGGCGGATTGTGCAATCAACAGGGGACTTATGTGGAACGGTGGGGCGCAGACGCAGCAGATAACCGTCTTGGTGGAGAAGTGTGAAAAGAATTTCTAATTGTCTCCGACAATTTTTGCTCAGCAGCCAAAGACCTGATTCTCAGGTCTGGCTGCTTCGCGGAGAAATTCTAAGGTTCGCAGGGAGAACCTTTTTCACACAGAAGAATCCGCAAGCGGATTCTTCCAGTTTTGCACTGGTTAATGGATTGTTTGTGCCGCCGTTGGCGGCATGACCGGAAGTTTGAGAAATCATAGATTTGCAGCTTACAGAAAGGGATGGTGGCTGACATGATAAAGACGATCGCGGCGGTGGGGCTGCCGGTGGATGAAACTCTGGAGATCAGGAGAAACCGTATCCTGCCGGAGCAGTCCGCGGACAATATGAAGCGTATCAGCATCGTTACGGGGATTCACGGGGACGAGCTGGAGGGGCAGTATGTCTGTTTTGAGCTGCAGCGCCGCATAGAACAAAGTAAGGATTGTCTTGCCGGAATCGTTGACATTTATCCGGCTATGAATCCGTTGGGGATCGATTCCATTACCAGAGGGATTCCCGCCTTTGATCTGGATATGAACCGTATGTTCCCGGGGGATATGGACGGCAGTATGATAGAGTATGTTGTCGCAAGGATCATTGAGGATGTGGCAGGCTCCGACTGCGTGTTGGATATCCATGCCAGTAATATCTACCTGACGGAAATACCACAGATACGCATCAATGAACTGCATCGGGACACGCTTGTGCCGATGGCGGAGGAGAGCAATGTGGATCTGATATGGGTGCACGGGGCGAGCACGGTGTTGGAATCCACCTTTGCGTACAGCTTAAATCACATCGGGACACCGGTGCTGGTGGTGGAGATGGGCGTGGGAATGCGTATCACGCGCAGGTACGGGGATCAGTTGGTAGATGGGATTTTTAATCTGATGAAAAGGCTTGGAATTTGGACAGGGGAGGTCAAGCCGGTGAGAAAGCCGATCCTGTCAGCCAATCCGGAGGATGTCAGCTATTTGAATGCGAGCGTGGGAGGAGTATTTATTCCGGAGGTACAGCATGGAGCGAGGTTGAAAAAGGACGAGCTAGTAGGGCAGATCGTAGACCCTCTGTGCGGGAAGGTGTTGGACGAGGTGAGGGCTCCCGAGGACGGTATGCTCTTCACCATCAGGGACTATCCTGTGGTGGTCGAGGGCTCTCTGATGGGACGTCTGCTCAAAAAGGAAGTGTGCGGTTATGAATAAAAGGATCATTTATGAACTCAAGGGGATATACAGGGATAATTTCCGTGTGACAGGCTATGAATTTGGGGACGGGGAAAGCTCCGTCTGCATTGTGGGGAGCTCTAGGGGAAATGAAGTGCAGCAGATCTACTGCTGCTCCCAGTTGGTTAAGAAAATGAAGCAGCTCGAGAATGAGGGGAGGATCTTGGCAGGGCATAAGATACTTATCATCCCTTCGATTAATCCGTATTCCATGAATATTCAAAAGAGGTTCTGGTCAACGGATAATACGGATATCAACAGGATGTTCCCGGGATATGATCTGGGGGAAACCACCCAAAGGATTGCAGACGGCGTTTTCAGGGAGATCTCTGAGTATCGGTTCGGGATTCAGTTCACCTCCTTTTATATGCCGGGGGATTTTGTGCCTCATGTGCGGCTAATGGATGAGGGCTTCAGCGATCCCGAGACGGCAAAGCAGTTTGGACTTCCCTATGTCATCATACGCAGGGTTAGACCATATGATACCACAACGCTGAATTATAATTGGCAGGTGTGGGATACACAGGCATTCTCCCTCTATACCTCCACCACCGCCCGAATCGACAGGAACAGTGCGGGACAGGCGGTTCTGGCGGTCATGAATTTCCTGTCCTCACAGGGAATGATAAAATACAGTATACCTGACAAGCTGCATTCCAAGATCGTGCACGATGAGGATATGATTCTGATAAAAACCGCAAAATCGGGCATTTTTGAGCCGATGATCAAGGCGGGGGAGGAGGTCAGGACAGGGCAGCCGTTGGCAAATATCCTAGACCCGTATGAGGGGGATATTCTCGAGACATTATATGCGCCCTTTGACAGGGTCGCGTTCTTTGTGCACAATGAACCCCTGACCTATGCGAATACGGCGGTTGTGAAGCTGATAGAGAGATATTGAAGAATAGGAGAGGTTATGCGGCTTTTACTGGCGGAGGACGAGAGAGAGCTGGCGGATGCGCTGGCAATGATTTTAAAGCACAGCCACTATTCGGTGGATGTGGTCTATGACGGGCAGGACGCCTTGGATTATCTGGAGGGACAGGAGTATGACGGGGCGATTCTGGACATCATGATGCCAAAGGTGGACGGTCTGACCGTGCTTCGGCGGATTCGGAGCGCGGGGAACGCGGTGCCTGTGCTGCTGCTCACCGCCAAGTCCGGCGTGGACGACAGGGTGGAGGGGCTTGACAGCGGGGCGAATGATTATCTTCCCAAGCCCTTTGACACGCGGGAGCTTCTTGCCCGTATTCGGGCTATGACCAGAAAGCAGACCGCGGAGGCGGATAATCTGCTCCACTGCGGCAACCTCACACTGGACAGGAACACCTTCGAGATGGCGGCGGAGGGCGGCAGGGTACGTCTGGGCAACAAGGAATTCCAGATGCTTGAGATGCTTATGGCGAACCCCGGGCAGGTGTTGGGGGTGGAGCGTTTTATGGAGCGTGTATGGGGGTATGAGAGCGACACGGAGTCCAGCGTGGTGTGGGTGAATATCTCGTATCTTAGAAAGAAGCTTGCCGCCGTGGGAGCAGACGTGCAGATTAAGGCGGTAAGGAATCAGGGATATTCCATGGAGCCCGGGGACAGAACCGGGCGGTGAGGGACGGCGCAATGAGTCAACCGGATATTCCTTGGAGCGCAGGGGCAGGGCATGAGGTTGGTACAAGATAGGTGTGATAAAATATGATACGACAATTGCGGAAACAATTTATTCTCGTGGCAATGTGTTCCATGTTCGCGGTGCTCGCAGTGATTGTGGGAAGTCTGAACGCGGCGGGCTTTTACGGCGTTGTCAGGCGGGCGGATCTGATATTGGATATGCTGGCGGCGAATGACGGGCATTTTCCCAAGGACTTTCCCAACAGGAGCCAGTTGGAGCGTATTGACGGGCATAATCAATTCGGGGAGAGACCTGACGGGGATTTTGCGCCTGAGCTTCCTGCGAAAAGAGGGGTTTTTGAAAAGCAGGGAATGTTTTACGGCTTATCCTTGGAGACGCCCTATGACACCCGGTTTTTCTCCGTGAGAATGGACGAGAACGGCGGGATCGTGTCGATTGACACGGGGCGGATCGCCGCCGTGGAGACCGAAGGCGCTGCCGATTATGCCGAGCGTGTGTGGGAGTCGGGGCGAAGCCGCGGGTTTCTGGGGGTTTATCGTTATCTGTGCCAAGCGGTGGAGGGAAGCAGCGATTATCGGGTGATTTTCGTGGACTGTGCCAGAGATTTGGATTCCAGCCGCAGCTTGGCGGCGACCAGTGTGGGCGTGTCTCTGTTGGGGCTGCTTGCCGTGTTCGTGTTGGTGATGTTTTTTTCCAAAAGGGTATTTGTTCCCGTGGAGCAAAGCTATCGCAAGCAAAAGCAGTTTGTGACTGACGCCAGTCATGAGCTGAAAACCCCGCTCACGATCATCTCCGCCAACGTGGATATTTTGGAGATGGAGGGGGAGGAGAGTCAATGGACAGCCAGTATCCGCAATCAGGTCAAGCGTCTGAGGGCGCTGACGGAGCAGATGGTGACGCTCTCAAGGTTGGAGGAGGAAGAAAGACCGATGTTCGCAAGCTGTCAGCTCTCCGAGCTGGCGGAGGAGACGGTGGCGGTGTTTGCACCCTTGGCGCAGGCGAAGGGGTTGAAGCTGACTGCGGAGATTGCGGAGGGCTTGACCTGTATGGGGGACGAGGACAAGCTGCGCCAGATGTTGTCACTGCTGCTGGACAATGCGCTGAAATATGCGTCAGAGCAGGGAGAGATCCTTCTAAAGCTTGCGCCTGCCAAGCGGGGCGGCAAGGCATGTATTACCGTGTGGAATACCGTGGGGGCGGACAGCGGTATCGCGCAGGGAGATCAGAGTATGCTGTTTGAGCGGTTTTTCCGGCCGGACGCCTCCCGCAGCTCGCAGACGGGGGGAAGCGGTATCGGGCTGTCCGTCGTCAAGGCGATCGTGGAGCAGCACCGCGGCAGGATCACTGCGGGGAGTGATGACGGCAGATCGATTCATTTTATTATTTTTTTATGATTCTTTTGCAAAATTTAAAGTTCATTTTAGGTTCATCTATTAGAATGCCCATAGAGACACAGATAAAGGAGTGGATAAGGGGCATGGGCTATCAGGACATTTTCAAACGATACGAATTAAAATATCTGGTGACAAGGGAGCAGAAGGCGCTGCTCCTTCAGGCGATGGAGCCTTATATGCAGCCGGATGAGCATGGGCAGAGTCTCATATGCAACATTTATTTTGACACGCCGGATTACTTACTGGTGCAGCGTTCTCTGGAATCTCCCGTGTATAAGGAGAAGCTCAGGCTGCGAAGCTACGGAATGGCGACGCATGACGGCGAGACTTTTTTGGAATTAAAGAAGAAATATAAGGGCGTGGTTTACAAGCGGCGCGTCTCTCTTCGGGAGCAGGAGGCTATGGATTATCTGCTCAAGGACAAACCCCTGCGCAAAAGCAATCAGATCACCGACGAGATAGATTATTTTCGGGAGATGTATCAGGGACTTGCCCCGAGGGTATTTCTCTCCTATGAGCGGGAAGCCTTTTATGGACGGGAGGACAGAGAGCTGCGGATCACCTTCGATGAAAATATTCTGTGGCGGCAGGAGGCTCTGTCACTGTGCGCAGGGGCTTACGGCAGTCCCCTGCTACAACTGGATACCGCGTTGATGGAGGTCAAGATCGCATCTGCCATGCCGCTGTGGCTGTGTAAGCTTCTGGCGGACAACGATATTTTTAAAACACATTTTTCAAAATACGGAAATGCCTATTGTCAGATGCAGACAATGGAGGAAGAAAAGGACTTGGGAGGAAGAAAATATGCTTGACAATTTATTCAGGGGAGTGTTCGACACAAGCTCACAGAGTGTGATCTCATTGGACAAATTCTTATTATGTGTCATTGTATCGCTGCTGATCGGGTTGTTTCTCGCGGTGGTGCACGGATATAAAAGCCGACACAGCCAGAGCTTCTTGGTGACGCTGGCGCTGCTACCCGCGGTGGTCTGCGTGGTGATCATGATGGTAAACGGCAATGTGGGAGCGGGAGTGGCTGTGGCAGGGGCGTTTAGCTTGGTGCGCTTCCGCTCGGCGCCGGGGTCTGCAAGGGAGATCAGTGCTATCTTTCTATCAATGGGGGCGGGGCTGATCGCGGGCATGGGATATCTTGCCTATGCGGTGCTGTTCGCAGTGATCTTGGGAGCGGTGAGCTTCCTGTGCAATTGGTTCTGTAAGCGGCAGGAGAGCAGGGATACCTCCAAGCTCCTGCATGTCACCATTCCGGAGAATCTGGATTATGGTCAGGTGTTTGACGAGATTTTGGAGCAGTTCACCAAAAGCTATGAGCTGACGAGCGTGAAGACTACCAATATGGGGAGCCTGTTCAAGCTGACTTATCAGATCGAGCTGAAGGGTGATGTGTCAGAGAAGGAATTTATCGATAAGCTGCGCTGTCGGAACGGCAATCTGGAGATCATGCTCTCCAGAAGGGAGACTCCGACGTGTGAATTATAGAGGTTGGAATGTTGGAATTTGAGTGTGAGCTTTGGATGCAGAGGTTTTGAGCATGGAGCTTTGTAATGTGTAGGCTCGGGATGTGGAGATCTAGAGTATCGAGGCTTTGTATATGGAGGTGTGGAAGGCATGAAATATTTTGGAATGAAGAAGCAAATTGAGAAGCAATGGAGAAGGACCGCTTTGGCGGTGAGTCTGTCCGCCGCCTTGTTGTTGGGCGGTTGTGGAGCGGCTGATAGCGCGGTGACAGGGAGGGATTCACTGGCTCCGGTGACCGCCGCGTCGGGGAGCGGCGCGGTCGGGCAGGTGACTCTTTTGGATATATCGGATATGTTCAGCAACAGGGACAGGGAGATCGGCTATGACGAGATGGAGAGTGTGCGCATTACACTCACCGGGGATAGCGCGCAGGCGGATTCGGAGAATGTGCGGATAGACGGCAATGTGGTGACGATCGTCTCCGAGGGCTGTTATATTTTGTCAGGGAGCCTGCAGGGACAGGTCATCATTCAGGCAAAGGATACGGATAAGCTTCATTTGGTGTTGGACGGGGCGGAGATCTCCTGCCAGAGCAGCGCGGCATTGTATGTGAGTCAGGCGGATAAGGTATTCGTGACCACCACGGCGGGAAGCGAGAATATGTTTGAGACGGTGGGAGAATATGTGGTGATTGACGAGCGCAATATCGACGGGGCGGTCTTCTCCAGAGAGGATATCACATTTAACGGAGAGGGAACGCTCAAGGTGGTATCCGTCGTGGGAAACGGAATTGTCAGCAAGGACGATCTGGTGATCACCGGAGGAAATTATGAGATCAGTGCGGGTAAGCATGGTCTGGAGGGAAAGGACAGCGTGCGCATCGAAAACGGCGATATTGTGATCAACGCCGCAGTAGATGGCATTCATTCCGGCAATGATGAGGATGAGACCGTGGGCTATACCTATATCGCGGGGGGCAATATCACGCTGGCGGTGCAGGACGACGGGATTCACTCGGACACGCAGCTTGTGATCGCGGGGGGCAATATCAATGTGGTCGAGAGCTATGAAGGTCTGGAGGGCATGAGCATCGAGATCGTTGGCGGTGAGATTGCGGTTCGTTCCAGTGATGACGGGCTGAACGCCGCGGGCGGCAATGACGGAAGCGGGGCGAAGGGGGGCTTTGGAGACGATCCCTTTGCGGTGAATGGCAACAATTCAATCATTATATCAGGCGGAAAAATAACCGTTGATGCTGACGGGGACGGACTGGATTCCAACGGCGCCCTCTTTGTCTATGGCGGGGAGGTCATCGTATATGGTCCTGAAAACGGAGGAAACGGCGCGTTGGATTATAACGGCGAAGCGATGATCAGCGGCGGTACCGTGATCGCACTCGGCGCGAGCCAGATGGCGCAGAATTTCGGGGCTGCTTCAGAGCAATGCTCGATTCTGGTGAATATTCAGGGAATGCAGTCCGCGGGCACCACGGTGGAGCTAAAGGATGCCGACGGGAAGACGCTCTTAAGCTGTGTGGCGGAGAAATCCTATAACTCGGCGGTGCTTAGCTGTCCGGAGATTCAAGTGGGTCAAACCTACACGGCGGTCATGGGCGGTGAGACCACGGAGGTGGAGATGACAGAGACGATCTACGGAAGCGGCATGGGCTTTGGCGGCGGACGAGGCGGCGGAGGCTTTGGAGGCGGCAAGGGCGGAAAGCGTGACTTCGAGGGAGAGGGAGGAGAGAGACCTGACTTCGAGGGAGAAAGAGGAGAAAAGCCCAACCTTGGAGACAGGGAAGGCTTTGAGGGCAAGGGCGGACACAGGGATTTTAACGGTGAGATGCCGGAGCTTCCAAGCGGTGAGATGCCGAACGGGACGCCGCCGGAGCTGCCAAGTGGTGAGATGCCAAACGGGGAAGTGCCCCAGATGCCGAACGGGATATAAATTGCAGGTGGAATGTTATTATTCACGGTGCAACCGCGAGAGATTTTGATGCGTATTCTGCATCAAAATCCGAGACAGAATTCCGGAATTTCTGGTTGAGAGGAGTATTTGATGATATATTTTACAGCCGATTTACATTTTTATCATGAGAAAATAATTAAACATACACAAAGACCTTTTCGGAATACGGAGGAGATGAACAGCACTTTAATAAAAAAGTGGAATGATAAGATATCATATGATGACGAGGTTTACATTCTCGGTGATTTTACGATGAAGGGTGCTGATATGGCTTCCATATGCCTGTCATCGCTGCGAGGCAAAAAATATCTTATCAGAGGAAACCATGATAATTTTGTGGATAGTCCTGAATTTGACCATTCTCTATTCATGGACGTTCGGGATTATATGGAGATTACATGCTTAAATACAAGTTTTGTTTTATTCCACTATCCCATTATAGAGTGGAACGGTTACGGAAAAGGAGCGATTGCGCTCCATGGACATCAGCATAACCATAAAAACTATAATATTGAAAACCGTAAAATGGGAATACGGCGATATGACGTAGGGGTTGACGCAAACGATATGGAACCGGTAAGCGCAAAGGAAATTATAGATTTTTTTAGTTGAGGTATGGACGATTCGCAGGTAAAAAGCATTGGAGGATCACCCCCCAATGCTTCTTAATACAGCTAAATTTCCTTTTCAAAGAACTCATCAATTCTCTGCACGATTTTCTGTGGTTCTTCCGTTTTCAGGATATAGCCTTCAGGCTTTAATGACATAACCTCCACTACGTCCTGCTTTGCGCCCTTGCCGGTCAAAAAGATTACCGGAAGCTCCTTTGTCCTTTGGTTGGAACGGATTGCGCTCAGCACCTCTTTTCCGTCCATTCCCGGCATCTCGTAATCCAACAGGATCAGGTCGGGAAGCTCAGAGGCAAGATACTTCATCGCAAACTCGCCGGAATTTGCAAGAATCACCTCATATTTATCCTTCAGCCAGCCCTTTACGTTTCTGAGCATGGCGGCGGAATCGTCCACCACCAGAATCTTCTCCTTCGGCTTCTCCAGACCGTGACATAAAGCGTCCTTCATTTCCTGAACCGCCTCGCTGACATTCAACGGTCGCATAAACTCCTTCGCAAGTTTGCGCTTGCTGATGATCTTTTTCAAGCTCAAAAGCTCCTCCTCGTCGCCCGCCGCAAAGCAGAGATATCCGTCCGAAAGTATGTCGCGAATATACTCCAAGACAGCGGAATCCTGAACAAAGGCGGGGTCTAAATAGAGAATCAGAGCCTTGGTTTCATTAGGATTGATGTTGAGCTTGTTGATATCGGCGTCCACAAGGTCAACGCTGTAATTTTCGCGCCTAAGCTGCTCCAATAGAGAGTTGCTGACATAAGATTTTGTTTTTTGGATAATTAAAAATTCGCTCATTTTTTCCTCCATTTTATATATTTTTGTAGTTATTCAGAACCAACCCCGTAAGCATTGCGGGTTTGCTCTGTTATGAACAGTTACATATTTTTTAATATAGTCACCATGCTTTCACAGACTTTCGTGATCTCGTCCATGGCAAGATCCGCATAATATATCCGAAGCTGTTCCATCTGCTCCGCACATTCCTCAGGCACGCAGACACGCTCCAGTTCCTCCATCACGTCGTCCGCTGTATCTAAGTCAAAATCAAGCACTGCCTTCCCAAGCATTTCCAGCTTCCATATAAGCTCCTGCGGCGGTATTTCCTCCTTCTTGCCGTCGCTCTCCTTGGCAAAGGGCTTTAGAATCTCCTTGTAGCTGCGGTAAAGAGTAAGCGCCTTTGGCGTTTCCCTCTGCAACGCCTCTACGTTTTCCTCGTTGCCGTATTGCTCCATTTCATAAAAAAGCTGTGACAATTCCATAGCACCTATCATGCGGGCGGTGTTTTTCATGGCATGGACCTCTATCGTGTAGTCGCGAATCATGCCGTCCGCCAGACATTTTTCGATTTTATTGGACTTCACATCGATCAGACGGTAGAAATCCCCCAAAAGCTGCAGGAACAATTCCTTAGAACCGGAGTTCTTCACGCCCTCCGCCTTGTCGAGCCCCTCGATATCGGGAATCACGATGCTCTCCTCCGCCTTGCGCTTCTCCTCGTCCTCCGGCTGCGGGATTCTTTTCTGAATCTTCTCATCAGGCAGCCAGTGCTTGATCTTGGCGCAAATCTCCTTCAGCTCGATGGGCTTTGCCACAAAATCACTCATGCCCACCTCCACGAATTTCTTTCGGGCATCTGACATAGCGTTGGCGGTCAGCGCGATGATTGGAAGGCTTTGATAATATTCCCCCTGCGTGGAGCGGATCTGCCTTGTCGCTTCGATTCCGTCCATCACTGGCATCATGTGATCCATCAGCACCAAGTCATAATGCTTGCCCATGATCTTCTCCACGGCGTCCTTGCCGTTTTCCGCCGTGTCAATCTGCATCTGGATCGGCTCCAACAGGGAGACCGCAACGATTCGGTTCATCTCATTATCATCTACAAGAAGGACGGAAGCCTCAGGAGCCCTAAAGTTGATATAATCCTCCGTGGAAAATTGTCCCCCTGTCTCCTCGCGGTTCATGATCTGACAGAAATTCAGACTATATAAGGGCTTGTTCACCATTGTGACAGAGGCAGCGCGGCTGTCAGGCAGCATGGGATTTTGCAAAAGATATACCGCCGCTCCGTTTTGGATAAGCTCCTGAGCCGCGTCCTGCTTTACCCAAGCTTCGTCATCTGTAAAGAAGAAGTCCACCTCGGAAGCGGGGAGGTCTCGTTTGTATTCCACGGCATAGTCTCGCACAAGCTTATCAAATTCCTCAGCCATATAAGGGTTTTTCCATCTTCCGCCGACCGTCAGCTCCCTGTTTTTCTCCACAATCTGTGCGGCAGGCTTCTCGTGTATGATTTTTTGAGGAATGATAAAGTAAAATTCGCTGCCCTTCCCAAATTCGCTCTCCACACCGATGCTTCCACCCATCAGTGTGACGAGCTGTTTGGATATGGAAAGCCCGAGCCCCGTTCCTTCCTTTGTATGATTGGCTTGGGTGTTCACCTGAGAGAAGGCGCCGAACAGCCTGTCCTTGTCCTCCTCCCTGATTCCCTGCCCCGTATCCGCAATACCGTATCTGAGCTTTACCTCGCCGTCGGACTGCTCTAAAACCCTTATCTCCAGTCTGACGCGTCCTTTCTCCGTGAATTTCGTGGCATTGTTCATCAGGTTTACTATGATCTGGCGAATGCGCAGGGAGTCCCCGTTCAGCTTTTCAGGGAGACGGGGGTCGATATCGAATATCAGCTCGATATCCTTCTCGCCTATGCGGTTCCAGAAGATCATGCCCAAGTCATTGATCATGGACATGGGCTCGTAATCCTGTTCAATAATCTCCATCTTGCCGGATTCTATCTTGGAAAGGTCTAATATATCGTTGATAATGGTGATCAGGGCGGCGCCGGAATTCTTGATGTTCATAAGATATCCGGTCTCCTCAGGAGAATGCTCGTTGCGCATGATCACGTCCGTCATACCGATGATCGCATTCATTGGAGTCCTGATCTCATGGGACATATTGGAGAGGAAAAGCGATTTGGAGCTGTTGGCTTCCTCCGCCCGCAGCTTTGCCTCCTCCGCCTCCTGCCTGCTCCTGATCAGGTCCGCGTCCTTCTCCTGAAAAAGTCTTACAAGCATTATGGCTATGGAAAAGCACACGATTACCGTGATTCCTGAAACAACCGCATTCGGAATCAGATAGGTATTATCCTCCGGCGCGACATATCCCGAAAAGCCCCTGAAAGCAGTCGCAAAAACAAGGCAGACCATGCTCGCGGCAAACATAAGCTTGGTCAGCCTTTCGTCCTCGTAAACCACAGTCATACAGATCGGGACGCAGAAGATCGAAAGCACTGCGGGAAAAACGCAATGGACACAGGCGATCACGCTGCAGATATGCGCGATGGTGAACACCGGCCATGCGCTGATCAGGTATACCTTGTCAGGAAACCTTTTCCGCACGACGTACTGCAGCAGCAGCGCGAATACATTAGCGCCGGAGGGTAAAATCAGGTAACGCACGATATAGAGCTCGGGAGAATCCTCCATAAGCCCCAGAAATCTGAGGAAAAAGTACATGATGATCTCTATGATGAGGACTAACCCGAAGATCCAATAGGTCACGCCATAGAACTTATCCTTCCATTTATGTAGTCTCTCGATTCTCTCCTGAAGCATATTTATACCCCTTTTTTCTTCCTTTGGCATATAATTATCGTACATAATTCCTGACAAAATTCTACATTTTTCACTTAATTGACACTGATTTTCACTTAATTGACATTCGATTGCAAACCGACCTTCCCGTTTTGTAATCGAATTTCACATTTGGCAAACTGTGAAATAATTGCAATAATTGGCAATATGCTTTATACTGGTATCAAATTGTTTCAAGGCATCAAGAGTAAAACCGGAAGGCAGAGGTGTGACGAGGGTATGAGAATCTCCATATGCGATGACGATGAGAAGGAGCTGCAGGACATCTTTCTGCTCACGGAAAAATATCTACGGACAAGGAGACAGGGCAAAAACGGGATGTCCGACGGACTGCTGAGCTTTAGAAGCGCCGCCGAGTTGTCTGCCTATGAGGAAAACCACGGGACTTCTAACATCTATATCCTCGACGTCATTATGCCGGAAACGGACGGCATCGCCTTGGGGCGGCGGCTGCGCGAGAGGAGCCCCAAGGCGTTTATCCTCTATCTGACTAATTCGAGGGATTTTGCCATAGACGCGTTCTCGGTCAAGGCATTTTCCTATCTGCTAAAGCCTGTTGAGGAGCAGGCGCTTTTTCATGAGCTTGACCTTTTGTTTGACATGCTCAGCCAATCGGAGACGCAGATTAAGATACGGGGCAGAAACGGTATTCAGTTCCTCAGGCTGAGCGAGGTGTCAGCGGTCGAGTATTTCAGCCACCACCTCATTTACCACACCACAAGGGGGTGCATCGAGGGAATGCAGCAGAGAGAGGCGTTTGACGCTTCCGTCTCGGAGTTTATGGCAAGCGGCTGTTTTCTCAAGGTCTCCGCGAGCCATATTGTCAATATGCACCATGTCAGAAGTGTCAACGGGGAGCATTTTATCTTAGATGACGGCTCCGTCTACAAGATCACCAGAAGCTTCTCGGACGCAAAGAAAAAATATCTTGATTTTATCATAGGGGAATAGCGTGTGAAGCTTCATGTGCGGGAAAGGGCAGGGATACCTTTATGGAGAATACGATACTGATTATTTCAAATACCGTGACAATATTTTTTACGTTTATCATATCCCTGACGCTCATCGTTCCCCGTATCCCGATGAAAAGATATGTCACACTGAGTGTTGTGTTGATGGGCGGGCTGACACTGCTCTACATGGCGGATATGTTTCTGAGGGGGATCGACGCCGCCACCCGAATCATGTTTTTTTCGCTTTCCGTGCCGAGCCTTCTCTACTTTTTCCTCGTCTCGAAATACAGGAACGGGAAGGTGATCTTCGCCTTTTGCTTCGGGGACATGGTGATGCTGATGATAGGAACGGGCTGCGGTATCGCGTCAACCCTGTGCGGCGGAAATATCTGGGTTCTCTTTTGGGGAAGGCTTCTGCTTGCGCCTGCCGCGGTGCTTTTGATCATTAAATGTATGCGCGGCTTTTATCAGACTGTGGCGGAGGAGGATAAAAGCGGGTGGTGGCTGCTCGCCGCTGTCTCGGCTGTCTTTTATATCATACTTGTGTTTGCGGGCTCGAATCCCACGCCTATCAAGGACAGACCCGCCGACTTCCCGCTTTATATCGCTTACGCCGTCGCCATGGCTCTCACCTTTGTGATCATTTTCAGAACCATTGCTGACAAGCAGAAGATCATCCGCTATGAGCAGACGGAAAAGCTGCTCGAGCTCCAGCTCCGCTCCTTTGAGAATACGATCAGGAGTTTGGAGCAGAACGAGAAAAGGCTCCGTATCATACGTCATGACCTGCGGCATTACGAGAACGGGCTGCGCTCCCTCGTGCAGACGGGGAGCAGGGAGGAGGTTCTGGAGTTCGTCAACACCGCCGCCGATATCATCTCGATAGAGGAGCCTGTTCATTACTGCGAGAGTGCAGCCCTCAATTCTATTCTGTTATTCTATATCGGTCTTGCGAGGGAAGCGGGCTGTCAGGTGGAGACGCGGTTTCAGCTATCGTCCGCGCTGCCTGCGACGGACACGGAGCTTTGTATCGTGTTTGCCAATGCCATTGAGAATGCGATCAACGCCTGCAGGAAGCTTTCGGATATCTCGGAGCGCAGGATAAGAATCACCTGTATTGACAGCCCTCAGTTCGTGCTCGAGGTGGCAAATACCTATCAGGAAGGCGTAACGCTCGACGAGGCGGGGATTCCTGTCTCCAAGGAGCAAAACCACGGCTACGGCACGCAGAGTATACTTGCCTTTGCGGACAAGTACAATGCGTTGGTGGATTATGACTTAAACGGGGAATGGTTCAAGCTTAGGGTGCTGATTGCCGACCCTCTCTTGTCATAGCTTGTAAAAAATGCTAAAATGGCAGGAGCGGGAATGTGCTTGTGCCGCTTAATATGGACGTGTGTGAGGGTATGATGAATAATAGATACGAAAATGTGGGAAACGCCCCGAACAGTAAGAGGACTGCCCGAATAATATTCTGGATGATATTGATATTCTCGGTTCTCATCAGGGTGTTTCGCTTTGGGACGCTCCCGTTTGGGGTCAATCAGGACGAGGCTATGGGGGCGGTAGATGCATGGGCGCTGTCTATGTACGGGACAGACCGCTTCGGGGTGAGTCTTCCGGTGCATTTTAGCGCGTGGCAGGTAAGCCAGATGAGTGTACTGCTGTCTTATTTGATGGTGCCTTTTTTGTGGGTGTTCGGCTTCTCTACATGGGTGGTTCGATTGCCTATGCTGCTTGCAAGCGTGGGGGGCGTTGTGCTGCTGTATCTGATCGGGAAGCGGCTTTGGGATACTCGGTTGGGACTGGTGGTCATGGCTCTCGCCGCCGTCAATCCTTGGCATTTTATGCAGAGCAGATGGTCGATTGACTGCAATCTGTTTCCGCATGTTTTTCTGCTTGCCTTTTATCTTCTGCTCTTGGGCTTGGAGAGGAGGAGATATCTGTATTTATCAATGTTTTTCTTTGGGCTGACCTTTTATTGCTATGGGATCGCGGTGTATTCCGTGACGCCTTTTCTGGCGGTGTTTGCCCTTTGGGGCTTGCGCAGGAAGATATTTTCCGTTCGGGAGATCTTGATATCCTGCGTGATATTCACTTTGACGGCGTTGCCTGAGGTCGTGGTGCTGGCAATCAATCTGTTCCATTGGGATACCGTGCGGCTTGGACCTTTTACTCTGAGCAATTTTCCGCAGACGGTTCGGGGCAATGATATTTTGTTTTTGAATTTCTCATTCAGGCAATTGGCGATGAACATTTGGTATACTGTGAAAAGCGCCTTTTTACAATTGCCGGATTATTGGTTTAATACGATTCCGATGTTTGGACCCATGTATCATATCAGTATCCCGTTTATGGCGGTCGGAGCGGTATTGCTGACCAAGGCTCTTTTCAGGGAGAAGGACGACAAAAGATGGGCGGGAATGCTGGCTCTTTGGGGATTCCTGATCATGGGAATCTGGGTCGGTATCATCACGCGAGAGGTGAATGTCAATCGTATTAATATTATTTTCTATCCGCTGATATTGGTCTGCGGTTATTGTCTCTGCAGGCTGGCGGACGTCGGGAGAAAATGGGCGGTCGCGGCAGGCGCGCTCTATGCTTTGTGCGGGGCGTTGTTTTTGGGGGCGTATTTTACGGTTTACCCGCAGGAGTCCGCGCAATACTATAACGGGGAGTTCTTGGAGGCGGCAAGGCTTGCGGACGGGCAGGAGTATGACAGATTGTATATTACCGGAAATATGGGCTGGCAGTTCAATCAGTCCATGGCGGAGATCCTGACTCAGTACGCCTGTCAGATTGATGCCAAGTATTATCAGGAGGAAACGCTTGTCACGGGGGGACGGCAGCTCCTTCCATATTCCGAGAGATATCACTATATTAATATGAAGTATTTTGACTGGGAAGGCTGTGACAGGGAGGGGCTGTATCTCTTGCAGGAGCAGGAAGTTGGCGATATTCCCTTGGAGTACGAGGTGATTGCGCAGGTCGGGCAGTTTTATATTTTGGAGATTGGTTGATCGGACTGTCTGTGCGGTCAACCGTGAGGAGATGGATTGTGGCTGATACAAATGCTTTTGAGGGACAAGCAGGGCACAGAAAGCTGGTGCTGGGAATCTTGGCTCATGTAGATGCGGGCAAGACCACGCTGGCGGAGAGTATGCTCTATCTGGGAGGGCGGCTTAAGCAGCTTGGCAGGGTGGATCACGGAGATGCCTTTCTGGATAACTTTGCGTTGGAGCGGGAGAGGGGAATCACTATTTTCTCCAAGCAGGCGCAGGTGCAGTGGGGGAACCTGTCGCTGACGCTGTTGGACACGCCGGGGCATGTGGATTTCTCCGCCGAGATGGAGAGAACTTTGCAGGTATTGGATTATGCCGTGCTTGTGGTGAATGGGACGGACGGCGTGCAGGGGCATACCAGAACCCTGTGGAGACTGTTGGAGCGGTATGAAATCCCTGTGTTTATCTTCATCAATAAAATGGATCAGTCGGGAACGGACGGGCGGCGTCTGTTGGAGAATCTGAGAAGGCAGCTAGATGAGAATTGTGTGGCGTTCTCGGAGACGGATTATGTCGCGGGGGAATCGGGGGCATGTGTCGGGCGCAGGCTTGACGAGGAGTTCTGGGAGGATATCGCCACCTGCGGGGAAGATATGATGAACGCCTATCTGGAGCGGGGCATGCTCACGGACGAGGAGATCGGGAAGGCTGTGGCGGAGCGCAGGCTTTTCCCGTGTTATTTTGGTGCGGCGCTTCGGGTGGAGGGCGTGGAGGCTTTCTTGGACGGGATCGCGGCATATGCCCCCTCGCCCGTGTACGGGCAGGATTTTGGGGCGAGGGTGTATAAGATATCAAGGGATCAGGCAGGCATCAGGCTGACACATTTGAAGGTCACGGGCGGTGCGCTTCGGGTGAAGATGCCTGTGGATAACCATGCGTCCGCGGGAGCGGAGGAGGGCTTTCAGGAGAAGGCGGATCAGCTCAGGGTCTATCACGGGTCGGGGTATGAGACCGTGGCGGAGGTGGCTGCGGGAGATATCTGCGCCGTGGCGGGCTTGACACAGACCTTTGCGGGACAGGGCTTGGGCGCGGAGTCCGTGAATGAGCTGCCGGTGTTGGAGCCTGTGTTGACCTATCGGGTAGAGCTGCCTGAGGGCGAGGACGCGGTGGAGGCGCTGGGGAAGCTGCGGCAGCTTGAGGAGGAAGAACCGCTGCTTCATGTGCTGTGGCAGGAGGAGAATCGGGAGATTCACGCCCGGGTCATGGGAGAGGTACAGATAGAGGTGTTGAAGAAGCTGATCTTAGAGCGGTTTGGTCTGGCGGTGGAGCTTGGAGAGGGGAGTATTGTCTATAAGGAGACCATCGCGGAGAGGGCGATCGGGATCGGACATTTTGAACCGCTGCGGCATTATGCGGAGGTGGAGCTTTTATTAGAGCCGGGAGAGCGGGGGAGCGGTCTGCAGCTTGCCAGTCTTTGCAGCGAGGACGTGTTGGACAGGAATTGGCAGAGATTGATACTGACGCATCTGGAGGAGAAGGTGCATGTGGGAGTGCTCACGGGGGCTCCCATCACGGATATGCGGATTCTTCTGGTGGCGGGCAGGGCGCACGCCAAGCACACGGAGGGCGGGGATTTCAGGCAGGCGACTTACAGGGCGCTCAGACAGGGACTTCGGGGCAGCAGGAGTATTCTTTTGGAGCCCGTCTTTTCCTTTGTGCTTGAGCTTCCCACGGAGTATCTGGGGCGGGCGATGTCGGATATACAGCGAATGTACGGAAGCTTTGACGCACCCGTGACTGACGGTGAGCGAAGCGTCATCACGGGGAGGGCGCCTGTGGCGACCATGCGGGATTATCAGCGAGAGGTCAATTCATACACCCATGGTCACGGGCATCTGTCCTGTATCTTGGACGGATATGAGCCCTGTCACAATGCGGATGAGGTGATTGCACAGGCGGCTTATGATCCTGAGGGGGATCTGACAAACCCCACGGGATCGGTGTTTTGCAGCCATGGGGCGGGATTCTTGGTGGACTGGGAGCATGTGCCCGAGTATGCCCATGTGGAGGTTCCGGCGGACATCAGGAGACTTGTGGAGGAAGGGAATATCGATAATATAAATTCTGAGGGCGGGGACGCTTACACAGACGACAGGCTTTCTCCTGCGGGGCAGGGAGCATACGGCAGGGGATATCTGGCGGGTCAGGCCGCGCAAGGCAGCGGTGTCGGGGCAGGCGGAGACTCGGCAGGGGAGCGTTATATCACGCAGGAGGAGATCGAGACTATTTTCAAGCAGAGCTACGGCGGGCGAGGGAAGGATCAGAAGCGGAGGCGGCGATACCACATCAGCCACCGGGATCAATACGAGAGTGTCAAGGGAAGCACTACGGCGGGCGGCAGGCAGCGCGAGGGGACACAGGATTCCCGCGCGCAGAAGGAGAAGTGCCTTCTGGTGGACGGATACAATATTATCTTCGCGTGGGAGGAGCTTCGGGCGTTGGCGCGGGTCAATATTGACAGTGCGAGAGATCAGCTGATGGATATTATGAGTAATTATCAGGGGATGTCGGGCGGTATATTGATTCTGGTATTCGACGCTTATAAGGTGAAGGGGAATCCCGGGAGCGAGCTGAAATATCACAATATTCATGTGGTATATACTAAGGAAGCGGAGACTGCGGATCAATATATCGAGAAGACGGTGCATGAGGTGGCGGACAAGTATCAGGTGACGGTGGCGACCTCGGACGGGTTGGAGCAGATGATCATTTGGGGGGCGGGAGCGCTGCGCATGTCAGCCCTTGGCTTGTACGAGGCGGTGGAGGACGCCGCCAAGGTCATGCGGGAGGAGTATACGGAGAGGGACAGCAGGATTGCGTTCAAACCTTTTTTGTGATAGGATATTATTTGGAAAGGTATGGTATTGTTATGATATATGAATTGGTGCAAAATGCGGGGGGGAGTCTGTTCGCCCTTGCGGGAATCTTATTGGCTTTTGCGGCGACAGTCCTCGGGACTGCGAAGCTTGGGCGGTATCTACCCAAGGACGGTGGCAGGGAATTTGCCCATGACGGGAAGCTTTCCGCGGGCAAGCCCAGAGGCGCGGGGATTATCTTTGTGTTGGTATTCGCGGCGGCGGCGTTTCTCTTTATCCCGTTACAGGCGGAGATGACGATTTACCTGATCCTCCTTGTCATATGTATGCTGACGGGATTTTTGGACGACGCTTCCAAGACGCCTTGGGGGGAGTACAAGAAGGGATTTCTTGACCTGTGCGTGGCGGCTTTGGTGGCGATGACCTTCCTGAAATATAATTCCAGTATGGTGGAGCTTGCGCTGTTTCATGTGAGGTTCGTGCTGCACCCCGTGGTGTTCGCGCTGCTGGCGATTGTGTTGGTATGGGGCTCCGTGAACGTGACGAATTGTGCAGACGGAGTGGACGGGCTCTCGGGAACCTTGGCGATCATCACGCTTATGAGCATTTATATGATCAACCGAGTCAAGGACGGACCGGAGAGCTTTGCTTACGCCATACTGCTCTTTGTGGTGTGTATCTTGGGGTATCTGTGGTTCAACGCCACGCCAAGCAAGCTGATGATGGGGGACGCGGGAAGCCGCGCTATGGGGCTTTTTATCAGTATCTCTATACTGAAAACAGGGTGCCCCGTGCTCTATCTGCCCGTTGCGATCGTGCTGATTTTGGACGGTGGTCTGGGGCTTTTGAAGGTGGCGCTGATAAGGTTTTTGAAGATTCATATTTTGAATGATGTGAGAACCCCGCTGCACGATCATGTGCGGAAGGTTTGGGAGTGGTCCAATACCCAGACGGTATACAGGTTTGCGATCATACAGATCATAGTGTCGGTCGCGGTGATATTCGGGATACAGGCATGAACCGGCGGGATGGGAAAATAGTTGTGATTTACGAAATGTTTTATGAGCGGGTTGAACTGTTATTCCCGCGAGCAATGAGCCAAGTCAACGAAGTTGACTTTGTGTCAGTGCTTGCATGAGCATAAAACCAATGAAATTGGTTTGGCGAATGCCGCGAGGGTCAAGCCCCCGTTGCTTGCAGCGGGGTTGTTGACTGAACAGTGACAAATAATAAGAAGGATGGGAATTTTATGTATGACGAACTGACGCCTAGCGATATCAAGAAGATGGAGGAGGAGATAGAGTACCGCAAGCTGGTGGTGCGTCCCAAGGCATTGGAGGATGTGAAGGAGACAAGGGCGCACGGGGATTTGAGTGAGAACTTTGAGTATCATGCCGCCAAGAAGGTCAAGAATCAGAATGAGAGCCGTATCCGCTATCTGGAGAGGATGATTCGCACGGCGAGGGTGATCTCCGAGGAGTCCGCGGCGGACGAGGTGGGCATCAACAATACCGTGACGGTGGTTTTTCTTGATGACGGCAGCGAGGAGACCTATAAGATCGTGACCACCGTGCGGGGCAACTCGCTGGAGGGGCTGATCAGCAATGAATCTCCGCTTGGGAAGGCTCTGCTTGGCAGGAAGGCGGGGGACGTGGTTCATGTGCAGGTCAGTGACACCGCGGGCTATGACGTGCGCATCGAGAGATTTGAGAATACCGCGGATGACGGAGACAAGATAAGGAGCTTTTGATGAAGAAATATTTGTTGTTTGACTTAGATGGAACGTTGACAGACCCGGGGGTGGGAATCACTACCTGTGTACAATATGCCTTGCAGTCCGTCGGGATTGAGGAGCCGGAGCTATCGAAGCTGGAGCCCTTTATCGGGCCGCCCCTGAAGGACAGCTTTATGAATTTCTACGGCTTTGACGAGGAACAGGCGCAAAAGCTGGTGGAGAAGTACAGGGAGCGGTTTCAGGATACGGGGATTTTTGAGAACGAGGTGTATGAAGGGATTCCGGAGATGCTCAGGACGCTGCAGTCCAAGGGATTTTTCCTAGCGGTGGCATCTTCCAAGCCGCGGGTGTATGTGGAGCGGATATTGGAGCACTTTGATCTGAAAAAATACTTTGCCGTGGTGGTCGGGAGCGAGTTGGACGGCTCCCGGGACAGCAAGGCGGAGGTGGTGCAGGAGGCGCTGAACCGCCTGTTTGCGTACAAGCCCATACAGAGAGGTCAGGTCTATATGATCGGTGACCGAAGCTATGACGTGGAGGGGGCGAGGGCACAGGGAATCGAGAGCGTGGGTGTGACCTACGGCTATGGGAGCATGGAGGAGCTGAAGACCGCCAAGGCGGATTATATCGTGCGGAGTGTGGAGGAGCTTGAGAAGTTCCTGCTGCGGGAAGCGGAGGAGCTTGGAGCGGACGGAGAGGGAGAGGACAAGGCAAAGGGCTTGACCTTTTCGAGGATTTGGGTGATGCTCTATTCCTTCCTGATATTTATGGTGGTGAGAAGTATTATCGAGCAGACTTTTGATCTCATCTGTGTATGGCTTTGGGGCATGGAGCTGCCGCAAGCGTTGGACGCCTTTTTGTTTGTGCGTGATCCCTCGGTGGTGGGGGAGAATGGCTTTGCCTTTACCGGTAATAAGGCGGTGTTGGAGGCGGCGCTTGGCTTTATCGGCGGTGCGATTGCAATCTTAGGGAACGCAAGGCTTCTGATTCAAAGGACTGCGGAGGACACGAAGCTGAGTCACCTGAGGAAGGAGGAGGTTTCCTCCTATCTCCTTGCGGCAGGGGCGACCATCGGGTCAGTGCTCGGGCTGAACCTGTTGTTAGAGCTTTCGGGGATCGTGAACAGCTCCGCCGCTTATCAGGCTGTGAAGGACGATCCATATTCGGCGGCATTCCTGCTGGGACTGATCTGCTATGGCGTGATTTCCCCGATTGCGGAGGAGATGTTGTTCAGGGGCATTATCCACAATTATATGCGCAGGTTTATCAATGTGAAGATGGCATTGCTTCTATCCTCGGCATTGTTCGGGCTATATCATATGAATTATGTGCAGGCGATCTATGGATTCCTCATGGGCTGCCTGATTGCGTATGTTTATGAGTATTTTGGCGAGTTCAGGCTGGCGGTGGCGGTGCATATGATAGCCAACTGTCTGGTGTACTGCCTGAGCTACACTCCGATCATCAACACGGCATTTGTGAGCTGGCCGGTGTGTATCGTGTTCGGGGTGATGGCGGTGGGGTGCCTGTGGAGCATGAGTAAGCGAAAAGATGTGTTTTGATCGTTCGCCTGAGTCGGTTGAAGCGAGGAAATATAGATGGTGAAATTTTCAATTATTGTGGTGGCTCTCAATCCGGGGGAGAAGCTTAAGGAAACAATAGACAGCGTGCTTTGCCAGACCTTTGAGGACTATGAGATCGTGGTAAAGGACGGGGGCAGCAGTGACGGCTCTCTCAGGACGCTTCCCGATGATTCGCATATCAGACTGATAGAGGAGCCTGACGGGGGCATCTACGAGGCTATGAATCAGGCGGTTCGGCAGGTGCAAGGCGAATATATTTTGTTCCTGAATTGCGGGGACGTGCTTTATGACTGTGAAGTCTTGTCACGGGCGGCTGCGTGTATTGGCAGGGAGAAAGATGACCGTCCGCTGGTGGTCTATGGAGATACCCACGGAGCCAAAAATGATGTGTTGATCTCATCGCCGCAGCGGATAGACGGATTTGCCTGTTATCGCAATATCCCCTGCCATCAGTCCTGCTTTTACGAGGCGGAGCTCTGCAAGAGGAAGCCTTATAACCCCGAATATCGCATTCGGGCGGACTATGACCATTTCCTATGGTGCTATTATCAGGCAAAAGCCAAGCTGGTGTACATGGGCGGGACGGTGTCCTCCTATGAGGGCGGCGGTTATTCGGAGAGCAGGGAGAACCGCAGGCGCGACAAGGAGGAGCATACAAGGATTACGAAGGAGTATATGCCCGCGGGGGAGCTTTGGCGGTATCGTATGGTCATGGCGCTTACGCTAGCGCCGGTGAGGAGCTTTTTGGCGGAGAATCGTGTGACCTCGGGGGTTTATCATTGGCTGAAGGAGTGCCTGTATGAGCATAAACTGCGGATTTTGGCAGGGATTGTGCTATTGGCTTTGGAGCTGTATTGCTTTCTCGGGACAGGGATTTTGTTGACGCAGCAGACGAATTTCCTTACGGGAGAGGGGGCTTGGGAGCGGACGCTGTCTGAGGAGCAGCCGGAGGTTCGGCAAAAATTTGTGCCTGTGCACAAGCATTTGCAGAGCGTAAGCTTTCTGATGTATTATCCTGAGGTCATTGATGCGGGGGAGATAACCCTGCAGATTTGTGGTTTAGATGGCAGCATTCTTTATGAGAAGACAATGGATGTGGCGAAGACGGCAGACGGCTCATTTACGGATGTGGAGGTGAATCTTGACTTGTCCCTCTTAAGCTCCTATGAGCTGGTTTTGAGAGCACAGTCTTTTGAGGCGGGGGGGTATCCGACAGTAGGCTTGTGCAGTAAGTCATATAAACTGCCTGAGAACCGAACATTGACCCATGGGGAGAGACTGTCCGACGCCCAGCTTGTGGCAAGATATCATTATACGGATGCGCTGCCCGTGGCAGAGGCAATAAAATGTATTGGAATCTGCTTGCTCACCGCGTTTGGTATCATGTTTGGTCTGCCCGGAAAGCGGTCTGTGCGCCGTGTGGCGGGTGTTGTGCTTCTGATGGTAGGGACATTTGTGCTGGGGTGGCAGCTGGAGCTGTTGACCTATAACGAGCAGATGTATCTGCCCATTGCGCTCTGGTGGAATGTGGGGTTGATGTATGTGCTGGAGTTGCTGGTTTTGCTCTGTACACATTCATTGCGGGTTGCGGTGCCGCTCACGAATCTTGCGCTGACACTTCTGTATACCGTCAATTATTATGTGCTTACCTATCGGGGCATTCCGCTTCGTGTGAATGATATCAGGGCGGCGGGAACCGCCGTACAGGTGCTGGGCGGTTATGATTTTATACCGAGTAGCGGATTGGCTCTTGCGTGGGGAATCTGCCTGTTGATTATTGTGTTCGGCATACAGAGCGGTACGGGCGGAATCAAAGAAAAAACAGGTGAAAAGGCTTTTCGACCGAACGCGCATACCCTGATTTCTTATGTTGTAACGGCGGTTTTGACTGTGGGAATCACGCTGTGGGGAGGTCATTTGCTCCTCTATACGGATTTCTTGAATCAGGTGGGATTTGCAGACGAGGAGCTGAGAGGAATTGCTCAGCATCAGTTCACTTATTATAACGGTTATCTGGTTGGGGTATGCATTGATGTGAAAAACTCCCACATGAACGCTCCGGAAGGGTATTCCGTAGAACGGGCGCAGAAGATGCTGGCGCAGTTTGGGGAGGTGCAGCAGCCGGCGGAAACGGGAGAACTTCCCCACGTGATTCTAATCATGAATGAGAGCTTTGCGGATTTGCGGGTATTGGGAGATTTGGAACTGAGTCAGGAAAACCTATCGTTTTTTTACTCGCTGCGGGAAAATACCTTGCGGGGATATGTCAACACTTCGGTGTATGGCGGAAATACCGCCAATTCTGAGTTTGAGGTGTTCTCGGGCTGTAGCATGGCATTTTTGCCGATCAACTGCATTCCCTACCAGCAGTTTGTCCGCAGACCGATGAATTCTTTAATCAGTCATGTGAAGCAGTACGGATATACGACGTATTCGATGCACCCGGAATCGAAAGGGAACTGGAATAGAAGTGACGTCTATGAGTATTATGGTTTTGATGAGTGTCTTTGGAAAGAGGATTTTGCGGGGGCTGAGCGCATCCACCACGGGGTGTCGGACGCTGCGACCTATAATAAGATCATAGAATTATATGAGGACAGGAAAGCAGGAGAGAAGCTGTTCTTGTTCGATTTGACTATACAAAACCATGGCGGGTATACGGAAGACGAGTCACCGTATGCAGTGACAGCGGTGGGAATGGAGGAGGAGGCTCTGGACGAATATCTGTCCCTGATTAAGATTTCTGACGAGGCATTTCAGGAGCTGGTGGAGTATTTTGCGGGGCAGGAGGAAAAGGTGGTCATCTGTATGTTTGGCGATCATCACCCTGCCATTTCTCATCTGGTGACAGAGCATCTGTATGGCAGTGCGGTCTCGCAGGAGCAGGAGCGAAATAAATACAAGACGCCGTTTGTCATTTGGGCTAATTATGACATCGGGGAGGCAGATGATTATGATATCAGCACGAATTATCTGGGGGGACTGCTTTTAAAGACCGCAGGCATCCCACTCTCCCCATATCAGGCGTTTGTGGAGCATATGCGGGAAGAATATCCTGTTATTACCGTGAACGGGTATACGGACGATGAGGGCGTATGCGGGGATTGGAGCAGTGCGGGGGACGAATTTCCTGAGTATCGTATGCTGCAGTATTATTACCTGTTTGATGAAGCTGCTGTAAAATGGAGGAATTGACAAATGAGTAACAGAAAGATGGCTAGGGCATATGAGATTGTCCGCCGTGGGTATGAAGTGTTTGTTTTGGGAGTCTGCGGTTGGCTGAAGGAATGCTGGTATCATCATAGGATTCGTATTTGTGTCGGAGTGGTTCTGTTTGTGTTGGAGCTGTATGCGTTTCTGGGGACGGGGATTATGTTGGAGGATCAGGTTAATTATCTCACTGGGGAGGGTTCATGGGGAGAACAACCAACTGCCGAAAGCCCGGAATTTTGTCAAAAATTCGTCCCACAGCACCGCCATTTACATATGATCAGTTTTCTGATGTACTCAAATGAGAAGGAGGCGGAGGGGACGGTGGATGTGCGGATCTCTGATGGACAGGGGCAGGTAGCCTATGAGAAAACACTTGCTTTTTCCGAGCTGTCGGACGGATCCTTCACGAATGTGAAGGTGAATCTGGAAGTGACCGCCCACAAATCCTATTATCTTACCCTGATTGTGAACGCTTCCGAGGCGGGGGGGGTATCCGGCGGTAGGCGTATGTGACAAGACCTACAAGCTGCCTGAGAACCGAACGTTGATCCACGGGGAGGAGCTACAGGGCACCCAGTTGGTGGCACGATATGCATATCAGGATGCTCTTGCGACCTCCAAGGTTGTAAATGTGCTGCTTTTGTGTTTCTTGACTGCATTTGGAGTGATGTTCGGGTTGCCGCAGAATCGGTATGTACGCAGAGCTGTAGGAATTCTCTTACTTGTCGCGACTCCCTATGTATTGGGAAGCAGGCTGGAGTTTCTGACACACAGGGAGACGCTCTATTTGCCTATTGCCCTTTGGTGGAATGTGGGGCTGATGTATGCGATGGAGATCGTGGTTTTATTGCTGACTCATTCACCCGGAATTACGGTTTCGTTTACTCATATTGCGCTGACACTTTTGTATTCTGCAAATTATTATGTGCTTCAATTTCGGGGAACGCCGCTTCGAATGAATGATTTTACGGCTATTGGGACGGCGGCAAAGGTGGCCGGAGAGTATAGCTTTGTACCCAGTGGACATTTGGCCATGGCTTGGGGGCTGCTTTTCCTGTTCGTGGTCTATGCGGTTCAAACCGGTTCGGTGCAGACAAAGAAAACTTTTGTGAGAACAGCGAATTTTGGAACAGAAGTAAAAGCTAAAACTAAAACGAAGAAATTGATCTCTTATATGGTGACGACTGTCCTTGCCATTGCGCTCACTGTGTGCGGGGGACATCAACTGCTCCATACTGATATGCTGAACCGTGCAGGTTTTGAGGACGAGGATTTTCGAGGATTTTGGCAGGATATGCTTTATTACATAGACGGGTATCTGGTGGCCACCTGCCTTGAGATGAAAAATTCCCACATTACACCGCCTGATGATTATTCTGTCGAGAGGGTGGAGACCCTGCTGTCCGATGTAGGGAGCGGGCAGGAACTGTCCGATGCGGAGCGGGAGTCGCTTCCTCATGTGATATTAGTGATGAACGAGAGCTATTCCGATCTGCGGATTCTGGGGAATTTGGAGTTGAATCAGGAGAACATGGATTTTTTTTACTCCCTGAAAGAAAATACAGTGCGCGGCTTCGTGAACGCATCAGTCTTTGCCAGCGGAACAGCCAACACGGAGTTTGAGGTTCTCACGGGATGTAGCACGGCATTTCTCCCGGTGAATTATTATCCGTATCAGCAAGGAATCCGCAAGCCTCTGAACTCCTTGGTCAGTCAAATGAAAAAGTACGGATATACGGCTTATTCCATGCATCCCGAGGCTGCCACGAACTGGAACAGGGATAAAGTGTATCGTTATTATGGATTTGACGAGAGCTTTTGGCGGGAAGATTTTGAGGGGGCGGAGAGGATTCACAGCGGAGTGTCTGACGAGGAGACCTACAAGAAGGTCATCGAACTGTATGAAGGACGAGACTCAGGGGAGAGACTGTTTGTGTTCGACCTGACCATGCAGAATCATGGGGGATATTTTGTGGACGAGTCGCCCTACGCAGTGACGGCTGTCAATATGGACGAGGATCAGGTAAACGAATATCTGTCACTGATCAAGATTTCCGACGAGGCCTTTGCAAAGTTGATCGGATATTTTGAGAAGCAGGAGGAAAAGGTGATTATTTGTATGTTTGGAGATCACCAGCCCTATGTCTCGGATTCCATTGTTGGCGACGGAGCTGAGGGGGATGTGAAGCAGAAGCTGAACAAATATAGAACGCCTTTTGTTATTTGGGCGAATTATGATATTGAGGAGGCAGATGGATACGATATCAGCATGAATTATCTTGGCGGTCTGTTGCTTCGGACGGCGGGGGTTCCACTGACTCCCTATTTCGCTTATTTGGAGCAGCTGCGAGAAGATTATCCCGTGATCACCTTCAACGGCTATCTGGACTACGAGGGGAATTACAGCAACTGGTCGGGCGGGGAATTTCCGGAATATAGAATGATTCAATATAATTATCTGTTTGACAGTAACACTGTGGAATGGGGGTATTGACATGGGAGAGCCGAGAGACATAGGATTAATGAGAGAATCTGTTGCAGGTATTGCGTGGCGATCTAAATTCTTTAAGCTGTGCAGCTTGGGTTTGGGCTTATTGATATTAGCGCTTGTGACGGTGGGATTTGCGGTTGAGAGACCGGAAACTGATAGCGGCTCGGGGGGGTGGCGCGGCGATGCGCTGATCGCCCATGCGGGCGGCGGAATCGACGGGCAGGAGTATACCAACAGCAAGGAGGCGTTTGAGCAAAGCTATGCCAAGGGAATGAGAAGTATTGAGCTGGATTTCAGGTTGACCTCAGACGAAAAGTTGGTATGTTGCCACACTTGGAAGGAACAGCTTTGCAGCGATTACGAGGCAGGACATATTTACTCGGAGGAGGAATTTTTGAATATACATATTTATGACCGCTATACACCTATGTCTTTGGAGACGGTTCTGGAGCTTATGAAGAAGTATGATGACGTGTGGATTGTGACGGACACCAAATCCTTGGAGGACGGGCAGGTGCAGAAGGAATTTGAGATTTTGTTAGAGACGGCGGAGGCTGCGGATTCCATGGAGGTGTTGAATCGGTTCGTGGTGCAGCTCTATACCCATGAGATGTATGATATGGTGGAGGAGGTGTATTCTTTTCCGACATATATTTTGACGCTATACAGAATCGGCGGAATCAAAGGGGAGACATTTGAGGAGCATTGTAGCTTCCTGCGGGAAAAGGGAATTGAGTACATTACAATGCGGTATGACTGGGTATCTCAGGAAGCGGTGGCGGTCGCGGGTGAATATGGAGTTTCGGTTTATGCGCATACGGTAAATGACATAGAGGAGATGGAAGAGCTGCGCGAGATGGGTGTCAAGGGGATTTATACGGACGAAATTTATCCTGAAAGGCTGAATCAACAGAAAGATATCTGAAAAAGGAGCGCGAAAGCAACAATTGTCAAATTATCTGACAATTCCATGAAAAAAGTAGTTTACAAACAGGAAAAAAGGTAGTATAGTAGTTTCAAGGTCGCAAAGAGGCGGGTAAGAGTTTCTCTGCGACCTTTTTTGCGCGAGCAGCTAGGAACATATGAGCCGTGCTTGCGCGAGCGCATATGTGACGAATGCCGCTGCACTGAATGCGGAGGACGAGGAAAGGAGAACCAAGATGTTTGACGTGAAAAAGGATGTGGCGCAGGCGCCCCTCTACCGGGAGGAATTTGAGCATGATAACTGTGGTATCGGGGCATGTGTCAACATTAACGGGAAAAAGACGAGGGGCACAGTGGAGAACGCTCTGAAAATAGTCGAGAATCTGGAGCATAGGGCGGGTAAGGACGCGGAGGGCAAGACCGGTGACGGCGTGGGCATTCTCACCCAGATCCCGCATAAATTCTTTGCCAGAGTGACGAAGGCTTTGGGCATTGAGCTTGGCGGGGAGAGAGAGTACGGCGTGGGTATGTTTTTCTTCCCTCAGGAGGAGCTTCGCCGCAATCAGGCGAAGAAGATGTTTGAGATCATCGTGGAGAAGGAGGGAATGGAGTTCCTTGGCTGGCGCGAGGTGCCCACCTTCCCCAATGTGTTGGGACACAAGGCGGTGGAGTGTATGCCTTATATCATGCAGGGCTTTGTGAGGAAGCCGGAGGATGTGGAGAAGGGGCTGGCATTTGACCGCAGGCTGTATACGGCAAGACGCGTGTTCGAGCAGTCCACGGACGATACCTATGTGGTTTCCTTTTCCAGCAGGACGATCGTATATAAAGGAATGTTCCTTGTGGGTCAGCTTCGGACCTTTTTTGCGGATCTGCAGAGTCCGGATTTCGAGTCCGCCATCGCCATGGTGCATTCCCGTTTCTCCACGAACACGAATCCCAGCTGGGAGCGGGCGCATCCCAATCGCCTGATGGTACATAACGGCGAGATCAATACCATCCGCGGCAATGCCGATAAGATGCTTGCCCGCGAGGAGAATATGGAATCCGAGTATCTGAAGGGTCAGCTTCACAAGGTGCTGCCTGCGATCTCCAAGACGGGCTCAGATTCCGCCATGCTGGATAATACCTTGGAATTCTTAGTGATGAGCGGAATGGATCTGCCGTTGGCGGTGATGATAGCCATTCCGGAGCCTTGGGCGAACAATAAGGCGATGTCCCAGACAAAGAGGGATTTCTACCAATATTATGCGACCATGATGGAGCCATGGGACGGTCCTGCGTCAATCCTTTTCTCTGACGGGGATATCATGGGGGCGGTGCTTGACAGGAACGGTCTGCGCCCGTCCAGATATATGATCACGGAGGACGATACCCTGATCCTCTCCTCCGAGGTGGGAGTGTTGGATATTGACCCCGCCAAGGTGAAGTTAAAGGAGAGACTGCGCCCCGGCAAGATGCTGTTGGTGGATCTGGTGCAGGGGAAGGTCATCGATGACGAGGAGCTGAAGGAGCGGTATGCCTCCAGACAGCCCTACGGCGAGTGGCTCGACAATAAGCTTGTGGAGCTTAAGAATCTGCACATTCCCAACCAACGCGTGCCGGAGTACACGGCAGAGGAGCGTCAGCGGATGCAAAAGGCGTTCGGCTATACCTATGACGAGCTCAAGACCAGTATCCTCCCCATGGCGAAGAATGGCGGGGAGGCGATCGCCGCGATGGGTGTGGACACGCCGATTCCCGTGCTGTCCAAGACGTATCACCCGTTATTTAATTATTTCAAGCAGTTGTTCGCACAGGTGACTAATCCGCCCATTGACGCGATCCGTGAGGAGATCGTGACATCCACCACGGTCTATATCGGACCGGAGGGGAATCTGTTGGAGGAGAAGCCGGAGAACTGTAATGTGCTTAAGGTGAATAATCCCATTCTCACCAACACAGATCTGTTGAAGATCAAGACCATGCAGGTGGAGGGCTTCAAGGTGGAGGTGGTGCCCATCACCTATTATAAGAATACAAGTCTGGAGCGCGCGATCGATCGCCTGTTTGTTGAGGTGGACAGGGCTTATCGGGACGGCGTGAATATCCTTATCCTCTCGGACAGGGGGGTGGACGAGAATCATGTGGCGATTCCTTCCCTGTTGGCGGTGTCTGCGTTGAACCAGTATCTGGTGCGCACCAAGAAGCGTACCAGAGTGGCGCTGATCGTGGAGACCGGAGAGCCCAGGGAGGTGCATCATTTTGCGACGCTTCTGGGCTATGGAGCCTGTGCGATCAATCCCTATCTGGCGCAGGAGTCCATACGGGAGCTGATCGAGAACCATATGCTTGATAAAGATTACTATGCGGCGGTCAATGACTATAACAACGCGGTACTTCACGGAATCGTGAAGATCGCTTCCAAGATGGGGATCAGCACGATACAGTCCTATCAGGGCTCACAGATATTCGAGGCGATCGGCATCGACGCGGAGGTGATCAATAGGTATTTTTGCAACACGGTCTGCCGCGTAGGCGGGATGAGCCTGAAGGATATCGAGAATCAGGTGGACGGCCTGCATTCTCAGGCATTTGACCCCTTGGGGCTGCAAAATGACCTGACCTTGGACAGTCCCGGACATCATAAAATGAGAAGCGGCGCGGACGAGCATCTCTACAACCCCGCCACGATCCACATGCTGCAGGAGTCCACCAGACGTGGCGACTATAATATGTTTAAGCAGTACACCGCCATGGTGAATGACGAGACGTCTATCCGGAATCTGCGGGGACTGATGGATTTTAATTTCCCCAAGAAGGGAATCGACATCAATCAGGTGGAGCCCGTGGAGTCTATCGTGACAAGGTTTAAGACAGGGGCCATGTCCTATGGCTCCATATCAAAGGAAGCCCATGAGACCATGGCGATCGCCATGAACCGTCTGCACGGCAAGTCCAATTCCGGCGAGGGCGGCGAGGATCTGGACAGACTGACCGTCGGGGCTGACGGATCAAACCGCTGCTCCGCCATCAAGCAGGTGGCAAGCGGGAGGTTTGGCGTGACCAGCAGATACCTTGTCAGCGCACAGGAGATACAGATCAAGATGGCGCAGGGCGCAAAGCCCGGCGAGGGCGGACATCTCCCCGGAGGGAAGGTGTACCCTTGGATCGCCAAGACCAGACATTCCACCCCCGGCGTGTCCCTGATTTCGCCGCCGCCTCATCATGATATTTATTCGATCGAGGACTTGGCGCAGCTGATCTATGACCTGAAAAATGCCAATAAGGACGCACGCATCTCCGTGAAGCTGGTGAGCGAGGCGGGCGTGGGCACTGTCGCCGCGGGCGTGGCGAAGGCGGGAGCGCAGGTCATATTGGTGTCAGGCTATGACGGGGGCACGGGCGCCGCGCCCAGAAGCTCTATCCACAATGCGGGGCTTCCTTGGGAGCTGGGGCTGGCGGAGACCCATCAGACCCTGATCATGAACGGCTTGCGGAATAAGGTGCGCATCGAGACGGACGGCAAGCTGATGAGCGGACGGGACGTGGCGATAGCCGCTATCCTTGGAGCGGAGGAATTCGGCTTTGCGACCGCCCCGCTGGTGACTATGGGCTGCGTGATGATGCGGGTGTGCAATCTGGATACCTGTCCCGTGGGCGTGGCAACCCAGAATCCGGAGCTTCGCAAGAACTTTAAGGGCAAGCCCGAATATGTGGAGAATTTCATGAGATTTATCGCGCAGGAGCTGCGAGAGTATATGGCGCGCCTTGGCGTGCGCACCGTGGACGAGTTGGTGGGGCGCACTGACTTCCTTCGGGTGAAGGACAGCCTGACAGACCATCAGAAAAAGGTGGACTTGTCCACGATCCTGTACAATCCCTACGAGGGAGGCAAGGCGAAGGTGACCTTTGACCCCAAGCAGGTGTATGACTTCGAGCTGGAAAAGACCATGGACGAGCGGGTGCTGCTAAAGCAGCTTGGTAAGGCGATCAGCTCGGGACAGAAGCGCGGCATCGAGGTGGACGTGGCAAATACGGATCGCGCCTTTGGCACGATCTTGGGAAGTGAGATCACCCGTAAGTTGGGGGACGACGTGGAGGAGGACACCTATCATGTGCTCTGCAGGGGAGCGGGCGGACAGTCCTTCGGCGCCTTTATTCCCAAGGGGCTGACGCTTGAGCTGGTGGGAGAGTCCAATGACTACTTCGGCAAGGGACTTTCCGGCGGAAAGCTGGTGGTTTATCCCCCTCAGGGCAGTAAGTTCAAGGCGGAGGAGAATATCATCATCGGAAACGTGGCGCTCTACGGCGCGACCAGCGGCAAGGCGTTCATCAACGGCGTGGCGGGAGAGCGGTTCTGTGTGAGAAATTCCGGTGCAAACGCGGTGGTAGAGGGCGTGGGAGACCATGGCTGTGAATATATGACCGGCGGGCGCGTGGTGGTGCTCGGAAGCACGGGCAAGAACTTTGCCGCGGGCATGAGCGGCGGCATCGCCTATGTGTTGGACGAGGGCAATGACCTCTACAAGAAATTAAATAAAGAAATGGTGTCCTCCAACGAAATCACCTCCAAATATGATGTGTTGGAATTAAAGGCTATGATCCAGGAGCATGTGGCGTTGACCAATTCCGCGAAGGGCAAGGAGGTACTGGACAATTTCAGCGAGTATCTGCCTAAGTTTAAGAAGATCATCCCTCATGACTACGAGAGGGTGTTGAAGACCATCGTACAGATGGAGGAGAAGGGTCTGAGTGCGGAACAGGCGCAGATAGAAGCGTTTTATGCGAATGTGAGCGGAGGCGTAAGGCGGTAGAGAGCTGCAGCCTGACCGTATGGCAGGACTGTTGATATGTTGATAGGCACTGTGCCTTGTGTCTGCGCGCTGCAAGGTCAAAATGACCTGACACAATGCCGGTTAGGAATCGTCTAGAAATAACTTTGCAAAAGTTATTTCTGATTCCGGCTAATTGCGAAGCAATTTGCAGGAACTGTCAAAATTTATTTTTTGACAGTTCCATATGAACAGTTGCCGCGATTTTACAGTTTAAATTTGGGCAGCGCAGAAAGGGAGAGGAAAATGGGAAAACCTACCGGTTTTATGGAATATAGGAGGGAAGTCAGCGAGGCTGAGGAACCGAAGTCGAGAGTGAAGCATTTTAACGAGTTTCACAGGCATATGCCCAAGGAAAAGCAGCAGCTTCAGGGGGCTCGCTGTATGGAGTGCGGCGTGCCGTTCTGTCAGTCGGGGATGATGATCTGCGGTATGGCAAGCGGGTGTCCGCTGCATAATCTGATTCCGGAGTGGAATGACTTGGTTTATACGGGGAACTGGGAGCAGGCGTACAGCCGCTTGAAGAAGACTAATAATTTTCCGGAGTTTACATCGAGGGTCTGTCCGGCATTGTGTGAGGCAGCCTGCACATGTGGGTTAAACGGCGACCCTGTCTCCACCAAGGAGAATGAATATGCCATTATCGAGAATGCCTATGCGGAGGGGTATACGGCAGCCAATCCCCCCAAGGTGCGCACGGGCAAGAGAGTGGCGGTCGTGGGAAGCGGTCCCTCGGGGCTTGCCGTGGCTGACCAGCTGAACAGGCGCGGGCATCAGGTGACTGTGTTCGAGCGCTCCGACAGAGTGGGAGGGCTGTTGATGTACGGCATCCCTAATATGAAGCTGGAAAAGCAGATCGTGGAGCGCAAGGTGAAGATCATGGAGGAGGAAGGCGTAAGCTTCGTCACGGGAACAGACGTGGGGAAGGATATCAAGGCGGATAAGCTGCTCCATGACTTTGACAGGGTGGTGCTTGCCTGCGGCGCCTCCAATCCGAGAGACATCAATGCGCCCGGACGGGACGCCAAGGGGATATATTTTGCAGTGGATTTCCTGAAGGCAAATACCAAGAGCCTGCTGGATTCAGGTTTTGCGGACAAGGCTTATGTGGATACCAAAGACAAACATGTGGTGATCATCGGGGGAGGTGACACGGGAAATGACTGTGTGGGTACATCTATCCGTCACGGCGCAAAGAGCGTGACGCAGATCGAGATGATGCCCAAGGCTCCTGACAGCCGCGCGGAGAACAATCCCTGGCCCGAGTGGCCCAAGATCTGTAAGACCGATTACGGTCAGGAGGAGGCGATTGCGCTGTACGGGCATGACCCTCGTATCTACGAGGCTACGGTGAAGGAATTTATCAAGGATAAGAGCGGGAATCTGAAGGCGGTAAAGATCGTGAAGCTGAATTGGGTGAAGGACGAGGCAACGGGACGCATGAAGATGGAGGAGATCGCGGGCAGCGAGCAGGTGTTGGACGCTGATATCGTGCTGATCGCGGCGGGCTTTCTGGGAACCCAGAGCTATATCGCAGAGGCATTTGGCGTGGAGCTGAACGAGCGGACGAATGTGAAGACAGATGCCGGGAGGTATCAGACCAGTGTGGACAATGTGTTTGTGACAGGGGATATGCACAGGGGACAATCGCTGGTGGTGTGGGCGATACGTGAGGGCAGAGAGGCGGCGAGAGCCGTGGACGAGAGCCTGATGGGGTATTCTAATCTGGCGGTACAGTGAGGGAGACCGCCCGCCGGACCTGTTGTGGGGTCTGGCGGGCGGTTTTGCTGACGGGTTCCGGTTGGGGGCGGCGGTAGAGGACTGGGAGTAGTTTCGCGGGCGGGCTGCGGTTGGGTGTTTTCTAATAGTGCGGGTGAGAATATTGCAATTTGCGGGTCGGCTTTAAGGTGCATCCATGCACCGTAAAGCCTGAAATGTGCATCCGTGCACATTTCACCCTAGTTTTGGGGCGCACTATAAGAAAACGCTCCAACCTCTGCCGAAGCCCGCGAAACTCCTCCCAGTCCTCTCCCGCCTTGGTATCGGGGCGAAGCGGGTATACAGGGCTTGTGGGTTATTCTATGGTGGAACTGTTATTGTTTAGGATATTGACTTATGAAACTAATTTTGCGAAAAGAGAAATAAATTTCCGGAAATGTATTGACAGAAAAATAAAGGTGACGGAGGGGCGGGGAGGTATGTCCAAACGGGAATACGAGCAACAGATTCGGGAGATTGAAAACACCAAAAGACACAAGCTTAGTCCCAAAAAGAAAAACATCAGCCGCCAAGAGACACGATTTGGGCAAGAGGACAGACTATGCCCGGTGTACACAATCTGTCTCTACCACGGCACAAAGCCTTGGAACGGACCCAAGTGTCTCGGGGATATGATGAAATTCGGGACTAACAAAAGGTTACAAGAGGAATTATTTCACGATTACCGAATGAGCTTGGTGTGCGTGGAAGATTTAAAGGAGCTGTCCGATTTTCAAACTGATTTGCGCCTACTGCTTGCCGCCCTCGGCACCCGCGGGGATAAGGAAGCAATGAAAGCACTATACCAAAAAGAGGACTTCACGAGCATATCCGCGGAGACAGCGCGAACGATAGCAATCATGACGGACAATACACAGATAATGAAAAAACCGGACGAACAGGGAGCGGAAGGAGATGTTAATATGTGTCAGGCATGGGACGAGATTCAGCAGGAGTGGAAGGAAGCAACAATCAAGGCGAAAGAGGATGGAAGGGAAGAAGGTAGAGCAGAAGGCAGAGCAGAGGGTAAAACAGAAGGCATGGCGGAGGCAAGAAAAGAAGGTATCCGAATCTTCATCTTAGACAATATAGAGGAGGGCAAGTCGGGAGAGACGATCGTTGAGAAGCTTTGCAGGCGATTCGCACTGGACGCGGGATCTGCCAAGGAGTATTACAATACATATGGTGCGAATGCGTAATGTATGGCGATGTGGGGGTAGCTTAAGCATATTACAATACATATGACGCGAGAGCATGAATTTAAAATAACACATGTTTTAATAACGCACGTTGCGGAGAAATGCCTTATTGTCATCACTAAAAATTGTTGACTTTTGGGAAATGTGTGCTATCATATTTTTAAGGTGAGTCCTACCTTTAAGTGGAAGTTGTAAAAGCGATGGAATCGCTGATGGTGGTTCCACATTATGGCTATGTCGTATGGCATAGCCATATTTATATCATTATTAAAAAATTCAAAAACTGATGAGGTACAAATGAAGCAGGAAAGATTAAATCTATATCTGATTGATATGAAATACATACGAAATCTGCATAATGCAGACGATAAAGTATCTTCGGTGTCGCCGCAGATAGGTAAACAGCATCGTATCTATGTAGGAATTATTATTTTGTGTAATAACAGGAAATACCTCATTCCGCTTTCTCATGCGGTTGCCAAGCATACGAAAATGAAGCCACGGGCTGACTTTGATAAGATTTTTGATAAAAAAGGAAAATTGATTGCTGTTCTTAACTATAATCTTATGATTCCGGTTGAGGATGCACAAATATACAAAGTTGATTTAAAACCTGATCCAAAAGACTCTGCAAGTGAGTATCATTATAAACAATTGTGTATAGATGAATTGGAGTGGTGCAGAAAGAATCAGGAAATAATTGTAAATAAGGCTAACTGCTTATATGATTTATGCCAGAGTGAGTCCGGGTATAAAGGGAAAACAAGATGCCTTGATTTTGCAAAATTGGAACGAGTATGCGATAAGTATAATTCCAAATTCTGATAACGTTAAAAATGTCCCCGCCTGCCTTATAATAAGGCACAGCAGGGATTGTTGAGAATCCCGCCGCCCAATGGAATGGGTGTGCGTTGAATGACATGTTTGACTGATTTTGGTTGGGTTCAGTCCTCTCTCGTCTCGGCATCACTGTAATTGTGAGAAAAGAGAAATAAATTTCCGGAAATGTATTGACAGATAAAAAGAGATGGAATATAATACAGATATCTTAAAATTCAAGTATTTTTCTATGGCGATTCCGCCGTTCTTCCACTTGGATTGACAGAAAAATAAAAGTGACGGAGGGGCGGATTGGCAGACGCTCCCCGCGGGGAGGTTATTTATGGGAAAATATGATGATGCTATGTACAGCTATCTCTCGGACAACGGGAGGTTCGCGGATTTGTTTAACGGTGCAATATTTGACGGTGAGGAGGTACTGCGGGCTGACGCGCTTGAGGAAGGAGCGGGAAGGTATGTGCAGACAGGGACGGCTCGGGGACAAAGGAGTTTATACCGCGATATTAAAAAGTACCTCAAGGAAGGCGGAAGCTTCTCCGTGGTGGCGATAGAAAACCAGAGTGATATTGATTTTACAATGCCTTGGCGTGTCATGATGTATGACAGCTTAGAGTATGAACAGCAGATTCGGGAGATTGAAAACGACAAGCGACATTCGCTTGGTCAGAAAAAGCAAAACATTAGCCGCCAAGAGACAAGGTTTGGACAGGAGGACAGACTGCACCCCACATACACGATCTGTCTCTATCATGGTACGAAACATTGGAACGGTCCCAAAAGTCTTGGAGACATGATGAAATTTGGGACAAACAAGAAGCTGCGGGAGAAATTGTTTCACGATTACGGGCTAAGCTTGGTGTGCGTAGAAGACCTAAAGGAACTGTCCATGTTCCGAACAGACCTGCGCCTGCTGCTCGCCGCCCTCGGCACCCGCGGGGACAAGGAAGCTATGAAGGCGCTATACCAAAAAGAGGACTTCACGAGCATATCTGCGGAGACAGCGAAAACAATAGCAATCATGACGGATAACACACAGATACTGAAAAAACTGGACGAACAGGGAGAGGAAGGAGAAGTCAATATGTGTCAGGCATGGGACGAGATTCAGCAGGAATGGAAGGATGCGACGATTAAGGCGAAAGCAGAAGGCAGAGAAGAAGGCAGGGCAGAGGGCAGACAAGAAGGCAAGGCGGAAGGCAGAGAAGAAGGTAGAGCGGAAGGCAGAGAAGAAGGCAGAGCAGAAGGTAGAGCAGAAGGCAGAGCAGAAGGCAGAGAAGAAGGTAGAGCGGAAGGCAGAGCAGAAGGTAAGAAAGAAGGTATCCGAATCTTCATCCTCGACAATATAGAGGAGGGCAAGTCGGGGGAGACGATCGTGGAAAAGCTTTGCAGGCGATTCGCACTGGACGCGGGCTCCGCCCGGGCGTATTACAATACCTATGGCGCGAATGTGTAGGATATGAGAATCCCGCCGCCCAATGGAATGGGTGTGCGTTAAAATGACATGTTTTGTGTAGTATGACGAAAGAACGGCAGGGCAAGCGGACGTCGGGCACGGGAGATTGGTCAAATTGCCCATTTTACAAAAAGCATTGCGTTTATTTGTTGCCAAAACGCACAAAAGTGTGATATAGTGACAGTAGGATTTTTTGGTTTTTGGTAGGTACTCTGCGGCGGATGTGCGGGGTACGGAAGCCTCGTGGCATTCGTCAAAATAGTCAAAGCGATTGCGTCTACATATCGGCATGGCTATTCAGTTCGCTGTTCGCGGGAGCAAAGCACAGGGAGGTGACATTTGGCAGGGAATTAAAGTAACTCGGAAACACAGGCATAAGATCACGCGCGGAAAACAGCGCAGAAATGAGGGAAATATGGGGAAAAGAATTAAAATAGCCATTGCCCGCATGATGGCGGTTTTGATGGTCATGACATTGATACCGCTTGACATGTTGGCTCCGGCGAGAGTGGCAAAGGCAGGAACACCAGAGAAAAAGGAACATGATTTTTCCGATGGAATCGTGAGTGATAGCACTTTTACAATTAATGGAAGTGCTGCAAGTTCAAGTAAACTTATTAAAAATGTTTCATATGACGGGAAATCTTATACAGGTGCGTTAAAAATGGAAAGTTCAACAACCGTCAGTTTCACAACAAAAACAAGTGAAGCAAAACTTGAAATGTTGATTTATATTCCGTCTAATGGGAAAATTGATGTCGATGGAACTGTAATAAGTGACTTTAGTAAGTATGAAAACCTTCCTACAACTGATGAATTTACTTGCGCGACCGTATATTGGATAGAATTGCCGTTGGGAAAAGGTATTGATGGGGAGGCTACAGATGACACGGGTTATTCCCACCTTGTTAAAAGAAAAAGTGGTGAGTCACAGCTTTTTTATATTGCGGTCACGGAAGGCCCTGTCAAGGAAACTGTCAAAGCTCCAACAGCTGACTTAACTGACCAAGAAGTAATACAAGGGACGGAGCTTGCATTGAAGTGTGCTACAGATGGAGCTTCTATTTACTACACGTTGGATGGAAGCGTGCCTACAGATGCAAGCACTCTTTATGAGAAGCCAATTCTTCTTGACACGCTTGGAGATATTACCATTAAGGCAATTGCCATCAAGGGAACAGGGGATGATGCAATTCTCAGTAGTGTTGCAACATTCACCTACACGGTTATCAAGGAGACAATCCTTGCACCCACAGCGGATCCCGCTGATGGTGCTAAGGTAGAGAAGACTCAAAAAATTACTTTGAAACCGAAAACAGAAGGCGCAACCATATATTATACTACTGATGGAACGACACCGACCAAGGATAGCACAGAATATACAGAGCCTTTCTCTGTTGGTTCCGAGGAGGGTTTAAAGACTTTTACTGTCAAAGCAATTGCAATTAAGGGAGAGAATTCTAGCGATGTTGCAACTTTTACATACACCATAACCGGGGCTAAGCTTGCGACTCCCACGGCTACTCCTGATGCGGGATCCGTGGTAAAGGGAACAAAGGTTAGCTTAGCGTGTGCTGACAGCGGTCTAGGGGGGGTAACGCTTTACTACACTGTTGATGGTTCAGAGCCTGATTCCACCGATTCCACCAAGACAGAGTATACAGCCCCCATTTCGATTACAAAGGATACAACTATCAAGGTGATTGCAGTATCGGAAAATAATGCGGACAGCGATATTGCAACGTTTGAGTATACGATCAAGAAGCCCACTCTTAAGCCTGCGACGGATTCAGTTTCAAGCTCTATCGTGAGCGGTGTGGATTTGAAGGGAGATATCACCTTCACGAATGGCACAGAGGAGATATTTAACATTGAGGTCAAGGCGGAGAAGGTTACAACTCCATCTGACGACGTTAAGGCTGCGGCAGAGAACTTGAAAGAAAATGGCGGAGAGATTATTTATTATGACATCACTCTTGTCAATAAAGACAATCCGAGCGATACAGTTAAGGTTGTGAAGGGTGAGACCGGTGCGGATGGAATTGCGCCTGCGATTTCCATTACTATGCCTTACACCATTGCCACATCATCTGATGTGGGCAGTCTCAACAATATTATCGTGCTTCACGGGACGGAGCAGATAGAGGTCAAAAATGGAAATACCGGATTCACATTCACTGCTGACAGCTTTAGCCCCTATACGGTAATCGTGAATCCTAAGGCAGACGGGGCGGAGCTCGTGAATATCTACGAGTATGCGGGTTACGAGGAAGGCGCATACGCAGAGTGGAAGCCTGTTGAAGGCGCTGACGGCTACATGGCGTATGTGGCTCCTGCAAATGGCAAATGGACAAGGATTGACAATGAACTGATTCGCCAGTATGCGGACTATTGGCGCGTGGATACAGTCGGCTTGGCGAAGGGCAATTATTTTATCAAGATTGATGCCGTGACGCTTAGTGATGACAAGAACACAGCAACAGTCATTGCGTCCAATACTACTGAGGTTTTGAAGGTGACGAATTATGACCGTTCAGGATTTGCCTTCTCGGAAGCTTCAACACATAAAACGGGTTCAGGCGCATATAATGATGATGGCACTTTGAAGGACGGGGCGAAAGTCCTCTATGTCACTAATGAGAATTTCATGAATGTTTCTGTGACGGTGAAAGACAAAAATAATAAAGATGTAACATTTACCGGAGTCCCTGCGATAGTGGATTCCAGTGGAGTGGCTAAAACATCTCCGAATACACCCATAGATATACGAATTATTGGGACAATTGACACAGATGGATTCCCGAAAAGTTCGTGGACGTCGAGTAGCGAGGGGCTGCAAATCAAAGGTTCAAATGCGTATACTAATAAGCTCTTGACCATTGAGGGTATCGGCGAGGACGCCACAATCAATGGCTTTGGTTTCCTGATTCGCAATGGTGGTAATGTAGAGCTTAGGAATTTTGCCGTGATGAACTTCAATGATGACGGTATTTCGCTTGATACCGCTAACTGTAATATTTGGGTTCATGATTTGGATATTTATTACGGGAACCCGGGCGAAGATGCCGATCAGGCAAAGGGTGACGGATCGATAGATATCAAGGGTGATAGTAAGTATTGTACTTTTTCCTATAACCATTTTTGGGATTCCGGCAAATGTTCCTTGTGCGGAATGAAGAGTGAGACAGGACCCAACTATATTACTTATCATCACAATTGGTTTGATCATTCTGATTCCAGACATCCGCGAATCAGGACTATGAGTGTCCATGTGTACAACAATTACTTTGATGGAAACTCTAAGTATGGTGTTGGCGTGACAACGGGAGGTTCTGCATTCGTAGAGGGTAATTATTTTAGAAATTGTGCAAACCCGATGCTGATCTCCAAGCAGGGTACAGATGCTAAGGGTGCCGGAACATTCTCGGGCGAGAATGGCGGAATTATTAAAGCTTACAACAATCATATTGAAGGTGCGCAAGCCTTTGTTCCATATAGCAGCAATCCGACCGATTTTGATGCGTATGTTGTAGAGAATGCGAGCGATACGGTGCCGGAGAGTGTGAAGGCAAAGGCTGGCGGTACATCTTACAATAATTTTGATACTGCGAGCACTATGTATTCCTATGAGGCTGACATGCCGGAAGAAGCAAGGGAGAAGGTTGTCAGCAATGCAGGACGTCTGAATGGCGGAGATTTGCAGTTCATATTCGATAATACAAAAGAGGATAAGAATTATGGAGTAATCACCGAGCTAAAGGATAAGGTTGTAAAGTACACGTCCAGTGTAGTGGCTATCGGCGGCAAGGTGAAAGGTGATCCCGAGGTTGTAGAAATGCCGGGTGGCGGTTCAACGAATGCACCGACTTACACTCCGAAGAATGTCACTGAGCCGGAAGCGAATCCGACTTCACGGCAGGTTCCGAAGAACACGGAGATTAAATTGAGCTGCGCGACGCCGGGGGCTTCCATTTATTACACGTTAGATGGAAGCATACCGACAGCCTCCAGTCTGCCTTATACAGAAGCGATTGTAATCACGGGACCAACGACGGTGAGGGCGATTGCAATATATGGCGGCGAACAGAGTGACGTCAAATCTTTTTATTACACCGTGATAGGCGAGGGAACGGAAGTGAATCCCGGTTCCGGTGTAGGTGGTGACAAGGAATTTGAGACCAAGATTTATATGTTCAATCCGGAAGCAGACGAGATGGCAGCAGATGTGTTGTCGGCAGATGTTACCAGTTATGGTACTGACGGGTATTTTACAATAGACAATACTGAGCAAAAAGCTAAGATTTCACTGATAAGTACCAGCACCCCTCCTAAACCCAAAGCTGCTCCTGCGGACACCCATGGAGGTCAAGAAGAATATTTGCTTCGTTTTTCGTTTGGGGCTAAAACGACTAAGGATTCCAAGCAGGCGATACGTTTTACTAACGAGTATGCGGCGAGGGTATATATAGGCGCATATGTCTCAAATGATGATGCGAAGGCGGGCAAAACAAAGATATATCTTGATACGGATGAAAATGCAACGGATCCCTGCGTAAATGCTTCCACAGAGTATGCTTTTGAAGTTGAGGCAGGGGAACATGTGATTTATGCCAAGGATGATGGTACTGCCTACATCCTCTATGTTGTAGTGGAGGAGCAAGTGCCCGTTGCAACCAATCCTCCCGCCGGCACGGTGGCGGCTCCCGAGGCTAACCAACCCTCTGGCGATGTTCCCAAGGGGACGAAGGTTGAATTGAGTGCGGCTACGGGCGCAAAGATTTACTATACCTTGAATGGGGACGATCCCACGACTACCGTTTCGGACACCAACAAAGAGTACACGGGAACAGCGATCGACCTTGGCAACGACTTGAAGAAGGTAACGCTCAAGGCGATTGCTGTATTGGACGGCAAGACGAGTGATGTTGCAACCTATGAATATCAGATTACAGACCAGTATGTTATTACGATTGACAGACTGGATGGCACGACGCCTAAGGAGACGGTAATCGTGGCAGGCACGGCGTTGACCGAGACCGATCTTCCTTCCACACTGACGAGAGAAGGCTACACCTTCCAAGGTTGGGTAGATGAAGAAAACAATGCCATTACCGTGCCTTACACGCCTTCCAAGAGCATGACTATCAAGGCAAAGTGGCAGAGCAGTACCACGAATCAGGAGATAGGGCTGCATGTCAAGTTGGCAGCGCCCAATGCGACCTATGTTTATACCGGAAGCGCTATCAAGCCCGCCATCATCGTGACCAACAATGGCGATCAGTTGATAGAGGGTGTGGATTACACCGTAAAATACAGCAACAACGTCAAGGCGTGCGAGTGGGACGCGAACGGATCCGCACCCAAGAACGCACCCAAGATTACCGTAACCGGAAAGGGCAACCTCACCAGCAGCACGTTCACCAACTTCAGCATCGCAAAGAAGAATATCGGTGAAACGGACACAGCCGGCGGCACTGCTTCCGTGAAGGCGGGCGCGGTCACGGTGGCGAAGAACTCCAAGGCGACGCCGATTCTGGTATACAATGGCATGAAGCTCGGGGCAAAGGATTATACCTATAAGGATCCCGCGCAGAAGAACCAGAAGTTTGGTGACGCATCCAAGGAGGAAGCCGAGACCTTTGAGATTGAACTGGAAGGGAACGGCAACTACACGGGAAGCCGTAAGGTAACCGTCAAGGCGGTGAAGAAGGATGACCTGAAGACCTTCACTGTAACCGTGAGCAAAGTGGATTTGATTTACAACGGTAAGTCCCAGCTGCTTCCGGAAGATGCTATTACAGTACAGGACAAGAAGACCAAAGAAACGCTGAAAAATGATAACGATCACACCTATTACGAGGTCGTATACGGTGGTGACACCACCAATGCGGGAACCGTGAAATTCAGTGTGATAGGAATGGGCGACTACACCGGGACCGTAAGCAAGAGCTATACCATCAAGCCGCTGAAGGACAACACCAAGTTCTACGTGGATCAGGCAAGCATAAAGACAAGCTACGATTACAACAGCGCGGGCGTGACACTGGGCAATGACCTTAAGGTGTACTACGGCAAAGACGTAAGCGGGACTAAGCTGCAGGAGGGCTCCGATTACAAGGTGACCTACAGCAGCAACAAGAAGGTCGGCAAGGGAAAATACACCATCACGTTCCTTGGCAACTTCAAGGGAAGCAAGACAACAGGGGAATTCACGATTGATGCTGCGTCCTTGAAAAAGAGCGGCGCGAAAGTGGAGTCGGCAGACAAGGTGTTCAAGAAAGCGGGTATCTACAAATCCGCACCCATAGTGACCATCAACGGCGTTGCGTTGAAAGCGTCCGACTACAAGGTGGAGTATTATATTGTAAACGCGGACAACAGCGAGACCCTGATGGGAGGCAAGAACAAGGTGACTGCCGCCGACACCACCATCAAGGTGAAGGTGACCGGAAAGGGCAGCTACAAGACCGGGGACGAGGACAGCGTGACCGGAACCTACATGGTATGCGACAAGGGTACCAAGACGGATCTCTCCAGTGCGAAGGTGACTTTCTATGAGAAGAACGCGGACGGCACAAAGGGCGCGAAGGTGACCAAGCTTGACTACACTGGCAGAACGGTTGAACCTTATGTGGAAGTGACCGTCAAGGGCAAGTCAGATCCGCTGACGCCGAATGTGGACTACACGGTGCGTTTTGTCAACAACAAGAACAAAGGAAAGGCGACGGCGATCATCACGGCGAAGGGAGATTCCGGGTACGTGGGTTGCAAGACAGCCAAGTTCAGCATCGTTGCAAAGAACCTGAAGCAGACGAATCTGCTGAGTAATTTGTTCAAGATATTTGGAATGTAAAGACATGTAAGCAGTAAACAGGAGCCGGGAATCTGAAATGGATTCCCGGTCTTCTTTTTACTTTGAACATTTGATAATTGCCTTTTTGCTCGCTATAGAATTTTTTGGGAGATTAGGCTTGTTTATTTGGGAATATTCTGTTAATATGGTCATATACTACTTAGCAGATAAGGAGTCGATGCCTTTTACGAAATGCATGTCTTACTTTTGCGAAAAGAAATTGATTCCTAATATACAGTTTGATACTGGAGGTATATTATGGTTACGTTTGTGGGAGCAGAGTATATTATTGCCAACTCGTTAATTGCCCTAAAAAAAAGACAAAACAGGTCAACTATTTCTTTTAGTGAATTGAGCGATTTGGGTATTTTTATACAGAAAATGTCAATTGAGAAAGATTTAGACGCGGTATTTTTGACTTCTCAAGATCAGTATACCTCAGCATTGTTTGATTTTTCTGATTATTTCGATTACAATGAAGTAGAACAAACGATCTGTATTAAACAAACAAAACAAGTTGCTGATTTGGCAAGTAGATTTGTAGGTTATTTGCCATGGGAAGTTTTAGCTTTTTTAGTGGAAACGACTAACGATTTTGCTCAGAGAACAGCATAGGTTATGAGGTGGTCTGGTGAAACAGATTAAAGATCCTGTATATGGTTATGTTGATATAGAAGATTTGTACATAAAATTAATAGACACGCCAGAGTTTCAGCGATTGAGAAATGTAATTCAAACAAGCTATCAGGCACTATATCCGTCCGCACTTCATAATCGCTTTGTTCATTCAATTGGTGTTTTTCATTTAGGGAAAAAGACCTTCAGATGCTTTAGAGAAAATGTAAAAAAAGAATTTCCTGACTATTATGGAGGAGATTGGGGAAAACTAGAAACTACTTTTTTGGTTGCTTGTCTTTTGCATGATATTGGACATTCCCCCTTTTCACATACAGGAGAAAGTTTTTATAAAAACGATTTTAAAGCGGAAATAGCAGAGTTGTTATTGGATGAAGGATTAAAGAAAGATATTCAAAATGGAACGGGAAAACCCCATGAGGCCATGAGTGCCATAGTGGGGTTAAAATTGCTAAGGAAATTGGGATTATCTGACAAAATCTATGAAGATATATTTGTAAGAGCGATTATAGGTGCAAAATATACTTCAGAGGATAAGTTAATCGAAAATATAGTTATTGGAATGCTTAATGGGACTTTGATTGATGTTGACAAGTTGGACTACCTTATTAGGGATGGGTATGTTACAGGGTTCAGCACAATGGCATTGGATATTTGCAGGGTATACAATAGTTGATTATACAGATCCTTCGGCATCCGTCCATCGAGTTGCGGCATATAAAAGAGGGGCGTTAAGCGTTATAGAAAACGTTACCTTTGCTAATGATCTTGAACGGCATTGGATACAAGATCACCCAACAATTCTATACGATGCCAAGTTGGTTGATTTGGCTATTGCAAACTATAATAGCTTTATGAAAGATAAATATAGAGATGTTTTGACTGAAAAAACAGTGTTTACCCAGAAGGCGCTTTCTTATGAGGGTTATCTTGATCAGCATGTACCATTAAGTTTATTGTCGGATGATGATATTCTTGCGTTTTTGAAAAATGAGATGCATTCTTCAAAAGAAGTGAAAGAAGTGAGGGAACAATATTTTGTAAGAGATAAAAGATTAAAACCATTATGGAAAAGCGAAGCGGAATTTCGTCAACTTGAATCGGATTTGATAGGATTAGGAATCAGAAGATCTTTTAAGGCTACATTAAAAGCTATTTCAAAAACAATATTTTTCATAAATGATGATGAAATGGAAAGGGCTAATATACAAGAAAAACTAATGGAAGATGCACTAGTTTCTGATAATGAGGTTTTGAGCGAAGCAGCAAAAACTTCAGTATCTGCTCAAAAGGCTATAATTCAAACATTTTCCATTTTCAAACGATTTAGTGAAGAAAAAGGCTTGAATAATGTTTTTGCATTTGTCTTTGTGGAGCGTCACTATGAAAGCAACTACTCAAAATTGCAAAATAGTGATATTTATATAGAATTTGCACCACAAAGAGTTATACCATTGAGAGAAGCATTAGCTGTTACCGCAATTCCTCCTAGCGATGATGAAAGAATAGGATACTATTACATATTTTCTTCTAAAGAAAATATAGAAAAAATGAAAGCTGAAGGGTTAGATTTAGGACAGGAAATCTTGAAATATGTTGCACATAATTGGGAGTAATCAATGGAGGAGAATCATTTAGGGTTCTCCTTCATTAATAGTGCGCCCGACGGCGCACGCTTCTAACAGGTGAAAACTAGGGAACCGCCGTGTACCGAACGGTATGCACGGTGGTGTAAGAGGAGATCTATAAAATACGCTTGACTTGCGGGGCGTACTTAGATATTATGAGGTGAGATTAGGTTGTGCGGACGGAAGGCGGAATCCATAGATGGAAACAGGAATTTGTGGATTGGATGTTTGATTTGGATTAGATACTTATTTTGGATTGGACGGAGGCGGATGGATTGGAGCAGGAGAGGATCAGGGAATTGCTCGAGGGGGTTCAGGCGGGGCGGATCGACGTGGAGGAGGCTGTGCTGAGACTGCGGGAGGCTCCTTATGTGGATTTGGACTTTGCGAAGCTGGATACCCACAGGAAGCTTCGGCAGGGAGTGTCGGAGGTAATCTATGGGGCGGGCAAGACCGGAGAGCAGATTCTGGCGATTGCCCGGAAATTGTTGGAGTCCGGGGAAAAGACTGTTCTGATCACGAGGATGACCGGGGAGAAGGCGGAGTATGTGACGAAGGCGTTGGGAGAGCGGATTGCCGTTTACGAGCCGCTTTCGGGAATCTGTATCGCGGGGGAGCTTCCGGAGGTCACGGGTCGCGGGACGATCGTGGTGGCGACAGGAGGTACAAGCGATCTTCCGGTGGCGGAGGAGGCTGCGCTGACTGCCATAGCGCTTGGAAACGAGGTGGTTCGGGTGTATGATGTGGGTGTTGCGGGGCTTCACCGACTGTTCGGGTATCTGGATGACCTGATGAGCGCGAGGGTGATTATCGCCGTTGCGGGCATGGAAGGGGCGCTCGCCAGTGTGATCGGGGGATTGGTGTCCTGTCCGGTGTTAGCGGTGCCTACCAGTGTGGGGTATGGGGCTAATTTCGGCGGGCTTTCCGCGCTTTTGTCCATGCTGAATTCCTGTGCAAGCGGGGTGAGCGTGGTCAATATCGACAATGGCTTTGGCGCAGGGTATCAGGCAAGTCTGATCAATCATATTTAAGTTTAAGGCTGTCGGGGAGAGGCGGATGTGAGAATTTTGTATTTGGACTGCGGCATGGGGGCGGCAGGGGATATGCTGATGGGAGCGTTGGCTTCCCTGCTCTCTGAGGAGGAACAGCGGGATTTCGTGGAGGAATTGAATGGGATTGGGATTCCGCATGTTCAGGTGTTCATGCAGGACGATAAGAAATGCGGAGTGACAGGAAAGCATATGCGTGTTATGATAGATGGTGTGGAGGAAGGCGTGGGACATGGACACGGGGCTGAACAGGAAGCCAAATGTGGTCATGAGCACGCAATCAGTCATAGTCATGAGAATGGGCACGGTTATGACCACGACCATGAACACAGCCATGACCACGACCATGAACACAGCCATGACCACGACCATGAACACAGCCATGACCACGACCATGAACACAGCCATGACCATGCTCACAGTCATACGCATGCTTCCATGCATGATATAAAATCTATTATCGGCAAGCTGACGGTCTCGGACAGGGTGAAGGAGGACGTGTTGGCTGTATACAGGCTGATAGCGGAGGCGGAGAGCCTTGTGCATGGAGAGTCTGTTTCGGAGATTCACTTTCATGAGGTGGGAATGATGGACGCCATAGCGGATATCGCGGGCTGTGCCATGCTGATGGAACGGCTTCGTGTGGAGAAGGTCATCGCGTCCGCGATCAACGTGGGCTTCGGGCATGTGAGGTGTGCGCATGGTATTCTGCCTGTTCCCGCACCTGCGACAGCAAATCTGTTAAAGGGCATTCCCTGCTATGCGGGGACTGTGGAGGGGGAGCTGTGCACGCCCACGGGGGCGGCGCTGCTTCGCCACTATTGTAGCGATTTTGGCAATATGCCGATGATGCGAGTGGAGCGGGTCGGCTATGGGACAGGCAATAAGGATTTTGAGGCTGCCAATATGGTGCGGGCGATGTTGGGCGAGACGGCAGGCGGGCAGGACAGGATCGTCGAGCTGCAATGCAATATGGATGATGTGACGGCGGAGGAGTTGGGCTATGCCATGGAGCTCCTGCGGGAAAAAGGGGCAAGAGATGTCTTTGCCACGGCAATCACCATGAAAAAGGGACGTCCCGGGACGCTGCTCACTGTCCTTTGTACGGAGGCGGACAAGGAGGAGTTGGCAGGGTTAATCTTCCGGCACACCCCCACGATCGGCATTCGGGAATCCGTGAAGGGAAGAATGGTTTTGGAGAGGCGGCAGGAGACAGTGCATACTCCGTTTGGAGATGTTCGTGTCAAGGTGTCCGAGGGGTATGGAGTGAGCAAGCGCAAGGCAGAGTACGAGGACCTCAGGAAGCTTGCCGAGGACACGGGGCTCTCTATTCGAGAAATTAAGGAAAAGATTAAAGGAGTGGGAAAGCAGCCATAGAAAGCAGGGCATCAATAAGGAACGGAGAAAGCATAACAAACGATGTGAAAACCTAGGGTGTGTAATAATAGTGATAGAAAACGCAGCAACTATAGGAAACCCTAGTATAGCATAATTAATAAGACTATATTTTGCTTGAAAATGCTGTTAAATACTGCATTTCTAAGGTGTAGTTATTTGGAAAATATTGTACTGGGGAGTGCAGTAGTAGGAAGTATAATAAATAGGAACTATAATCAAGCAGGAATTATAATAAGTAGGAACATAACGAGAAGTGCGATAACAATAGGGATTGGCGATGACATCAGACAATGAAGTGAATGCAAAAATAACAGATGGTATTTTAAAAGAAAAATACAACATCCTCCTGCGGATTCTCAGCGGTTATGGGCATGTGGCAATCGCTTTTTCGGGAGGGGTGGATTCCACGCTGCTGTTGCAGGCGGCAAGGGACGCCTTGGGTGATCGGGCGGTTGCTGTTACGGTTGTGTCTCATTCCTTTCCCGAGCGGGAGTATCAGGAGACTGTGGATTTTTGCAGGGAGCGGGGTATCAGGCAGCTTGTGTGCAGGGTGAACGAGCTGGAAATAGAGGGATTTGCGCAGAATCCGCCCGAACGCTGTTATCTTTGCAAGAGGAATTTTTTCCAGAAGATTCAGGAGCTGGCAAGGGAGCAGGGAATCGGGGTCGTGGCGGAGGGCTCTAATCTGGACGATATGGGAGATTATCGTCCGGGGATGCGGGCGATTGCCGAGCTTGGTATTGTCAGCCCCTTGCGGGAAGCGGGGTTGGATAAAGCGCAGATTCGCGCATTGGCTAGGGATTTGGGGCTTTCGGCTTGGGATAAGCCTGCCTATGCTTGCCTTGCCACAAGGATTCCCTATGGTGAGGAGATCACGGCGGAGAAGCTGTCCATGGTGGAGCAGGCGGAGGAGCTTCTGGGCAGTGCGGGATTTCGGCAGAGACGGGTGCGGATTCACGGGCGGAGCGCGAGGATTGAGCTTTTGACGGAGGATTTTGCCCGAATCACGGAGAATGACTTGAGGGAGCGGATTGTGGCAAGGTTCGAGGAGCTTGGCTTTGACTATGTGGCATTGGACTTGAAGGGATATCGGACGGGGAGCATGAACACGGGATTAAATCGAGATTTAATCCAAATAAAGGAGGGCATTTGAATGATTTACAGAGATTTTCAGGGAATCAAATTATCGGGGCTTGGGCTTGGCATGATGCGCCTTCCCGTGGTGAACGGAGACGACGCAGTGGTGGACGAGGCTGCCGCGGGGGAAATGATCGATTACGCCTACCGGAACGGGGTGAATTATTTTGACACCGCATGGGGGTATCACAATGGCAATTCAGAGCTGACAGTGGGCAGATTTTTGTCAAAATATCCCAGAGAGAGCTTTTATCTTGCCACGAAGTTTCCGGGGTATGACAATTCCAACATGGGCAAGGTGGAGGAGATTTTTGAGGAGCAGCTTAAGAAGTGCCAAACGCCGTATTTTGATTTTTACCTGTTCCATAATGTATATGAGGGAAATGTGGACGATTATCTGAACCCGAAATTCGGTATCATGGATTATCTGCTGAGGCAGAAGGAAAACGGGAGGATCAAGCATCTGGGATTCTCCGCGCACGGCTCTGTGGAGGTGATACAGCGTTTTCTGGACGCGTATGGCGAGCATATGGAGTTCTGCCAGCTTCAGGTCAACTATATGGATTGGCATTTTCAGGGGGCGAAGGAGAAGGTGGAGCTGATTCAGAAGGCGGGGCTTCCCATCTGGATAATGGAGCCTCTGCGCGGCGGGAAGCTTGCGGGCGCGCCGGAGGAGATGGCGGCAAGACTTCGCAAGATGAGACCGGACGAGAAGCTTCCCGCATGGGCGTTTCGCTTCCTACAGGCGATTCCCGGAGTGACCATGGTGCTCTCCGGTATGTCGAGCATGGAGCAGTTAAAGGAAAATATTGAGACATGGCAGACGGATAAGCCTTTGAGCGAGACGGAATCCAAGGAGCTTGTGCGTATGATCGACGAGGAGGTTCGCAAGGGCGGTCTTCCCTGCACCGCATGTCATTATTGTACCAGTCATTGCCCTCAGGGTCTGCAGATTCCTGAGCTGATCGCGCTGTATAACGAGCACAAGATCACGGGCGGGGGCTTTATCGCACCCATGGCTGTGGCGAGTATGGCGGAGGAGAAAAGACCCTCGAAATGTGTCGGCTGCCGCAGTTGCGAGCAGGTATGTCCACAGCAGATCAAAATATCCGAGGCGATGCGCGATTTTTCAGGAATGCTCGGTATGTAAGAGGGCGGCGGAATATGATTGTTAAATAAATAACTATCCTTGTTTTGCGTGGGGGGGGTATGTTATAATAAATACATTCTAGTTTCGCAATTTTCAATAGTGGGGAGAACGCAAGATGAAAAAGACAAGAAGCATTAAATGGACACTGGTGGGAATGGGAGTGATTCCCGCTGTTTTAACGGCTTTGATCATGGGCGTTACGGCAGTCAACTTTATCACCGAGGGTATGGAGATGGAAGCGCTGACAGGGCTCCGATATACCTGTGTGGCGGTGGACGCGGGTTATAACGCCTTGAGTGAGGGAGATTATTATCTGGCTGAGGACGGTTCTCTGATGAAGGGGAATATGAACATTAGTGCAGATGAGACCATCATAGACAGTTGGACAGACAACGAGAACGTTGATGTCACGTTGTTCTATGGAGATACGAGAATGGCAACCTCCCTGAGAAATGTCACTACGGGGGAGAGGATCATCGGAACCAAGGCAAGTGATGCCGTAATTAAGGAAGTGCTGACAAACGGGAATGAATATGAGGCAACGGACGTGATCATCAACGATCAGCCATATTATGCTTTCTACATGCCTTTGCAGAATTCCGACGGCAATATCGTGGGAATGATTTTTGCGGGAGAGCCCAGTGAGGAGGTCGATCACTTTATCAGTATCCGCGTGGCTATCGTGGGTGTGGGTTCAATCATCTTGGCTGTGATCTTCGCGGTGGTTTGTTTCCTGTTGGCTATGCAGATCGCGGGGGCTGTCACCGAGGCGAATAATGTTATGGTGGAGCTGTCGAAGGGTAATCTGACCTACAAGGTGAAGGATTCCGTGTTAAAGCGCAAGGACGAGTTTGGCACTATGGGACAATCCCTTGAGACCACGATTGAGAAGTTGAAGGAAATTATCGGTAACATTCAGGCGTCCGCCAAGAGCGTGTTGGATTCCGGAGACAATCTGGAGCAGCTTGCCACACAGACCAGTCAGAATGCGGACGATATCAGCTCCGCTGTGGACGATGTATCTAAGGGCGCTGTATCTCAGGCGGAGGACATTGAGACCGCTACCGGCAATGTGGCGGATATGGGTGAACAGATAGAGCAGATTGTTGCGAATATCGCGGGCTTGAACGATATCTCCGCTTCCATGAAGCAGGCAGGAGACGCTTCCGCGGACAACATGAGAGAACTGAGCAAGTCCAATGACCTGACAGCCGAGGCGATTCGTATGGTGTCAGAGAATGTGGAGGCTACGGACGCATCTGTGCGCCGTATCGGTGAGGCGGTTGAGATGATCTCAAGTATCGCGACGCAGACCAACCTCTTGTCCCTGAACGCTTCCATTGAGGCTGCGAGAGCGGGTGAGGCGGGCAGAGGCTTCGCGGTGGTTGCTTCTGAGATTTCCAAGCTGGCGGACGAGTCCAACAATTCCGCAAAGCAGATTTCGGATATTATCCAGACGCTTTCCGACAATTCCCGCACCTCTATGGAGATGATGGAGAATGCGAAGACAAGGCTGATAGAGCAGCAGAATACGCTGTCTGAGACCATGAAGAACTTTGACAAGGTGAGTGACGGAATCATCACCTCCAGAGAGGATACCGACAAGATCAACGGACAAGCCAAGCAGTGTGACGCCGCGAGAGGCAAGGTTGTGGATATCATTCAGAATCTGTCCGCTATCTCGGAGGAGAATGCCGCTTCCACAGAGGAGACCAATGCTTCCATGGAGGAGCTGACCGCCACGATCAACCTGATGGCACAAGACGCTGTCAAGCTGAAGCAGTTGGCTGAGGAATTGGAGAATGCGACAAGATTCTTCAATCTGTAATACATTACAGGAAACGACATAAGTCGTTTACGGATAAGGGTAATATGTAAATATAAGAGAGCGTTTGAGGGACGAATTCAGACGCTCTTTTTATGCACACGCTGATGCAGGGGTAATAGTAGGGCTGCAAATGGAGATTTTTATGAAAATGACGCGGAAGGCGAACGGAAGAATGAATAATCTGGAGGAGCTGCGCTGTCTTGCCATGATGATGGTGGTTGCGCTGCATTTTCTGGGAAAGGGAGAGCTCTTGGGAGATGTGACCGCGGAGTACATGGGGACTGTGGGAATCGCGGCGTGGGTCTTGGAGGCGTTCTGTATCGTCGCCGTGAATGTCTATATGCTGATCAGCGGGTATTTTCTCTCGGAGTCCTCCTTCAAGTTAAGCCGTCTGCTCAAGCTGTATCTACAGATCTGGACGTATTCCGTGGGGGCGGGAGTGTTCGCCGTATTACTGGGGATCGTGCCTGCTGACGAGGTGAACACGCACTATTTCCTGAGCCTCCTGTTCCCTGTATCCATGGGACATTATTGGTTTATGACGGCATATATTTTCCTCTATCTGTTATTGCCCATTGTGGGAATGGCTGTAAGGTCAATGACAAAGGGGCAGTTAAAGCTTGTTTTAACAATGCTGCTGTTGGCGTTCTGTGTATTGAAGTCCGTGATGCCTTTTCGCATGGAGGAGGACGGGCAGGGCTATGACGTGCTTTGGTATCTGTGTGTGTTCTTGGTGGCGGCATATATCAGGAGATTTGGGATTGTTTTTTTACGGAAGAAATGGCATTGTGTCTGCCTGTATCTAGGCGGAGTCGGACTGGTGCTGGCGGAGCTTTGGGTACTGCGGGCGGTTTACATGCATAGCGGGAGTCTGGGGCTGATTCTGAAAATCAGCACGGAATACAATCATTTGTCCGTGCTTCTGGCTTCGGTGGGGCTGTTCGGGTGGTTTCTCCACGGGAAAGGCGAGGGGAGGCTCGGACGGGCTGCGGCGTGGGCGGCACCTTATGTATTGGGGGTGTATCTGCTCCATGAAAATATGGGTATGCGCTATGGGTGGCAAGGGTTGTTTGGCGCGGGGGGCATCGGGAATGTGCCGCAATTACTGTTGGGAACTTTGGCGGCGGTGCTATGTGTATTTGCAACAGGTGTTATTATTGAACTGGCGCGCAGTCTGTTGGTGAGAGGAATCGGTGTATTATTAGCGCATTGCAAGCCGTGGCGGAAGCTCTTGGAGGGCTTGGAGCGGGCAGATGAGTTGTTTGCAGGGAGGAAGGAGTCGGCAAGCTTATGAACAGGAAGCCTTTGGAAAGGGTGTGGTGGGAGCCGCTTTTGGTAGTGTTCCTTTTTTGGTATCCGCTGCGGCATATCAATTGGGGACTGGATTTCTGGGACACGGGGTACAATTATGCCAATTTCAGTTATATGGGGTTGGAGCATATGGATTCCATGTGGCTTTTTTCCACTTATCTGGCAAATGCCGCGGGGCGTCTGATGACTATGTTGCCGGGAGCGGACGGGCTCGCGGGTATGAATCTCTATACGGGGTGCGTGGTCAGTCTGCTGGCGATTGCGGGGTATCTTTTCTGTACGAGGAAGCTTGGAATATCGAGGGGGATCGCCTTTGTGGGGGAGCTTGCGGCGGTCAGCCTGTGTTGGTGCCCGACGGCGCTGCTCTATAATTATTTGACGTATGTTCTGTTTCTTGGCTGTGTGATTTTGTTATATCTGGGTTTAACCGAGGATAAGAGGTGGTTTTTCTTCGCGGCGGGCGTTTGTCTGGGCTGTAATGTGTTGGTTCGCTTTTCCAACCTGCCGGAGGCGGCTATGATCGTGGCGGTGTGGGCGTGGGACGTGATTGGCGCGAGGGAGGCGTCAGGTGATGCGTCTGTGGCGGGGACGACAGAGGGCTTGCGTGGCACAAAGTCTCGGGTGAATGGATTGCAGGGGAAAAATGTGCAGACAGAGCGGAGACATGATGGACAGGTTCAAGTGAATGACTTGCAGGATAAAAAGGCGCAGGCAGAGCGGAAACATGATGAAAAGGTTCAAGTGAATGACTTGCAGGGGAACAACGGGAATGGGAAAAGCGTTTTGTCGCGGGTTGTCGGGAGAATGACGCGGCATACCTTGTGGTGTCTTGGGGGATATCTGGCGGCTTTGGCGGTGCTGTTTGGCTATATTCATATTCGATATGGCATCGATGCTTATATCGAGGGGATTGGACGGCTCTTTGCCATGACGGACAATGCCACGGATTATAAGGCTTCCTCCATGCTGATGGGACTGGTTGGAGCATACGTGGAGAATCTGTACTGGGCGGTGCGGATTGGCGCGATCGTGCTTGCGTGTATGATAGGAATGGCGGTCTATGAAAGGGTAAAGAACCGGGCAGAAGCAGGCTTGCGGGGAGCGCAGTCAAGAGCTCGTAGTGAAGCGAAGTCGGGAAGGCGTCGTATGGTGTGGTTTGTGTGCTGTGGTGTGGCTGCGGTGGTATTGGCGTGGCTTTATCTGCGGGGGCTGCACCCTCTCGCAGGATATCGGATATATTCGTTATTGCGAATAGGTATACTTTTTGTGATGCTGCTGTTGGCGTTTGTGATGGCGGGATTGTTGGGGGAGAGGAGGATTTTTCGACTTTCCTTGGGACAGGCTCTCTGCTGTGTCGTGGCGGCGTTGATGCTTGTGTGGCTCTACGCGCGGGGCTTTTGTTCATTTGAGTTCTATGCCTACGGCTCGATTCTCAGACCGGGGATACTCTTTTTGATGCTGACAATGTTGATTGGCGCGGTTCGGATTTTGCACCCTGCAAGCTCTAAGGAGGAAAAATTGATCAGCGGCATGGTGATATTGGTGGTGCTGCTCACCTCTATCGGGAGCAACAACGGCGTATATCCCAGTCTGAACAACCTGTTCGTGGCGGCGCCTTATACACTGTGGCAATGTTGGCGGTTTGCGAGGTATGTGAAGGATGGGCGGGCAGGGTATCCGCGCATTGTGGCGGTATCGGGACGGTCAGGCAGGCTTGGCTTAATTCTGTATGCTTTCCCGACCAAGGCTGTGGTGACGGTATTTCTTGCGATGTTTCTATTTCAAAGCATGGTGTTCGGCTATTGCTTTCTGTTTGCTGAGGCAACAGGAGCTAGAGATATAACGAGTGTTATTGAAAATAACGAGGTATTGCTTGGCGTGAAAATGAGTCCGGAGAGAGCGAAGTGGATGAGCGAGATCAGCGAATATGTGGACGAGAATCACTTGCAGGGCAGGGAGGTAATCCTTTTTGGACAGATTCCCGCAATGTCCTATTATCTGCAGATGCCCTCCGCCTTTAATCCGTGGAGCGATCTGCGCTCTTATAGCTATGAGACGATGGCGTCTGATTTGGACAAGGTAACTTTAAATTCCGAGTTGGATATCGGTGAGGAATGTCCTGTGATCCTTATGGATAGGGAGTATGCGGGACAGTATGAGACATATCTACAAGGAGGGGAGGAACTGCTTCGAGAACAGGGGGTAGGGGAGAAACGTATTGAGTGGATTGTGGGCACTATGGATAAGTACCTGCTGATACGGGGATTTGCGGAGGAGTATAATTACGATTTAACCTTTGAAAATGAGAAGTTCGTGCTGCTTAGGGCGGAGGGAGAAATGGCAATTCGATAAAGGGGTCCGCAGCTTACAACAGCTGCAGACCCTTTTGTTCAGCTTCCGCCATGACCGCGTCGGGCCACAGGGAGCATTGCACTTCTCCGATATGGGCTTTTCTCAAGAAGAACATACATATGCGGGACTGTCCGATACCTCCCCCGATGGTATAAGGCAATTCTTCGTTGATGATCGCCTGATGGAAGGGGAGCTTGGCACGTTCCGTGCAGCCCGCCTTTTCCAATTGATCAAGCAGAGACTTTTTATCCACGCGGATTCCCATGCTTGATAGCTCCAAGGCAATGTCCAGAACGGGATAATAGACGATGATATCTGCATTTAACTCCCAGTCGTCATAGTCCGGCGCCCGCCCGTCATGGGGCGCGCCGTTCTCCAGCTTGTCGCCGATCTGCATGACGCAGACAGCGCCCTTTGCCTTCGCTATGTAATATTCCCGCTCCTTGGGAGTGTAATCGGGGAACATCTCCTCCAACTCCTTGGTGGTGATAAAGAAAATCTCGGCGGGAAGAATCTCGTCAATATAGTCAAAATGAATCGCCATGTATTTCTCGGTCTTGCGCAGCACCTTGTATACATTGCGGACAACCTCCCTCAAGGTGTCCAGATTGCGCTCCTCCTTGGTGATAATCTTCTCCCAGTCCCATTGGTCAACATAGATGGAATGAATGTTGTCGGTCACCTCGTCGCGGCGGATGGCGCTCATATCCGTGTAAAGCCCCTCCCCCACGGAAAATCCGTATTTCTTCAGGGCATAACGCTTCCACTTGGCAAGAGATTGCACGATCTCGCCCTCCGCTCCCTCCTGCTCACCGATATCAAATGTGACAGGGCGTTCCACACCGTTTAAATTGTCATTTAATCCTGACGCCGGCTCCACGAAAAGAGGTGCGGACACGCGCAGAAGATGCAGACGCTCCGCCAACAGGGATTGAAAAAAATCTTTTACTGTTTTGATGGCAATCTGTGTCTCATACAGATTGAGCTCGGACTTATAGTCCTTGGGAATTATGATTTTTGACATAAAATATCCTGCTTTCCTGAATTGATATTCATGTTATTATTTAACCGCTTTTCGGGGGAATTTGCAATAGTTTTTTTCAAAAAGAAAAACAGTTATTTTGGGCTTGCACAACCAGAACATATGTGCTATTATGATGATAGAACAAATGTTCGCAAAAGACGCATTCATTGTTCCTCCTGTGGAAAATGAGTGTAAAGCCTGTAAAATTGGATTGGCGAATGGAGCAGGCGGATGGAGTGACTGGAATGGCAGGAGTGATTGGCGTGGTTGGAATGAATGGGGTTGCAGTATGGAGTATATGATGTCGGGGCAGGATAAGTCCCTTATGGATAGATTGGCGATTTTGACAGATGCCGCCAAATATGATGTCTCTTGCACGTCAAGCGGCGTGGACAGGCAAGGGGGCGACAGACCGTGGGGAAACGGCGGCAATGCTAACGGGAATATGGATAAGAATGGGAAGGCTGGCGTGGCTGACAGGGGTAGAGCTAAGGGCAAGGGAATCGGGAATTGCATCGCGGCGGGAATCTGCCACAGCTTCTCAAGTGACGGGCGTTGTATCTCCCTGTTGAAGATTCTGATGACCAATGAATGTATCTATGATTGCAAATACTGTCTGAACCGCCGCTCCAATGATATCGCCCGGGCTATTTTCACTCCGGAGGAGATCTGCACGCTGACCATAGAGTTCTATCGGCGCAATTATATAGAAGGGCTTTTTCTGAGCTCGGGGATCGTGAAGAGCCCTGATTTTACCATGGAGCTGATTGCGCGCACCATATATCTGCTCAGGACAAAATACCTTTTTAACGGCTATATTCATGTGAAGGCTATACCGGGGGCAAATGAGGAGCTGATACGGCAGGCGGGCTTTTTTGCCGACAGAATGAGCGTGAATCTGGAGCTTCCCACAGCGGAGGGGCTGCGCAGGCTTGCTCCCAATAAGCATAGGAAAAATATATTAACGCCCATGCGTCAGATTCAGAACGGGATCACCCAGAATCGGGGCGAGCTTGCACTTTATCGCCATGCGCCGCGTTTTGTGGCGGGAGGGCAGTCCACGCAGATGATCATAGGAGCCACGCCGGAGGATGATTTTCAGATCCTGAGCGTTGCGGAGAGTCTTTATCAGAGGTTTGAGCTAAAGCGTGTATTTTATTCCGCCTATGTTCAGGTGAATGAGGATAAGAATCTTCCGACCCTGCCCGGCGGTCCGCCGCTTTTGCGCGAGCACAGGCTGTATCAGGCGGATTGGCTTCTGCGCTTTTATGGCTTTCGGGCGGGGGAGCTTTTGGACGAGAAACGACCTTTTTTCAATGTGATGTTAGACCCCAAGGAGGATTGGGCGGTACGGCATTTGGAGGAATTCCCCATAGAGATTAATCGTGCTCCCTATGAGAAGCTGCTCAGGATTCCGGGGGTGGGCGTGAAAAGCGCCAGACGTATTGTGGCTGCAAGGCGGAGCTGTGCCCTGACCTTCTCTGATCTGAAGAAGCTTGGAGTGGTGTTAAAGCGCGCCCTTTATTTTATCACATGTAGCGGGCGCATGATGTATCCCACTAAGCTGGAGGAGGATTATATTGTGCGCAATCTCACCAGTGAGAAGGAGCGTATTCGATTTGGCAGCGACGGAATGAGCTACCGCCAGATGTCCCTGTTTGATGACGGAATGTTTTCTCGTGAGGTGACAAGTGACGAGACAATGCAGGCGGCTACAGGGCAGCTGTAAGATGTTACGGAATCTTTCGCTGAACCGTAACTCATTGATTCCCGCTTGATGCCCTGTTGCTTGCTGCGGGACATAATACAGATTGCAATGCAGAATGTAATGCGGATATGGTGTGGTGTTGGGAGAAATACGGGGGACAGATATGTTTGTATACAGATGTGAGGACTCCTTGGAGAGTGTTTTTACGGCAATCTATAAGGTGTATGAGGATCATCGTGAGCGGGAGGAGGTGTTTCTCTCCTTAGATGACGAGTCGTGGCTTTTCTCTACAGTGGTCGAAGTGGAGACAGATGCAGAACGATATCAGAAGGTGATTCGCACGCTTAAAAGGCGTTTTGGGGAGCGTGATTATGAGAATTTATGTCTTGCGTTGGCGTCATTGGACGGCGAGAAGGCACAGGCGGTCTTTGGCACGGTGGCGGCGGGGCTGGCTTCCGGCTGTGGCGCGGGAAGGCTTTTTGACAATCTGACAGAGACATGGGTATATAAGGCGTTCAAGCTGGCGCGAAGCGTCGGCAGGGAGAGTGACCGCTATCGGGAATTTATCCGTTTTGAGGAACTGGAGAGCGGTATCCTTTATTCCCCGATAAAGCCGGAGAACAATGTCCTTGGCTTCCTGATGCCGCATTTTGCGGACAGGCTTTCGGGGGAGAGCTTTGTGATCCATGATGTGGGCAGGGAGTTGTTCGGAGTGCATCCTGCGGGGGAGGAGTGGTTTTTGGTGCGGGACGCAGTCTGCAATCGTCGTACCATATCGCTTTCCGAAGAAAAATATCAGATGTTATTTAAAAACTTTTGTCGGAGCATAGCCATTAAAGAACGATGCAATCCCGAGCTCGAAAAGGGAATGCTTCCACTCCGTTACAGGGAGTATATGACGGAATTCAGGTGATGGGAAGATTGCTTAAGCCATGTGATGTAGCGGTTTAGAGTTCAAAGGCAGGAGATTGTGTTGAAATTGGTTGAGGGAGTGTTGGAGGGAGTGGCGGAGGAGTGTCGGCGGGAGAGGAGTGGGAGGGGTTTTGCGGGCTGGCTGCGGTTGGGTGTTTTCTAATAGTGCGGGGAAGGGTATGGCAATTTGCGGGTCGGCTCTAAGGTGCATCCATGCACCGTAGAGCCTGAAATGCGCATCCGTGCGCATTTCACCCTGCTTTCTCGGCGCACTATAAGAAAACGCTCCAACCTCCGCCGAAGCCCGCAAAAACCCCTCCCACTCCTCTCCCGCCTCGGTATCGCTGCCCAAGCAACCCACGCACAGCTTGTATATTATACTATGGCTGGACTATTATGTACTGACGCCTGTATTTATATTTGACGCGCTACAATTATAAGAGTAATATGAGATGAAGAAAAGGATTATACAACTACGACACCATACAACAGTTTAGCCGTTTGTGCTTTAACTAGCTGATGAATAGGAATAATACCTATCCGTCAGCGTCCCTTAAATACACCACAGGCTAAAACTACCTCCAAAAATTTAAAGGACAGGCAGGGATTTTTTGTGGATCAGACGCAGTTAGACCTCAAAAAGGCAGATAATGAGAATACCAGAATAGAGCTTCCCCCGGGGGAGGTGCGTATTTCCGTGCGCGCTTTGGTGGAGTTCCTGCTGCGGCAGGGGGATATTGACAACAGGCATCAGGCTTCTCCCGAGAATGCCATGCAGGAGGGCAGTCGTATTCACCGCATGATACAGCGCAGGATGGGCGCGGATTATCAGGCGGAGGTGGGGTTGCGCTACACCTTTCCGACGGAGAATTATACTTTGGTCGTGGAGGGGCGGGCAGACGGAATCATTGACAATGCGCAGGGGGTTACTGTAGATGAGATCAAGGGAACTTATCGGGAGCTGAGCCATATGAAGGAGCCTGTTCCCGTGCATGTGGCGCAGGCGAAATGTTACGCATACATTTATAGTCTGCAAAAGGAGCTGCAGGAAATACGTGTTCGTATGACCTATTGTAATATAGAGACGGAGGATATCCGCTATTTTTATGAGGATTATACATTTCCCCAGCTGGAGCGGTGGTTTTTGGGGCTGATAGGGGATTACAGGAAATGGTCGGACTACACATGGGAGTGGAGGAGGGTTAGGCAGCGATCCATTGAAGGCTTGGAATTCCCCTTTCCATACAGGGAGGGGCAGAGGGAGCTTGTCTCCTATGTCTATCAGACGATTTATCATAAGAGGAAGCTTTTTCTGGAGGCTCCCACGGGAGTGGGGAAGACCATTTCCACGATTTTTCCCGCGGTCAAGGCGATGGGGAAGGGAATGGGGGACAGAATGGGGGACAGGCTGTTTTATCTTACCGCCAAGACGATTACTCGTACAGTGGCTGATGACACACTGGAAATATTGCGCGGGAAGGGGCTGCGTTTTAAGAGTGTCATTCTCACAGCCAAGGAGAAAATCTGTTTTATGGGGCATACGGAGTGCAATCCTGACAGCTGTCCGTATGCCAAGGGGCATTATGACCGTATCAATGAGGCGATGTATGCCCTGCTTACCGCTGAGGAGCGTTTCAGCAGGGAGGTCATTGAGGAGTACGCCGTGCAGTATCAGGTGTGTCCCTTTGAGTTTTGTCTGGATATGAGCCTTTTTGCGGACGCCATTATCGGGGATTACAATTATTTGTTTGACCCGCATGTGTATCTGAAACGTTTCTTTGCGGAAGGAGCGGCGGGAAATTATCTTTTCCTGATTGACGAAGCTCACAATCTGGTAGAGCGGGGGAGGGAGATGTACAGCGCCTCGCTCTTGAAGGAAGATTTCTTGGAATTAAAGCGGGAGATACAACAGACAATTATGTCAGAATTGGAGGGGAAAAACCGCAGCAATCAAGTCTCCGGACAAATGACACTCGATATGACAGGAATGTCACAGGATAAGGCGGGCAATCTGGTCAGTGCGTCCCTGACAGACGTCTCGTCGGGAGGTCTTTTCGGGATTTCAGACCAAGTCTCTGCGACCGAGTCTGATGAAGCTTCTGCCACAACTCCGCTCGAGGTGTCCGACGCAGACACTGACGAAGCTTTCGGTAAAGCCGGCAAATCGTCTGCCAAGGCTTCCGGTAAATCCGCCAAGACTTCCGCCAAGCGCGGCGGTCACTCCATTTTGGTCCGCCAAGGCTACGGGGAGAAGCTCAAGCACCGTTTGGACGCTTGTAATAAGCAGCTTTTAGAGCTAAAGCGCGAGTGTGAGAGCAGCAGGCAGGTGGAGGAGATCGACGGCTTTGTGAATGCCCTGATGCGGCTTTATAGTACCATGTCGGATTATCTGGAGGAGCAGGGGGAGGCTGCGCTGCCTGTCAGAGAGCGCATTTTGGACTTTTATTTTGAGGTCTCGCATTTCCTGAATATCTATGAGCGCGTGGACGAGCATTATATCAAATACACTCAGATGCAGGAAGATGGAAGCTTTTTGCTGAAGCTTTTCTGCGTCAATCCGAGGGAGAATTTGAAGGAATGCATGGCAAGGGGGCGCAGCAGTATCCTTTTCTCCGCAACGCTCCTGCCGATTCAATATTATAAGGAGCTTCTGGGGGGAGAGCCGGAGGATTATGAGGTCTATGCCAAGTCTGTATTCAATCCGGAGAAGAGGGGGCTGTTTATCGCCAATGACGTGACCAGTAAGTACAGCAGGCGTTCGGACGAGGAATATTACAGGATTGCCCGCTATGTGGACGAGATTGTGCGCAACCGCCATGGCAACTATATGGTGTTTTGTCCTTCATACAGCTTCATGCAGAAGATTTATGCCCTTTACGAGGAGCATTTCGCCACGGAAGAAAAGGAGTGTATTATACAGCAGGATTCCATGAGCGAGGAGGACAGGGAGGCATTTCTGGACAGGTTCCGCGGGAATTCCGATCTGGATTTACAGCAGGAGATCCACATGGATATCGAGGTTGAGGATCACACTCTGATCGGCTTTTGCGTGCTGGGGGGTATCTTTGGGGAGGGAATCGATCTGAAAAACGACAGCCTGATTGGAGCGATCATTGTGGGGACGGGGATTCCACAGGTGTGCTATGAGCGGGAGCTTTTGAAAAAGTTCTTTGATGAAAGGGAGGAGAATGGCTTTGACTATGCCTATCGGTATCCCGGTATGAACAAGGTGCTTCAGGCGGCAGGGCGCGTGATACGCACCGTGGAGGACGTGGGAATCATTGCCCTGTTGGACGAGAGATTCCTGCAAATGTCCACCAGAAGGCTGTTTCCTAGAGAATGGGAGTCCTTTGAGACGGTCAGTGTGGACGGTATAGCGAAACGGGTGGAACGTTTTTGGGATTCGTGGCTTTGATTTTGAAGGAAAAGACATCAAAACAGTGGAAATGACACCCCAAATGTGGTAAAATGACATAGATGTTCGGGTGTGGATAACTCTGTGGATACTGTGGATTTCTCCTTTAGAATGGCACATAAATTGACAGAGATGCCTGAATGATGACGTCAGAATTTTTTTGCAAGATGGGAGGACAATGAGATGTGGGCTTATGAAAGTGTGTTTTATCAAATCTATCCTTTGGGGTTCTGCGGGGCGCCATACGAGAATGACGGCGTGTTGGAGCACAGGATTTTGAAGGTGAAGGATTGGATTCCTCATATGCAGAAGCTGGGGATCGACGCGATTTATTTCTCGCCGATCTTCGAGTCGGACACGCATGGATACAACACTAGGGATTACCGTAAGCTGGACGTGCGTTTGGGAACCAATGAAGATTTCAAGGAGGTCTGCAGGGCGCTTCATGACGCGGGTATACGCATGGTGTTGGACGGTGTGTTCAACCATGTGGGAAGGGGCTTCGGACCCTTTCAGGACGTGGTGAAAAACCGCGAGGGCTCCCGTTATACCAACTGGTTTTATCGGATTGACTTCGGCGGCAATTCCAATTACAATGACGGGCTCTGGTACGAGGGCTGGGAGGGTAATTTTGATCTGGTGAAGCTGAATCTTCGTAATAACGAAGTAGTTGATTATCTCTTGGAGAGCGTGAAATATTGGGTGGAGGAGTTTGATATCGACGGGCTGCGTCTGGACGTGGCTTACAGTCTGGACGAGGACTTTGTGCGCAGGCTGCGCGATTACACGCAGGGGCTCAAGGCAGATTTTTACCTGTTGGGAGAGATGCTGCATGGGGATTACAATCGTCTGGTGAACGACGCCATGCTGCATTCCGCCACGAATTATGAGTGCTACAAGGGACTTTACAGCAGCTTTAACAGCATGAATATGTTTGAGATCGTTCATTCCTTACTGCGGCAGTTCGGACCGGAGAACTGGACACTTTACAGGGGGAAACATATGTTATCCTTTGTGGACAACCATGATGTGACCCGTGTGGCGAGCATCCTGACCAACGAGAAGCATCTGCCGCTGATCTATGCGCTGATGTTTGGTATGCCCGGCATTCCCTGTGTCTATTATGGAAGCGAGTGGGGGGAGAAGGCGGACAAGAGTCAGGGAGACCCTGCGCTTCGTCCCTGCTTCGAGGCGCCTGTCTGGAACGAGCTGTGTGACTACATTGTCAAGCTGGCGGAGGCAAAGAAGCACTCCGAGGCGCTTAATTACGGGAGCTTCCGCTCGGTTGTGCTGAACAATAAGCAGTGTATTTTTGAGCGCAAGACGGACAATGAGCGTGTTCTGGTGGCAATCAACGCGGATGATCAGGATTATGTGGCGCATTTTGACGCGGGCTGCGGTCAGGCGGAGGATCTGATCAGTGGAGAGCTGCATGATTTTGGCGGGGGCAGCACCCTTCCCGCTTACAGCGCATTTTTCTGGAAGATGGAGCGGTAATATGTATCTGTTCAGAGCCAAACACCGAGCAAACACATAGCGTTTACGAGGTTGGTTCTGAATGTTTACAAAAAATTTTAAATATAATGTAAATATAATGTAACGAAACCTTTCCAAATCGGATATAACATATGAATACGGAAGCTGCATGACAGTTACTGCATACGGCAAGGGCGCGCCATAGCCTGTATGCATCAGGTAACAATAGTCATACGGCGCTGCGGTTCAGCGGAAGGCCGGGCTGTATGCGCATCACGGCACGAGGAGGGAATGAGATGGAGGAGTTGTATAAGGAAAACGCGGCTCTTGTGTATCATTTCCTGTTGTCCAAGTGCAGGGATAAGACCTTGGCGGAGGATTTGACACAGGAGACCTTCCTGCAGGCTATCAAATCCATCAAGAGCTTCAACGGGGACTGTAAGATTTCCGTCTGGCTGTGCCAGATCGCGAAGCACTTGCTGTATCAGCACTGGGCGAAGCACAAGGAAAATGTCCCGATGGACGACAGCGACTGGATGGTCTCTGATGGCACGGACGTCGAGCGTCAGATTCTCGCGAGGGAGGAGCTTTTGGACGTGCTGGGCAGGCTCCACCAATTGCCCGTCAATATGCGGGAGGTTGTGTATCTGCGCATTTCCGGAGACCTCTCCTTCAAGGAGATCGGTCAGATCATGGGAAAATCCGAGAATTGGGCGAGAGTGAATTTCTTCCGCGCGAAGGAACTGCTCAAGGGGAAAGGAGTGTAGTTATATGAGTAGAATCAGTTGTAATGTGACCAAGGATCTTTTGGCTTCTTATTTGGATAAAATCTGCTCAGGGGAATCGAGGGAGCTGGTGGAGGAGCATCTGCGGGAATGCCCTTCCTGCAGAGAGTTTCTGAAGCAATTGCAGGAACAGGACTTGGACAGGAACGTGCCCAAGCCGGATTATTTCAAAAAAGTCCGTTATTATATGAATGCGCGGTCAGCGCTGGGGATTGTAATATTGCTTGTGGTGATGGCAATAGGCATATTCACTGCTAATTATTATGGTTATGGGGCGAATATTTATTATTATATCACGATGCCAATACTGATGCTGACCTATGCCTTTGTGATGGAGGGGGACAGGGAGAGGAGTGTCCCTGTCAGGGAGGAGTGGTTTGCTCCTCTATTCTCGCTCCTGATCATGGGGGCTGCAGTGTTCGTGCCATACAGGGCTATGAAGCTCATCGGGGAATTGTCAGATGAAGGGAGCCGCTCACGGATTCCGACGCAGCAGCTAATCCTGTTGGGACCGCGTTTCTCGCGGCTGTCGTTGGCTGTTGCCATTGTGTCAATCATACTGCTGGCAGCGTTGTTTGTCTTAAACAGGCGCAGAAAATGCGTATTTCTGTTCAGTCAAAACCTTGCATGGCTTGGCATGTATTTCGTCTTGTCATTCGAGGGCTTTCTGCACAACATGTCAGAGCCGGAGACCCTGACGATGGCGCTCACGCGCAATATGGGTATCCTTGCGGGTGAATTTGTGGTAGTCACATTGATCATATTTGCGGCATATCAAATCGGTGGGCGAAAGGGTGCAGGTGAAGGTACATTATCCGGCGATATGGTTGACTCCCACAAACAGTGAGCCAAGTTCCCCCTTGTTTTTTCCCTCAGGCATGATAAAATAAATCTATATTCAGATAGGAAACTATTTAACTATTCGTCGTTGCTTGAGAGAAGGGAAGATGTCATATGGGGAAAATCTTATTGATCGATGACGCGCAGTTCGCACGCTCGGTACTTCGGACGATACTGGAGGATAAGGGCTATGTGATCTGTGGGGAGGCGGAGAACGGCAGGGAAGGCGTTGAGATGTATAAACAACTCAAGCCTGACATGGTGTTCTGTGATATCAGGATGAACGAGATGGACGGCAAGGATTGTGTGCGCGCCATTCTCGCGGAGGACCCAAAGGCGAAGGTGGTGGTCTGCAGCTCTGTGGAATACCAGTCAAGCATCAGCGATTTGATCAAGGCTGGCGCGAAGGGCTACATCGGCAAGCCGATCAACGCCATGAGGCTTCTGCATGTCACCAAGGAGCTTATTGGAGAGCCATGAGTATAATCAAGACAAGAAACCTCACATATGAATATATCAGGCGGGACGAGGAGGGCAATGTGGAGGGCATCACCACGGCGGTGGATGATGTCTCCTTAAATGTCCATGCGGGGGAATTCATCGCCATTCTCGGGCATAACGGTTCCGGCAAATCCACTCTGGCAAAGCATATTAATGCGATCCTGCACCCCACGGAGGGGACGGTTTGGGTGGACGGGAGGGACACCTCCGACGAGAGTCAGGTTTGGGAGATACGCCAGACCGCGGGCATGGTGTTCCAGAATCCCGACAATCAGATCATCGGTCAGGTGGTGGAGGAGGACGTGGGCTTTGGACCGGAGAATATGGGGGTTCCAACGAAGGAGATCTGGGAGCGCGTGGCGGAAAGCCTGCGCGCCGTGGGTATGTATCAATACCGTAAATTTTCCCCCAATAAGCTCTCTGGCGGACAGAAGCAGAGAGTGTCTATCGCGGGCGTCTTGGCGATGCATCCCAAATGTATTATCTTAGACGAGCCCACCGCCATGCTCGACCCCAACGGGCGAAGGGAGGTTATCCGCGCCGTGCGGGGGCTGAATGATGTGGAGAAGATCACGGTGGTGCTGATCACCCACTACATGGAGGAGACCATTCATGCGGACAGGATATTCGTCATGGAATCAGGCAGGATCGCAATGGAGGGGACGCCGAGAGAGATTTTCTCTCAGGTGGAGCGTTTGAAGGAGCTTCGGCTTGACGTGCCGCAGGTGACGCTCTTGGCGCATGAGCTCAAGGGCAGGGGACTGAGGCTGCCGGACGGAATCCTTACCACACAGGAGCTCGTGGAGGCGATGAAAAGGAATGCGTATATATAAGCGATTCTGATCTGTAAGGAGGAATTATTTTGTCCATTATTTTAGACCATGTCAATTATATCTATGGTGAGGACACTACCACGCCTGTGCATGCGCTGAAGGATATCTGCCTGCAGATTCAGGACGGACAGTTCGTGGGGATCATTGGACATACGGGCTCCGGCAAATCCACTCTAATGCAGCATTTAAACGGGCTCGTGCGTGCAACGAGCGGGCATATTTACTATAATGGCGAGGATATCTATGATCGTGATTATGATATGAAAAAGCTGCGAAGCAGGGTGGGGTTGGTGTTCCAATATCCGGAGCATCAGCTTTTTGAGATAGACGTGTTCTCTGATGTGTGTTTCGGTCCGAGGAATCTCGGTCTGGACAGGAAGGAGACGGAGCTGCGTGCGTATGACGCGCTGCGCAAGGTGGGCCTTCCGAATGAATTGTTCTACCAGTCACCCTTTGAGCTCTCAGGCGGACAGAAGCGACGGGTTGCCATTGCGGGAGTGCTGGCAATGAAGCCGGAGGTGCTGATCTTAGATGAACCCACGGCGGGGCTGGACCCGAAGGGGCGTGACGAGATTCTGAGGCAGGTGAAAAAGCTGCAGACGGAGACAGGGCTGACGATTCTTTTGGTGTCACACAGCATGGAGGACGTGGCGGAGTATGTGGATCGCATTATCGTCATGAACGATGGCGGCATCTTACTGGAGGGCGCGCCGAGGGACGTGTTTTCTCATTATGAGGAGCTGGAGGAGGTCGGGCTGGCGGCGCCGCAGGTGACATATATTTTGACAGAGCTTAGAAAAAACGGGTTAGATGTGGCTACCGCAGCTATTACGATAGGAGAAGCGGCGGAGGAGATAGTGAGGGCGCTGCACAGGTAGTCCGGGGAGTTTTATGTTACGAGATATCACTTTAGGGCAATATTATTCAACTGAATCCTTTATCCATAAACTGGACCCCAGAGTCAAGCTGTGGGGAACTTGTTTTTACATCATTTCCCTTTTTTGCTTTAAGAATTTTGTGGGATATCTGTTTGCGATACTTTTTCTTGCGCTGGTGATCAGGCTCTCCAAGGTGCCGTTTCGTTTTATGGTAAAGGGCATGAAGGCGATTGTATTCCTGCTGTTGATCACGGTGGGCTTCAATCTGTTCCTGACGCCGGGAACACCTGTAGTGAGTGTGTGGAGGCTGACAGTCACTTGGGAGGGACTGGTGTTGGCGGCGACTATGGCGATGCGGCTAAGCCTACTGGTCATCAGCTCCTCGGTGATGACGCTGACCACAACCCCCAACAATCTCACTGACGGCATGGAGAAAATGATGAGTCCCCTAAAGCTGTTCAAGCTTCCGGTACATGAGGTGGCAATGATGATGTCCATTGCGCTGCGTTTTATCCCAATTCTGTTGGAGGAGACGGATAAGATCATGAAAGCGCAGATTGCCAGAGGAGCGGATTTTGAGAGTGGCAACCTGTTTAAGAGGGTCAAAGCCATGGTGCCTCTGCTGGTGCCTTTGTTTATCTCCGCGTTTCGCAGGGCGAATGATCTGGCGATGGCTATGGAGGCGAGATGCTACAGAGGAGGCGAGGGGCGCACGAAAATGAAGCCGTTGATCTACCAAAGGCGGGATTATACGGCATATGCGGGACTTTTGATATATTTTGTGGCGGGCGTGATATTGGGGAGGATGACATTTTAGCTTGGAGGAGAGGGGTATGGACAGAAAGCGGGTGCGTCTTGTGGTGTCCTACGACGGCACCGCCTATCATGGCTGGCAGGTACAGAATAACGGCATCACGATCGAGAGCGAGTTGAATCGCTGTCTCTCGGAGCTGCTACGGGAGCCCATTCAGGTGATTGGCGCCAGCCGCACGGACGCGGGGGTACATGCTCTGGGGAATGTCGCGGTGTTTGATACCGCGTCGCGTATGCCCGCGGAGAAAATCTCCTATGCGCTCAATCAGCGCCTTCCGGAGGATATTCGGATTCAGCGCTCGGAGGAGGTGGATCCGCAATGGCATCCCCGCCGCTGTGAGAGCCGCAAGACCTATGAATATCGCATCTGTCGAAGTGAATTTCCGATTCCCGTGAAAAGACTCTATTCACTTTTTACCTATCGAAGCTTAGATGTGGATAAAATGCGCGAAGCGGCGGCGTATCTGGTGGGGGAGCATGATTTTAAGAGCTTCTGCCAGACGGGGGCACAGGTGGAGAGCACCGTGCGAACGATTTATGAATTGACTCTGGAGGAACAGGGGCAGGACTTGGTGGTTCGCGTCTGCGGCAATGGTTTCCTCTATAATATGGTGCGCATTATCGTAGGGACGCTGATAGAGGTGGGCGAGGGCAGACGCCGACCTGATGATATGGCGGAGGTCTTGGAGCGGCGCGACAGGAAGCTTGCCGGTCCCACGGCTCCCGCCCATGGATTATTCCTAGTAAAATACGAGTGGTGCGAAAGTGGTGACCAAGCTTCTCTTATTTCTTGATATCTGCAGGAGTCAGGCGCTCGGTGGCTTTTCTTGCATTGCTGTAATAGGTCAGCGCCACGACTCTGCCAGAGGTATTGTTTGAAACAATCACCAGACACTCATTGCTGTCGGTATTCTGGTAAAAGGTTGCCGTTGCTGCGCTCTGTGCTATATCGCCAAGAATCTCAAAGGAGGTATCATATGGAAATGTGAGCAAGTCATCTAAGGAGATGACTGCGTCCCCAATCTTTACGCCATACATGCTATATATCCTGTTGTCGGTGTGGAGACCGGACTGTCTTCCGTCAATATAGATAATGCCGATGCTGTTTTCGCTGTCGCCGTCCACGGTGATCTCGCTATCCGTGTATTCGTAGATTTTGCTGAGCATATTGGGATTGTCAGACAGCGAGATACCCAGCGTGCGCGCAAGATCGTATTTGGACATTTTTAAATAAGGGGTCAAATCCGTGATCTCCGGATTCACATAATTGAGGATTGCCTTTCCGGCAGTTACCACGATAATAATAAGGATTGCCCACGTGAGAACTTTTTTAATTGTTTTAGCCATGATTTGATTCGCCTCCCGATTTTAACTATTTCCTGTTTTGGTGTATGAATTGCAGCGTGAACGCTGGGTGGTGCGAAAGGGGAACTGAGTTTTGCTTACTTCATAGAGGATAGCTGTTCAGTAGCTTTCTTACCATTGCTATAATAGGTCAGTGCCACGACTCTGTTGGAAGTGTCGTTTACGACGACAACCAAGCAGTCGTTATTGGTGTAATTCTGATAAAAGGTTGCTGTCGAGGCGCCCTGTCCGATATCGTTCAGAACCTCATACTTTCTCTCATATGGATAGGTGATCTTATCCTCCAAGGAGATGAATGCGTCTCCGATCTTTATACCGTACATGCCATATATCCTGCTGTCGGTATGGAGACCGGACTGCTGTCCGTCAATATAGATGATGCCGAAGCTGTTTCCGCTGTTGCCGTCAACGGTGATCTCGCCCTCTGTGTATTCGTAAATTTTTTTGAGCATGTTGGGATTGTCAGACAGCGAGACTCCAAGGGTGCGTTCAAGATCGGATTTGGTCATTTTTAAATAAGGGGTCAGATCTGTGACCTTCGGATTCACAAAATTGAGGAATGCCTTCCCCGCAATTACCGCGATAATGATAAGGATTACCCATTTGATAGCTTTTTTTACTGTTTTATCCATGGTTCGCCTCCCGCTTTTCATTAGTAGGTGATATCTATTATTTTAGCCATATTATGGATATCCGTCAATATTCTTTTGATATCTTAGGGCAAAAACTTTGCAAATTCTATCTTGACAGCGGGCATTCCATATCATATAATATACAACTGTGACAGTGTTTAGAAATGCTTGGTCAAAGCCCCGATTGAGCATTTTTGATAAAGAACCTACATTGTATGAATCGTTGCCCGGAGTGTGCTTGGGAGGTGGCCGGACATCCGCCGAACAGTAACAGTCCTGACACAAAACGCAAAAGTAACTATGGAGGAAACATCATGAAAACATTTATGGCTAGTCCGGCTACAATCGATAGAAAATGGTATGTAGTAGACGCTGAAGGCAAGACTCTCGGTCGTTTGGCTTCCGAGGTTGCCAAGGTTTTAAGAGGTAAGAATAAGCCGATCTTCACACCCCACATGGATACCGGCGATTATGTGATCGTCATCAACGCCGAGAAGGTGAAGGTAACCGGTAAGAAGATGGATCAGAAGATTTATTATCATCATTCCGACTATGTGGGCGGTATGAAAGAGACTACCCTTAGAGAGAAGCTGGCAAAGAAGCCTGAGCAGGTGATCGAGCTGGCTGTCAAGGGAATGCTTCCCAAGGGACCTTTAGGAAGACAGATGTACACCAAGCTGCACGTATACGCGGGACCTGACCACAAGCATGCTGCTCAGAAGCCCGAAGTGCTGACATTCTAAAGGACTGAAAGGAGGAGAATAAGACATGGCTAAGACAGAGAGATATTATGGTACAGGCAGAAGGAAAAAGGCGATTGCCAGAGTATATTTGGTTCCCGGCAAGGGTAAAGTAACCATCAACAAGAGAGATATGGACGAGTATTTTGGTCTTGAGACCTTGAAGGTGATCGTGCGTCAGCCCTTGGTTGCGACGGATACCGTTGAGAAATTTGACGTGATCGTAAATGTGAAGGGCGGCGGGTATACCGGACAGGCAGGCGCCGTGAGACACGGTATTGCCAGAGCTTTGCTTCAGGTGGACGGCGAGTACAGACCTGTTCTGAAAAAGGCGGGTTTCCTGACCAGAGACCCTCGTATGAAGGAGAGAAAAAAGTACGGCTTGAAGGCAGCGAGACGCGCGCCTCAGTTCTCAAAGAGATAAGATTTTATCTCTTGAGGTAATTTTATCTCTTGAGGTAAATTTACAGCGACTTCAAAAAGAGCGCAAAACTCCCGAGAAGCTGGCGGAAACCTGCCTGCTTTCGGGGGTTTTCTTTATTTTAAGGTTGGTCAATGATTTTCAGAAATATGGTGTTAGTATTGACAGAAAGTTGCACTTGCAACATAAGTGAAAACATGATATAGTGTAGATACAAAAAGCGGAAACAACCGCCCACAAAGTGGTTAGCTTCCGTATTAGGCTGAAGCCTGCCAACATCCGCTAAGATACAAGGCAGGCTTTTTTATTTTCGCTTGTTGTTCCTATCTATATAGGCAAGCAGCGCAATCAGGAAGGTACCGCCTAAAAATAACAGGCTTAGAATTTACTTAAGGAGGATAACCATGAAGGACACGGCACCCACCATGGAGGAGATCACCGAGGTCAACAGACTGCGCGAACAGTCAACCTTTCAGGAGCTTCAGGCTATGGAGTTCTATCGGGACAGCAGGAAGGCGGCTATCGTCAAGAACATGACCGTCCGTCTGATGCAGTACGCGAATGATGCAAACAGGGAGAAGGTATGGAAGCTTTGTAAAAAGCTTGCCTCTTACACTCATGCTCCGGTCAAGCTCAAGGATTATCAACGAATGAAGCCATATGCCGAGGACGAGGATATTGTGGACGTGATCTTAAGCTCCCTGCGTGACGATCCCTATCCCTTTGGCTCCTCCCCCTTGGAGCCGATACAGGGATATTATTATGCGATAGCTGTTCTCTCCCAGTCAGAGTATAAGCGCGCCGAGTGCTTGGAGCTGCTTACCGACATAGCAGAATATTTTAAAGTGCACCAGCCGGACGAGCTTCGGCTGCTTGAGCGCAACATGGACGTACTGAAATCCGATTATCCGGATTTGGCGAAAATAATTTCCTGATAGTATCTTGTTTTTTGATGACTAAACTGCTATATTTGATGTAGTATGGACAGGTGCCTTTGAGGTACGGGTTCTAAAGCAAAAGATATACGAGGAACAGTCATGAAAAAGAGAAAACCGATACAAGAGATTATTTTTGTCCTGATCCTGTTATTTGCAATGGTATTGCTTTTCTTCCGGTTCACAACCAACAACAGCAGCCGGACGGAGGCGCAGAACAGGGATTATGCGGCAGATTCTGCGCAGATGAAGTCTGAGCAGGTAGACGATGAGCTGAACAATGCTCTGAATCAAATCAGAACATATGCGTACTTTGTGGGGGAGGGGCTGACGCAGCCCGTGGTCACGGCGCAGATGTTGAACAGAATGGAGGAGAACTCGCGGTTTGACGCAATTATGTATACAGATGCGAGGGGTATGGACTACACATCTGACGGACGGACCGCGGAGGTGCCGGCAAGGAGATTCTATCAAGATGGGATCATCGGTAACAGCGGCATTGAGGTGATATTTGACCCTCACTTTTTTGATGAGACGTTGGTCAGCTTTTATGCGCCGGTCTATCATAAGGGTGAGATTATCGGTGTGTTGAGGGGAGTTTTTCTGGCGGAGGAGTATCTGAAGGATATGCTTACCACCACATACTTTGGAGAGAAGGCGCAGGTGTTTTTGTGTGTGCCGGACGGAAGGGTGATTGCCAGCTCCGGCAGCGAGATATATGACGAGCATATCGCGGACACTCTGGTGGAAATGGGGGCGCTCGACCAAGCGGCTGCGGATCGGGTCATAGGGGTCTTTGAGAACGGCGGGGCAGGAGCCTTTGCCAGCGGCGCCTCCGCTATTACGGACAATGTCTGTGTCACATGGCTTCCGAGCAATCAGTATGTTTTGGTGCAGACATTCCCTCAAAATGTGACTCAGAGCATGGTCGATGAGGAGAATCTGGCGGGCATCGAGCTGGAGATCATGCTGATCGTCCTGTTTGTGGTCTATATTCTTGTTATTTTGATTCGCACGGGACGCAGACGAAAGGCTCTGGAGCAGGAAAATCGGGAGATGGGATACATCATCAACGGTGTCACCACGTTGTTTTCCCGATTCGCCATGGTTGACTTAAAGGCTGACACCTATCAATATCTGGCGGGTACTAAGCCTGAAGGCGACGGGATCGCGGACAGCGGATATTATCGGAGTCTTGTGGATTATTTGGCGGCTTCCGTGGACAAGGAGCAGCGTCAGGAGTTCATAGATTTCATGGATAAGGATGCTATTATTGAAGCCATGGCGGAACACGACGATCTTAGGTTTGAGCGTCATGTGACGAAGGACGGGCATTCGGAGTGGGAGCATATGAATTTGATCTGCTTGGAGAGAGATAAGGGTAAGGTATCCAAGCTTTTGTCTATCCGTCAGAACATCACAGATGTGAAGGAGCGGGAGCTGCGTATCCGCAGGGAGAGATCGCGGGCAAACAGAAGGGAAAGACAGTATCGTATTGCGCTCATGTCCAATGCCTTCTGCAGCTTTGAGTTTAATCTGACGCAGGATTTGATAGAGCAGGATATTGTCAGAAGTGTGGGCGGGAAGCAGGTCTCCTTCTTAGAACGGTCAGGTTTGACCGCTCCCTGCAAGGCGTCGGAATGCTTTGAGCGATGGAAGGAATTTGTCTTGGAGGAGTCCATGGAGGATTACTCCGACATTGTAAATATTGACAATCTGGAGCGTTGCTTTGAACAGGGCGACAGGGAGGTCGTGGTCGAGTATTGGGGGAAGAGTGCAGGTGACAGCCAGATGTGTGTGCGCCAGTCCTTTGTCATGACTGAGGACGAGGAGTCAGGAGACATCATGGTCATGGTTACAGCCAAGGACATCACGGAGCAGGTTCGCAAGCAGAGGGAGCAGACGCAGGTGCTTCAGGACGCGCTGATGCAGGCGCAGCATGCCAACAAAGCGAAGACCACGTTTTTGTCCAATATGTCCCATGATATCCGCACACCCATGAATGCCATCATAGGATTTTCCACCATTGCCGTCAGCCATATTGACAACAGGGAGCAGGTCTTGGATTGTCTGCAGAAGGTGCTCTCCTCCAGCAATCATCTGCTGAGCCTGATCAACGATATTTTGGACATGAGCAGGATTGAGAGCGGAAAGGTACAGATCAAGGAGCAGGAGTGCAATATTTCCGAGCTGATGCACAATCTGGTCAGCATCATTCAGCCCCAGATCAAGGCAAAGCAGCTGGAATTGTTTATTGATACCTTTGATGTGGCAAATGAAGATGTGATCGCTGACCCGCTGAAGCTGAATCAGGTGTTCATCAATCTGATGAGCAATGCGGTGAAGTATACGCCCGCGGGAGGTTCGATTTCCTTTAAGATCATACAGAAGACCACATTCCGGCACGGATACGGGGATTATGTGTTTGTCATCAAGGACAACGGTACCGGAATGTCCCCGAATTTTGTGGAGCATATTTTTGAGCCCTTTGAGCGGGAGTCCACCGTGACACAGAGCGGCATTCAGGGAACCGGTCTGGGCATGGCTATCACCAGAAACATTGTGGAGATGATGAACGGTACGATCAGCGTGGAGAGCGAGGTTGGAAAGGGAAGTACCTTCACGGTGGAATTGAGCCTGAAGCTGCAGGATACGGAGAGGACAGAGCAGCAGATCAAGGAGCTGGAGGGGCTGCGTGCGTTGGTTGTAGATGATGACTTCAATGCCTGCGACGGCGTCAGCAAGATGCTGAAGCAGATCGGTCTGCGCTCCGAGTGGACCACGTCCGGCAGGGAGGCGGTGTACCGCGCAAAGAGCGCGCATGATGACGGGGATTCCTACCACACCTTCATCATAGACTGGCAGATGCCGGGGCTCAGCGGGATAGAGACCGCCAAGGAGATTCGCAAGGTGATAGGCGCGGAGGCTCCCATTATCATATTGACTGCCTATGACTGGACGGATATCGAGGAGGAGGCGAAGTCGGTGGGCGTCACGGCGTTCTGCGCGAAGCCTCTGTTCATGTCAGACTTAAAGACCGTGCTGCTTGCCGCCAACAATATGTTGGAGAAGCAGGAGGAGGTTCCCGAGTGGACGTTGGCTGATTTCAGCGGGAAGCGTATCCTTCTGGTGGAGGACAATGAGTTAAACCGAGAGATCGCACAGGTTATCTTGGAGGAGTCAGGGTTCTTGGTGGACACTGCTCCCGACGGAACAGACGCGGTGGCGATCATGGAGAAGGCGGAGGAGAATTATTATGACGCAATCCTGATGGACGTGCAGATGCCGACCATGGACGGCTATGAGGCAACCAGAACGATCCGCAGACTTCCCAGAAAGGACGTGCAGAGTCTTCCTATCATCGCCATGACAGCCAATGCCTTGGAGGAGGATAAGGAGGCGGCGTTGATGAACGGTATGAATGCCCATATCGCCAAGCCCTTGGATATGGATATCTTTATCTCCGTGTTAAAAAAGTTCCTTGACTAGCAATATATTGTGCCTGTGCAATGCGTAAAACGCGCATGAAGGCTCGCAGGTTACGGAAAGGCATGTTTATTGGAATGGACAAGACAACAAAAAGGATTCTCATTTTTCTGGGCACTACCTTTGCTGTGACATATCTTTATGAATTTTTGGTGCTTTACCCGCTGGTGCTGAGCGACGAGACGGCTATGCAGACACTGGGGCAGGCTTTGTTGGGGGTGGTGATGATATTCCCCGCGCTGGGGGTGCTTGTCACCAGACTGATCACGAAGGAGGGCTTCAAGGGAAGCTCCTTCCTGCTGCCCAAGACGGGGAAGCGAAGCATCAAGTGGTTTGTGTTTGCTTGGTTTGCGCCTGTGGTGTTCACCGTGGTGGGAGCGGGGGTGTATTTCCTGATTTATCCTCAGCGCCTCGACCTTGGCCTTTCCTATGCGGGGGAGCTGATGGCGGCAAGCGGCGTGGAGATGAGCACGGAAATGCTTCGAAACACCATGATAGCTCAGGGTGTGATGGCTGTTTTGCTGGGACCTGCGTTGAATATTTTTACCTGCTTTGGCGAGGAGTGGGGGTGGAGAGGATATCTTTTGCCCAAGATGCGCGAGAAGCTTCCGCTTTTTGCAGTGCTGCTCGTGAATGGCGTGATCTGGGGATTGTGGCATGCGCCGATTACCGCGCTCGGACATAATTATGGCACGGGCTATCCGGGGTATCCCGTGACGGGGATTCTTGCCATGTGCTTCTTTTGCATTGTGTTGGGGGTGATATTCTCGTTTATCACGATCAAGACGGGAAGCTGTATCCCTGCGGCGCTCGCCCATGGCAGTCTGAACGGCTTCGCGTCCATGCCGATTTATTTCACGAACGGAAAGGATATCAATCCCTTTGTGGGACCGGCGCCCACGGGGATTATCGGCGGCTGTGCGTTTATTTTGTGCGCGGCGGTGATGGCATGGTCGCTGCTCAGGGGACAGCAGAAGGCAAGCCTCGGAATCCGGTCCAGTGAGCAGCAGGCTGTGTCGGCAGCAGGTGTGGCTGCAGCAGATGCCTTGAATGGCGACGCGGCAGTCGATGAGAAAAAAATGGAGCCATGAGCGAGTAAAATCCCGCAAATTACATATACTGCCCTCGGAGGATGGCGAAAATGCAAGGTATCTTTTTGGCAGTTTTGGGCGGAAGCTTTGGCTTACTGGCGGCGGCAGGGGTCTTTACCGTATTGGTGGCAGTGGGACTGGTGCCTCGCTTTGCAGGCAAGACCCACACGGCGGACAAGGTGTGTCTCTATGAGGAGATGGTGATATTCGGCTCGATCGTGGGTTGTTTCTTAAGTGTTTTTCCGGAGTACAGTCAGGCGGGGGCTTTCCTGCGAGGGGTTTTTCCGCAGGCGGGCATATATTTAACGCTTCTCGGATATCTTGTCCAAGGAATTATCGGACTATTTTCAGGGATGTTTATTGGCTGTCTGGCATTGGCGATCGCGGAGATGCTGGACTCCGTGCCAATCTTTGCCAGACGGATTTCCTTTCGGCACGGCTTGGGTCTGGCTGTCAGCAGTATGGCGGTGGGAAAGCTTTGCGGTTCGCTGTTCTACTTTTGGTATGAATTGCACAGGGTAGTGCAGTGAGGAGGAGCGTAAGAAATGGCAAACAGCGCAACCGTCTATATCAAGTGCAACCGCAATGTGGAGACGAGGGAGAAGGATGTATATATGAAGGATGTGGGAGAGGTGTATTGCTCGGACAAGAATGTTCAGGCAAAGTGCCGCTCCCTTAAGGTGTATCATTTCGCTAAGGAGGAAATAAAGCGTCATGTGATCAGCAGTCTCGAGCTGATACAGCTGATGGAGGAGGCATGCGCGGGTGTCAGTGTGGAGGTGGTAGGCGAGACGGACGTGCTGATAGAGTGGGTGGACGTCAATCGGCACAAGAGCGCGGGTCAATGGCTGAAGGCGGCGTTGGTGTGTCTGGTGAGCTTTTTTGGCACCTCCTTTACCATTATGGCGTACCATAATGATGTCGGCATCAATGATATTTTTACAGAGATTTATCGGATTGTCATGGCGAAGGAGCCGACAGGTCCTAATGTGTTGGAGATCTCTTATTCCATAGGGCTTGCGGCGGGCATTATCGTTTTCTTTAATCATGTGGGCGGCAGGAGGCTCACCAAGGACCCGACACCTTTGGAGGTGGCTATGCGTAATTACGAAGAGGATGTAGACAAAGCGCTGATAGAGACAGCGGAAAGAGAGGGGAGAGAAGTGCAAACTAACTAAAATAACGAGTGATATTCCAAATTTTTCGTGCAAAATGCTTGATAATAAAGTTTTGTGTAGTATAATTAGGTATATGGGAAATTTATGGCAAAAGGACGAAAAGTATGCGGAAACGAAATGATAAGAGACATCCTTTGGTCATGATCATCGTGGGGCTTGCCATAGTGTTCGCATCTCTTGGGTTCTGTTCCTTTGGCATTCGGAGCAACCTTGAGAAAGAAATGGAGGACACCTTGCGGGATATCGCAGCCCAGAATGTGTTGGCCATTAATAATGAGATCATAGTTCAATATAAGCTTTTGCTTGGCTTTGCCTCCGAGCTTCAGGAGTACCCTGAGCGCGAGGAGGAGATCGTGCAGAATATGTCGGCGTTTGTGGAGTCCTATGGATTCAGGCGCATGGGCTATGCGCATGCGGACGGGGTGGCTCTCACAACCGACGGCTATACCGCTGATTTGAGCGGCAGGAATTTCTTTCAGCACAGCATGGAGGGCAAGATTTGGATCACGGCGGCACAGGAGGAGCAGATCGCGGAAAGCGGGGGGGCAATCAATGTGTTCAGCCTTCCTGTCTATGGCGGCGACGGGGAAGAACCCACGGGGGTGATCTTTGCCACCTATGACAATGAGCTTTTTCAGGATATGTTGGATATAGACTTCCTGAACGGACAGGGCTCGAGCTGTATCATTACAACCAATGGGGATATTATCGCACTCTCCAACAATTCTCCCCTGCAGGGAGAGACGAACTTCCTGACACATATCATGGCTGAAGACGTGGAGAATTCGTCAAGAAGGAAGAATTCGGATATTGTCCAAAAGATGCGGAGCGTTATGGCGTCAGGGGGAAGTGATATCGGACGCTGTGAGGATGCACACGAGGCAGGCAATGCTTCCATTTTCTATTACAGACCTGTCAACGAGAATATTTATGGCGGGCAGTGGTACATGCTTGCCATAGTGCCGGAGACCGTACTGGAACAGCGCATTGCACCTGTGATGCGCAATGTGCGGATTTTTGCGGGCTTTATGTTTGTGGTCGCGTTTGCGGTGCTAAGCTTTTATCTCTACACAGAGAGAAAGCGGCAAAAGGAGCTTGTGAGTCTGGCTTATCAGGATGCCCTCACGGGCGGGTATAATTTTGCGTGCTTCAGAGAGTCCTCCAAGGCGCGCACGGGGCTGGCGGGCTATGTGGTTGCCTTGGATTTGGCGGAGTTTAAACTCGTCAACAGCAGCTTTGGCGTGCAGAAGGGGGACGAGACCCTGCTTGAGCTGTGGAAGGTTCTGAGGGAGAATGTCAGCGACACGGAGATGGTGGCGAGAGTCAATGCGGATCGCTTTGTGCTGTTCCTCCATGCGGAGAGCAAGGAGGCGCTTGAGGAGCGGCTTGACGGGTTGGTTGAGCAGATCGAGGGGATTGCCCAGCGTTTGAAGATTCCTGCGCTTTTCCCTGTGTTTGGCGTTTATTACGCACAGTCCTTGGACGAGCCGGACAAGTATTATGGCTTTGCGGTGCAGGCAAAGCATTTGATCAAGGGACGCAGGGATCGCCATTATGCGTTTTATGAGGAGATAGACTATAAGCGGGTTCTCGAGGAGAAGGAGATGGAGAACAGCTTCAGCAAGGCAATCGAGGACGAGGAGTTTGAGATTTGGTACCAGCCAAAGTTCAGCGCTCAGGAGGGAGATGCCATCGGCGCGGAGGCTTTGGTGCGCTGGCGCAAATCCAATGGCTCCATGCTCTCGCCGGGCAGGTTTATCCCGCTCTTTGAGCGGAATGGCAATATCGCTGCGTTGGACGAGTACATATTCCGCAAGGTCTGCGCACAACAAAAGGCATGGTTGGAGAAGGGATATGAGGTATTGCCCGTCTCTGTGAATATTTCGCGGGTAAGCCTTTATTTTGGCGATATCGTGGAGAATTATGAGAAGATTATGGCGGATTACGGACTGGACTCTAAGTATATACAGTTAGAGATCACCGAGAGCGCGACAGTGGATAACACGGATATCGCGGGTCTGATCGAGCGATTTCACAAGGCAGGCTTTATCATGCTCTTGGACGATTTCGGGAGCGGGTATTCCTCCCTTGCCTCCCTCAACACGCTTCATTTTGACACCTTGAAGCTGGATAAGAGCCTGATTGATTTTATCGGGGACGAGAGCGGGGAGAAGCTCTTGGAGCATATCACGAAGCTTGGGCAGAGCTTGGGGCTGCATATTACGGCTGAGGGTGTGGAGACAGAGAAGCAATTAGTGTTCCTGAAAACCTTGTGCTGTGATGACATTCAGGGATATTATTTCTCAAAGCCCCTGTCGATGGAGGACTATGGCAAGAGGATCATCAATATGGAAACGAGACAGGTGGTCGGGTAGAGGTTATAGTTAAACAGGAAATCAGACAATTGCGAAACACACGAAACAATGTGTTTCGCAATTATTTTGTCAATATAGAGTTAATTATAGAAAAAATAAATCGAATATTGCATATTTCCCATGCATTCAGGAGACATTATCTTCAAAGGGCAGAGGGTTCAACCGAGAGCCAAATACCGAGTAAATATGCGGTATTTGCAAGATCGTTCTCGGATAGCTGCCCAAATGCAAATAAGCGGGGAGAGAGGGTCTGGTATGGGAGAAGTGACAGAAGCGGAAAAACAAGCCTACAATGAGTATGTGAAGGAGGTAACACCCACACATAATCTGGGTATGCAGATGGTAAAAGCCTTTATCATGGGGGGCGCTATCTGCTTGGTGGGGCAGTTTATTCTGAACGTGGCAGGCAATATGGGGCTGGACAAGCAGACTGCGGGAAGCTGGTGCAGCCTTATTTTAGTGCTTGCAAGTGCGGTGCTGACCGGATTTGGAATTTATTCCAAGCTGGTCAAGTGGGGCGGAGCGGGCGCACTGGTGCCGATCACCGGATTTGCCAACAGTGTGGCTGCCTGTGCGGTGGAGTTCTCCGTGGAGGGGCAGGTGTTTGGTATCGGCTGCAAGATCTTTACCATTGCGGGACCGGTTATCCTGTACGGAATCTTTACAAGCTGGCTTCTGGGACTGGGCTGTTGGATTCTCCAACTGATGAACTTAATTCAGTTGTGATGAACGCAATTTGGCTCTGATAGGCGAGCAAGCCGGTTTTGGACAGGCATTTATCTCTTTAGCCGTGTGCAGCGAGAAAAGGAGGCGGCATATGTCATTAATAGGAAAAGAAGTAAGCGATTTTGAGGTTCAGGCATTTCACAAGGATAGCTTTATCACCGTGAAAAAATCGGATATCATCGGAAAATGGTCTGTGTTTTTCTTTTATCCGGCGGATTTCACCTTCGTGTGTCCCACGGAGCTGGAGGATCTGCAGGATAAATATGGGGAGTTTCGGAAGATGAATTGTGAGATTTACTCGGTCTCCACGGATTCGCATTTCGTGCATAAGGCGTGGAAGGACGCTTCCGAGCGTATCAAGAAGCTCGAATACCCTATGCTCGCAGACCCCACTCATCAGCTTAGCAGGGAGTTCGAGGTGCTGATCGAGGCGGCGGGACAGGCGGAGCGGGGCACCTTTGTGGTGAATCCCGAGGGAAAGGTTGTCGCCTACGAGGTCAATGCGGGCAATGTGGGGCGCAACGCGGAGGAGCTTCTGCGCAAGGTTCAGGCATTACAGTTCGTGGCGGAGCACGGCGACGAGGTGTGTCCTGCCAAGTGGCAGCCCGGCGGTGATACCCTGAAGCCCAGTCTGGACTTGGTGGGCATTTTGTAGAATGAGGGAAAGGTTGAAGGGCAAAAAATGCAGGACTTATATGATGTGATCGTGGTCGGGGGAGGTCCGTCAGGGCTTACCTCCGCAATTTATCTGGCGAGGGCAAAATATCGTGTGTTGGTGCTGGAAAAGGAGAAATTCGGCGGACAGATCACCATCACGGAGGAGATTGTCAATTATCCCGGTGTGGAGCGCACCAGTGGCAAGGCTTTGACGGAAGCGATGCGGGTGCAGGCGGAGCATTTTGGCGCAGAGTTTGCCTTTGGCAACGTGACGGAGCTCGAGCTTGACGGGAATATCAAGAAGGTTCGTCTATCGGAGGGCAGGGAATATCAGACATTGGGTATTGTCTTGGCGCTGGGGGCAAGTCCCCGCAAGCTGGGATTCGCGGGGGAGAAGGAATTTCAGGGCAGAGGCGTGGCATATTGCGCCACCTGTGACGGTGAATTTTTCACGGGGCGGGAGGTGCTTGTGATTGGCGGGGGCTTTGCCGCGGTGGAGGAGTCTGTCTTTCTCACCAAGTACGCCACGAAGGTCACGATGATTGTGCGGGAGGAGGACTTTACCTGCGCGGCGGGTGTGGCGGAGCAGGTGCGCAATCACCCCTCCATTCAGGTGCGCTTCCACACGGAGGTGAATGAGGCGGGGGGAGACGGCGCGCTCACCCATGCCACGCTCTATGACAATCAGACTGGCGAGAGCGAGGTTTTTGAGGCGGAGGGCGGGAAGCCCTTTGGCATCTTTGTGTTTGCAGGATATGAGCCCGCCACGAAATGGCTTCAGGGGAAAATAGCGCTGAACGAACAGGGCTATATTATCACCGACAGGGAGCAGGCAACCGCTGTGTCGGGGGTCTATGCGGCGGGAGATGTATGTATCAAGCGTCTGCGTCAGGTGGTGACGGCAGTGGGTGACGGAGCCGTGGCAGCCACGTCTCTGGAAAAATATGTCTCGGAGCTTCGGGAGCGCATGGGGCTACCCAAGGCTGACAATGGCGGGTCTAAGGCTGACAAGGGTGGAACCAAGGTTGACAATGGCGGCTTCAGGGCGGTCGATAGGGGTGATACTCCCGCAGGTGTCACCAAGGGCTTGGAGGCGGCTGAAAGCACATCGGCTGACGACGCTTTTATCAATTCTGACATGAAGAGACAGCTTGCGGGATTGTTTGAGCGGTTTGAGAGGACTGTGGAGGTAGTGGTGCTTTCGGACGGCTCCGCCACTGCCAGAGAGCTTGAGGGATTCGTCAGGGAGCTTGAGGGGATTTCAAGGAAGCTGACCGTCTCTGTGGAGCAGGGGCAGGGAGGCGTGGATTTTCAGCCCTATATCGATATCCGAACAGGAGAGAGGAGTGCGGGGATTCGTTATTACAGTGTACCGGGAGGACATGAATTTAATTCCTTCGTGCTCGCGTTGTATAATGTGGCGGGTCCCGGTCAGGAGATTGGGGAAAGCTTATCGAACCGCATCAAGGCGATTGCGGGGGAGCACAGGCTGCAGGTGATGGCTACGTTGTCCTGCACGAATTGTCCGGACGTGGTCGCGGGCAGTCAGCGCATTGCGGCGTTGAATTCCGGTATTCGCGCGGAGATGTATGATTTGTCCAAATTCCCCGAGTATAAGGAACGCTATCAGATTATGGCGGTGCCTTGTATGATTTTGGACGGGGAGAAGACGTTTTTTGGCAAAAAGGGATTGGAGGAGATCGTGGCGATTTTGGAGCAGCCACATGTGTATTGATGGGGGAAAGGAAATTTATACAAAATTTATAAAGTTTTTCTTGTGTTTTGTATGGAAAGGGATATAATAGTTAGGTAGCTAACATTATATCTCTTTTCTAATGGAATTTTTTTAATGGGGAAATGAGAAGGCGGCAATGAGCCAAGTGCCATGCTTGCATGAGCACAAATCCAGTCAATAACCCCGCTGCAAGCAACGGGGCATGGAATTTGAAACGCTGCAAGCAGCGGGGTATTGACCCTCGCGGCATTCGCCAAATGTCCATGCAAGCATGGCCGTTTGGCTCATTGCCCGCGGGAATAAATTTGGATTGGCGATATGCAGAGGTATAATCATGACGGAGCGCGAGGAAAAGGAGGAGCAGGGGCAGAGAATCGGCTTTCAGCTCAAATCCATTAACAATCTCATAAGGCGTAATCTGTGTATGCGTTTTGATAAGGCGGGATTGACGGAGCTTGTGGGGATGCAGGGACCGATCATCGGCTTTCTCTATGACAAGGGACGGGAGGAGCCTATTTTTCAAAGGGATATCGAGCAGGCGTTTGACGTGCGGCGTTCTACCGCTACGGTCATGCTGCAGAACCTTGAGCAAAAGGGATATATCATGCGTGAGGCTGTGGAGCATGACGCAAGACTTAAGCGGATTGTTCTGACGGAGAAAGCCGTTGAACAGAACCTGCGCATTCGGCGACAGATCGATGCTTTCCATGCCGAGCTGGAGCAGGGGCTTACGGACGAGGAGAAGGAGGAGTTCACCCGAATCCTGAATAAAATTAAGAAGAATCTGCTTTAAGAAAGTAGCAGGGATATCAGAAATATAGATATAACTTATTAGAAATAAAAAAATGCAAGACGGGAGAGGACAGACGGATGTTAAAGGTATTATTGAAGCAAGTCAAGGAGTTTAAGAAGGATTCTATCATAACGCCCTGCTTTATGGTACTGGAGGTTTTGATGGAGACCCTGATCCCATATCTGATGGGGCGAATGATCACCAACGGCGTGGAAGCGGGCAACATGGATTACATACTGAAGACAGGCGGCATCATGTTAGTGTTGGCGGCTGTGGGGCTGTGGGCAGGTATCATGGGAGGAAAGCATGGGGCGAGAGCTGCCATGGGCTTTGGCAGGAATCTGAGAGAAGCCATGTACACCAATATCCAGACCTTTTCCTTCTCCAATATTGACAAATTTTCCACGGCGAGTCTGGTGACAAGGCTGACCACGGACGTGACCAATATCCAGAATGCGTATCAGATGATCCTGCGCATGTGTGTCCGCGCGCCTATCAGTCTGATATGTGCGATGGCGATGGCGTTTTTTATCAATGCAAGGATTGCGAGCATCTATTTGCTGGCGGTATTTTTTCTGGCGTGCTGTCTGGGAGTGATCATCAAGCTTACCATGAGGTATTTTTCGGAAGTGTTCAAGAAATACGATGACCTGAATGCCAGCGTACAGGAAAATATTACCGCTCAGCGCGTGGTGAAGGCATTTGTGCGTGAGGATTATGAGATTGACAAATTCCACAATGCCAGTGGCAATATATACAAGATGTTCGTGAAGGCGGAGTCTATGATCGCCTTGAACTCTCCCGTGATGCAGATCACCGTCTACTCCTGTATCATGCTGATCAGCTGGGTTGGCGCGAACATGATAGTGGGCGGGACTCTGGACAAGGGCGACCTGATGAGCTTGTTGAACTATTGTATGAACATATTGATGAGTCTGATGATGCTGTCCATGGTGTTTGTCATGATCACTATGAGTATGGCGAGCGCCAGACGTATCTGTGAGGTGTTGGAGGAGCAGGCGGATCTGACGAATCCCGAGCAGCCGGACTACGAGGTTACTGACGGCAGCATTCGCTTTGAGAACGTGACCTTCCGCTATAATCAAAGCAGTGAAAGTCCCGTGCTCGACCATATCAATCTGGATATCAAGTCGGGGGAGACTATCGGAATCATAGGCGGTACGGGAAGCTCCAAGACCAGTCTGGTGAATCTGATCAGCCGTCTCTATGACGTGTCCGAGGGCGCGGTGTATGTGGGCGGTAAGGATGTGCGCACCTATGACTGCGAGACGCTGCGCAACGAGGTGTCTGTCGTTTTGCAGAAAAACGTGCTGTTCTCAGGTACGATTCTGGAGAATCTGCGCTGGGGGGACGAGAACGCCACCGAGGAGGAGTGCAGGCGGGTCTGCGAGCTTGCCTGTGCGGACGAGTTCATACAGCGTATGCCTGACAAATACAATACCTATATCGAGCAGGGCGGCTCCAATGTGTCCGGCGGACAGAAGCAGCGATTGTGTATCGCCCGCGCCCTGTTAAAGAAGCCTAAGATATTGATTCTGGACGACAGCACAAGCGCGGTGGACACCGCCACGGACGCAAGGATCCGCAAGGCGTTCGCCACGGAGATCCCGGGCACCACGAAGCTGATCATCGCACAGCGAATATCCAGTATTCAAGAGGCGGACCGCATCATTGTCATGGACAACGGGCGGGTAGATGCCTTTGACACTCATGAGAGATTGTTGGAGAATAACCTGATCTACCGCGAGGTTTACGAGGCACAGACCGGCGGAAGCGGGGATTTTGACGAGAACGGGGGTGAGCAGTAATGGCAGAGGCGAGAGTTGTAAAGGGACCGGGACGCGGAAGGGTTATGGGTCCGAGACCCAAGATTGAGAATCCGGGCAAGATTCTGAAACGGATATTGGCATATGTCTTTAAAAATTATTCCGTTCATTGTGTGATCGTGCTGCTGTGTATTGTGGGAAATGTGCTCGCAAGTATACAGGGAACGAATTTCTTACAGGTTTTGATCGATGATTATATTGAGCCGATGATCGGGCAGCCGAATCCGGATTTTGGACCGCTCCTGCAGGCGATTCTGCGCGTGGCGGGATTTTACCTGTTGGGCGTGATCTGTGCATACACACAGGCGAGGGTCATGGTGAACGTGACTCAGGGCACGATGAAGCGGCTTCGCGACGATATGTTTGCGCATATGTCAAGACTGCCGATCAAGTATTTTGACACACATACCCATGGCGATATCATGTCCATTTACACCAACGATATCGACACCCTGCGCCAGATGATCAGTCAGAGCATTCCCCAAATGATCAGCTCCGTAATCACGATCGTGGGCGTGTTCATCAGTATGCTGCGGCTGAGTATCCCGCTCACGGGGCTCACACTGGTGATGGTGGCTGTCATGATGTTTGTGACGAAGAATGTCGTGGGCAAGAGCGGAAGCTATTTCCAGAAGCAGCAGGCGGCGCTGGGACGCGTCAACGGCTTTATCGAGGAGCGCATGGAGGGCCAGAAGGTGGTCAAGGTGTTCTGCCATGAGGAAAAGAGCATGGAGGAGTTTAAGGCGCTCAACGAGGAGCTTTTTGACAGCGCCTATAACGCCAATCGTTTTGCCAACCTGATGGGACCTATCAACGCCCAGATCGGTAATCTTAGCTATGTGTTGGTGGCATGTGTGGGGGCGATTCTTGCGCTGAACAATGTGGGCGCCTTCACAATCGGCAAGCTTGCCAGCTTCCTCACCTTTAACAAGAGCTTCAATATGCCGATCAATCAGGTGAGCCAGCAGCTCAACAGTATCGTCATGGCTCTGGCGGGCGGCAAGCGTGTGTTCGACCTGTTAGATGAAAAGGAGGAGGTAGACGAGGGCTATGTGACTCTGGTTCATGCCAAGCAGGAGAACGGCAGGCTGACAGAGTGCGAGGAGCGCACCGGAATGTGGGCGTGGAAGCACACGCATCAGGCGGACGGAAGCGTGGATTATGTGGAGCTTAAGGGCGACGTGGTGTTTGACGACGTGGACTTTGGCTACACGGACGAGAAGATGGTGCTGCACAATATCAAGATGTACGCGACCCCCGGACAGAAGATTGCGTTTGTGGGCTCCACAGGCGCGGGCAAGACCACGATCACGAACCTGATCAACCGATTTTATGATATTCAGGACGGCAAGATTCGTTATGACGGTATCAATGTCAATAAGATCAAAAAGGCGGATCTGCGCCGTTCACTTGGGATCGTGCTGCAGGACACCCATTTGTTCACGGCGACCGTGATGGAGAATATACGCTTCGGCAAGCTGGACGCCACGGACGAGGAGGTCATCGCGGCGGCGAAGCTGGCAAACGCGGACGGATTTATCAGACAGCTTCCCGATGGCTACAACACGGTGCTCACAGGTGATGGCGCCAACCTAAGTCAAGGACAGAGACAGCTCCTCGCCATTGCGAGGGCGGCGGTGGCGGATCCTCCGGTGCTGATTCTGGACGAGGCAACCAGCTCCATAGACACCCGTACCGAGAAGATCGTGCAGGACGGCATGGATAAGCTGATGCACGGCAGGACGACATTTGTCATTGCACACAGGCTGTCCACGGTTCAAAACAGCGATTGTATCATGGTGTTGGAGCAGGGGAGCATTATCGAGCGCGGCACCCATGACGAATTGATTGAGGAGAAGGGGAAATATTACCAGCTCTATACCGGAAACGCTATTGCGGAGGGGTAAGAGATGCGCAGTCATAAAAAGCGTAGAGAACTTAAAGAACTTCAAAAGCTGGAAGAACATAAAAGGATAGAGCGAATTGAAAAAGAAGTTGAAGAAGAAACGAGGAAGATAAAAATATTTAAATTGGAGGAAATAGATTTTGAGACAAACTTAAATATCACCGATATTCTGGAAATTGTAGATAAATTTATCCAAGAGCGAGGGATAGAATGTGAAGTATGCAAAAATAACATAACATATGAGACAATATCAGACGGAACAAGGGAACCCTTATGGTATGTCCCTGTAATTGACCATTTTGACGAACCCGAATTTCTAATGATTTCTGACAGCAAAAAGAAAGTAGTAGCCATGATAAATAATATCGGAAGAATAATTGAATTTTAATTCATTAAAAAGAAAAGGCTTGGCATTAATTCTGCTGTCCGCATGTACAGCCCCTAATGTCGGCGCGGAGATGGAACAGGAACCAAAGATAGAATCAGTATCAAGGCGGGAGCGGACTGGGAGGGGTTTCGCGGGCTTCGGCGAAGGTTGGAGTGTTTTCTTATAGTGCGCTCACAACCTAGGGTGAAATGCGCACGGATGCGCATTTCAGGCTTTAGGTGCATGGATGCACCTTAAAGCCGACCCGCAAATTGCAATCCCCTTCCCCGCACTATTAGAAAACACCCAACCGCAGCCAGCCCGCGAAACCCCTCCCAGTCCGCTCCCGCCGCCCCTACGCGATTTATGCACTGTTATCTAAACCGTCACGCATTACTTTCCTTATAGAGTGCATACAGTTCCTTCACCCGCGGATATCTCGACTTTGGCACAGAAATCTCTTTTCCGGTGGTGAGCCGCATGAGATAACTGCTGATCCTATCCACATACCGCATATTCACCAGATAGCTTTGATGCACGCGCACGAAACCGTAAGGCGCAAGTTCCTCCTCTATCTCGTTCAGCTTCTTATACAGCCGATAATCTGCCTCAGACGTGTGAAATATGTTCCTGTGACGATTCGTTTCGATGTATACGATCTTCTGTATCTCCAGCTCACGCGTTCCCTCCACGAAGGCAAAGACCGCTTTCTGATTCTTCCTGCGCAGCTTATCCCGCAGATCGTCAAGACACTCGGCAATCGTTGATTCCAGATTGTCCTTAACCAAGAACCTCGCCGCATTCACCCGATACCCCTCCAACGCATAGCTGAGCAGCGACGCCACCAACACTATGGGGATATCGGGGTAAATATCATTGATCCTCTTGGCAGCCTGCAAGCCGTCCGCCTCGTTCATATTCATATCGAGAAAAATGATATCAAGCTCCTTCACATGAATGATATCACCGCACAATGCTGCGCCTGATGAATATTCCTCCACCTCGATATCCTGTTCCCTGTCCCTGCCATAATCCTCTATCAGCCCCCGCACTCGCTGTCTGCTCTCATTACAAGCATCGCAAACAGCGATCAACAGCTTTCCTTTACCCTCTGTAATCATATTTATTCAGATACGCACTGGTAAAATCCCCGTTCATGGAATAGCCGGAGGAAGCACTCTCCAGATTGCTCTCCGCATTATTTTCCACACGACCCGCCAAGAAGGACAGCTTTGCGGACAATTTGCCCTCGCTCCCCAGCACCTTCGCGACATTCGTCTTATCTGCCGCCTCCCATTTCTCCTTGTTGAGCTGCAGCTTGCCGCTCTTGTCCGCAGTGATGCCGATACTCTCCAGCGCCTCGCTGTTTTCAGAGATAAGCTCCTTCATGTTCTGCGCATAAAAGCTGTTCATATTGCTCGGAACGGACGCCAAGATAGACAGGGTCGAGTTGTATTCGTTGATAAGTGTCTCAAGCTCCTTGTATACATCTGTATAATCCCCTGTCGCCTGTGCCTTCGCCAGCAGGCTCTCCTCCCCCGTGGCGCTGAATTTATCCGCCTGTTTGCCAAGCGTCCCCGCCGCCTTCTCAAGCTTTTCGTATTTGCTCTTGTCCACGGCGCTTATCTTGTTGGCTGACTTGGACTTCAGGGCGGACAAAAGGCTGTTGCTGTTGTTTTGCGAACTGCCGTTCACATAGTTCAACAGACTGGTGTTGTTTACAGGCAGCCCCGCTTTCCTAGCCGATTCATTTAACATCTGTGTTGTCACTCTCATTTTGTTTCCTCCTCATTCTTTTGGTCTTTGGCAGCGTCATCGGTGCTTGCCACCTCGCCGTTTTCCATCTCGTCGATTTCATGGAGCTTACGCTGGCACATGGTATCCTGTGCGATAGCCCTCATAATGCGATTCACGTCCTCAGGTGAGAACATGCCGATCGCGTCAGCCAGATCCCCGAGATTATCTCTGTTTACCACGAGACTTCCGCCCTCGGAAAGTCCCACGCAGATACATTCCCTGAGATCGCTCACGTCCCCTAAGCAAATCCTGTTCTTCTCATAATCACAGAAAAAGCTCACTCCGTTGTAAGTGATGTACCCGCTCTCGTCCGCCAGATAAGCGTAGGGCGCGCTCTTCCCGCCGCTCACACGCTGATCCAGTCTGCCGCCCCTGACAAATCTGAGCGTCTCCCCAAAGGAAGCCCCCGCAACGCCTTGTCCCTGCGCGTCAGCCGCCTTGTTTGCGCCGCCCATCTTCTCTCGGTGCATGGAAGCCCAGTCAGTTGCCATTGTTTGATTACCAACCTGCATATGCCTTTTCCTCCTATTGTTTTTTGGAAATTTTACCACAAAAATAACGATACGTCCGCTTTGGAAATCTCCGTCCGTGGAATATATCGCCATCCTAGCTATTGATATCATTATTTATTTGGGTTCTCCTGTTTCTCTAATTCTTATCGGCAAACTTTTCAAAAAGCTGTATATCCAAAGCACCAAATGACTATATTTGGCACAAAACGACTATTTTGATGTGGTTGATTGCAAAGCGGCTTGCTGTTTTGTAAACGAAATTCAAACGCTTTGAAAGACGACACAATTTCATGTTTCTTGTCAGTCTGTGAAAAATATGTTAGAATAAGTCCATATTCAAGGCAAGAAACGGCCGAATGGCCATAATTAAAATGATTGTGGAGCAATCATGTTAGAATAAGTCCATATTCAAGGCAAGAAACGGCCGAATGGCCATAATTAAAATGATTGTGGAGCAATCATGTTAGAATGAGTCCATATTCAAGGCAAGAAACGGCCGAATGGCCATAATTAACATGATTGTGGGACAATCATGTTAGAATGAGTCCATATTCAAGGCAGGGAACGGCCGAATGGCAATAAGTAACAGGAACGTCTGCGCAAGAGAAACGTGGGAAGTCACGAGAGGGTTCGAGGTCGGATTGAAATGCGCTGACGGGAAGGAGGCGCATTTTGAAATCAATCAAACTGAAAATCACCTTAAGCATCATCATCTGCTCTCTAATCTCCTCAGCGTTTATCGGGAGTATGAGCATTTCCAACGCCAGAAACATGTCCAACTCGGCTGCGGAGCGGGAGCTTGTGCTCACCTGTGCAAACACGGCTGCGGATGTGAACGCACTGATATCGAGGGTGGAACAGTCTGTGGACACCCTGAGCGAGATCGCTATGGAGCGGCTTGACTTTTCCAAAATGCCGAATAACGATCAGTATGTCGAACAGTACACGGCGGAGCTGATGGACGAATTTTATAATTTCGCGGAGCACACGGACGGGGCGATTACGGCATACATACGTTATAATCCTGACTTCACCGACCCAACCTCAGGTATTTTCCTGTCGAGACAGGATGTTAATTCTTCCTTTGAAAGCATTGAGCCCACGGATTTCAGCATCTATGAGAAGGACGATTTGACTCATGTGGGCTGGTATTATATTCCGGTGGAGAATAAGGCGCCTATTTGGATGGATCCGTATCTGAATGAAAATATCAATATTTATATGATCTCTTATGTGGTTCCCCTGTATGTGAACGGCACCTCCGTGGGTATCATAGGAATGGATATTGATTTTAACCGGATTACGGGGATATCGGATGCGGTGACCGTGTTTGATGACGGGTATGCCTTCCTGACTGGAAGCAACGGGACGGTCATTCATCACAAGGACTTGGAGAACGGCACTGTATTAAATGAGTATAATAACGGTGAGCTTGCTCCCGTGGCGAGGTTCCTTGCGGACGAGAGCAATCAGAGCAGCTCCATCTTGGAGTACACGTTGAACGGCAAGGCGTATTCCATGGCGTACTCCGTGCTTGATAATGGGATGCGGCTGTCACTCACGGCGACAGCGGGGGAGATCAGACAAAACGCCAACGCGTTATCCCTGCAGATTGTGGGATTCTTCCTGTTGGGGCTGGTCATTGCCGCGGTGCTTGGTGTGCTCATCGGTTCAAACATCGCCACCCCTATTAAAAAGCTTACGTTGGTGATACAGCAGACTGCACAGCTTAATTTCCGACAGGTGGAGCTTGACGACAAGCTGGTACAGAGAAGGGACGAGACCGGCACTATGGCGAAGGCTATCAGCGAGATGCGGGGTGTCCTGCGCAATCTGATCAGCGGTATGGAGCAGATCAAGGGCAATCTGGATGACAATATGGAGCGTCTTGACGACGTGATGCAGGAGAATAACAGAATCGCCGAGGACAATTCCTCCACCACGGAGGAGCTTGCCGCGGGTATTCAGGAGGTGGCGGAAAGCTCTGCCCGAATACTTGGCAATATCAATGCGATACAGGAGAATGTGAGCGGGATCAAGAGATTGTCCGAGCAGGGGCAGACGGAGTCCGGTGAGATCAAGAGCCGCGCAAGACAGCTTAGTGAGACAACAGCGGCGTCCAGCGACAAGACGTTGGAAATATATCGTTCTATGCAGGACAAGACTGCTGTGGCGATCGAGCAGTCCAAGGTTGTCGCTAAGATCAATGAATTGACGGAGGCTATCAGGGAGATATCCTCCCAGACGAATCTGCTCGCCCTGAACGCCAATATCGAGGCGGCTAGGGCGGGAGAAGCGGGAAGGGGCTTTGCCGTGGTTGCAACAGAGATAGGTTCCCTTGCCAATCAGACCTTCCAGACCGTGGACAGCATCAATGAGATCGTGTTGGATGTCAATACCGCGGTCACCAATATGACGGAGTGCATCGAGCAGATCATGGAATTTCTTGAGAAGACGGTTGTGGTGGACTATGATTCCTTCAAGAATGTGGGTGTGAGGTATGAGTCGGATGCCAACGTATTCTCGCAGAATATGGAGGGCATCTATGGTGAGATAGCGCAGTTGAGCAAGTGGGTGGAGGAGATTGTGTCCGCCATAGACAACGTGCGTGAAATGATCTCGCAATCCGCCGAGGGTGTGGGCTTGATTGCGGATAAATCCTCTGACGCGGCGGTGAAGACCTCAGAGGGCTACAATAATCTGCGTGAGAATAAGGATAAGCTGAAGGCCTTGGGAGAACTAATTGACAGATTTGGCTTGTAAATGGAGAGCACCCGGGGATATAAGCGGAGAAATCCACAGATCTAATAAGTAGGAAAGAGGAAATAAACAGTGAAAAAGATAATTGCTTTATTGTTGGCGGCAGCCATGACCTTTAGCCTCGTGTCATGCGGGGCGGCGGATGAAGAAAAGACGGTGGTAGACGAGTCCTTGAGCGGTGAGATCACCTTCTGGCACAGCTTTGTCCAAGGCGCCCGAATGGAGGCGGTGGAGAGAGCCGTGGCAAAGTTTGAGAAAAGATATCCCAATGTCAGGATGAACGTGGAAACGATGTCATGGACAGATTTTAAGGTCAGATGGAAAGATGGGATAGAAAGCGGGGAGCTTCCCGATATCAGCACAGCCTGCAATATGTACGAGGTGGAAGAGTTGGTAAACGCCGGAATCCTGCAGCCTGCGGATGAGGTGGTGGATGCGATCGGACGCGAACAGTTTTCCGACAATGTGCTTCGCGAATTGACGCACGGGGATCAGGTTTACGGCGTTCCCTACTATTCCCACGCCTATGTGATGTGGTATCGGAAGGATTTACTGGACGCAAAAGGGCTCTCCGTACCCTCCACATGGGAGGAGCTTTATAAGGCGGCATATGCGCTGACAGATGAGGAACAGGGAATATACGGTTGTCCCGTCTCCATGAGTCCGAAGGACTTTGTGTCCGCCATAAACCTGCATATGTATGTGCGTTCAGGAGGGGGAAGCCTCTTAAACGACGATATGACGGCCAATCTGACCAGTGGCCTTGCTCTTGAGGGCATTCGTTACTGGGTGAAGATGTATGAGAACTGTTCGCCTAAGGAGACGCTTGATGATACCGTGCTCGAGCAGGCCTCGCTTTTTTATGATGGGAAGACAGCCTTTGATTTTAATTCAGGTTTTCACATTTCGGGGGTGGCAGGCAGCAGGGAGGATCTGCTGACCTCAATTTCGTGCGCGCCGCTTCCGCGGATGAATCAGAATGATGAATATTACAGTGCGGTGGTTACACACATTCCCCTTGTGATTTACAGGGATGCGGAAAATATGGATATCTGCAGGAGATTTCTGGAATTTCTCTTTGAGGAGGAAAACTATATCGACTTTCTGGACTCGGTTCCTGTCGGGATGCTGCCGTCCATACGCGGAATTTCCAGTACGGAGCAGTATCAGAGCAACGATATCCGCAAGCAGTTTGCCGAGGAGGAAGGTGTCATACGGGAGGCAATGATAAATGGGATGGCGTTGGGCTTTGAGCACGGACCGAATTTAGAGTCGGGAATTATCACCAGCAGCGGCGTCATTGAGAACATGTTTCAGGATATTGTACAAAACGGCACTGACGTGGAAACAGCCGCCAAGAATGCGGAGGATGAGCTGAACAGGCTGTTTGCGGAAACGGTTAAATAAGGAGAGTGGACATATGGCGGATGTTGGGTGCGGGGAAAACCTTAAGGAACAGGAGAGGTCCTTCGGAAAAAGCAGGCGGCTGGGGGATATCATTGTGCCTGCGCTTGTTTTTCTTGTGATCCTGTGCAGCACGGTATTATATTATTACTATATACAAGAGCAACTGTTTCAGGAGAGAAGCTCGCATCTTACGGAGATCACGCAGAAGGTGGCGGATCAGATTAACACCATCACGGAAACGGCAAGAGAAAACGTGAAGATGGCAACCGCATATATGTACCAAAGTGATATTAAGGACACGGAGGAGCTGTCCGCAGTGCTAAAGGAGCTCTCGGAAATAGCGTTTAATAAGAACACCATTATCATAGCGTTTGACAAGGATACCAATTACTATACGGCAACGAGGACGGGAAAATGGACAGGGCAGTTTCAGCCGGAGGGAACATGGGAGACGGAAAGCGGTGTTTTCACACTTCCCTATGACACCGTCAACACATATATGTGCTGCGTGCAAAGGCTGCCGGAGCCTTATGTGATCGGCGACACGGGAATCACCCTTACCTTTGTGGCTGTTGCCGTGAATATGGAAAATGTACAGGAGATGCTCAAAGTATCCGGCTTCGGGGAAAGCTGTATGACTTATCTGGTCAGACCCGACAATGAGCGTATCTATCAGCACACCTTCGGGAAGCGGTTTATTGAAACCGCCGATATTATGGATACACTTAGCGGATGCAGATATATCCGCGGGGGAACCGCGCAGGATCTGCAGGAGGCGGTGCAGAGTAGGTCCGTCAGGTGTATGGAATTTGTTTATCCTGACGGAACGAATTACTTTGTCAGCACGGCGGGTCTCACGAAGAATTCTCTGCTCTTATTTGTCCCGACAAAGGTTTTGAGCGCGAATACGGGGAGCTATTTTGCGATAACTATCAGTTATTTTCTGGTGATCGCGTTGGTTACGGCAGCTCTGTTTGGCTTTATCTTCCGCTCCACGGTAAAAAGAAACGCGGACAGACAGATGCTTATTCAGCAGCAGGAGGCAAATCAGAGGCTTGAGGAGTATAACGAAATGCTGCGGGAGGCAAAGGAAGGGGCGGAGCGCGCAAACAGGGCAAAATCGGAGTTCCTTTCCAATATGTCACATGACATTCGCACGCCGATGAATGCCATTATCGGCTTTACCGTGATTGCCAACTCGCATATAGACAATCGCGAGAAGGTGCAGGACTGCCTGAATAAAATTGCCTCCTCGAGCAATCATTTACTGTCGCTGATCAATGACATTCTTGATATGTCGAAGATTGAGAGCGGGAAAATCCAGCTTCAGGAGCAGGAGTGCAGTCTGTCTGTTGTCATGCACAATCTGGTCAATATGATCAGATCCCAGATGAATGCCAAGAATCTGACGTTTTTCGTGGAAACGAGCGGTATCGAGCATGAGGATATCATTGTGGATTCCCTGAGACTTAATCAGGTCTTGATCAATATTCTGGGCAATGCGGTCAAATACACCAATGCGGGAGGCAGTGTCACGCTTTTGATCAGAGAGCTTGCCTCAGAAGACCCGGAAGTCGGCAATTATGAAATATCAGTAAAGGACACCGGCATTGGCATGAGTAAAGAGTATCTGCCCCATGTGTTCGAGGTGTTCAGCCGTGAGCGTAATTCCACAGTCAGCAAAATCCAAGGGACAGGGCTTGGGCTGGCGATCACAAAGAACATTGTAGAGATGATGGGTGGAGCTATACGGGTGGAAAGTGAGCTTGGCAAGGGGACGGAATTCATTATCTCGCTGCCGCTGCGCTTTGCGGATAAAACCGTGCTTGAACCGCGGATTGAGCAGCTTCTTGGATATAAGGCGATGGTCGCGGATGACGACTTTGAAATATGCAACAGCGTATCCAAAATGCTGGAGAAGATCGGTATGGAGCCGGATTGGACGCTGTCCGGCAGAGAGGCTGTGTTAAAGGCTGAAAGCGGAATTGAGAACGGCAGACCATATTACGCATATATTATCGACTGGCAGCTTCCGGATATCAACGGGATCGATGTGGCGCGCAAGATCAGGAAGATTCCCGGGAATGAAGCGCCGATTTATATATTGACCGCATATGACTATACGGAGATAGAGGACGAGGCAAGGCAGGCGGGCATCACCGGATTTATCCAGAAGCCGCTGTTTCTATCGACGCTTCGACACATGCTGCTGCAGACATTGGACAGCGGGGAAACAGAAAAGCCCTCTGAGGAAAAGGCGTCACAGCTTGAGGGAATGAGACTCCTCTTGGCGGAGGATGTGGAGCTGAATGCGGAGATCATGGTGGAGATTCTTGGCAGCAAGGGCATACAGCTGGATGTTGCGACAAACGGACAGGAGGCCGTGGATATGCTGAAGCAGTCCGAGCCCGGATATTATTTTGCAGTCCTTATGGATGTGCAGATGCCTGTTATGAACGGATATGAGGCGACAAAAGCGATTCGCGCGCTGGAGGATAAAGAAAAAGCGGGGATTCCCGTCATTGCCATGACAGCTAATGCGTTTGAGGAGGATAAGGCGGAAGCGTTTGCGGCGGGGATGGACGCCCATGTTGCAAAGCCTGTGGAGGTTGCGGCTCTGACGGATACATTGGTCGGGTTTTTGCAGGGGAAATGATGCTTTCCGCATGTAATTGACACCGGATAGATGTACAAATATAATTATAGATGGCACGGAAATAAGAGTAAAGAACTTTTTGGGAGCATGAGAAAATTTTGCAATTTATATCAATGTATTTGCAAGAAAATTTGAAAATGCAGAAAGCAGAGGTGCGTTTATGAATGTTGCAGTGAGGTATTACACAAGGTCCGGAAACACCAAAAAACTTGCCGAGGCGGTTGCGGGAGCAGTCGGAGTGGCGGCGGAAACAACAGAAAAGGCACTTGCGGAGGATGTGGATATCCTTTTTCTGTGCAGCTCGGTCTATGCTTATGGGGTAGATGAAAGTGTTAAAAGGTTTATTTCAGGCATCAATGTAAAGGTTGGGCAGGTTGTCAATGTCAGTACAGCCGCTCTGGTGAAATCCACCTATAAGCAGGTAGGAAAGCTCCTAAAGGAAAAAGGGATTCCGCAGGCGGAGGAGGAATTTTACTGTAAGGGTTCTTTTGGACTAATGCATAAGGGAAAGCCGGACGGAGACGACTGCAAAGCGGCGGCTGAGTTTGCAAGGGAGATTGTAGGAAAGAAGGGGATATAAGCATGCAGGCAATCATGGAGACGCTGTTTGATATTGTATATCTGACCCTCGTCATAACAGTGGGAGTCAGGATGATGCGTGGGAGCCGCGGAGAAAAACAATATTTTCTCTTTGGACTGATGGCGGTCATTCTTGGCACGGGCGACGCCTTCCATCTTCTTCCCCGTGCTTACGCTTTATGCACTACGGGATTGGAGAATTATACGGCGGCACTCGGCATAGGAAAGCTTGTCACTTCGATCACCATGACTTTGTTTTATGTGCTGCTCTATTTTATATGGCGAATCCGTTATCATGTGCAGGGTGGGAAGACCCTGACTGCCTGTATTTGTGTGTTGGCGGCAGCGAGGATTATCCTGTGTCTTTTCCCGCAAAATGGGTGGACATCAGAGGATGCGCCGCTGTCATGGGGGATTTACAGAAATATCCCGTTTGCGGCGCTTGGACTGCTTATAATTATCCTTTTCTTCAAAAAGGCATCGGAAGCAAAAGACGGTGGATTCCGGTTTATGTGGCTGGCAATTGTGCTGAGCTTTGGATTTTATATCCCGGTAGTCCTTTTTGCGGACGCATTTCCCATGATTGGAATGCTCATGATACCAAAGACATGCGCTTATGTGTGGATGGTGCTGATGGGGTATTATGATATGAAAAGGGAGCTTTGCGTAATGGAAGAGTAGAAAGGGAGCGATGTCGCGGAAAATGTTTTGAGCTATTTTATAGGTGAAGAAAAGGCACTCTGTTCCGGCAGGGCGCCTTTTTGCCAAATAAAGGGTTACTAATTATTATTATCATAATCTTATCCTTAAAGTGATATGTATTTTGAGGGAAAATGTATTGTCTGCCGCACTTGTAAAACGGTCATAAATGAAATATAATGGTATATGACTAATAATCGGTTATTCTGTCTCTCGGGACGATACAAAGAGACGAACCGTGAGTTGAGGAAAGCTCTTGGGCAGGAGGAATTAGGATGAGTAACCGGGATGTGAAAAATACATCTTCCTACCAATTGAGATATGCGGCAGGGCTTTACTGGCTCTTGGATATGGAGCAGAGCGGCGTTCCATACCACAGGCCTCTTGCCTTAAACGAAGTGGGAGCAGATATCTGGAAGCTGCTTGAACAGGGTGTGGAAGAAGAGGAAATTGCGAAAAAGCTCAGTGCGGAGTATCAGGTAAGTCCGGAGGCAATTCGAGAGGATATCGCACAGTTTCGGCAGCAGTTAGAGCAGGCCGGAATTGGTGTATGCGGCTCAAATTCGCAGGTTATGGAAAGGCATGGGGATTAGATTGAAAAATCAAAGATTTTTCAATCGGCAATTTGTGTCTGCGCGTTGCTTGACACAAAGTTGCTTATGCGCAAAAACAGCGCAGAAATGGGGATTAGGTTGAAAAATAAATTTTTCAACCCAAAATTTGTGCTTGCGCCCAAATTTACGGGTTGCGGCAAGAATGGATGATTAGTATGAATATTTTGCTGATAGGCGGCTGCAGCAGTGTAATCAATAATCTGATCATAAAATTGAATAAAGAGGGGCACCGGGTGTATCTGCTCACCGGGAACCGGTATCACAAGCTTCCGTACCAGAAGGTCTTCGAGCGTTATAATTTTTCCTATGATTCCAGTTGTCTGAACGAGATTTTCGAGAGCATCTCCCCGGATCTGACAATCTGCATGGGGGCGTATGACACGAATTTTGAGTGGGAGAAGGAGGAGTCTGAGGCCGTGAAATATTCCGCGGCCATGATGAATATTCTCATGGGCTATGCCATGGAGGGGGAGGGGAGGTTTATCTATCTGTCCTCGGATGAAGTGTATGGGATCACTTCGGATGAGGATATTTCGGAAAAGGAGCCTGTTTCTCCCACGAATTTTAAGGGTATGGTTCTGGCGCAGACGGAAGAGATGTGTGAGAGCTATCGCAAGAGTCAGGGGCTGGATATCGTAACACTGCGTCTGGATCATCTTTACGGCATTCCCAGAGCGATGAGCGACGTGAACAATATCTGCAGCGGAATGTGTCTGGAGGCGTTGGAGAGGCAGACGATCACCATAGATGAGAACAGTTCTCTGTCCGTGCTCTTTGAGCGTGACGCGGTGGAATATATTTATCGTATGGCTGTGGCCAAGAAGCATAATCATTCGCTCTATAATATTTCGTCTTCCACGGAGCTGACGGAGCGGCAGCTGTCCGAGATGGTACAGAAGGCCATGGGATATGATGTGCAGATCATTGTGAAGGGGCGGGAGCCCAAGCGCCGGATCCTCTCGAATCGTCTCTTTGAGAGTGAGTTTGGCAATCCTTTTTTCTGTGACACTGAAGCCATTGTGAAGAAGATCGTGGAGCAGATGAAGCGGGACAGACGAGTCTATCTCCACGGGGAGGACGGGGAGCAGTCCCTGCATCAGAAGGTACTGAAAAAGGCGGGATGGCTTGTTGAGGTGATGATTCCCTTTGCGGAGAATCTGGTGGCGTTTATTCCGTTCTTTATGTTGAACAATCGCGCGGTGGGCAGCGAGTATTTTGCCAATCTGGATTTTTATCTGTTATATGTATTGCTGTTTGCCATTGTCTACGGGCAGCAGCAGGCGATTTTTTCCGCGGTGCTGGCGGTGGCGGGGTACTGTTTTAGGCAGATGTATGACCGGTCGAGTTTCGAGGTGATGCTGGATGCCAACACCTATGTGTGGATTGCGCAGCTTTTTATTCTTGGTATGGCGGTAGGTTTTATGCGGGACAACATTAAGAAGCTGAAGCGCGAGAGCGAGGAGGAACGGGATTTTCTCTCTCTGCAGCTGCACGATATCCATGATATCAACAATAGTAACGTGCGGGTAAAGGACACGTTGGAGACCCAGATCATCAACCAGAATGACAGCGTGGGCAAAATTTACGGAATCACCTCCACGTTAGATCAGTACAGCCCGGAGGAGGTGCTCTTCTATGCGGCGGAGATGATCGGTAAGCTGGTGCGAAGCAAGGATGTGGCAATCTATGTGGTCTCCAACGCAAGCTATGCGCGGCTTTTTTCCTCCACGTCCAAAAAGGCGCGGACCATGGGGAATTCCATTCGCTATCCGGATCTGGGAGAGATGTATCAGACGCTTCTGGAGCGGAAAGTGTTTATCAACAGGCGGTTGGACGAGAGATATCCGCTGATGGCCAACGCAATCTTTGACGATCGGGGCGCCATGCAGATGATCCTCATGATCTGGAGTATCCCTTGGGAGAGCATGACGCTGGGACAGGCCAATCAGCTGGTGGTGATCAGCGCTTTGATTCAAAATGCGGTTCTGCGTGCCAACCAATATCTGGCGGCTCTGGAGGAGAAGCGTTATGTGGGGCACACGCAGCTTTTGGAGACGGAAGCCTTCGAGGCTCTGGTGAAGGCTTATCTGAAGGCGGAGAGAAAAGGGCTTACAGAGTGTGTGGTGTTGAAAATAGGAATGCCCGCGGAGGAGATGGATTACAGGCAGGCAGGGCAGGAGATCATAGGAAAACTGCGCCAGACGGACTATATTGGCATGTTGAGTGATGGAGAGATGTATATCCTGCTGCCCAACACAAACGGTGAGGACGCCCGGTTCGTGCGGGAGCGTCTGGCGGAGATCGGATATGGCAGCAATATGGTGGAGGGCAGCGTGGTGGAGGGCAGTGTGGAATGGCAGACGAGATGATGGTGTTCCTGTGCGTTCTGGTACTCAATACCTTGGCGGTCATTCTATATCTGTGGTGGGGACTGCACAAGAAGCTCAAGGGCTGTGTGCCCAAGGCGGTGGTGATGTTCTTCTGCCCGGTGGCGGGTGGCGCGTTCTTCCTCCTTTCCTATCTGTGGTATCAGTTGTTTTTCTCACAGCCGGTGGATCTGACGGATGTTGTGTTCAGCAAGGAGAGGATCAAGGCTGTCACCCATGCGGAGGTGGAGCGGGAGCGCAATATGGTTCCGCTGGAGGAGGCTATAGAGATCACGGATCAGAAGGAGCTACGAACCTTGATGATGAACGTGGTACGGGGAGATATCGACAAGTTTCTGGCGTCCATTTCCCTTGCGCTGAACAGCGAGGACACGGAGGCGGCCCACTATGCGGCCTCGGTGCTCCAAGACGCGTTGAATGATTTCCGAATGAATGTGGAGAAGCAGAGGCAGCTCGTGCTGCAGGGCGGCGAGGAGCAGAAGCTCATCGCAGAGGAGTTGATCGATTATATGAATCAGGTGTTGGAACAGCGGGTGTTCACGGATCTGGAGCAGCACAATTATGTGGAGATCATGGATGACATCTGTGAGATTTATTATAACGGGCAGCCGGAGGAGATGAACAACAGCCAGTATGAGGCGATCAGCATGCGGCTTCTGGAGATAAGTGATTATGATAAGTGCAAGAAATGGTGTGAGCGCGCCAGATATCATTATCCCAACACGCTCTCCACATACACATGCCAGTTGAAGCTGTATTTTACCAACGGGGAGAAACAAAGGTTTTTTGAGGTGATCGAGGAGTTAAAGCAGTCCGCGGTGGTGGTTGACAGCGAGACGCTGGAGCTGATCCGGGTATTCCAATAGAGGCAGGTAAATATGGTATCTCGTAGAAATTTTTTTAGCATTATTATGATGATGGCGGCGCTTCTGTTCATGTTTCAGTTCTCGCAGATTATCAAGGAAAATGCCAGCAATTATGACGTCAATGAATATGCTGTAAAGGAGCCTCTGTCGCGGGAGCAGCTTGCGAAAGAGGAGCGGCCCGGAGGAGATGGCGGATTCGGCAGGGAGAACGTGGTATTTCTGGGGGACGTGGAGAGCGAGCTTGGACGCACGGTGTCCCAGTGGTGTGTCTACACCAAGAGGGAGCTGACGGTTTTGGACAGCACGGACGGGTTGGTCGTAAAGAATCCGGGTCTAATACTCATCGACTCGGGGCAGATCGACTTTGCCGGAGAGACTTCAACACTTGTGGAGCTGGTGCAGGCGGGGGTGCCGCTGGTTTTTTGTAATCTGCCGGAGACGTCGGTGCTCTTAAATAATCCGGCGTTGACCGAGATGTTGGGTATCTCGCAGATCAGGGAGGAGCCGGCACAGGCTGAGGGGATTCATCTGTTTTCCGGTTTTCTGCTGGGAGGAGAGGTCATCTATAAGGCGCTGCTTCCCGAGGAGGTCGAGCGGCAGGATCTGGAGTTGACCATACCCTGGTATGTGACGGGAAAGGGCACCAAGACTTATATGGTGGGTATGATGGATGAAAACAAGGTCAAGCGGGAGGAATTTCCACGGATCATCTGGAGGAACAGTTGCGGGAAAGCCATGGTCTTTGCAGTGAACGGAGACTATCTGAACGGTCTGACGGGGTTGGGACTTTTGGACGCCATGGTATATGACATGAATTCCTATATGATATATCCGGTAGTGAACGCGCAGAATATGTTGGTTGCGGATTTTCCGGTACTGGCGGCGGAGAACGAGGAAGGACTGGAGGCGGTGTACAGCCGTGATCCCGAGGCGGTGTTGCGGGACGTGATGTGGCCGGGGATCGCGGCGATGTCCCTGAACAATAAGCTGCGGCTGACCTGCTTTGTCAATGCCAAATACGATTATGGGGATGCCGCACAGTCCAAGGGAGAGAACCTTCCCTTTTATCTGCAGCAGATGCGTGAGGTGAGCGCCGAGGCGGGCATTTCTCTGGGGTTTGCAGACGAGGGGGGATTCACGTTGGCGGACAAGTTGAGGAGCGACAAGAAATTTTACGATGAGTTAAACAGTGGCTATCAATTTGCGGCAGTTTATTGTGAGAAGCTGCCGGATCAGCCGTGGGAGCTGTTTGCGGAGGGGGCGGGGCGGCTTGGGGACGTCCGCACGGTGGCATTTCGTGACGGCGGGGAGCGTCCCCTTCTGTCCTGGCAGGAGAATGACGTGACCTTGCAGGGAATCACCGGCGACGCCGGAGAGTACAGTTACCGCGAGGATCTGAAAATGAGAAGTCTGGTCACGGCGCTGGGGTATTCCAGTACGTTGATCGGTATGCATAATGCCATGTGGCCGGAGTCTCCGGAGGATCAGTGGGAGAATTATTTTGATGAGATCTTTAGTAATGTAAGCACTTACTGGACCAAGTATGGCAGCTTTGAGCAGACTGTCCTGTCCGAGAGCGACAGGCGGGTCCGGAGGTTCTTAAGTCTGGACTATGAAGAAGGGCGGACGGATCAGAAGATCACATTATCCGTTCAGGGAGAGGGCGACGCGTGGTTTGTCCTGCGGCTCCACGGCGAGGCGGTGGCGAAGCTTCAGGGGGGGACGTTTGATAAACTGGAATCAGGAGCTTATCTCATTCACGCCGAGGACGCGCAGGTGGAGATCACGCTGAAGAAGGCGGAGGATGTGTTGGAGTATGCCGGTCCCTTCGCAGGATAATGGCTGTAAAGAAGCAGACTGGCAAACAAAAGGGATATAAAAAGAGGATTGTCTATGAAGGTGTGTATAGTGGCGGAGGGCTGTTATCCCTATGTGGTGGGCGGTGTATCCGGCTGGATCAACAGTATGATAAAAGCGTTTCCGGATATTGATTTCAGTGTGCTGGCCATTGTGTCCGACCGTTCCCAGAGAGGCAAATTCGTGTACGAGCTGCCGGAGAATGTCTCGGCCGTGTACGAGACGTATCTGGATGATTATGACTGGGAGCGCAGGGCGAAGCGGGGGAAGAGAACGAGGTTGAGCAGGATTCAATATAGTTCTCTGAGGAGTATTGTGCTCAATCGCAATCCGGACTGGAATACGCTGATCGATCTGTTCCAAAAGGAGAAGTTTTCCATCGACGATCTGTTGATGGGGGCGGATTTTCTGCATATTGTGCAGGAATGTTATGAGAAAAAATATCCTCATATTGTGTTTTCGGATTTCCTGTGGACCATGCGTTCCATTTATCTGCCGTTATTTCTGATCCTAAAGACGCGCATTCCGGAGGCGGATATCTATCATTGTGTGGCCACGGGCTATGCGGGAGTGCTGGGCAGTATGGCTAAGCAGATGTATGGCTGTGGGCTGATCATCTCGGAACATGGCATCTACACCAGAGAGCGCGAGGAGGAACTTCTAAAAGCAAGCTGGGTGAGCGGCATCTATAAAAATATCTGGATCGAGCAGTTCCGCAAGATGTCGCAGCTCGCCTATGAGCGGGCGGACAAGGTGACCTCGCTGTATGAGCATGCCAGAGAGCTGCAGCTTGACCTTGGCTGCCCGGAGCAAAAGACGCAGGTCACGCCCAACGGTATCGACGTCAAGCGGTTTGAGGGGCTGTCGGGAAAGCAGGCGGAAGATGAGCCCTATATCAATATTGGGGCGGTGCTTCGAGTGACCCCCATCAAGGACGTCAAGACCATGATCAGGGCCTTTGCCTTTGCCAAGGAGAAGGTGCCTGCGTTAAAGCTATGGATCATGGGACCCTGCGACGAGGACGAGGAGTATGCCGAAGAGTGCTATGAGCTGGTGAAAGTGTTGAAGGTGAAGGATATCGTGTTCACCGGAAGAATCGATGTGAGGCAGTATCTGGGGCGTATGGATTTTACGATCCTCACCAGTATCAGCGAGGGGCAGCCGCTCACGATTCTGGAGGGATATGCCGCGCACAAGCCGGTGATTGCCACGGATGTGGGAAATTGTCGGGAATTGATCTACGGAGGTGGGGAGGATGACTATGGTACGGCGGGAATTCTCACCCATATCATGAATACGGCGGAACTTGCCGAGGGGATGGTTCAGCTTGCGCGCTCCAAGGAATTGCGGGATAAGATGGGGGAGTGCGGCTATCGCAGGGTAGTGAGCAGATATCGGCTTGAGCAGATGCAGGAGACATACGAGAAAATCTATGACGAAGTGTATGATATGCTGTATGAGCAGAGGTTTGAGAAGACGATAGATTGGGATAAGTAGGCGGAAGCCGGGAGGAAGTATGGCGGGAATAGGAGTTAAATTAAATAAAATATACGGGAAGCATACGATTACCACCAATTTGTTTGGATTCGGTTATAGTGCGATGATTACTATAGCGCCTATGTTTCTGGTTATTTTGGCGGTGATGGCCATGCAGTGGGTGTTGGGGGTTTCCAAGGTGGGCTATGCGGACAGGGAGCTGTATTCCTGCACGGTTTTGTACATTTTTATATTTGCGCTTCTGACGGCGTCACCTTTTAATGCGGTGCTGTCCAGATATATGTCGGATGTGATTTACCGGGAGAGCTTTGAGGACATTCTTGCCTGTTATTATCTGGGGCTTTTGATGAATATCGTCCTGAGCTGTATGCTTGGCATTCCCTTCTGCATCTGGGAGTATGTGGTGGGGCATGTGACGCTGCACTATGTATTGGGCGGGTATTGTGGTTATATCTCGCTGGTGCTGGTATTCTATTCCATGCTGTATCTGTCCATCTGTAAGGATTACAATAAGATCTCTTTCTTCTTCCTGATCGGTATGGCGTTTACGGTTCTTGCGGCGCTGGTGTTGGTAAAGGTGCTCCACTGGGAGGTCACTTTCGGGATGCTGACCGCGCTGGATTTGGGATTTTTGTTGATCGGGAGTCTGGAGTTTGCGCTGGTGAGAAGTTATTTTAGGGAAAACAGCGGAAATTACCGTGAAGTGCTGGGGTATTTTAAAATGAACTGGCAGCTTGTCCTCACGAATTTTTTGTATAGTCTGGGGCTGTTTATTCATAATTTTGTATTCTGGACCACGGACATGCACATGGTGGTGGCCAAGTCCTTTGTGTGCATGACTACTTATGACATGGCGACCTGTATTGCCATGTTCACCAATATCTCCTCCAGCGTGATCTTCATCTCGGGGGTGGAGATGCGGTTCCATGACCGGTATAAAAAGTATTCCGAGGCGGTAATCGGCGGAAGGGGGATGGATATTCGCAATGCAAAGCTTCGCATGTTCGAGCAGCTTGCAGATGAGTTGATGCGGCTGGTGCGCATTCAGTTTATCGTGTCGGTGGTGTTGTTTTTCCTGTGTATCGTCTTTATGCCACAGATGGGGTTCGGCGGGCTTGTCATGCAGATTTATCCCTGTCTGGCAGCGGGTTATTTCATTTTGTTCACCATGTACGCGGCAATGATTTTTCTGTATTATTTTAACGATCTGAACGGGGCGTTGGCCACGGCGGGCAGTTTTGTTCTGGTGACGCTTCTTGTGTCGATACGGGCCACTCATTTTACACCCATCTGGTACGGCGTGGGGCTGATTGCGGGGACACTGGTGGGCTGGAGCGTGGCATATATGCGGCTTCGCAGCATGGAGAAAAATTTGGATGTGCATATATTCTGCAGCGGTAGTATTATGAAGGCAGGGCATGGTGTCCAGCCCTCAGGCAAGGTTTATGAGCACAGCCGTCGGTGAGGAAAGAAAGGAGGGAATGTCTTGGAACCGGGAGTGATTTTACAGATTATTCTGATTGTGGTGGGAGGCGTTTTGCTGACCGCGGTGATATCGTCTCTGGCAAAGCGAAAAATGACAGAGTCATTTTGTCTCACATGGGGATTGATCGCCATTATCATCATTCTGGCGGGATTTTTGCTGCGGCCTGCGGAGTGGAATAAGTATATCAGCGGCACGGGGATGCTGCTTCTTTTGATGATCGGTTTCTGCATCATATACGGCGCATATTTTATGAGTGCAAAGGTGTCTGATCTGATCAGGAAGAACACGGAGCTGGCCATGCAGGTCTCTCTGCTAAACCACGAGAAGGAGGAGCTGCATCAAAGAATTGATGAGCTGTCCGATAAGATTGGTCAAGATGGTGACATGGGATGAAGAAGAGAATTCTTTTTGTGATCAATACATTGGGGCATGCCGGTGCGGAGACCGCCTTGCTGGAGCTGATGCGGCGGCTGGATCCTGAAAAATATGAGATCTATCTCTATGTGCTCATGGGGCAGGGGGAGATGGTGAGGGAGCTGCCGACCTATGTAGAGCTTTTGAACACCAAGTATGACGACAGCTCCGTGCTGAGTGGGGAGGGCAAGCGGAGACTGCAGGGTAAGGTGCTGCGAGCCCTGTTTTCACGGGGGACTTTTCTGAGACTTGCGCCATATATGACCGCACGGTTGTTCGAGATGCTGCAAAAGGGCAGGATACTGCCGGACAAGCTTTTGTGGAGAGCCATGTCGGACGGGGGAGAGCGGTTCGACATGCGCTTTGATCTGGCGGTGGCTTATCTGGAGGGCGGCGCCACCTATTATGTGGCTGACCATGTGGACGCCCGGCGCAAGGCGGTCTTCGTACATGTAGATTATGAGCGGGCCGGTTATACCAGAGCCCTTGATCGCGGGTGTTATCTGAAATACGACAGGATCTTTGCCGTGTCCGATGAAGTGAGGAAGGTCTTTTTGGGCGTTTACCCGGAATGCGCGGAGAAGACGGACGTCTTTCACAATATTCTGGACGCGGAGACCATACGGCACAAAGCCGGAGGAAAGGAAGTGCCGGAATATTTTGCGGACGGATATCAGGGGATGCGGATCCTGTCGGTGGGAAGGCTCACCGCCCAGAAGGCCTTCGAGGTTTCCATACAGGCGATGAAGCTTTTGAAGGAGCGCGGAGAGCAGGTTCGTTGGTATGTGTTGGGGGATGGCGACCAGAGGAGGACGTTGGAGGAGCAGGTGCGGCGTCTCGGGCTGGAGGAGGATTTTGTGATGCCGGGAGCCGTGGACAATCCCTACCCCTATATGGCGCAGGCGGATCTCTATGTGCATGCCAGCCGTTTCGAGGGAAAGAGCATCGCCATACAGGAGGCCCAGATACTGGGCAAGGCGATTCTGGTGTCGGACTGCAGCGGTAACAGAGAACAGGTGACGGACGGTGTGGACGGACGGATGTGCAAGTTGACCCCGGAGGGGATCTGTGAAGGCGTTATAGAGCTTCTTCACGACCCGGAGAAAAGGGAGAGATTCGGACGGGCGGCGGCAGAGAAAAATGCGGACAGCGAGGCAGAACTCGCCAAATTGCTCTCCGTTATGGCAAGAATGGGGGATTAGAGGGAGTGAACAAAGAAGTACTGATTATTATGCCGGCCTACAATGAGGGGAAAAACATAGGCGCTCTTCTGGACAAACTGGAGCAGCCGGAGATTGCAGGGATTGCGGATCTGTTGGTCATGAACGATGCCTCTAAGGACAATACGGAAGCCATCGTGAGGGCAAGGAACCATGCCGTTATCAACCATGTTTTCAATCTGGGATACGGGAGCGGCCTGCAGGTAGGCTATAAGTATGCGGTGGCAAAGGGATATCGCTATGTGATTCAGATGGATGCGGACGGTCAGCATGACGCCGACAATATTGGGACGATTCTGGAATGCTTAAAGACTGCGGACGAGCATGGGAAATATCCGGACATCGTATTGGGGTCGCGGTTTGTGGAGGGAAGTCAGGGGTATCCGATTTCTACGGTCAAGAAGATTGCCTACACCCTCTTTCGGATTCTGATACGACTGGGGACCGGCACGCGGATCATGGATCCCACCACGGGGCTGCAGGGGCTGAGCCAGAGGGTGTTTACCTACTATGCCCAATACAATCATTTTGACGACCAATATCCGGATGCCAATATGTTGATGCAGATGCTGCTTCTGGGATTTCGTGTGCAAGAGATCCCCGCGGTCATGCATGTGCGGCAGGAGGGGGTCAGTATGCACTCGGGCTTAAAGCCCGTGATGTATATGTTTCGCATGATGTTTTCCATCATTGCGGTCTGGATCAGAATCAAACTGTTTCATGTGGACGTGGAGGCTATGAATGAGGAAGGTGTTTCATAATTTGTGGGGGGAGCGGGAGAAATGGATCCTGCAGGCGGCGGATCTGACCGAACAGACGGATCCTCTGTCCAATCCTGCCAGAGGCTGGTATCAGATCTATACGTTTCAGATGGAGGAGGAACCGGATCTGCAGGAGATTGCTTATTGTCTCGATGTGACACAGACACTGGCGTTGGTGTTTCTGGACATAGGGTTTTACCGGGACATGGATTTGGATTCGGATTGTCTGCGGCGTATGAGAGCGATATTGCGTTTCTTTGCGGACAATCATAAGGACATCATACTGCGCGTCGCCTATGACCATCAGGGCAGGGCGATGGAGCTGGAGCCTTTCACGTTTGAGCGTGTGCTGGGGCACATGAAGCAGTTGGGAGATATATTGGCGGAATTTCCCCGCGAGATCATAGTCTGGCAGGGGCTTTTGGTGGGAAACTGGGGAGAGATGCACACTTCGCGTTTTCTGTCCCGAGACAAGCTCATACAGCTTCTTGATATTCTGTACAGCAGCAAGAGTTCCCATACCTTCACGGCGGTGAGGAGGCCTATGTATCATAGGATGCTGCAGGGAGCAAGAAAAGGCGGCATGGGATTGTTTGACGACGGGATATTCGGATCTGCCAGCGATCTGGGGACGTTCGGCACTTATGCGAAGGACGCCGCGGGATGGGATGAGGCGTGGAGCCGAGAGGAGGAGCTTGCCTTTGAGGAGGAAGTCTGCGCAAGGGTGCCAAACGGCGGGGAAGCCGTGTACGGGGAAGACTATACGGAAGACCTCTCCGGGGAACGGATGGTGGTCGATCTGCGCAGAATGCATATCGCGTATCTGAACAGCCGTCATGACATGAGAATTCTGGAGCTGTGGAAGAAATGCTCTTTTCAGGGTCAGGGAGCGTGGGCGGGAAGAAGCCTGTACGATTACATAGGCGCTCACATGGGATATCGGTTTCGGGTGAGAGAGGTCATGATGTCTCCCGCAAAGGGAGCAGGGAGGGGCATGTGCCGGGTGGAGCTTGTGCTGGAGAACTGTGGTTTCGGGAATCTTTGTCAGGAGGCGGAGTTGTATTTGGAATGGACGGAGGAGGGGCGCTTTCAAAGGCAGCGCCTTGACTGCGACTTGCGGGAGCTTAACAGCGGACGCACACAATCTGTGGAATGTGTGATGCGGGGCTGTGAATGTACATTGTATCTGACAGCAAAGCGGAAATGGGACGGCGCGCCCATACGGTTTGCCAATGTGTCCGACGAGGCGGGCAGGACAATTCTGGGCAGTCTGTGCAGGCAGACGCCATAGACGACTATGGGAGGTATTCAGTTGACTACACTCTATTGGCTTTTGGAATACGGCAAAGTATTTCTGGCATATATGTTTATCCTATTTATCTGGCCTTCTGTGGTATTTGGCAGATTTTTGAAGGGAAAGAGCCTGACCTTTCGGTTCGGGTTCTGTGTAACTTTTCAGAATGTCCTGATCAATACCGTGGTGTTGCTGCTGGGGCTGATTCATCTGCTGCAGCCGCTGATGGTGCAGATCCTGTTCTATGCCACTTTCTTGTGCGTACTCGTGAAGGATGTGCACTGGGGGGAGAAGCAGTATAAGCAGCTCCGACGTCTGCTCAACGGCACCTATGGCGTGAAGAAATTGTTTGCGGACGTGGCGGAGCTGGTCGGTGGGAAATTGAGAAGAGAATGGGATAAGTTCTTGGAGATGATGCGGGGCAGATGGTGGGAGTACGGATTGCTCTCCGTGATATTGATCTATGGGGCGGTCTATTTTTCCTATGGCGCTTTTCAGGATTATTCCTATGGATTTGGCGATATGTATCCGCATAATGCGTGGGTATACGGACTTGCTCAGGGGCAGGTCTTCTCCGCAGGCGTTTATCCGGAGGGGATGCATTGCTTTATCTATGCCATGCACACGCTGTTCGGGATTCGTATTTATAGCTGTCTTCTGTTCACCGCGGGTATTCACATATTGATTTTCCTCTTGTCGGCGTATCTTTTGTTCAAGGAAGTGTTTCGCTGGCGTTATACGCCGATGATTGCGCTCACGGCTTTTCTCACGGTGGATGTGGTGTGTATCAATGAGATTTACAGCATGTCGCGCCTGCAGTGGACGCTTCCGCAGGAGTTTGGTCTGTTCTCGCAGTTTTTGTGCGCGGCGTTTTTGGTGCGGTATCTGCGGCTGGGGGCTCCCGCGAGGAAGCCGGAGGGCGGCTTTATGGCATTGATCTTTAAGTCCTACCGTCCGATTCATATTCCGGGGGCGGCAGAACGCCCGCCGGAGTATACCCAAAACTATTGGGACGAGAATCTGTTGGTCTTTCTGCTGGCGCTGGCGGCTTCTCTGGCAATCCACTTTTATGTCACCATCATGGCATTCTTTCTGTGTGTTGCATTTGTCCCGGCATGGCTGCGGAGGATTCTGGATTCCAAGCGTCTGATACCGCTGGTGGCGGCGGTTTTCGCTGGTTTTTTGATCGCGGTGCTGCCCATGGCGGGAGCCTTGGCCTCCGGTATCCCCTTTCAGGGTTCCATCGGCTGGGCCATGAGTGTCATCAACGGCACGGAAGGAGAGGGCGGCGGAGAGATTATAGTAGACGATTCCGGCGAGGAGATCACAGGAAATATTTTTGAGAGCTTTCGGGAGAATCAGGACAACAAGGAGCCTGATGACACGGAGAGCACAGGACAGTCCGGGCAAATCGGGCAGTCCGGACAGCCCTCGCCGGAGCAGGAGTACCCCGGGGCGGAATTCCAAACTAAGACAAAAGTTTCTTTGAGCCAGCGTATGGAACGGCTGGGGGAGGCTTTGTGGAATAAGCTGCAGGCGCTCTATTATGAGGGATATGTGACCTTGTATCGTCAGGAGCGGGCCGGACTGATCGTATTCTGGACCGTCGCGGCGCTCGTCCTCTGGCTGGCGGCACGGGTATTTCTCACGGGCATCAGTCTGATCAGGGGAAGGGAGGGGTATGACCTTTCCGGTGTGGACGGATATTTTTCGCTGACGCTCTCCTCGGTGCTTTTCATGGTGATGTACTGTGCAGGCAGTCTGGGTCTTCCCTCGCTGATTGCAGGCTCGAGACTTTGTTCTGTGACACAGCTTCTGATACTGGGAGTCATGATGATTCCCCTCGATCTGCTGGCGAGTGTGGTCATGCCCCGGATGTCGGAATCCATTGTCAGGGCGGTCTCCGTGCTGTGTGTGGCGGCCTTTTATCTGGGGACGATGGTGACAGGAACCTTCCACGGCTATCTCTATTACGAGCTGACCCGCTACAATGCGGCGGTGATGGTGACTTATTCGGTCACGAACAGGCTTCCTGCCGGAAGCTTTACCGTGGTGTCCACTGTGGACGAGCTGTATCAGCTCAATCAGTACGGATATCATGAGGAGGCTATCAATTTCGTGAATCGCAGCGATGACGAGGAGTATTCCCTGCCCTCGGAGCATGTGTTTATCTATGTGGAGAAAAAGCCTTTGGAATATGCGCAGAGCCATTTCTTTACGGGACCCAAATGGCTTGCGTGGGAGAAGTATCCCGCTTATTATGAAACCTTTGTGAGCCAGTGTCCCGACATCACCTCCTCGCAGATTGCCGAGGAGGGGGAGGTCTATCAGGGAAAATTTGCGGATTCCTCCCGCGTCTATTCCAATCTGGAGCAGCGCACCATGTTGGAATCCAAGCTGTATCTGTGGTGCAAGGAATTTGAGCGCCTTTATCCGGGGGAGCTGCACACATATTATGAGGACGACGATTTTGTGTGTTATTATATCAGGCAGAATACCCTGAGCCAGTATTCTTTCGGGATTCTGTGAGGAGGTGAGCGGGCGTTGGAACAGATTGATTTTGTGGTGACATGGGTGGACGGTGCCGACGAGATGTGGAGACGGGAGAAAGCAAAATACGCTCAGGAGACAGGCGATGACGACCGCAGGGAGCGGTACAGGGACTGGGATCTTCTGCGATATTGGTTTCGGGGGGTGGAGCGATATGCCCCATGGGTTCGGAACATTTATTTTGTCACATGGGGACATCTCCCCCAGTGGCTGGACACACAGAATCCCAAGCTGCGGATCGTCCGGCACGAGGACTATATACCAAGTGAGTATCTGCCCACCTTCAACAGTAATGTGCTGGAGATTTATCTGCATAAAATAAAGGGACTGTCAGAGCACTTTTTGTATTTTAATGACGATATGTTTCTGATTGACAAGGTGGAGCCTGAGGATTTCTTCCACAGGGGAAAGCCCTGCGATATGCTTGCGCTGCAGGCGGTGGTGGCCAATCCCTCCAACCCTGTGATGTCCCATCTGTATCTGAATAATTCCATGGTGATTGCCAGACACTTCGACAAGCGGGAGAATATGAGGCGGCAGCCGTGGAGTTATTTCAGAATCGGGTATCCGCCCACGCGCTTTTGGTACAATGTGCTGGAGCGTGCATTTCCGCTCTATACGGGATTTTACACGGTACACGGACCGTCTCCTTTCTGCAGGCATACTTTCGAGGAGGTATGGGAGAAGGAGGGCGATGTTTTGCGGGCTATGTCAAGCAATCGCTTTCGCAGCGGCAGTGATGTGACCCAGTATCTTTTTCGGGAGTGGCAGAAGCTGTCAGGGAATTTTGAACCCAGAAATATTCAGCGAGGTTTCGGCTATTTTGAGATCGGGGAGGATAACAGGAAGCTGCTAAAGACCATCGAGGGGCAGAAACGCAGGATCGTGTGTGTCAATGACACTTGGCATGAGGGCGATTTTGAAAGTGTGAAGGCGCAGATGCAAGGCGCTTTCGAGCGGCTGTTTCCCATGCCTTCGGGATTTGAACGCGGATAATTTGGAGGGACTACTGTGACGCAGAAGAGCAGAACGGAATACTCTGCACGCAATACCACCGTCGCCATAATCGCGCGCATCAGCGCCATTTTGATGGGATTTGCGGCAAGAGTGGTTTTTACCCACACACTTAGCGAGGATTATGTGGGAATCAACGGCCTGTTTACAGATATTTTGAGTGTGTTGGCGCTCTCGGAGCTGGGAGTGGGAACGGCGATCACCTATGCCCTCTACCGCCCAATTGCGCAGGGAGATGTGGAGAAACAGAAATCTCTGATGCGCCTGTATCGGTTTTTTTATCGAATGGTGGCTGGGACAGTGCTGGTTCTGGGGCTGCTGGTGATCCCGTTTATGGATATCCTGATCAAGGATCAGCCTGATGTGGAACATCTGACACTGATTTATCTGATGTATCTGGCCAATTCAGTGTGTTCCTATCTGTGGGTCTACAAGAGAACACTGATAGACGCCCATCAGCTCAGCTATATCGGTGTGCTATATCAGACAGGCTCGTGGATTCTGCAGAATATTCTGCAGATGATCGTGCTGCTCACCACGAGAAATTATATTTTGTATCTGTCGATCCTGATTCTCTGCACGGTGCTCAACAATGTCTTCGTGTCCAGACGCGCGGATAAGATGTATCCCTACCTGCGTGACAGGGAGGCAGCGCGGCTATCGAAGGAGGAGCGATCGGGCATTTTTCAGAATATCCGCGCCATGTTGATGCACAAGGTGGGAAATGTGTTGGTGAACAACACGGACAATCTGCTGCTGTCGGCTCTGGTGGGAACGGTGAGCGTGGGAAAATATTCCAATTATTTCCTGATCATCGGGTCCGTCAAACAGGTGTTGGAGCAGATGTTTCAGGGCATCACTGCCAGTGTGGGCAATATGGGCGTGGAGGCGGGCAAGGAGCGGATCAAAAAGATCTTTGAGGCTTCGTTTTTCATGGGACAGTGGGTGTACGGGCTCACTGCTATCTGCATGTATCACATTCTCGATCTCTTTGTGGGATTGAGCTTTGGAGAACAATATATTTTTGACAGCTATATCACGCTGATCCTCTGTCTGAATTTTTATCTGACGGGGATGCGGCAGGCCACCATCGTATTCCGCGATTCCATGGGGCTTTTTCGGTATGACAGATACAAGGCGATTGCGGAGGCGGTCATTAATCTGGCGGTCTCTCTGGTGCTCGGCAGGCTGTGGGGGACGGCGGGCGTGTTCTTGGGCACCATGGTGAGTACGGTCACCACTTCCCTCTGGGTGGAGCCCTACATGTTGTATAAACACAGACTGCAGACGTCTTCCATGCCTTATTTTGGCAAATATATTCTGTATGCCTCCGTGACGTTTCTTCTGTGGTATGGGGAGAGCTTCCTGTGCGGCTATATCACGAAAGATATCACAGGAGGGTTGTGGTCGGTGTGTATCCTGCGCGGGATATTATGTTTTGTGGTGACCAATCTGGTATATCTGGCGTTGTATCATCGCAGCAGAGAGTTCGGGCTGCTGTGGAAGAAGGCGGTGCAGTTGGCGCAAAAATATCAGAAGAATAGGATGCGGGAGTGAAGCTGTGGAGGATGGAAGATAAAATGGTGTCGGAAATGGAAAAAACTTTTTCAGAGGAGGAGAGATGTCTTCTGGCCATGCTCAGGGAGGCGCTCACAGGCGTGCCGCAGGAAGTCTCGAAATTTGCTCCGGACTGGGAACGTCTGCTTGCCATGGCGGAGCGGCATAGTGTACTGCCGCTGTTATATGATGTGTTGGCAGAGGAAGAGAAGATGCCGCCCAATCTGAGGAGACGGGCGGTGGACTCCGCCAGACAGACGGTGCAGCAAAGCTATCGCCTGCTCTTTCTGTGCAAATATCTGACAGCGGGACTGGAGGAGGCAGGAGTGTCCACAGCGCTGCTAAAAGGTGTGGGGACGGCGGCATACTATCCCACCCCGGAGCTTAGGAAGGCGGGAGATGTGGACCTTCTGCTTCTGCATCCCGAGGAACGCGCCCGGGCGGAGGAAGTCTTGGTAAGACTGGGATGCAGACTCTCCGATGAGCAGCTCGCCCTGCATCACGTGGCGTATCTGGCGGGCGGCGGGATAGAGGTGGAGCTGCATACCCTGTTGGCGGAGCCCTTTGACAATGACCGGATGAACCGCTATCTGGAGGAGCAGCTCTCGGAATGTGCAAAACATGTGTGCCGGACGAATGTGATGGGAGTGTCGCTTCCCGTGCTGGAGGGTGCGTGGCATGCCTATGAGCTGTTGCTGCATATGTTACAACATTTTCTGCGGTCGGGTTTTGGACTCAAGCTCTTGTGTGACTGGGTGGTGTTCTGGAACAGGGAGACGGACAAGGCGGAGCGGGAGCGGTATCTCGAGCTGATAACGGAGAGCAGGATCAAGGGATTCTCTGACATGGTGACGTTGGCGTGCTGCAGATATTTAGGACTGCCGGGAGACCGTGTGACGTGGATGGGACTTCCGGAGCAGTTTGAGACGGAAGGCTTCCTTGCGGAGATTCTGGAGGCGGAGGAGTTCGGCAAGTCCTCCGTAAACCGCATGGTCACGCTGCGAGGAGGAAAGCTTGCGGATTATGTGAGAGAGTTTCATCATCAGATGTGTCTGAATTTCCCGAGAGGCAGCAGGTGTATCGTGTGCTGGCCGCTGTTATGGCTGGTCACGCTGGCGCGTTTTTTGAGAAATAACCGAAAGATCAGAAAGACCTCGGGGCTTGCCATCTTGAAAAAGGCAGGACAGCGGGGGAAGATGATAGAGCAGATCGGGCTATTCCGATAGGGTGGATAGCAAACTATTTGAAAACTATTTGTAACAGTTCAGCCTTCAAATCATAGTGCGGAGGGGGCGGGAGATGACTGGGAGTGTTTTGCGGACTGGCTGCGGTTGGGGGTTTTCTAATAGTGCGGGGTTGGATATTGCAATTTGCGGGTCGGCTCTAAGGTGCATCCATGCACCTAGAGCCTGAAATGCGCATCCGTGCGCATTTCACCCTACTTTGTGAACGCACTATAAGAAAACGCTCCAACCTCCGCCGAAGTCCGCAAAACACTCCCAGTCATCTCCCGCCTTGATACCCATACAAAGCAAATATGTTCATCTAACAAATCATTCTATGGCTGAACTGTTACAACTATTTTATGGAAAATTCGCCAGAGTGATTGACAAGATGGATGAAATTTATTATACTTATTGTACTGGAGTAGATTAGCTAGATAGCTTGGTGGTGCGTGTTGTTGGCTTGTGTAGACGCGGCATTGCGGCGTCTTAGACGGAGGAGAGAAATATGAAAGTTTATGAAAAGCCTGTTATTTTGACTAATGAGGAGCTGGCTGAGGGTGTATACGCGGGAAGCGGAAATTGTTACACCACGACTGCACGAATTGTACAGTTGCCCGAGAGTACCCATGGTTACATAATTCAGATAGATGCGACACATAATTCCGGCGGACATCACAGCACAAACCGACACGTTGAGGTTACTTTCAATCAGGTGGTTACTTATGTGTCCAGTGAGGCTTCCCAGTGTTGGGGAAGCGGTTCGACCAAGCTTACGCTGGAGTATGCTACGAAGAATGGGGCGCCTTATCATAACAATGCCAGCGAGTATATCGGATTGGGCAATCTGGAGGTTACCGCCGAGGCGGGTCTTGCCATTACCGGATGCAGATGTGTATACTGTGATGAGGACTGCGAGCAGCACTAATATTTGAATGGGCAGAACGATTTGGGAATGAGAAAAGTATGGAATAAAGTGAGAGGTTATGTGGCTGCATAACCTCTTTTTTATCGAGATGAGAGATGAAGGAAAAGATTAGGTTTATCATAGGCAGAATCAAGGCGGGCAGACTGCAGGAGATGTGGAGGCAGACTGTATGGATCTATCACTATGCCAGACGGTATTGGCTGGCTATGATATTTTATACCCTTCTGGGGATGTTTGGCACGGTGGTATCCCTCCTGACAAGCATGGTGTCCAAAGAGCTGGTGGATATCATCACCGGTCATGAGACGGGGACTGTCATACAGACCTTCTGCATGATGATTGGGTTGAATGTGGGAACGACACTGGTCGGCATGGCTTCCGATTATGCTTCGAGTTGGATTGGCATGAAGGTGGATGCGGAGATCAAGGCGGATATATTTGAGAAGATCCTTGTGACGGATTGGGAATCGCTGACCAATTATCACACAGGAGATCTGCTCACCCGGTGGAGTTCGGATGTCTCCAATATCTCCAGCGGCATACTCAGCTTTATACCGAATTTCATCATTTATTTATTTCAATTTGTCAGTGCGTTTGCAATGATTATCTATTATGACGCCTCCTTTGCCGTATTCGCCTTTCTGGGTATGCCGGTGAGTCTGCTTTTGTCCAGAACGCTGATGAACCGCATGGTAAACAATGACAGAAGAAGCGCCGCCATGGGAGCCAAAATGTCCGGTTTTAATCAGGAGGCTTTTTCCAATGTTCAGATCATCAAGGCGTTCGATCTGGTGCGGCTCTATGCGGCGCGTCTGCGGCAGCTTCAGCAGGAATATATCGCCATGCGGCTGGAGTTCAGGAAAATGTCCATCGGGACTTCCCTGCTTCTGACCACGGTGGGACTTCTGGTTTCCTACGCCTCATACGGCTGGGGAATCTACCGGGTGTGGAGCGGAGCCATCACCTACGGTACTATGACCATGTTTCTCACGCTGTCCGGGACTTTGACGGGGACGCTGCACAATCTGACTTCGCTGGTGCCCACGGCCATCGGGCTCACTACCTCGGCGGGACGCCTCATGGATATCGTGGAGATGCCCAGAGAGGATTACAGCCATGACGAGGAGGTGGAAGGCTTCCGCAAGAAGCATCGGACGGAAGGCATCAGTCTCTGTATCCGGGATGTGGAATATGCCTATCAAAATGGAAACAGGGTGTTTGAACATGCCTCTCTGGAGGCCCACCCCCATGAGGTGATCGGGCTGGTGGGACCGTCCGGAGAGGGCAAGACCACCATGATGCGCCTGATGCTGTCCTTGATTACTCCGCAGGCGGGAGAGATCGTGCTGTGCACGGACGGAGACTGCCTTCCACTGACAGCCTCCGCCAGAAGGCTCTTTTCCTATGTGCCGCAGGGAAACACGCTCTTCTCGGGCACCATTGCGGAGAATATGCGAAATGTGAAGCCGGAGGCCACGGAGGAGGAGATGATAGAGGCGTTGAAGCTTGCATGCGCATGGGAATTTGTGGAAAAGCTGCCGGACGGATTACACAGCAAGGTGAAGGAGAGGGGCGGCGGTTTCTCGGAGGGACAGGCACAGCGGCTTGCCATCGCCAGAGCGCTGCTCAGGAGGTCTCCGCTGCTTTTGTTGGACGAGGCCACCTCCGCATTGGATGTGGCAACAGAGAGAAGGGTATTGAAAAATATCATGCAGGACGAGTACCCGCGCACCTGTATCGTGACCACCCATCGTCCCACGGTCTTAAGCGCCTGCAGCCGTGTCTACGGCATCAGGAACAGACGCTGTGTAGTGTTGAGCGAGGAAGAGATCAATGAACAGGTGAGAGGGTTTTGAGTGATTATGATTGCAGATAGCGGTAGATGGCGTCCCGAACGGTCTCCACGGCCTCGGAGCTCGGCGTGCAGTGCAGACGGCATATGAGAATCCGTCCGGCCAGCGCGTCCACCAGACGCAGACTGCGTTCATAAAGTTTCCCGTCCCATGCAGGGGAGATGAGGCGTTGGAGGACGAGAAGGCGCTTCTGATCCTCGGTGAGTTCCTCCACATAGTCGGAGGAGGACTGCCGCAGCAGCACGATGCCTCCCAAAGGATGCGTTCCGGTGTCGGACAGACCGGAGCTGCCGCACCATGGAATTCCATGGATGACGGGTTGACCGTTCTCCATGGCCAAAAGATTCAAGTCACCGTTTAGGACGGGCACATGATAGAGAGAGTGCCACAGGGCGGCATGGGTGGATTTGCCGGTGCCTGAGGAGGCGGAAAAGAGCCATGCCTTGCCCTCAAACAGAATGGAAGAGGAGTGCAGAACCGCCATATGGTGTATCAAAGCCAGATAGAGAAACGGAATCTGCAGGGCGTGAAACAGATCATTTCTGAGAATCCGGGTAAAGGGCAAGGTGCAGTAACAGGTGCAGAGTGAGGCGTCTTTGGAGAGATGAATCTCGGCAATCTGCGGAGTGGAGGGGAAGAGCAGAATATATTGCTTCTTGTCTTCAATCACAATGAGTTCGTCGTTTCGGATGAGCAGCTTTCCGTTTGTGTGGACGGCGGGTGCATAGGGCAGCACCTGAATGCGCTGGCAGGGATGCTCTGTGGGTTCACAGGCGAAGGCTTCCAGCTCCGCGGGAAATGCATGTGCGGGCCCGTAGAGCATACAGGTCAGTCCGGCAATACAAATACAACGGTAAAAAGGTGTTTCCGCAGGGATCTCGGATGTGGACAGGAGAATGCCCTGCGCCACCAGTTGATCCACAAATTCCCGAATATCTTCCTCCAGACAGGGGAGTGATCGGGGATCGACATCATAGTGCGTCGCACATAGTGCGATGAGCTCCTCCATGGTGCGGTCCTTTTTGAGCAGATTCCAGAGATAGACTCCGGTCTCGTTGATCCGTATGCCCCGCCTCTGATCGGCGATGAGCTGGCCTACGGGGAGCAGATAGGGGATATTTGCGATTCTTTTTAACACATAGCATTTGTTTTGTATCATGATATGACCTCTCATAACATAGCTTTTGGAATACTGCTTTATACATTGATTATAACATCATGATGGTCGGAATGCTATCATGTGGGGCAAAATAAAAAGGAAAACAGAGCGGGCAGATGGGACAAACGAATTTACTCGCTTTGCGAATATTGTGCCTACACAATGCGTAAAAACACGCATGAAAGTTCGCAGGTTACGGAAAGGCATGGTTATTAATATGGGAGAGGGAAAGATAAGTCCGGAGAAGCTTCTTATGGAGGGTAGGACGATTCAGTTTACGCCTATGGGCTACAGTATGTATCCACTCTTGGTGCCAGGTCGGGATCAGGCGGTGGTGGCGCCTATGGGTGATACCGTGCCGCGGCGGGGGGATGTGGTGCTCTACCGCAGAATCGGCGGGATTCTGGTGTTGCACCGTGTCTGGAAACACAAAAGGGACGGATTTTATATGGTGGGTGACAATGAGAAGACGGTGGAGGGACCTCTGCAGAGAGAGCAGCTCAAGGGGATTCTGGTGGCTGTTGTCCGAAAGGGCAGAAGCTTTTCCGCAGATCATATCCTGTATCGCATGGCGGCGGGGCTCTGGCTTTGGCTCAGACCTTTTCGACCGCATCTGGCCGGACTGCTCTCGAAGTGCAGACGAAGACGGTGAGGGAGGTTTACTCTGGCGTGAAATAAAGTTTCAAACACATTTTTTTATGGCAATTCCGCTTTATGCTCCATAATATAGTCAATGAAATATTTACTTGCGATTGGCAGATGATCACGGTCTTTATAAACGACTGCCAAGGTGCGGTAGATAGGCGGGTCAATTGGCAGACAGACATTGGCAAAGTTTGTACGCCTAAGCATAAGCTCGGCTAAAATGCTGACGCCAAGTCCTGCTTCTACCATTGTCATAATGGTATAGTCATCGTGAATGGTATATTTAATGTCTGGTACAACGCCCGCTGCTTCAAATGCTGCCATCGGTTCACTATATTTCCCTTCTTCCAATAGAATAAAAGGCTCTTTTGCCAAATCTGACAACAGGACGCTTTTCTGCCCTGCAAGCGGATGGTTTTTAGGGAGAACGGCAAGCATTTCACCGTTTTTGATAACTTCTGTTTTCAAATCTGTGCCGGCATAAGGCGTTATAAAGCCAAAATCAATTGCGCCCGTATGTATCCATTCAGGAATCAAAGTATAATCGCCCTGATGAAATAAAAATTGTACATTGGGATATTGCTCTTTGAAGCCTTTTATAAGCTGCGGCATCCAATGACAGGTAATGCTCGAAATCGTGCCGACACGAATAATTCCTGTTTCAAGACCTTTCATTTCCTTCACTTTCTCCTGCATTGCCTGATATTGGTAAATTGCCCGTTCAATAAAGGGATATAACTCATTGCCCTCAATGGTCAGCTTCACGCCATGCCGGGAACGGGTAAGCAGCTTTAGGGAAAGCTCATTTTCCAAAGAAGCTATCATTTGACTGACAGAAGATTGTGTGTATCCCAGAGCATCAGCAGCTTTTGTAAAACTGCCAAGTTCTATAATTTTTTGGAGTATAATATATCTGTTCATTTTAATATCACCTTTCCTAATGGTAGCATTAGAATTATTCGTTTTACTTATTTTATCATTCAAAGTATAATATGGTCAAGAACATGGAAAGGGGCAGAACTATGAAACAATTTATTGTAGACGCATTTACAGACAAAGCATTTGCCGGAAATCCTGCGGCAATCTGCATATTGGAAGAATGGGTATCTGATGAACTGATGATGTTGATTGCAGCAGAAAACAATTTATCTGAAACAGCTTTTGCGGTAAAGGAAAATGAGGGCTATCATTTACGGTGGTTTACGCCTGCCGGAGAGATTGATTTATGCGGTCATGCAACACTCGCCTGTGCATATGTACTGCTAAAGTTTTATGAAAAAAACAGTAATTCTGTCCAGTTTCATACTATGGGCGGGGATTTGACTGTTGTAAAAAAAGGTGATTTTTATGAAATGGAGTTTCCTGCGTTTGAAATGAAGAAAGTTTCAGTTACAAAAGATATGATAGAAGCTGTTGGCTGTGAACCGAAAGAAGCATATCTTGGCAGGGATTTATTATGTA
>JAMPHH010000030.1 GCA_023663505.1 Muribaculum sp.
CCGCGTGAAGGTTACGGTTACGGGAAAGGGCAGCTATACGGGCAGCATATCCGCAGCCTACCGCATCACGCAGGCGTCCTTCTCCAAGGCAAAGATTACAATAAAGCCAAAGGCTTATACGGGAGGACATGTCACGCTGAGCGAAGAAGACATCAGGGTGACGCTTGGCGGGGAAACCCTTACCTATGGCGAAGACTATACGATCGTTGAAGGCAGCTATAAAAATAACGTGAAGAAAGGCAGCGCGACCGTGACCATAAAGGGAATCAATAACTACGGCGGAAGCAAGACGGTCAAGTTTAAGATCACGGCGAGAACGCTTACCAAATTTATATTTTTTAATCTGTTCAAGAAATGAACCAAGCAAATTGAACTGGAAATGTGTGATGAATGCTTGCATTCAAGAACACATTTCCAGGGCAATTTATTCCCGCGGGCAATGAGCCAAACGGCCATGCTTGCATGGACATTTGGCGAATGCCGCGAGGGTCAATACCCCGCTGATTGCAGCGTTTCAAATTCCATGCCCCGTTGCTTGCAGCGGGGTTATTGACTTGGCGAGAGCCAAACACCGAGCAAACACGTAGTGTTTACGAGGTTGGTTCTGAATAGTTAATCTCGTCAAAAAAATGAACCAAATCCTTATTCGGGACAATATATCAGTGGAGGGCAAGGGAGTCACAGTACGTCATGGCGTGTCGTGATGATACCAACCCCGAGAGACGTCTTTTAGGTGGAAAGTACATGACAAGACAAGAGCTGGAAAGTTTTATAGCGGAATATGGCAGGGATATTTATTCTTTTTGCAGCTTCCTGACAAGGAACCGGCATGAGACGGAGGAGCTATACCAAGAGGTGTTCCTGCGCGCCACGATGCATCAGGAGCGCATGAAGATCAGGGAGAACCCGAAGGGGTATCTCTTATCCATGGCGCTTCGTCTTTGGAAGGACAAGCAGCGAAAGCTTGCGAGGAGACAGCGCATCGCACCCAGTCAAACCTATGTGGAGGGGTGGGAAGGCGATGTCTGCGAACAGGAGGAGACGGGGCGGGAGAGCCTTGCCCTGAGTGATATGGCTTCGCCGGAGACGCAGCTCCTGCAGAGAGAGCTGCGGGCGCAGGTGCGGCAGGCGGTGGGAGAGCTTCCCGAGAAATATCGAACCGTGGTGCTTTTGTACTATATGGAGGAGATGGATATCCCGCAGATCGCGCGCATCCTAAAAGTTCCGGAGGGAACGGTAAAGAGCAGACTATTCCAAGCCAGAAAGCGATTAAAACAGAAATTGGAGTGTATTTATGATGAGTGACAGGTTAGACGGCATTTTAAAACAAGCCCTTGCTCCCAAGGAAGAACCGACGGAGGAGCTCAATCAGCGAATCCTCGGTCTGATAAAGGAGGAAGAACAGAATATGAAGGATTTTAAGCATTACAGGCATATTCCCGCAGCCGCCCTGATCGCGGTGATGGTGTTGGGGATGGGAGTGGTCGGCGTGGCGGCGGTGAGGTTCTCCATGCCTGCCGAGGTCACGGAAAGCATGGGGGATCAGAAGCTGACGCACGCTTTTCTCGAGGAGGGCGGCGTGGTTGTAAATGAGACCCAGAGCATTGGCGGGTATGACGTGACCTTTATGGGGATTGCGTCGGGGAAGGGGATTTCGGACGGAAGCTTTTACCATGGGGGGGAGCTTATGGACGACAGAAGCTATATGGTAGTATCCATCGCCAATTCCGACGGTTCGCCCATGCCCGACAACAACTCCTCGGACGAATATAATATAGGGGATTTCTTCGTGTCGCCGCTGATTCAGGGCTATGACCCCGCATGGTACAATGCGGTCACCCTAGGCGGCGCCGCCACGACGGAGGACGTGGTGGACGGGGTTCGCTATCGCGTCATGGAATGCGGCAATATCGAGCTGTTTGCGGACAGGGAATTGTACCTGTGCGTGTCGGACAGCACCTTTTACGCCAATGCCGCCTATCTCTATGACGAGGAGAGCGGCAGGATCTCCCGCAATGAGAGCTATGAGGGGCTGAATGCGTTATTTTCCATTCCCATAGACCCCGCCAAGGGGAATCCGGAGGCTGCGAAGGCGTATCTGGAGAGTCTGCAGGAGGCAGAGGAAGCAGAGGAAGTAGAGAAAGCAGAGAAAGCTGCCGCCGAGAAAGCGGCGGAGGGGCTGTCGGACGAGACGATGAACGAGGCGGAGGAGCTGTATGCGAAGCTGACTCCCGAGAATATTGACGAGTATGCGGTTCCCGTGGAGAGTACCAGACAAACGCTCGTCATAGACGCAGAGGGGTATATCTGCAATTGGAACTATGCGGTCGAGGGACGCAGCAGCCACGAGGGCGGTATGGTCAAGGCGGATTGGCTCTTTAAGCACGCCGATTCGGAGAATCCCATGGTGATTGGCGGATGTGATAGCAGCGGCACCTTGGACAGCATGGTGATTGAAATCTTCACCCTCAATCAGGACGGCACGGTGACCTTTGTGGCTTATATTCCCAAGGAGGATTTGTCCTCGCAGGAATGAATTCAATTAGGCGATTGCGAAACGATATTTTTCGCAATCCGAATGTGCAATTTGCACAATGACTCTATGCAAATTAGTGCGTTTCGCAAATATCTAATGAATTCAATTTGATTTCCACGGGAAATGAGTCAAGTCTACGGGTCAAAAACGGGAGACTCCGGCTACTCTGCCAGAGTCTCCCAGTCTTCATAGAGCTTTTCCAATTCCGTGTTGAGCTGTTCCTGTTCCCTGCTCAAATCCTGCAGCTTCAGCACCTGTGTTGCGACCTCGGGGTCGGACATCTCCTCGTCAATCTCGGCAAGGCGTGCTTCCAGAGCGGAGATTCTTTCCTCGCACTTTTTCAGGTCATTTTCTTTCTTGCGAAGTCTCGCCTGCTCCTCCTTGTGGGCTTTCCAGTCCTGCTTGTTGGAGGATTCCTTGGAGGGCGCGGCGTCCGGTGAGCCGCAGGGCGTATTCGCAGGGAAGGCGGAGGTGTTTGTTCCCTTTACACCCTGTCCCTTGGCGCCTGCAGCAGATATTCCCAACGCCGCCATCTGGGTGTCCCGCTTCTCCAAATAATAATCGTAATTGCCGATATAATTGACGAATTGCCCGTCCGTCAAATCCAGTATGCGGTGAGCCGTGCGGTTGATGAAGTAGCGGTCGTGGGAGACATACAGCACGGTTCCCTCGTAGGCGTTCAGCGCGTCCTCCAGAATCTCCTTAGAGAGGATATCAAGGTGGTTGGTCGGCTCGTCCAGAATCAGGAAATTCGCCTCGGAGAGCATGAGCTTGGCGAGGGAGACGCGTCCCCGTTCACCGCCGCTCAAGTCCTGAATCTGCTTGAACACATCTTCCCCCGTGAACAGAAATGCCGCCAGTACATTGCGGATCTCCGTGTTGGTGAGATAGGGATATTCGTCGGAAATCTCCTCAAACAGCGTCTTCTCGCTGTGGAGTACATGGTGTTCCTGATCATAGTAGCCAATCTCAACATTGGTTCCCAGACGAAAGCTTCCCGCGTCCGCGGGGACGAGGTCGTTCAATATTTTCAGCAGGGTGGTCTTGCCCGTGCCGTTGTCGCCGATAATGGCCACATGTTCACCGCGTTTTAGCTCAAAATCCACATTTTCAAAAAGGCGCTGCGCCCCAAAGGATTTCGCCAAGCCCTCCACGGTCAACACGTCATTTCCACTGGTGCGGTAGGGTGTGAGAGTGAGCTTCATATCCGTGCGCTGCTTAGAGGGCTTATCCAGTACCTCGATCTTGTTTAGCAGCTTCTCGCGGCTCTCCGCCCGCTTGATGGACTTCTCGCGGTTGAAGGATTTTAATTTTTCTATGACCTCCTCCTGATGCTTGATATCGCGCTGTTGGTTCACATAGGCATTCCATGCGGCTGTCCGAAGCTGCTCCTTCTTGACCGCGTAATCGGAATAATTGCCGAGAAAGGTGGTCGCCTTGCTCTGGTCTATTTCTATGATTTTGGAGGTGATACGGTCTAGGAAAAATCGGTCATGGGACACGATGAGCACGGCACCCTTGTAGTTTAACAGATAGGTCTCCAACCATGCGATGGAGTTTAAGTCCAAATGGTTGGTGGGCTCGTCCAGTATGATCAGGTCAGGCTTTTGCAGCAGAAGCTTCCCCAACGCGACGCGGGTCTTCTGACCGCCGGAGAGGGTGGCGACGGGCTTGTCGAATTCAGCCTCCGCAAAGCCAAGCCCTTTTAGCACCCCCGCAAGCTCGCTTCGGTAGACATAGCCGTCCCCCGTCTCGAAGGCGTGGGTCAGATTGGCATATCGCTTCATCAGCTCGTCAAGCTCTGCGCCTTGGGCGTGATGCATGGCATTCTCCGTCTCCCGCATTTTGCGCTCCAATTCCACAAGCTCCTGCTTGACGGAGAGGAGTTCTCCGTAGATGGTGTTGGCGGTGTCCACGGCGTCGTCCTGCGCCAGATATCCGAAGGTCTTGTCCTTGGCGAAGCTTACAAGTCCCTCGTCGGGCGCAAGCTCTCCCACGATAACGCGAAGGAGCGTGGTCTTGCCCGCGCCGTTCACGCCCACGATAGCCGCTTTCTCATTGTCCTCTATGTGAAAACTAATATTTTGAAGCACTTGGACTTCCGCAAAAGCCTTTGAAATATTTTGGCAGGAGAGTATCATGATCCGACCCTTCTTTCTACAATGAATACTAACATGTTACTATTCACGGTGCAACCGCGAGAGATTTTGATGCGTATTCTGCATCAAAATCCGAGACAGAAGGCACCAAAACGGGGTGTACTCTCCCCGTTTTGTGTGCATCTTCGTTGCAATTCACGCACATCAAACAGGAGGTTGTTGAATCGGTTAGGGCGTGAATTGTAATACTAACATTTTACAATCCATATTTTCTCCTGTCAATTCATTGACAAGCTTTTAACAAAGTGCTATCATAAAATTTATATAAAAATATAATAATATTGGCAGGAGGGAATCCCGTTGGAGGATAAGGAAATTTCACAGGCTGTTGTCAGCCGCTTGCCCAGATATCTGCGTTATCTGGGGGAGTTGAGGGACGAGGGCGTGGAGCGCATCTCCTCACAGGAGCTGTCTGAGCTCATGAAGGTCACTGCTTCCCAGATCCGTCAGGATTTTAATAATTTTGGGGGCTTTGGACAACAGGGTTATGGTTACAATGTGGAATATCTGTATGAGGAGATCAGCAAGATACTCGGGCTTGACCACAAGCATGATTTTATCATTATCGGCGCGGGCAATCTGGGACGCGCTTTGGGCAATTATCTGAATTTTGAGCGAAGGGGATTTATCCTCAAGGGAATGTTCGACATCGATCCCAAGCTGATAGGCGAGAATGTGCGCGGGGTGCGTGTGATGGCGATGGAGACCTTAGAGGAGTTCCTCAAGGAGAACAGCATCGACATCGCGGTGCTGACTATCCCTAAGACCGGCGCGGCGGATATTGTGAATGTGTTGGTGGATAACGGCATTCGCGCGATTTTGAATTTCGCGCATGTGGATTTGAATGTGCCGGACGGAATACTGGTAGAGAATGTGCATCTTTCCGATAGCCTGATGAAATTGTCCTACAATATCAATCGGAAAATGCGGGAGGACGACTATGGCGGAAAAGAATAAAAAGGACGTGTTCTCTGACGCGGTGCTCGGCAAGAAGATACCGATCCTGACCTTGGACAACAAGTGGTATAAGCTGCTGAACGAGCTTGGCAGAAAGGCGGTAAAGGAGCTTGAGAATCAATTAAACGACCTCCTGAAACGGCAGGGGAAGCTCAACACGGAGAGCAAGGACATCAAGAAGCTGAAAAAGAAGCTGATGGGCGAGATCATGCCCATGGTGGAGGAGATGGAGAAGGGCGGCAGCAAGAAGCTCGAGAAGGAGATTGAGGATCACAAGCGACTGATTGAGGAGTGCAACGAGAAGCTCGAGAGCTATGAGGAGGAGCTGATGGAGCTGCCCAAGGAGATCAACAGGATTAACGTGCAGCTTATGCTCATCACCATGGATTATTGCTATGACACCATGCAGGAGAACACCAAGCAGATTGAGGAGATTACCGAGTGGGTCACGAAGATGCGCATTGAGCTCAAGAAAAAGCTGATTCGCAAGCAGGAGATGGAGCAGAAGAACCATTATATTTATACTTATATGAATGATATTTTCGGGGCGGACGTGGTTGATATTTTTGATATGAAATATGACCCTGAGAAGCAGCACCCCACGGCGCCGTCGAAGAAGGCGGACAAGCCTGATAACGATGAAAAGGAAGACTGAGAAGCTTATGAAATATCTTGTGACTGCTGAGGAAATGAAGCGGTATGACGCCAACACGATTGAACAGCTTGGAGTGCCTGCCATGGTGCTGATGGAGCGGGCGGCGCTTGCTGCGAGGGAAGCGGTGCTTGAGCGGCTCGGGGTCGCCAAGGCGGGTTCCGCATTTGCGAAAAATGTGGACGGGGCGGAGTCCGCAAGCGTGCTGATCATGGCGGGAACGGGCAATAACGGTGCGGACGGCTTGGCGCTCGGACGGCTTTTGCGCGAGGCGGGCTGTCAGGTGGAGCTTTGGCTTGTGGGGGACGAGACAAGGGCGTCCGAGCAATGGCGCGCGCAGCGGAAAATTTTGCAGGCATATGATATAGCTTTCAGTGACACACCGACATCTGCGGAATATACTATTTTAGTAGATGCTTTGTTTGGCGTGGGATTATCCCGAGAGGTGGACGGTCTATACAGGGAGGCTGTGGAGCGTTTTAACGGATTGTGTGGCTATAAACTGGCGATGGATATGCCGAGCGGTATTGACAGCGATAAGGGAGCCGTGCTCGGCTGCGCGGTGAGGGCGGACGAGACAGTGACCTTTGGCTTCTGCAAGCGGGGCTTGGTGCTTTATCCCGGCTGTGAATATGCCGGAAGGGTGGTCGTGGGAGAGATTGGGATCAACGAGAGAAGCTTTCTCGGGGAAACGCCTAAAATGTTTTCCTATGATTCCCTGACGGGACGGCTGCCGGTGAGAACCCCCTATGGGAATAAGTCAACCTTTGGCAAGGTGCTTCTGGTTGCGGGCTGTGATAAAATGGCAGGCGCGGCGGCGCTTGCGGCGAGGGCGGCTTATCGAGGCGGCGCGGGAATGGTGAAGGTGATCTCGGACGCCTCTAACAGAGTGATCCTGCAGAGCACGGTTCCCGAGGCTTTGTTTGGCGTGTATGCGGATTTGGAGGAGAGCCTGCACTGGGCTGATGCCGTTGTGGTCGGTCCGGGGCTTGGGCAGGATAGGGGAGCCAGAAAATGTCTTGCACAGGTGTTGTCTGAAGGCAACTGCCCCTTGGTGATCGATGCGGACGGATTGAACCTGTTGGCGGCGGACGATAAGCTGTGGGAGCTTCTTGTGACGCGCACGTCAGAGCATGGGAAACAGCTTGCGAGACAGGTTGTTCTGACGCCCCATGTGGGGGAGCTCTCCCGACTGGCGGGGGTGGATATCCCCAAATTAAAGCAAGAGCTTGCGTTTCACGGCAGGGAGCTGTCCAAAAGGCTTGGCGCGATCGTGGTGGCAAAGGACGCGAGAACCTTTGTGTGTTGTCAGGGCAAGCCCGTGTATGTGAATCTATGGGGCAACAGCGGTATGGCGACTGCGGGGAGCGGTGACGTGCTTGCAGGTGTTTTAGGCGCACTTTTGGCGCAGGTGTCAGACTGGCAGAAAAATGTTTTTGAGACGGTTTGTCTGGGAGTGGGAATCCACGCTCAGGCAGGGGATATAGCGGCAGGCAAGAAGGGTGAGCACGGCTGCATGGCGGGAGATATCGCGGAGGCGGTGGCGGAGGTCTTGGCACAGGGCAGGTGAATTGCGCCAAGATTTCCGACGAAGGCGGATAGTCACTTGCATGAGCGCGATTGACTCAGAGGAACGAGGGAAGCATTACAGGGACAGAAAGCGAAAATGAATAATAAGGATAGCGGATTCGGCATAGAGGACAAATTTCAGAGAATATGCGCCAAGGTAGACTTGGACGCCATTTTACACAATGTGGAGCAGATGCGGGAAGGGCTGCGGGAGGACACCCGCATGATTGCCGTGATCAAGACGGACGGTTACGGGCATGGCAGCATTCCTATCGCCCACTGTCTGGAGCCGTTAGATTATCTGTTCGGCTTTGCGGTGGCGACGCCCGAGGAGGCTTATGTACTGCGGGAGCATGGAGTCAGGAAGCCGATTCTGGTGCTCGGCTATACCTTTCCTTATGCGCAGGAGCGCATGGCAAGGGAGGAGATTCGTTCGACGATATTTAATCTGGACAGGAGCGAGCTTCGTGAGCTTGCAGGGATAGGTAGGGCGCAGGGGAAGCCTGTCAGGGTTCATATCAAGGTGGATACGGGCATGGGACGTATCGGCGTCACGCCTGATGACGAGGGGCTTGCCTTCGTGCGGGAGGTCATGGAGTGCGCGGCGGACGGAGGACTGGAGATTGAGGGGATTTTTACCCATTTTGCAAGGGCGGACGAACGGGATCAGACGAATGTAAGAAAGCAGCTTGCGTTGTTCACGGACTTTCTCTCACGCGTTAAATCAGAGCTGTGTCTTGACATACCGCTGTGTCATTGTGCGAACAGCGCGGCGCTTATGGAGCTGCCTGAGACAAATATGGACGCGGTGCGGGCGGGAATCTCTCTCTATGGTCTGCACCCCTCAAGTGAGGTGCCGGGGGAGGGGAGCTATTTGCGACCCGCGCTCTCTCTGTCGAGTCACATTGTTCATGTAAAGACCATTCATGCAGGGCAGAGCGTCAGCTATGGAGGCACCTTTACCGCGGGGAGGGATATGAGGGTCGCCACCATTCCCGTGGGATATGGGGACGGGTATCCGAGGTCGCTCTCCGGCGGGAGGGGATATGTGTTGATTCGGGGACAAAGGGCGCCGATCTTGGGGCGCGTGTGCATGGATCAGTTTATGGCAGATGTCAGTGATATCCCCGAGGTGATCCGCGGAGAGTCGGTGATCTTGCTCGGGGAGGACGGAGACGAGCGCATCACCGCGGAGATGCTAGGCGAGCTGTCAGGACGTTTTAATTATGAGCTTGTCTGCGATCTGGGCAAGCGCGTGCCAAGGGTTTTCTACCGCGGTGGCAGGCATGTCGCATGTCAGGACATGGACGGGTATCGGACGATAGCAGCAAACGACTTATGTCGTTTACAATAAAAATACATTTTTTGAAAATTATGGAATACCTCCAAGAAAACAGGAAATACTATCTGCAGGCCTAAAGGCAGAATGGAGGGAAAATGAGGAGAGGCGATGTGTATTATGCAGATTTGAGACCGGTTGTCGGTTCGGAGCAGGGGGGAATCCGCCCCGTGCTGATCATTCAGAATGACGTGGGGAACCGTCACAGTCCAACGGTCATCTGCGCTGCGATTACCTCAAAGATGAACAAGGCGAAGCTGCCGACGCATATTGAGCTTCGGGCGGATATGTATGATATGGATAAGGATTCGGTGGTGCTTTTGGAGCAGCTGCGCACCATAGACAAAAAGCGTTTGAAGGATAAGGTATGCCATTTGGACGGCGAGATTATGAATAAGGTAAATCATGCGTTGATGATCAGTCTGGAGCTCAATACATAAGACAGTGTGTTCCGGTTCTTGACGAAAGTATGATTTATGGTATATGATAATGCCTGTAGTCCAAGGTCAATAGCTGACCCTTGCGGCATTCGCCAAATGCTCATGCAAGCATGGCACTTGGCTCATTGCTCGCGGGAATAAAAAACACAGGATAAAGGAGAAGATTATTGTTATGGAAGACGCCGGACCGACTGCCAGTATTATTTTTTTTCTGTTGCTGTTGATAGATGTCTTTTTGTACGGCTTTGGCTCCGCCATTGTAAACCTCAACGAGAAGGAGGTGGAGCGGCGTGCCAAGGAGGAGAAGGATACTAAGAGCGAGCGATTGCTCAAGATCATGGATCGTCCGGAGCAATATGTCAATATGGTGCAGCTTGTGGCCACCCTGATCAACGTGGTGGCGGGCGCCGTGTACCTGACAATCTGGGTGAGCGGCTTGGGACGGGTTCTCCAGGGCTTGGCGGAGAGAGAGCTTTTTGCCAAAGGAACCCTCGCGGGGTTTCCCGTGGGGCTCGTCGCGGGAGTGGTCGGCGTGTTGGCGGCAGTGCTGCCTGCATTGGGGCTGCTCTACATATTTTTGACCTTCGGCGTGCTCCTGCCTAAGCGGGTGGCGGCGCGGGTTCCGGAGAAATGGGCATATGCGTGTATCGGACCCGTTGCGGTGATGATGAAGCTTTTCTCTCCGTTTACGGGACTGGTAAATGTCACGGTTAAGGGGATTCTATTTTTGTTCGGTGTGCGCGGGGACGAAAACGAGAGCGATGTCACCGAGGAAGAAATCATCAATATGGTGCAGGAAGGCTTTGAGCAGGGCGTCATCGAGGACAGCGAGGCGGAGATGATATCCAATATCTTTGCCTATGGTGACAAGGAGGCGCAGGATATTATGACCCACAGAAGCAATGTGGTGGCGATTGACGGGAGTATGCATCTCAAGGAAGCCATTGATTTCATGCTCGGGGGCACGAACAGCCGATATCCCGTCTATGAGGAGAATATCGACCACATCATAGGCGTGCTGCACCTTAAGGACGCTATGCGTTATCACAGAGGTGACACATTTGAGGACGGGTGTCTTAAGGATTTGGAGGGGCTTTTGCGGGAGGCGCATTTCGTGCCGCAGACGAAGAAGCTGGACGAGCTCTTTGAGGAGATGCAATCTCAAAAGCTGCAGATGGTGATCGTGGTGGACGAGTACGGACAGATGGACGGACTTGTGGCGATGGAGGATATCCTTGAGGAGATCGTGGGCAATATTCTGGACGAATATGACGAGGACACGGAATATATCGAGGATAAGGGAAATGACGAGTATGTCATGGAGGGAAAGACCCCGTTGGAGGATTTGACGGAGCGTTTCGGCATCGACTTTGAGGGCGAGGAATTTGAGACCCTCAACGGCTTCATGATCTATCGTCTGGATCATATACCGGAGCCAGGGGAGGAGTTTAATGTGGACTATCAGGGCTACAATTTCAAGATCTTATCCGTGGAAAATAAAATGATACAGAGCGTTCTCGTGACCAAGCTTTCTGAGGAGGAGACCGAGGACAAATCCGCTATTGAAGAAATACAAAAATGATGATATGATATAAAATGTGTTTTAAGACAAGGAAGATAAAGGAGATTAAAGATGTCAGGACATTCTAAATTTGCAAACATTAAGCATAAAAAGGAGAAAAACGACGCCGCAAAGGGTAAGATTTTCACAATCATCGGGCGTGAGATTGCCGTTGCCGTGAAGGAGGGGGGACCCGACCCCAACAATAATTTTAAGCTGGCGACCGTAATCGCGAAGGCAAAGGCGAACAATATGCCCAATGACACCATTGAGCGCGGAATCAAGAAGGCGGCGGGTGACGTGGGCAATGTAAACTATGAGTATGCCACCTATGAGGGGTACGGTCCCAACGGTATCGCGATCATTGTGGACACGCTGACGGACAACAAGAACCGCACCGCGGCAAACGTCAGAAGCGCGTTCACCAAGGGACAGGGCAGTATCGGCACTCCCGGCTGCGTGTCCTTCATGTTTGACAAGAAGGGGCAGATCATCATAGACAAAGAGGAATGCGACATGGAGGCGGACGATCTGATGATGACGGCTCTGGACGCGGGGGCTGAGGATTTCTCCGAGGAGGACGACAGCTATGAGGTGATCACTGACCCTGATTCCTTCGAGGGAGTCAGGACGGCTCTGGAGGAGGCGGGGATTCCCATGCTGAGCGCGGAGGTGACTATGCTTCCGCAGAACTATGTGGAGCTTACGGACGAGACGGCGATCAAGAATCTGCAGAGAACCTTGGATTTGCTTGAGGACGACGATGACGTTCAGGCGGTGTACCACAACTGGGACGAGTAGAGTCGGGAAGAAGCAGGGAACAAGCAAGGAACAGGGCTTGCACGGTGACGGACTAAAGAAGATGACATACAGGTGAAAATAGACGCGGGAGGGATTGAGCATGGCACAGGATTCCGTTCAGAATCAATACAAGAAGGAGACAATCTGCATACAGTCGGGCTGGAAGCCCGTAAACGGGCAGCCAAGAGTGCTGCCGATCGTACAGAGCACCACTTTTAAATATGACACCTCCGAGCAGATGGGACGGCTTTTTGATCTGGAGGACAGCGGATATTTTTACACCAGACTGCAGAATCCCACCAACGATTTCGTGGCGCAGAAGATCTGCGAGCTCGAGGGCGGAGTGGCTGCAATGCTCACAAGCTCCGGACAGGCGGCAAACTATTATGCCGTGTTCAACATCTGCGAGACGGGAGATCATGTGGTGATGTCCTCCACGGTCTACGGCGGCACCTTTAACCTGCTGACCGTGACCATGAAGAAAATGGGAATTGAGACCACGGTGGTGGATCCTGACGCATCCGAGGAGGAGCTTGCCAAGGCTTTTAGGGACAATACCAAATGCGTGTTGGCGGAAACCATAGCCAATCCCGCCTTGGTGGTGCTTGATATTGAGAAATTTGCACGCTTGGCGCACAACCATGGCGTACCCCTGATCGTGGACAATACCTTTGCTACCCCGATAAACTGCAATCCCTTTGAATGGGGGGCGGATATCATCACCCATTCCACCACCAAATACATGGACGGACATGCGATGTGCGTGGGCGGAGCTATCGTGGATTCGGGCAATTTTGACTGGGAGCAGTATGGCGACAAGTTTCATGGCTTGACGACTCCTGACGAGTCTTATCACGGGATCACCTACACCAAGAAATTCGGCAAGGCGGCTTATATCACAAAGGCGACCTCGCAGCTGATGAGGGATCTTGGCTCTATCCAGTCGCCCCAGAATGCCTTTTTGCTGAATGTAGGTCTGGAGACGCTGCCGCTGCGCATGGAGAGACATTGTGCCAACGCTCAGGCTGTGGCGGAATTTCTGGAGGGGCATGAATCGGTGGCATGGGTCAATTATCCCGGCTTGAAAAGCAATAAATATTACGGACTGGCACAGAAATATATGCCCAAGGGGAGTTGTGGCGTGATCTCCTTCGGGCTTAAGGGCGGAAGACAGGCGGCGGAGAAAATGATGGACAGACTACAGCTTGCGGCGATCGTCACCCATGTGGCGGATGCGAGAACCTGTGTGCTTCACCCTGCAAGCCACACCCATCGTCAAATGAATGACGAACAGCTCAGAGAGGCGGGCGTTGCGCCTGATTTGATTCGTCTGTCGGTAGGGATTGAGCATATAGATGATATAATTGCAGATTTAAAGCATGCCATTGAGGGCTGAGTAAAGGGCTGCGGAAGCGGCAGAATGTGAGGAAATATGGATAGGCTTGCGATTGTGGTTCCCTGTTACAATGAGGAGGAAGTGTTAAAGATTGCGTCCAAGGCTTTGCGGGAGGTGTTAAGCGACCTTGTGCGCAAGGGAAAGATAGGACATGACAGCTTTATTCTGTTCGTGAATGACGGCAGCAAGGATCGCACATGGGAGTTGATAGAGGAAGAACATCGGACATATCCAAGGCAGGTGTTTGGCTTGAAGCTCGCGGGCAACGTGGGGCATCAGTTCGCGCTGACTGCGGGTTTGCTCACCGCCAAGGATATGAGCGACGTGACTGTCTCCATTGATGCGGATCTGCAGGACGACGTGGCGGTTATCGAGGAGATGATCGACAAGTTCCACGCGGGGAATGACATTGTGTATGGCGTCCGCAAGGAGCGCAAGACAGATACCTTTTTTAAGCGAACCACCGCTCAGGGCTTTTATAAGGTGATGGAGCTTATGGGGGTCAAGACGGTCTATAATCATGCGGATTTCAGACTTATGAGCAAGCGCGCCGTGGAACATTTTTCGCAATTTAAGGAGACAAATCTTTTCCTGAGGGGCATGATGCCCCTGATCGGATATCAGACAGACTGCGTCTATTATGACCGCAAGGAGCGCGTGGCGGGGGAATCCAAATATCCCTTGAAAAAGATGCTCGCGCTTGCGTTTGACGGTATTTCTTCCTTTAGCGTGAAGCCTATCAGCATGATTTTCGGACTGGGAATGGTGATTATTTTTATCTGTGTTTTGGCGGCGATTTATGCTCTGATTTCGTATTTTACGGGACATGTGGTGCAGGGCTGGACATCATTGATTCTGTCTATCTGGTTTCTGGGGGGCGTGCAGCTCCTTGCAATCGGATTGGTGGGACAGTATATTGGCAAGATTTATATCGAGGTGAAGCAGCGTCCCCGTTATAATATTGAAAAGGTTTTAACTGATGAAGAAAAATAATATTCCCCAAATCTTGATATGGGGCTGCTACGCCTTAACATCAGGGGCAAGTCTGCTTATGACGGCGATGGCGGTCAGCAGGACATCGGGATTTAGTCCGCTTGCGGGCATTGTCGCGGGAATCGTCATATTGGCGGCGATGGGGTTTGCGATTCGCGCGCTGCAGGGCGCCGCGGATAGAAGGCGATGGAGGCGTCTCCCGATACCGGACGGGCGAAAGCGCTTGCTTTGGCTGACGATAGAGGGGCTGTTGTTGGTGGTGGCGTTGATTGGAATGATCGCCCTGCGCATGGCGGCTCCGTGGGACGTGACACAGGAGTCGGCGTTTGAGTTGGCGGAGGTGACACAGGGGGATTTTACACTTGAGATGTATCACAGAGGCTGTGAATTGTATCTGTATCTGTTGCATGGATTCTTGGTGTTTCTGGGCAACAAGGCGGTGGCGGCGGTGTTACTGCAGATGCTTCTCTTGGTGGGGGCGGCTTTAAGTCTGTATTTTGGCATTCGCAGACTTTCGGGGGCGGTGGCGGCGCTCACTGTTATAGGTTTCCTTGGCTTTGCGCCGTTTATGGTCAACGAGACGAGAAAGCTATTACCCCTTTTGATGTTTTTGATATTTTACGGATTGGCGGTGGGCGGGATCGCGTCGCTTCCGGAGCGTATGAGAGGGCTGTATAAAATATACGACAGGGTCTTTGCGGTGCTGTATTATATCTATGTGGGGCTTCTCATAGGCTTTTGCTTTTATCTGGACGCGGTGGGAATCACGCTTTTGATATTCCTGACAGGGGTGATCTGCTGCGGCAGGCGGGAGACGGAGAACGCAGCGGGGAGGCTTAAGGAACCGGAGGGAATCGTTTCTCCTGAGGAATATCTGGAAGCTATGGAGCAGGAGTCGGTTATCTTGGGGAGCGAGGTCTTTGTGTTTGTATGCTGCCTGCTCTCGGCGGTATTGGGATATGTGGGGGCGCACGGTATCCGAAGCATAGGGGGAGAATCCGTGGCTGCTTCTATCCGTGGACAGCTTGAGCTCTATATGTCGGGGGCTTTAAGGATTCCGACGGTTGTGGAGTCAAGGGCGGCGTTCTGGGACGTTCTGCTCTTGGCGGCGCTGATGTCACTGGGGGCGTTTGGGTTTTGGTATAGCGGGAGACTTCGGGACAAGGCTATGTGGATGTTTGCCGCCGTGCTTCTGGCGGGAATGCAGTGTATGGGTATGACCAGTGAGACATATTCCGACGGCTTTGCCGTTTTGTATTTATTTTGTGCGGCAATGGCGGGCTGCAGTCTGACAGACTTGTTGGTGGTACGGAAGACACCCGAGGAGACGGGAGAGACGGAAGGTATGGATATTATGGATATTGATGCACAGGACAATCTGAAGCTGTCGGGGCAGGTAAATGACAGCAGTGTCAGTAATGAGGCCGCCCCCGTGATAAATTATATTGAGAACCCACTGCCCTTGCCGAAGAAGCACAAGCCGAGGGTGTTGGATTACGATTATGAGGTGGCGGAGGACGATGACTTTGACATCTAAAAGATCCCGGCAGAACAGTTAGAAGAATTTAATGCACATATTATTGGGAAAATAGATGTGATAGGGGAGTTTTATGAATAATTTTTTCACGGGAAGCAATACTGTGAATGAGAAGGGACTGTGTAGGTAAAAAGACACAGTCTTTTTTATAGGAGGATTGGATATGGCAGGGAATCAGCAGAGCGGACGTAACATGAAGAATCAGGATAATCAAAACGAGCAGGACGCCAAGCAGCAAAAGGAGGAGCATCAGGACGAGCGGATTGAGAAGCTTGGGCAGGTGACTCTCGGGGACAATGAGGAGCATCAGGAAATACATCTTTTGTCGATTATTGGCGAGATAGAGGGGCATGATAATCTGGCGAATAACGCCAAGACCACGAAGTATGAGCATGTGCTGCCTCAGCTTGCGGCGATTGAGGACAGCAAGGATATCCAAGGAGTGTTGGTGATTCTAAACACCATGGGCGGGGACGTGGAGGCAGGGCTTGCAATTGCGGAGATGCTTGCTTCCCTGAGCAAGCCCACGGTGTCACTGGTGTTGGGAGGCGGTCATTCTATCGGCGTGCCCATTGCGGTGAGCACGGACTATTCCTTTATCGTGCCTACGGGGACTATGGTGATTCACCCTGTGCGCATGAACGGAATGGTGATTGGAGTGCCGCAGACCTTTGACTATTTTAAATTGATTCAGGATAGAATCACGGGTTTTGTGTGCCGCCATTGTAAGATTGACAGGAACCGACTGGAGGAGTTGATGATGGAGACAGGCGTGCTGACCAAGGACGTCGGGACGATTCTGGTGGGCGAGGAAGCCGTGAAATACGGGATTATTGACGAGGTTGGCGGGATTGATAAAGCGATTGCGAAGTTGCATGAGTTGATTGGAAACTGATCTATTTTTGTCCATTTTCGTGGCGGCTATGGCGAATGTCATTTCAAGTCTTATATTGTATGGCATTCGCAAAGGGTTAGGTCGCCTACATAAAACTGGGAGGTTTTTGCAGGCTTCGGTGGAGGTTGGAAGAAATTTAATGCGAATTTTATTGTAAACATGAGCATTTTTCTGTATAATCAGAGTGTGGCAGGAGTAATCTACACTACCTTCTGTCACAGATTTCAGGAAAACGAGGTGATAAGCGTGCAAAAAGGACTACCGTCCTTAGATATAAAACAAGTAGAATCGGAAGAAAACATTGCCAAATATACCATTAAGGACAGCGTATTTTCTGATTTGTTCAAGTCAAAAAAATATTTGATACAGCTATACAAGGCACTCCACCCCGAGGACGTGACGGCGACAGAGGACGAGTTGACGGACATAACAATCAGGAATGTTTTGACAGACAATCTTTATAATGATTTAGGTTTCAGTTTGGGAGAAAAAATTTTTATCCTTGTTGAAGCGCAGTCTGTTTGGACATTAAATATCATAATACGGGCATTGCTGTATTTAGCACAGACCTACCATGATTATTTTGAACGCACAAACCAAAACTTATACAAAAGCAAGAAAGTGAAAATGCCGAAGCCTGAATTATATGTGGTATATGTGGGCAATCATAAAAATATCCCTGATGAAATATCCCTGTCAAAAGAGTTTTTTGGCGGTGCTGATATTGCCATTGATGTAAAAGTCAAGGTTATTTGTGAGAATGATACAGACAGTATCATCAACCAGTACATCATATTTTCAAAGGTGTATGATGAACAGCGGACAAAATATGGCAGGACAAAGAAAGCCATTACAGAGACTATCCGTATATGTAAAGACAGGAACGTGCTGCGGGAGTATTTGGAGGACAGAGAAAAGGAGGTTGTTTCTATAATGATGAGTTTGTATGATGAGGAAGAAGTTATGCGGTCTTATATCAAGAGTGAACGCTATGAGGCTGAACAGATAAAAGTTAAGGAAAAAGCAAGTCTTATGCTTAAAAATGGCAAGATTACAGTGGAGGAAATGCCTGTTTTCTTCCCAGAGTTATCCAGTGAAGAAATCAGAGAAATTGAAGCTGATGTTATGCAACCGATGTAAGCAGACAACAATTCAACATCACGATAACATTATATCTGCAAGACACATTGGTAAAGGCGCATGGAAACAGTAAAATGTGAGCCATGCGTTTTTTTGTGCCTAAAAGAAGATTTTTATTTTTTGAAATATTCAATGAAAGATTGCAGATTATTTTTTGTCTATATAAGTGAAGGCACTTTTGAAATTTGTGAAAAGAGGTGGCAGGATGCAGGATAACGACATAATAGAACTGTTTTGGCTGCGTGACGAGGCGGCAATAGTTGAGACAGACAGAAAATACGGAAGATATTGCCGTCGTATTGCAATGAATTTACTTGAAAATGAGGAAGATGCGAACGAATGCGTGAATGACACATGGTTTAAGGTGTGGAATGCGATTCCGAATGAACGCCCGAGGTATTTTCAAGGTTTTTTGTCAAAAATAACCAGACACATAGCTATTAACAGATGGAAAAATCAGACGGCTATTAAGAGAGGAAGCGGAGCAGTGGCACTTGCGTTGGAGGAATTAGGGGAATGTGTCTCAGGTACATCAACTGTCGAGTCAGAGTATGAAGCAAAAGAATTGTCTGAAGCTATTGATGCGTTTATTAATCGTTTGCCGGAAAAAGAGCAGTGTATTTTTATATGGCGGTACTTTTACTTGGAATCTGTGCAGAGCATTGCAAAATGTATGGGACTAAGAGCCAATAATGTATCAGTTATTCTGTCGCGAACCAGAAATAAGTTAAAGCTTTATTTGCAGGAGAAGGGGTATGAGTTATGAAGCAGGAAGAATTGTTTGATGCAATCGGTATGATTCACAGCGAGACGATAGAAAGGAATTTGTGGTATATAAAAATAAATAATACGAAGGCAATGGAAAATAACGAGAAGAGGTATGAAGTGAAACTTTCTGCCGAAAAAACCAAGATTTCAGGATTGGTGCAAATGAGAAAAATTGCGGCGTGCATCGCAATAGCAACAGTGCTCTTGATTGGAAGCTCAGGTATTGCGTATGCAATGGTGCCGTCTTTCCGTGAGTTTATTAATGCCATTATTTTTCCGGAGTATTCAACAGAAGAAATGGTGGCAATCAGGGATGGTCATATGACAGGAGCTTTTGATGAGCAGGATGTTCTGCTTACTTTTTTGGATAAATTTAACAAAAAGGAGTGGGGAAATGAAATAACCGTTCCGTATGAAAACGGTTATATTTATGAGATGTATTGTGAAGATGCGGACTCATTGGTAGCTTTTGTTGACAGTTCTCGGAATGATTTTGTTGTGGCTGTTTGCATAAAAAAATTGGAATATGCAGAGACGTCCGGTATCTGGCAGGTTGAGGGGTATCAGGTACTGCGTCAGGCAGACGCACAAGATTGGAAAGCAAGTCTGACTGTTTATAGCAGTGATGCATTTGGGGAACAGAGTGGTGTGCAGGGAAGTGCAGCTTCTGATGCGTTCGTTACCGCAGCGGAAGAAGTGCTGCTCTACAATGTAAATAATAAGGATAAAGCTATTTCTATTGAACAGGAGGATGCAGAGTATCTTGTGTCTCTGTTTGAAAGCTATTCTTTTGAGCAGATAGCATTTGAGGGTTTTGCGCAATATGTTGTAAAAACCGAAAACAAAAAGTATCTGCTTGATTCTCAAGGACATGTAGTTGTTGACGAAGATGGGATACAGGGGATGTTCCGGTTAAACCGGAAAGATTTTGAGGATATTACAAGTATGTTTAACAGGTATGGCATTTTTGTGAAAGATCAAGCGGAACAGGCAGTAAACGATCATGCTGTTTTTATGGGAGAGTTCATGATTTCAATATCTGAAAACAAGCAAGATATTACAGCAAAATTGGACGCTGCCGGCTTGAGTTATGTTGAGAGGAAAGCAGATAATGAGCAGAAAGGAAAATATGATTCCTATTATGCAATCGGAGCATCTTTACAAGTGTATTTTTTAGAGAAAATTCTTATCCCATATACAATATAGATATCTATGTTCCCAGTCAATCTCCTATATATGATTATGGAGAGGAAATACAACCGTGAGTCTGTCAAAATTTAATGGAATTGCATGTGTGTTTGTGGTAAAATAATTAAACAAGGGTGTTTCGAGAATGATATTAGGGAACTTGAAAAAGAACAATTTAATATCAGGGAGGTTTAATTATGTATTACAAAGAACTATTAGAGCAAATAATTGGACACCCAATTCAGACGGAGAGAAAAGTGCCCGGTACATACCTTCATGAAGGTCGGGAATATCGTTACGTTTCTAATAAAAGTCAAGTTAAATTCGGTAAGCTTTTTCACGAGATATGTAGTGTTTTGCCATGCATTCCTCAAGACGGGGGAGCCATAGTCGAGGGTTGTAAGATTACTTTGCCAAATGGCGACATATTTGAGGCAGTTTCCTATAAGGGAGATATTGAAGGGTGGCGACAGCAGCTTGAACAGGGAGCCAAGGCGTTAAATGAAGAAATTGCCCAAATTGATACTGATACCGATTCCATTGTGTTAAATGATGCGCAGTCGTTTCGTTTAACGGACTGTATTATTGATTTTTATTGATGCGACCCTCCACCGTCTTTCTAATCTTGAAATCAGAACCATCACCAGTCAATTTCACAAATTTCACAAGTCAAAATTTCCATGGTGACAAGCGGCAAGAAAAATGGTATACTTATGCTTTAAGGGAAGATATTGGTGAAAGAATCAAGAACAGAGAGGTATGAAGCAGAATGGCTTCTTCATCAAATAAATCTACACAGAGAAAAACAAGTTCAACTAAGAGCGGCGCCACGCGCGCTGCCGCCTCAAGAAAGATAGACGAGACACAGTTACAGCAGGACAGAGAGCTTTTTCACGAGATAGGGCTGATCGCCCTGTTTATTGTGATGGTTTTGTTGTTTCTATGCAATTTTGGCATTATAGGTCCCGTGGGCAACGGCATCAGGGATATTATGTTCGGAATTTTTGGCTTTCTTGCCTATTTGACGCCGATACTGGCTTTTCTGCTGACAGCCTTTTGGTTTGCCAACGAGGGAAGCCCCACAGCCCTGCGCAAGCTGATTGCGGGGATTGCCCTGTATATTATGGCAGGCGTTGTCTGTGAGCTGATTGCGGGGCCCGTCACGTCCATGGAGACCTATGACATCAAAGCGCTTTATGACAGCTGCAGCCTTGGCAGGAAGGGCGGCGGCGTGTTGGCGGGAAGCCTCGCGTATTTGCTGTACCACAGTCTGGAAATGATGGGGACGATTCTGGTGGTGCTGCTTTGCTCGGCAATCAGCCTGATACTCCTGACGGAGCGTTCCCTGTTAAGCAGCATGAGAGAGGGCTCCGAGCGCCTTAGGGAGCTTTCGGTGGTTGACCCGGAAAGGTTTGAGGAGGAGTCGGAGCGTCGGAGGGAATCGGCGAGACTCCGCAGGGAGGAACAGGAGAGACTTCGCGAGGAGCGCGGGAGCGCCAAGGAGGAGCGTGCCCGCAGAAATGCGGAGCGCGCGGAGGAGCGGCGGCTTCGCGCAGAGGAGAAGGAGAATGAGAAGATTCTTCGTATGGAGAAGAAGGTATCCGGCGTGATGATGGACACCTCCCTCAAAAAGGACGAGGAGAAGCGTCGCAGCGACCTTCACGAGATTACATATCAGGGAGCGCAGGAGACAGGCAACACACCGCAGGCAACAGGTCAGGGGCATACGGCTTCCGGCGGTGCGGGTGCGTCGGCTCCGACATTTGATTTTGACAAAATCCGTGTGCGCACGATGCATCAGGTGAATCTGACAGAGGTGTACCCCGAGGACGAAATGCAAGATGACATACAAATGCAGGGGACACAGACATATGAAGCACAAATGCAGGGGACACAGGCGTATGGAGCGCAGATGCACGATGCACAGGTTAATGGAGCGCAGACAAACGATACACAGGCGTATGGGACACAAAATCCCGCAGCGATGACATACGTGTCACAAAACCCCGAGACACAGACTCGCGCTTCCGATTGGGAGCGCGAGGATAGAGGAATGGAAGCCGACCGCAATCAGGTCAGCGGGCAGAGGGATAGCCTGCTTACCCACGAGGCGGAGCGGATTCAGGTACACAAGGAGAAGGTAAGCGCCACGCCGCCTGCGGATAACGGCTTGTCGCCCGCACAGGCGCAGATACATAAGGATATTCAGAATACCGAGAAAAAGGCTCCCAAGAAATACATGTTCCCGCCGCTTTCCAGATTGCAGAAGGGCGCGGCGTCCTCCGTTGATTCTACCAATGAATTGAAGGAGACGGCGATGCGGCTGCAGCAGACCCTGAACAATTTCGGGGTGAAGGTGACGATCACGGATATCAGTCAGGGACCCAGTGTGACCCGCTACGAGCTGCAGCCCGAGCAGGGAGTGAAGGTATCCAAGATCGTGGGTCTGACTGATGACATCAAGTTAAACCTTGCGGCGACGGATATTCGTATTGAGGCGCCTATCCCGGGCAAGGCGGCAATCGGCATCGAGGTGCCCAATAAAGAGAATATGACAGTGGCTCTCAGGGATTTGTTTGAGAGCAAGGAATTTAAGGACTTTCCGTCGAATATCGCATTTGCGGTGGGAAAGGATATCGCGGGCAAGACGGTGGTGGCGGATATCGCCAAGATGCCCCATATGCTGATCGCGGGCGCCACGGGCTCCGGCAAGTCCGTCTGCATCAACACGTTGATCATGAGCATTTTATATAAGGCGCACCCCGATGACGTGAAGCTGATCATGGTGGATCCCAAGGTGGTGGAGTTGTCCGTCTATAACGGCATTCCGCATCTGCTGATCCCCGTGGTGACCGACCCCAAGAAGGCATCGGCGGCTTTACATTGGGCGGTGTCGGAGATGGAGGACCGCTACCGCAAGTTTGCTGATTATAATGTCCGCGATCTGAAGGGCTATAATAAAAAGCTTGAGACCATGAGGGAGAACGGAGATGAAGACGCACCCTCCAAGCTTCCACAGATCGTGATCATTGTGGACGAGCTGGCGGATTTGATGATGGTGAGTCCCGGTGAGGTGGAGGAGTCCATTTGCCGTTTGGCGCAGTTGGCTAGAGCCTGCGGCATTCATTTGATCATCGCCACCCAGAGACCCAGCGTGGATGTCATCACGGGCTTGATCAAGGCAAATATGCCAAGCCGTGTGGCTTTTGCCGTGTCCAGCGGGGTGGATTCTCGCACCATATTGGATATGGTGGGGGCGGAGAAGCTTTTGGGCAAAGGAGATATGCTTTTTTATCCGCAGGGCTATACCAAGCCCGCGCGTATACAGGGAGCCTTCGTGTCTGACAAGGAGGTGTCGGACGTGGTGGACTTCCTGAAGAATCAAATGATAGGCAATGTCTATGCGGAGGATATTGAGGAGAAGATCAAAAATATCGGCACCTCCTCCGGAAGCGGCGCAGGCGGTGGCTCGAACGGAGGAGACAGCGGCAGAGACGAATATTTTGCGGAGGCGGGACGGTTTGTGATCGATAAGGATAAGGCGTCCATCGGTATGCTGCAGAGAGTCTTAAAGATTGGTTTTAACAGGGCTGCCCGCATTATGGACCAGCTCTGCGAATATGGTGTTGTAGGCGAGGAGGAGGGCACGAAGCCCCGCAAGGTTCTCATGAGCCCGGAACAGTTTGAACAGCTCTTGGAGGAAATATAAATGAAGACAGATATTGAGATTGCGCAGGAGGCTAAGCTGCAGCCGATTGCGGAAATCGCGGCAGCCTGTGGAATCCCGACAGAGGAATTGGAGCTTTATGGAAGCTACAAGGCAAAGCTTTCTGATGCCTGCTTGAAGAAGCTTGACAGGCAGCCTGACGGCAAGTTAATCTTAGTGACCGCTATCAACCCCACTCCCGCAGGGGAGGGAAAGACCACCACCACGGTCGGGCTGGGGCAGGCGTTTGGCAGGCTTGGCAAAAGGGCGGTGATCGCCCTGCGGGAGCCTTCCCTTGGTCCCTGCTTTGGAATGAAGGGGGGCGCGGCGGGCGGCGGCATGTCGCAGGTGGTTCCCATGGAGGATTTGAATCTGCATTTCACAGGGGATTTTCACGCGATCACCTCCGCCAACAATCTTTTGGCAGCTCTTTTGGATAATCATATCCAGCAGGGCAATGAGCTTAGAATCGACACGAGACAGATCGTTTGGAAGCGCTGTGAGGATATGAATGACAGGGCTTTGCGCAATATCGTGGTGGGGCTTGGCGGTAAAACGGACGGCTTTGCCAGAGAGGATCACTTCATCATCACGGTGGCGAGTGAGATCATGGCGATTTTCTGTCTCGCCGAGAATATGAAGGATTTGAAGGAGCGTTTGGCAAAGATCGTCGTGGCATACAATTATGACGGGGAGCCTGTCACCGCCAAGGATTTGAATGCGGTGGGGGCGATGGCGGCGCTGCTTCGGGACGCAATCAAACCGAATCTGGTTCAGACCCTGGAGCATACCCCTGCTCTGGTGCATGGCGGACCATTTGCTAACATAGCCCATGGCTGCAACTCCGTGCGGGCGACGAAGGCGGGGCTCAAGCTGGCGGATTACTGTATTACGGAGGCAGGCTTTGGCGCGGATTTGGGCGCTGAGAAATTCTTTGACATCAAATGCCGCATGGCGGGACTTAAGCCGGACGCGGTGGTGCTTGTCGCCACGGTGCGCGCGCTAAAATACAACGGCGGTGTGGCGAAGGCTGATTTGAATCAGGAGAATCTTAAGGCTCTGAACAAGGGGATTGCGAATCTGGAGAAGCATATTGAGAATATCAAGAAGTATGGTGTACCTGTGGTGGTGACGCTGAATGCCTTTACGTCCGACACGGAGGCGGAGATTGACTTTGTAAAGAGGTCTTGCGAGAGCAGGGGCTGTGAATTTGCTTTGTCAGAGGTGTGGGAGAAGGGCGGCGAAGGGGGCATTGCCCTTGCTGAGAAGGTCTTGAAGACCTTGGAAGAGAAGGAGAGTCATTTTAAACCGCTCTATGATGATGATTTATCTCTCAAGGAGAAGATACAGAAGGTTGCCTCGGAGATTTATGGCGCAGGGGGAGTGACCTACACGCAGACGGCATTGAAGCAGCTAAATCAGCTTGAGAAGCTGGGCTATGGAAAATTCCCTGTATGCATGGCTAAGAATCAATATTCCCTGTCGGACGACCCGACGCTTTTGGGGCGTCCCGTAGGCTTTGAGATCAGTGTGAGAGAGCTGTATGTGTCTGCAGGAGCGGGGTTCGTGGTGGTGCTTACCGGCGCGGTGATGACGATGCCGGGGCTGCCCAAGACGCCTGCCGCCTATCAGATAGATGTAGATGACGAGGGGAAGATCACGGGTTTATTCTAACGTGCCACATGCATTTTATCACTGCTTTCGCAGCGTGCGGACGGCGCATATACATATCAAAGGGAGAAGATAACGATGGCGAAATTAATTGACGGAAAAGCGATTTCTGCCCAGATCAAGGACGAGTGTAAGGAGAAGGTTGCCAAGCTTAGGGCGGAGGGCATCGAGGTGACCTTGGCGGTGATACAGGTGGGAGCTGACCCTGCTTCCACGGTCTATGTTGGCAATAAGAAAAAGGCATGTGAGTATATCGGGATTCGTTCCCTTGCCTATGAGCTTCCGGAGGAGACCACGGAGGGAGAGCTTTTAGATATCATCACAGAGCTAAATGGGCGCGGGGACGTCAACGGTATCCTAGTGCAGCTTCCCCTGCCAAAGCACATCAATGAGGAAAAGGTGCTTGACAGCATTGACCCGAAAAAGGATGTGGACGGTTTTCACCCGCAGAACGTTGGAGCGTTGTGTATCGGAAAACAAGGCTTTGTGTCCTGTACTCCGGCGGGTATCATTCAGCTTCTGAAGCGTTCGGGGATTGAGATCGCAGGCAGGGAATGCGTGGTCGTGGGGCGCAGCAATATCGTTGGAAAGCCCATGGCGTTGCTGTTGCTTCGGGAGAATGGCACCGTGACCGTGACACACAGCCGCACGAGGGATTTGAAAGAGGTGACAAGGCGCGCCGACATTCTGGTGGTGGCGATCGGTAAGCCCAAGATGATCACAGCAGATTATGTGAAGGAGGGCGCCGTGGTCATTGATGTGGGAATTCACCGCAATGAGAATAATAAGCTGTGCGGGGACGTTGACTTTGAGAGCGTGGAGCCTCTTTGCAGCGCGATCACGCCGGTGCCCGGCGGAGTCGGTCCCATGACCATTGCCATGTTGATGAACAATTGTGTGGAGTCTGTTGCGATACAGCGATAAGAGAGGGGACAACCTATGAAATGTCCAAATTGCGGGGCAGAAATGAAGGAGGGTCATCTCTATTGCGAGAAGTGTGGAGAGGATATTCACATCGTTCCGGATTTTGAGCCGGAGCTGGAGCTTAATCTGGAACAGAGTCTTGGGAATATTCTCAAGGACGTGGCGCAGGATGGAGTGGAGAAGGAGAAAGCTGAAGCACAAAAGGGCAAACGGGACACAAGGCTTCGCACTTTCCTTGGCTGGGTTGGTATTGCGGCACTGGTGATATTGCTGATTGCGGGAGGAATCAAGGTATTTCAACACTATTCCCTCGATTACCAGATTGCCCAAGCCAAAAAAGCTGTTGTCATGAGGCAGTATGAGAAGGCGGTTGGGTATTATACCAGAGCGAGGGAGCTTGACCAATTTGACGTTGGGTTAAAGCTTGATCTGGCGGAGGTATATTTCCTTCAGAATGATAAAGAACAATATGAATATTGGTTAAATGATATTGTGGCTGACCCCAACACGGATGCTGAGCAATTGGGGAGCGTCTATGGTAAGCTGATCGCGATTTACCGCGCAAGGGAGGATTATCAGGCCATCAACGATATGCTGCTGAAATGTGACAATGAGGCGATTCGTTCTGTCTATCAGAGCTATATGGCGGAGCCGCCGCAGTTTGGCATACCTGAGGGAAGCTACACGGAGGTGAAGGCACTAAAGCTCACGGTGACGGGAAATGGGATCATTTACTACACTATGAACGGCAGTACGCCTGATGAGGCGTCGGAGCGTTACACAGCCCCTATTCTCTTGGAAAACGGCTATTACAATGTGAAGGCGGTTTTTGTGAATGCATATGGCGTGACGAGCGAGATTGCTTCCGCGGAGTATCATGTCAGCGTGGAGCAGTTAGAGACTCCGGAGATCAATGTGGACGCAGGCAGCTATAATATACCGGTGATGATCACGGTGCTGAACAATGCCGAGAATATCTATTACACCACAGATGGCACAACGCCTGATCTGACCTCGCCGCAGTATACGGAACCGATTCCCATGCCGCTCGGTCACAGTACCTTCAAGTTTGTAAGGTTAGAAGCCGGACGCAGCAGCGTGGTGGTGGAGAGAACCTTTAACTTGGAGCTGGAGACGGAGCTTGCTCCGGAACGGGCGGTGGACACGGTGAGGGAAAATGCCCTGAGCTCCGGCAAGATATTAGATGACACGGGACATTTTGATGACACGGCTGCATGCTATCAATACCAATATCTGTACGTGGTCAGACTGGGCGAAGGGCAGGATTACTATGTAGTCGCGGAGGTGCTTGTGGATGTGGAGGGAATCCCTGCCAGAACAGGTAATTATTTTGCCATTGACGTATATACAGGTTTGTGTTATAAGCTTCAAATAGAGGGTGGAAATTATCGGATTTCCTCGTTGGAACCGTCGGGATAAGGCTCGGTAATTATGGGTGTTTCCGCAAGCCCTGAAAAACACGAATAGTTACAACAATATTTTAATGAAGAGGTGAGTTTATGTACAAGATTTTGAAGAAAAAGGAACTGGCCGCCAACATCTATCTGATGGATGTGGAGGCAAAACGTGTGGCAAGGTCCTGTCAGCCGGGGCAGTTTGTCATTGTGCGGATGGACGAGGAGGGAGAGAGGATTCCCCTGACCATCTGCGATTATGACCGGACGGCGGGGACAGTCACGATCGTGTTCCAGACGGTGGGCGCGGGTACCAAAATGATGGCGCAGTTAAACGAGGGAGATGCCTTCCATGATTTCGTGGGTCCTCTTGGCTGTGCTTCCGAGCTGGTGCATGAGGACAAGGAGAGCCTAAAGAGCAAAAGGATTCTTTTTGTGGCGGGCGGCGTCGGGGCGGCGCCTGTGTATCCTCAGGTGAAGTGGCTTCATGAGAACGGCGTGGACGCGGACGTCATCGTGGGCAGCAAGACGAAGGATTTGTTGATTCTGGAGAAGGAGATGGAGGCTGTGGCAGGCAATCTCTATGTGACCACGGACGACGGTTCTTATGGCAGGAGCGGTATGGTGACTCAGACCATCAAGGATCTGGTGGCAGAGGGCAAGCAATATGATGTGTGTATCGCCATCGGACCTATGATCATGATGAAATTCGTGTGTGTGCTCACCAAGGAATTGGGGCTTCCCACGATCGTGAGTCTGAACCCGATTATGGTTGATGGTACGGGGATGTGCGGCGCATGTCGTGTCACCGTGGACGGCAAGGTGAAATTTGCCTGTGTGGACGGTCCTGAGTTTGACGGACATGCGGTGAATTTTGACGAGGCAATGAGACGTCAGCAGATTTATAAGACTCAGGAGGGCAGGGCGATGCTTGCCTTGGAGGAGGGAGACTCCCACCACGGCGGCTGCGGCAACTGCTAGGCGTTATCTATCAGGCATCAGAAATACAATATCCGTGCAGAGAGGAGAAACAGAATGGACGTGTTAAAGAAGGTTCCTGTGAGAGAACAGGACGCGAAGAAACGTGCGGCAAACTTTGAGGAAGTATGTCTTGGCTATAACAAAGAGGAGGCAATGGAGGAAGCGGCGAGATGCATCAACTGTAAAAATGCGCAGTGCATCAAAGGCTGCCCCGTGGCGATCAATATTCCGGGCTTTATCGAGCAGGTGAAAAACGGGGACGTGGAGGCGGCTTATCAGGTGATCAGCGAGTCCAGTGCCCTGCCCGCGGTGTGTGGACGCGTATGTCCGCAGGAGAGCCAATGCGAGGGAAAATGTATCAGGGGCATCAAGGGAGAGCCGATCTCCATCGGCAAATTGGAGCGTTTTGTTGCCGACTGGGCGAGAGAGAACGAGATCAAGCCCGAGGGCGCCAAGGAGAAAAATGGCAAGAAGGTGGCTGTGATCGGTTCCGGTCCTGCGGGCTTGACCTGTGCCGGAGATCTGGCGAAGATGGGATATGACGTGACGATCTTTGAGGCATTACATGAGCCCGGCGGCGTGTTGGTGTATGGCATTCCGGAATTCCGTCTGCCCAAGGCGGACGTGGTTGCCAAGGAGATTGAGAATGTCAAGTCCCTCGGTGTGAAGATTGAGACCAATGTGGTGATCGGTAAATCCACCACCATTGACGAGCTTATGGACGAGGAAGGATTTTCCGCCGTGTTTATCGGTTCAGGAGCAGGTCTGCCAAAGTTCATGGGGATTCCCGGTGAGAATGCCAACGGCGTGTTCTCCGCTAACGAGTATCTGACCAGAAGCAATCTGATGAAAGCGTTTGACGAGACCTCCAATACCCCCATTATGCGCGGTAAGAAGGTGGCTGTGGTAGGCGGCGGAAACGTGGCAATGGACGCCGCGAGGACAGCCCTTCGTCTGGGCGCGGAGGTACATATCGTGTACCGCAGAAGCGAGGAGGAGCTTCCCGCCAGAGTGGAGGAGGTGCATCATGCCAAGGAAGAGGGGATTATCTTCGACCTGCTCACCAATCCCACGGAGATACTCTCTGATGAAAAGGGTTGGGTGACCGGAATGAAGTGTATAAGGATGGAGCTTGGCGCGCCGGACGATTCCGGCAGGCGTCGTCCCGTGGAGATTCCCGATTCAGAGTTTACCATGGAGGTGGACACCGTGATCATGTCACTGGGCACCTCTCCTAATCCGTTGATCTCCTCTACCACCAAGGGACTGGATACCAACAAGTGGAAATGCATCGTGGCGGACGAGACGAACGGCAAGACCACGAAGGAGGGCGTATATGCAGGCGGCGATGCCGTGACAGGCGCGGCGACGGTTATTTTGGCAATGGGCGCAGGCAAGGCGGCGGCAAAGGGAATTGACGAGTATCTGAGCGGGAAATAATTTTGCCTAACACGTATGTCTGACATTACGGAGGAAAAAATATGCCATGGTATCTCAGTTATGTAATCATGTCCGTGGTATTTTTGGGATTGGTCATCATGGGCGTCATCTCCATAAAAAGCACTAAGCTCTCTGCGAGGAAGGCGGCGTCCGAGGATTCCCTGAAGGAGACGGTGCTCAAATGGTGTCGGGAGAATCTGAGGGCGGAGGAGATCGATACCGCTGCGCTCGACGGGGAGACTAAGCTGCCCGACGGGGTGAGTTATTTTAGGAGAGTGGCTGTGTTGAAGGAGCGTATCAATCATCAGTTCATGAATCTCGATCAGACTATGGTGGATCATTTGATTGGTGAGCAGGTGTATGATATGGTGTTTGAGACGCCACAGGAAAGCGAGAGCCTATGAGGATTACCATTGTCTGTGTAGGCAAGATCAAGGAAAGGTTCTACCGAGACGCACTGGCGGAGTATGCCAAGCGGCTTGGCAGATATTGTAAGCTGGAGATCGTCGAGGTGGCTGACGAACAGACGCCGGATAAGGCGGCGCCTGCCGTGGAGGAGCAGATCAGGCAGAGGGAGGCGGAGCGGATTCTCGGCAGACTCAAGGAGGATATGTATGTCTGCACCTTGGAGATTGCCGGGAAGAAGCTGACCTCCGAGCAGTTCTCGTCATGGCTTGAGCAAGGCGCTTTGAGCGGGAAAAGTCATATCGCCTTCGTGATAGGCGGCTCACTGGGACTGCATGAATCCGTGATACGGCGGGCAGATTATCATTTGAGCTTCTCGGATATGACCTTTCCTCATCAATTGATGCGGGTTATTCTGTGCGAACAGGTATATAGGGCTTTTCGGATCATGAATGGAGAGCCGTATCACAAGTAATGCGAAAAGGAGGGAGTGATCCCTCTGTTTTTGTGGTTGTGTTGATGGAAAGTTGATGATTTACGTTTATAATACCCCGCTGCAAGGGAATTGGATTGAAAATGGTGATTAAAATGTATAGGATTTTGGTCGTTGATGACGAGAGGGCTGTGGTGAGTCTGCTGAAGGATTATTTTGAGCTGAGCGGGTACGAGGTCTGTGTGGCGTACAGTGGGGAGGAGGCTATGGAAAGGCTCTCCTGTCGTCCGGACATCATTTTGTTGGACGTGAATATGCCGGGAATGGACGGGGTGACGCTCTGTGGCGCGATACGCGATTATGTGCCCTGCCCGATTCTTTTTCTCACCGCGCGAATCGAGGACAGCGACAAGCTCAGGGGCTTTGCCGCGGGCGGAGATGATTATATCTTAAAGCCCTTTTCCATCGAGGAGCTTGGGGCAAGGGTGGCGGCACATATCCGTAGGGAGCACAGGAATGTTGTGGCGGAAAATGTGCGGTTCTGGGGAAAGCTTGCCATAGATTATGCCGCCAAGACTGTCATGGTACAGGGAGAGTTGATCGCCTTTGCCAAGAAGGAGTTTGAGATCATAGAGCTCTTGTCGCTGAATCCCGGGCAGGTCTTTGACAGGGAGCGGATTTATGAGCGAATCTGGGGGTACGACGCGGAAGGGGACGCGGGCGTGGTGACAGAGCATGTGAGGAGAGTGCGCGCAAAGCTTCGGGCGTATGGAGAGGATTATCATTTGGAGACAGTCTGGGGGATGGGGTATAAATGGGTAAAATAAAGGGTGTGGGTATGCGTTCAGTCAAATGGAGCTTTTTTATTTATTTTCCGATTTGTCTTGTTCTCGCATATCTGGGTGCGTTCGGGATAGGAATCGGGACAAACTATCTGCAGGATTGGTACAGCGCGCGATATTCCATGACGCGCGCAACGCCTGATGGGGAGCAGTATCATGTGTATTATGGCGAGGACGGGGTTTTACACTATGAATTTGTTGACGAGGGAAGATTTTCCTCCGAGAGCAGATTGCATGAGATCGTGTATTGGTTTATCAGCAACGCGCAGGTGGTACTGGCGCCGTTGTGGGTGATTGGCAGTATCGCTCTGATGGCGGTTTTATTTTATCGAAGGGAGCTGGAGCAGCCAATCAACGCCCTGATAGACGCCTCGGAGAAAATATCGGATAACTGTCTTGATTTTCAATTGGAGAGCGGCAGGCGGGACGAGCTGGGGAAGCTTATGGAAAGCTTTGAGACCATGCGGCAGGCATTGTATCACAACAATCAAAAAACATGGCGGCTGCTTGAGGAGCGCAGGCGTTTGAACGCCGCCTTTGCACATGATATGCGCACTCCGATCACCGTTTTGAAGGGGTATGTGGAGCTGTTGGACAAATATATTCCCGACGGGAAGGTCTCGCGGGAAAAGCTCTTGGAGATATTGCAGATGATGGGCGCCCAAATCAACAGACTGGAGAGCTATACCGCCAGAATGAACAGGATACAGCGGGTGGAGGATATCAGTCCTGCACAGGGGGAGGTCACTTGGGAGGAGCTATGCGGAAAATGCAGGGAAAGCTGCGGACTTTTGGCGGGGACGCTGCAGATGGAATTGGTGTGTGAGGGCATGGAGGATACCCTGTGGGTGGACGAGGAATTGGTGTTGGAGGTGCTTGAGAATCTATTGTCCAATGCCATTAGATATGCCCGCAATAGGATTCGCGTGGACATCAGGGCGAGAGAGCGGAGACTGGAGATTGTCGTGGAAGATGACGGCGTGGGATTCTCGCAGGAGGCGTTACAGCGGGCTGGCAGGGAGCCGGGCGTGATGGAGAGGAGGGAAAAAGGGGAGACTCAGGGAGAGCATTTTGGGCTGGGGCTGTATATCTGTAGGATTGTGTGCGAGAAATGCGGCGGAGAGCTGCTTGTGGAGAATGGAAGTGGAGGAGGCAGAGTGATGGCGAGCTTTGAAATCAGAAAAGATTCAGATAATGCTAACTAAAAGATAATAGTTATAAGCTGCTTTCTGTTTTCGTATGCGAAAGTTTTCGCCGATTTTTCCGGAAAAATTGCTAGTTTACAAAAGTGTAATTTTGATATATACTGATGATGGCAAAACGTAAAAATAAGCGGGGTGTTTCTATGTTAGCATTACAGGGATATTATGATGGAAATGGAGTTCGGACATTAGAACAGATTCACGCACAAAAGAACCAAAAACTGATTATCACCATACTAGATGAATTTATGGAAGAATCCTTGTTAAAGGAGAATACAAGACCGTCTGCCAGAGGGATATTATCAAGGTATGCAAATCCCGAATTGCAGAAAGAAGAAGAAGTTGCATGGGAAAAGGCAGTGGAGGAAAAGTATGGTAATGCTTGACGCAAAATCAAGTTTGTTCCATCTTCTGTCAGAGGTACAGGCAAATGAGATGGAAGTAATAAAGCTTGGACTGACAACTTACAGTGAAAAGAATTTAGATTTTGTTGATTGCCTTTTATATGCCTATCATAAAGTAAAAGGTTATGAAATTAAAACTTTTGATATAAAGCTAAAGCGATTGTTACAGGATAAAATATAATCATAGATGATATTTTTACAGAACACGGCAAGCTGTATAAGGGAGGTGAACTGTGGTGGATAAGAGAGGCAATACTGTGCAGGATTTGTTAATGTTCTTCTAATGAAATTTCTTGGAGAAGAAAAACTAATGGGTGATGATATAACATAATATCTGTAAAAATTATACGCTTGTATAGATAAAAAGTTGAGAATTGTGGTTCATAATCGGGGTGTAGCCAAGGGGCTGCACCTTTTGTTTGCCCAGCATGGGCGTTCTCTAACGGGTGAAAGTCCCGAGTGCGCG
>JAMPHH010000031.1 GCA_023663505.1 Muribaculum sp.
TTGTGGTAACTCTCGGCGAAAAGCCCAGACATGTCCCAGATGTGACTTATGGATTAAGTGTAGCATGTTTTGTCAAAAAATGCAAGAGAAATTTTATGAAAATCAAAGTAAATCAAAGTAATCCTTGGTGTAACACCAAGTTTTTCTGCCATAACGGTCTGCGTTATTTCTGGATTTTCCAATATCATATTCCAAATATTCTGTTACGTTTATTTTATATCTTTTGGTGAATTTCTGGGTGAACTTTGGTGAACCTCGTTATAAGAAGGTCTATATAAATTCACTTTGAAACTGCTTATTATATGGAATAGACTTTAGATTCTGATTGTGGTATACTTGCAGTATGGCAATATTGATAACGATTCAAGAAATATGGATCGCAATTCAAGATTAGAGGGTAGTTATATGTCGGAGAATGAAGTGATAAAAGTTTCCATAGAAGAATTTTCGCGTCTGCAGGATTATATGGTTTTGACTCAGGATAAAGAGTCGGCAGCATATAAAAGGATGAAAGACAGATATATTGAATTAAAAGTTTTTTTGCAGATCTCTGGCGTTAATCTCACGGAATTAGACAAAATAAAATTATAATTGTCAAGGCAGGAAACGGCCGGATGGCTGAGGGTAAGGAGAGATACGGATGAGTCTTTTGAGTGTTATTGTGCCCTGCTATAACGAGGAGGACAGTGTGGCTCTGTTCTACGAGGAGCTGGTCAAGAATGATCCTTTTTTTCAGAAGAAAGGGATTGAGCTTGAGCTGCTTTATATAGACGATGGTTCCCGCGACGGGACGGTGGCGGAGGTGAAGAAGCTTCGGGAGAAGGACGAGCGGGTGCATCTGGTGTCGTTTTCGAGGAATTTCGGCAAGGAGGCGGCGATGTATGCCGGTCTGCAGAAGTCTAAGGGCGATTATGTGGTGATGATGGATGTGGATCTGCAGGATCCGCCGAGTCTGTTGCCTGAGATGTTCGAGGGGCTTTCCGAGGGGTATGATTCGGTGGCGACAAGGCGTGTTGACCGCAAGGGGGAGCCGCCGATCCGGAGCTTTTTTGCCAGAGGGTTTTATCGTCTGATGAAGAAGATCTCCAAGACGGAGATGATGGACGGGGCGAGGGATTACCGCCTGATGACAAGGCAGATGGTGGACGCGATATTGTCTATGGAGGAGTACAATCGCTTTACGAAGGGGATTTTTGGCTGGGTCGGCTTTCGGACAAAATGGTTGGAATATGAGAATGTGGAGCGGGCTAGGGGAGAGACCAAGTGGAACTTCTGGAAGCTGTTAATGTATTCGTTTGACGGGATCGTGGCTTTTTCCACAGCGCCGCTGTTGATCTCGTCGCTGATGGGGGTATTCTTCTGCGCGGTGTCCTTCGTGATGATCATTTTTATCATTGCGCGCAAGGTGATGTTTGGAGATCCCGTGTCAGGCTGGCCGTCACTGGTATGCATCATTCTTTTGACCAGTGGCATTCAGTTTTTTTGCACGGGGATCTTGGGGCAGTATCTGGCTAAAACGTATATGGAGGTCAAGCGGAGACCCATTTATTTGATTAGGGAGGAGTTATAAGTGTGAGAAGAAAATCTAATCGCTCAGTAACCAAAGACCTGATTTTCAGGTCTGGCTGTTTTGCGAAGAAATTCTAAGGTTCGCATGGCGAAACTTTTTTCGCGCTGAAGAACGCAAAGCGAACAAATTCGCTTTGGCTGGGTATTCTTCTCACAAATTGTTTGTGTCGTCGTTGGCGGCATGAGGGCAATTTTGGCAAAAAGTGTAAGTTTTGATACTTTTTACGCTCAAAACGGCGATGGAAAGTCCTTTTTATGATTCGACACCTATGTTAGAATAATCCTTAGCAAACACAAAAAAGAGCAATACTCGACATATGAAAGGGGAATTTGTTATGGATATTGCGACAGTTAAGGATTTTGAGTTGGAGAGATACATTACTGACATTATGTTGGATATAGGGGTTCCGGCACATTTGAAGGGGTATCATTATTTGAGAGATGCGATATTGCTCTCGGGACGGGATATGGAGGTGGTGAGCAGCGTGACGAAGCTTCTCTATCCGGTTGTTGCAAAGCGGTTTAAAACGACAGGTCAGAAGGTGGAGCGGGCAATCCGCAACGCCATAGAGGTATCGTGGAGCAGGGGAAATGCGGAGACCTTTGAGGAAATGTTTGGTTATTCTCCGCTTTCAGGCAGACCCAGACCCACGAACAGCGAGTACATAGCACGAATCGCGGATAAGGTACGTCTTGATTTTAAGGCGATGTAGTAATAGAAAGGAAATAGGTTTTATATTGCTCGTTTTATGTGAATGCTGACAGTCATGGTTGCAGCGGAAAATGCGATCATGGCTGTCTTTGTAAGAGAGGCACTGCAGATGAAGGTTTGTTTGTTTTTGGTCGGTATACCAATCGTACAGGTGTTGTTGGGAAGCGGGGCGCTGAGAGTCCTATACGGCAGGCTCGCCGGTAAAATGCATGTGGCGGATAAGCTGCTTGTCGGTTTTCTGGTAGAGATCGGGCTGGCAGAGGTCGCGCATTTGGCGGCGGTAGTGCTGGGTCGGTCTTTTTCGGACGCGGTGCTCCTGTTTGAAGCGGGAATCGTGGTTTTGAGCTTGGCTTCAATTGGAATATGGCTGTGGCAGAGCCGGAACGCGGAGACAGGGGTGGGAAGGAAAGTCTCCGGATGGCGCAGACGGGCAGGAAGGAGCAGATTGTCCAAGGCGTCGGGAAGGACAGACGCAGGCAGGTGGACAGGAAGGACAGATGCAGGCAGTCAGTCGGGAAGGACAGACGCAGGCAGGAGGACAGGAAGGACAGACGCAGGCAGTCAGTCGGGAAGGACAGACGCAGGCGGGTGGTCAGGAAGAAGCGGAAGGGCAAGAGTGAGTGTGGCGTCAGGAGCGGTCAGCGGAAGGGATATCACACCTGCGACGGTGGGGCTTTTTCTGGCGTTTGCACTTTTGTTCATCTATCAGATCGTGACGATCACGTCGGGGGACTATATCTACCGCGCGGGGGATATGACGGTAGAGACAGTGGAAAGCTTTCTGGAGACCGACGGTGTGTATCAGGTGAATCCGCTCACGGGGCGTCCATATAAGAACAGTATATCGAATGAGATTCTGAATTCATATTACTACCCGCATGTAGTCGCTTGGTTGGATCCGTCCTCCGATATACCGTTTCGCATTCAAATCTTATGTCTGCCCACATTGTATGGGATCCTGTGCCGGATATTCGGACTGTCTGCCGCGAGGGTGGTGTGGGAGTTGATTCTGTTACATGTGTTATTGATGTGTTATCTGGCATTTGACAGATTGGCACATGCTCTTTTTGCGGACGATAAGAGGCGGGGGCGGGTGGAAAGGCTGCTATTCATGACATTGATAGCGGCGGTATTGTGCGCGGGGGATTATCTATACGGCATGGACGGCTTTGGGCTGCTCTATTGTGGCTTCCGCGGGGTGACGATACGGAATGTGGTGCTTCTGCCCTATGTGTTCGGGCTTGCCCTGCGGCGCAGGTGGAGGTTGGCGGCGCTGTGCATTCTGGCGGAGGCTTGTATTGTCTGGACACTCTATGGCATGGGTGCTTGTCTCGTGGTGACCTTGGGAATGGCGGTTCTGCGCCTCTGGTACAAGAAGCGTACCGAGGGGTTTGAAGAAGCCGGAAGGGGGGCGTGAGCATGGGAGCGTATCTGCGGAATGCATGGTCAGGGTGGCTTGGATATACAGACGGTGGAAAGCTGGTGGCATTGTTCCTTGTGGCGGTTGTTTATCTGTCTCTCACAAGGAAGCTGCGGGGACCTCAGGGAAGGCTTGTGCTCTATGGGGGCATTGCAGCGGTGATGTGTATTTTCCCCATGACCGCAGCAGTGTTAATGAGATATCAGACGTTATTTTATGATTATCAATGGATATGGAGCTATGTGCCGTTGACGGCGGTGATCGCTTTGGGCGGGACGAGCTTCCTGATGGAGCAGTGCAAGCCGCTCAGGGGAATCGTGAAGAATACGATATTAGTGCTTCTCTGTGTGGGAGTGTTGGCGCTGTGCGGTGGGCTTGGCCGCGGAGGGGCGGGTACGGAGCCCGCCGTGCAGGAACAGGCTGCGGTAGAGGCGGTCTTGGAGACTGCGAGGGAGAGCTGCGGGGAGGAATTCTGTCTCTGGGCGCCTAAAGAGATCTTGGAGTACAGCCGAAGCTTGGACGCGGGGGTTTGTCTGCTGTATGGCAGGAATATGTGGGATATCGCATTGAATGCGTACTGCTATGACATATATTCCGAGGAGACTAAGGAGCTGTACGAGTGGATGGAGCATCTGCGGGAATATGGGAAGGAGACCTCCATGGAGGAGGTCAGGACTTATGCGCGGAAGGCTTTTGCGATGGGGGCGGACTGTATCTTGCTGCCGAAGGAGGAGGCGGTCTATCAGGGAGATGTCGCCGGACTTGCCGAGGAGGGTAAGCTGGAGGTAGTCGAGCTGGAAGAATATTATCTGTTGAAAAAGGGGTGGTGATATGGGCTTGTCGGCGGGACAGGAAGGACTGGTAAGTATTATCGTGCCGGTTTACAATGTGGAAAAATATATCACAGAGACAATAGAGAGCGTGCGTCGGCAGACCTATAAGAATTGGGAGCTTTTACTGGTGGAGGATTGCAGCACGGACGGGAGTCGGAAGGCGATCGAGGAATATCTGACCCGCACGGGGGACGCTCGTATTCGCTTGATTGCACTGCCCGCAAACGGAGGCGCGGCGAGGGCGCGCAACAGGGGGCTTTCGGAGGCAAAGGGGCGTTATATCGCTTATCTGGACGCTGACGATCTGTGGGAGAGCGTGAAGCTTGAGCATGAGCTTGCGTTTATGGAGAAGCAGCAGGCGGCTTTTGCGTTCACAGGATACGAGTTTGCAGATGAGAACGGCAAGGGACTGGGCAAAATCGTTCATGTTCCCGCGACCTTGAATTACAAGCAGGCGTTAAAGAACACCACTATTTTCACAACAACTGTTATTTTTGACACAGCATTGGTTCCCAAAGATTTGCTGGACATGCCGGAGGTGAAGAGCGAGGACACCGCCCTGTGGTGGAAGGTCCTCAGAAACGGATACATTGCTTATGGTCTGGATGAGAATCTGGTGAAGTATCGTCGCGCGGGCGCAAGTCTTTCCTCTAATAAGATCAAGGCAATCCGCCGTATCTGGAATCTTTACCGCCATGTGGAGGGAATCGGTGTTGTAGGCAGCGTCTGGAACCTATGCTTCTGGGCAGTGCGCGCAGTCCTAAGAAGAATATAGCCAAGCTCAATTGCCGCCTTTTGCTAACGCTTAAGCCAACCTGACTATCCATAATACAAACCACGATTCACCTGTGACAATACAGCCAAGGAATAAATTCACACACTTTCCAGACAAGACCTGCCTAGCGTCAATACCGAGGCGGGAGCGGACTGGGGGGAGTTTTGGCGGGCTTCGGCGAAGGTTGGCGTGTTTTCTTATAGTGCGTTCAGAAGCCAAGGGTGAAATGCGCATGGATGCGCCTTAGAGCCGACCCGCAACCCGCAACCCACTTCCCCGCACTATTAGAAAACACCCAACCGCAGCCAGCCCGCCAAAACTCCCCCCAGTCCGCTCCCGCCGCCCCATTACCTTAATTTTGCTTAAGAAACGGTTTTTTTATATACTCATTGGGAAAAATATGGTATAATACCTTAGTCAAGGCAGAGAAGTGTACCGTATGATACAAGTGTACCTATGGTACACCAGGACGTGCCGATGCGACTCGCTGTGAGGATGAACCATGAGGCGCGTACAACCGGAGGGCATAACTTGAGTGCGAATACCAATGAATATAATTTAAAACGGATGGAGGCCTTTAAACGTCTGATCAATTTGGCGTTATCTGCATTGTGTCTGGCTCTGGAGACGGGGATATTTGCCTATCATTGGCTGGAAGATTTTCAGTATAGCGTGGTGGAATCCTTAAGGAACTTTGGTTATAAGGGTCATATTGTGGAGATTGCGTTTTACGGATTGATCCTGTTGTTCTTAACTACGATGTATGGCGGTATGCGCTTGGGGTATCTCAGGAATTTTGAATTGATTTTCTCACAATTGTTTTCCACGGTGCTGGCGTTGATGTTTATCTATGTGGAGTTGTCCATCATGGCTCACCAGCCCTTTGTGCCGAAGGTATTTATCATGATGCTGGTGGAACAGACCATTACGGTGATCATATACACCAACATAGCCAACAAGATATATCGAAGTATTTTCCCGCCGCGCAAGCTCCTGTTGATTCATGGGGAGCGGCCCATCGAGGATATTTACAATAAGTTCGAGAGCCGTAAGGACAAGTACATCATTGCGAAAACCCTGCGTATGCGAGAAGGGATGGAGAGGGTTTGCCAGGAGATTCTTCACAGCTACGAGAAGGGTGAGTGCAACGCGGTGGTGGTGTGGGATGTGTCTACGGCGGAGCGCAATCAGGTTTTAAAATTCTGTTATTCCCGTTCCATTCGCATTTATACCATGCCCAAGATCACGGATATCATTTTGGCGGGGGCGGAGGAACTCCATATCTTTGATTCTCCCTTGCTGCTGACCAGAGAGTACAGCCTGAGTATGGAGCAGCGTTTTATCAAGCGATGTATAGATATCGCATGTTCTTTGATTCTCTTGGTGGTGACGTCACCGATTATGCTGTTGACGGCAATTGCAATCAAGATTTATGATGGCGGGCCTGTGCTCTATAAGCAGGTGCGCTGTACTAGGGATCAAAAAGAATTTTACATTATGAAGTTTCGCAGTATGCGGACGGATGCGGAAAAGGATGGTGTGGCGAGGCTGGCGCAAAAGAATGACTCCCGCATCACCCCCATCGGGAAATTTATTCGCAAGTGCAGGATCGACGAGCTTCCCCAGTTGGTGAATATTTTGTTGGGGGATATGTCCTTTATCGGACCGAGACCGGAGCGGCCGGAGATCATCAAGCAATATGTGGAGATCATGCCTGAGTTTGTGTATCGCACGAAGGTGAAGGCGGGACTTGCCGGTTTTGCCCAGGTATATGGGAAATACAATACAACTCCCTATGATAAATTGAAACTCGACTTAATTTATATTGAGCAATATTCCGTTTGGTTGGATTTGAAGCTGATGCTTTTGACATTGAAGGTGTTGTTCTGGCCTGACAGCACGGAGGGCGTGGAGAGCGAGCAGGTGACGGCGTTTCGGAAGGAACACAAGAAGGAGTGAGCTATGTGGGAAGGCAGTTATGCATTGGAGCCATTTGACCTGCGGCTGACGGTGATTCGCATGGTATGCAATTGGAGGTGGATCATCGGACTCACGCTGTTGGGGACATTGGTTTTTGGCGGCGGGTATTATGTGAAGAATGTCATGCTTGGCGAGCCGTCAAAATATGAGACAACCATTACCTGTAAGCTGGAATACACGAATCCGCCCGTGCAGTCGGGGGATTACTATATCAACGAAATGACATGGAACACCTATGTGGATTCGGAGGAATTCTTAGGGCTGTTGGAGTCGTCGATGCCCTTTGCCGCCATGGACGTGACATTGGATATGTGGGCGGGAGGCGCGGCGGAGGCGATTTCTGCTTCTGTGGCGTCGGACATTCATGTGCCCTCCTTTCAGGTGAGCACGACCTCGGCGGAAAAGACGGATACCTTGTCCAAGGTGCTGCAGCAGGTCTTGACGGGACCCTTCGCGGAGAGCGTCCCCGAGATCGCGTCCATCAGGGTGATCGATGTGAGCGGTCCCAAGCTGGTGCATCCGGACGTGCGTCCGCTGCGGGCGGTGATCTTAAGCGCGCTGCTCTCCTGTTTCTTTGTGGTTGTATTATTGCTTATGCGGGAGCTTGGGGCGGATAGTATCTGGCTGCCTGCCACTCTGCGCAGGAGGTACGGGCTTCCTGCATTGGGCACGATACACAGCTTGGAGCTTCAAGAGAACGCATGTTATTTATTCAAAAATAAAGAGAGAATTGCCGTTTGTGCTGTGGAGGAAAGCGTAAATCCACAGGAGGTTTTGAAATTCATGCAGGAAAAAATTCAAAAGGAATGGTTTGCGGTACCCACACCCGCCTTAAGTCCGGAGACCGCGGAGGTTCTGCGGGAGGCGGACGGCGTGCTGTTGGTCGTGGAGTCGGGACTTCATGCGGGCAAGCCCTTGGAATATGTATTGGAATTCATGGTGGTACAGGAGATTTTGGTAACGGCTGCTATTTTATGGAATGCAGATGAGGCACTGATCAAAGCATATTATTTTGGGAGAAAGTAGGGCATGGGCGTAGAGGTTTTGGCATCGGTGATGCATCAGGATATGAAGGAATTGGCGGAACGGATGCGGCTTGACTCTGACGCGGTGATTATCAATCAGTGCGATTGCCTTGACTATGCGGAGATGGAGCATAAGGGGCACAAAATACGCTTTTATTCCTTTCCGGAGAGGGGAGTCGGCAGAAGCCGCAATGCAGCAATAGAGAGGGCGGATGGCGACATCTGCCTTTTTGCTGATGAGGACATCGTGTATGAGACGGGGTATGCAGCGGCGATTGAGGAGGAGTTTGCCCGCAATCCCAAGGCGGATATGATCCTCTTTAACATAGAGGTGGAGGAATCAAGAAGGACTTACCATATCACGGAGCGCAAAAAGGTACACTGGTACAATAACGGGCGTTATGGCGCAGTGAGCTTTGCCGTCAGATTACGGAGCCTTCGGGAGTCGGGAGTGCGCTTCTCCCTGCTCTTTGGCGGCGGGGCAAGGTTCAGCAACGGGGAGGACAGCCTTTTCCTGAAGGAATTTATGGGTCGGGGGTATCGGGTGTATACCGCCCCCGTGACCATCGGGCGGGAAAGCGCGGGGGAGTCGAGCTGGTTTGCGGGCTATAATGAGAAATTTTTCTATGACAGGGGTGTGCTCTATCATTTTCTGTACGGGTATATGGCGATTCCCTTTGCCCTGCGGTTTCTTTTGGCGCATCGGGCTGTGGTGTGTGAGGAGATTCCCTTGAAACAGGCATTTCGTTGGATGCGGGACGGCGTCAGGGAGGGAAGGGGCTTGAGAGAGGAGACGGCAGATGGAGAGTAGCGCGTTGGTCTATGTGGGTCTGACAGCGGTGACGGTTTTTCTGGGCGGCTTTGTGGGAAGCTTATGTCTCGCGGACGGCGGGCTTTATCCTGCGGGTGGCAAGGGGAAAGGGATTCATGGGATTAAGGGAAACGCCACAGAGAGGTCTGTCGAAGGGAATGCGACAAAGGATGGCGTGACAAGAGGGTATGTGGCAGGAGGGTATGTCCGAGGCTGCGTGACGAGAGGGTACGCCCGAGGCTGTGTGGCGGAGTTCGCAATTTTCTGTCTGTTGGCGGGAGTGTCCGCCTGCCGCATAGCGGTGGGCAACGATTACTGGGTGTATCGGTTTAATTTCCGCCTGATTGCTCAGGAGCGACATGTTTCGTCAGAGCTTGGCTTTAATTTCATAGTGAAATGGATGCAGAGGCTTTTCGGATATGACAATTATCTGCCTATCTTTGCGCTCTTTTCCCTGTTGACGGCTTGGTTCTTCGTGCGGGCGCTGCATGGTCAGGCGGTGGATTACGCATTTTCCCTGTTTCTCCTGATGACAGGGGGATATTATTTCAATAGTTTAAATACCGTGCGTTATTATTTGGCGTTGGCGGTTGCGCTTTATTCCATGCGGTATGTGATTCGGGGAGAGTATGGGAAATTTATCCTGTGGGTGCTTTTTGGCTGTATCTTCCACAAGTCTATCCTGCTGGTGATCCCCGTGTATCTGGCGGCGCATCTGCTGGCGAGGGCAAAGCTTCGTCCATGGCATTACGCGGCGGGCGGGGCGTTGGTTTTGAGCCTGATATTCTGCCAAGGCTTTTATCGGGAGATTGTGTTTTACTTTTATCCTTATTATCGGAATTCGGATTTTGACACGGGGAATATCTCTTGGGTCAATATCGCAAAGTGTGCCGCGACGCTTGCCCTGTGCGCGGTCTGTTACAGGCGCAGTCTGCGGGCGGGCGAGGAGAGTGAGAAAAACGTAGGGAATGGGACAAACAGGGAAAACGTGGCGAATCGCTTTTACTTCTTCCTAAACGTGGCAGGTCTGGCGGTCTATCCTTGCGGCAGCTTTATTCCCGAGGTGTCCAGAGTGGGATATTATATGATCATTTCCCAGATTTTCCTGATTCCTGCACTGCTTCGTCAGATGCCGGAGGGATGGTTTCGCAGGCTCTGCTACGGGGGTGTGATTGGGGCGTTTCTGTGCTATTTTGTGATGCTGTTAAGGGGTATGTATGCCACGGACATTCGGCTTTTGCCCTATTTGAACTGGATATTTAATTAAGAGAGGACGTTTCTATGCGGGTTTTATGGCTGTGCAACATCATGCTGCCCATGATAGCAGACAAACTTCATATCGAGGCGAGCAACAAGGAGGGCTGGCTCTCAGGCTTGGCTTCCGTGGTGTTGGAGCGGCAGGGCGAGAACGGAATCGAGCTCGCCGTGGCATTTCCCGCCCCCGCAGGTTGGGAGCGGACACAGGGGAAGCTGCGGACGAGAGGAAGGGTGCAGAGTGATAAAGGACACCTGTTATGGTATACGTTTACGGAGAATATGGGCAATCCTCACATTTATCCTAATGATTTAGAAGGGCAAATGAAAAATATCATATGTCATTTTAAACCGGATATCGTTCACTGCTTTGGCACGGAATATCCTCACACACTTGCCATGTGCAGGGCTTTTCCCGATAAAAGCAGGATTCTGGTCGGGATTCAGGGCTTGTGCAGGGTGTATGCGGGGGCATATTTTGCTAATTTACCTGATCAGGTGAAGTCCTCCGCCACCCTGCGGGATCTCCTCAAGCGGGATACTCTGCGTCAGCAGCAGCACAAATTCGTCCTGCGGGGACAGATGGAATATGAGGCGATACGGCTCGCGGGGAACGTGACGGGACGCACCGCTTGGGACAGGCATTACACGGCGGAGTGGAATCCCGAGGCGCGATATTTTGCGATGAACGAGACCCTGCGGGGCAATTTCTATGAGGGGCGGTGGAATGCGCAGGAATGCGAGCCGCACTCTATTTTCCTAAGCCAGGGGGATTATCCGATCAAGGGCTTACATTATATGCTGTTGGCGCTGCCCGCAATTCGGGAGGAGCTCCCCGACGTGAAGGTCTATGTGGCGGGCAACGGAATCACGGGGGAGGGCAGTCTGATCAGGCGCGCCAAAATCTCAGCCTATGGGCTTTATCTGCGAGGCTTGATCAAGAAGCATCATCTGCAGGAACAAATATGCTTTCTGGGGAGGCTGGACGCGGAGCAGATGAAGCAGCGTTATTTACGGAGCAATCTCTTTGTCTGCTGCTCCTCCATTGAGAATTCGCCCAATTCGCTGGGGGAGGCGATGATTCTGGGAGTTCCCTGTGTCAGTGCGGACGTGGGTGGTATCAGCAGTATTTTTACCCATGAAAAGGACGGGATTTTGTACGAAGGCTTCAAATCGTCTGAAAATTCTTACAATAACGACGATGATTTAAATGACGAATTAACTCTCGAAGAAATATCGCAAAATCTGGCAAAATCCGTCATTCAAATCCTGACCAATCCGGACAAAATGATGGAGTACAGCCAAAATGCAAGAAACCATGCATTAAAAACGCACGATCCGGAGCAAAATTATAGGAGAATGACAGAAATATATGCAGAAATTGTCGATGAAAAAAAGTCGTCTGAAAACCCGCCACAAACGGAAAGCCTGCCCCAACAAAATAATCAGCCCCGATTGACAAATCAGTCTCAGCTGGCAGACCAACCACGGCTGGTAAAGCTACCACGGCTGGCAGACCAACCACAGTTGGTCTTTGTCTCCAATTACATCAATCATCATCAAATCCCCTTCTGCAACGCCCTGTATGAGCTCTTGAAGGGAGAATTTGTATTCATACAGACCGAACCAATGGAGGAGGAGCGCGTGCGCATGGGCTGGCAGCGGGAGGCGAAGCTTCCCTATGTCAGGTATTACTACGAGGAGCCTGAAGCTTGTCAGCGGCTGATTGCGGACTGCCCGCAGGTTTTATTCGGCGGCGTGGACGACGAGAGCTATATCACGGAGAGACTTCAGAGCGGCAAGCCCATAATCCGTTACAGCGAGCGCATTTACAAGGAGGGTCAGTGGAAGGCGGTCTCTCCCAGAGGTCTCCTGAAGAAATACCATGACCACACGAAATACCGCAACAAGCCGATCTATCTGCTCTGTGCGGGCGCCTATGTGCCCTCGGATTTCCATATTATCAGGGCTTATCCTGACAAGCTGCTCAAATGGGGATATTTTCCTGAGACTAGGCACTATGACACAGATCAGCTTATGAAAGCCAAGAAACCCGCTTCCATTCTATGGGCTGCCCGTTTTCTTGACTGGAAGCATCCGGAGACAGCTATTAATTGCGCACGTTATTTAAAAGAAAATAACATATGTTTTCATATGAATATTGTCGGGGACGGGGAACAACGCCCCCTTGTGGAGCATTTATTGGAGGAGTACGGCTTGGCGGAGCAGGTCACGTTGTTGGGCTATCGCACACCGGACGAGGTGCGGGAGCTTATGGAGCAGTCAGAAATATATCTGACCACCAGCGACCGCAAGGAGGGCTGGGGTGCGGTCATCAACGAGGCGATGAACAGTGGCTGTGCAGTGGTTGCCAGCCATATGATGGGGGCGGCGCCCTATCTGATCCGACACGGACAAAACGGATTTGTCTATGATGACAGCCTGACCCGCAACGGACAAAATGACCAACTCTGCGAGTTGACAGCACGCCTGCTGCAGGACAGGGAGCTCCGCGAACGGCTGGGCAGAGCGGCGATCCTCACGATCGAGGAGGAGTGGAACGCGGAGAATGCCGCCGCGCGCCTGCTGGAATTTTGTGAGACCTTAGAACCGTCTGCGGAGGGACCGTGCTCTCCCGCGGAGGTGATCAGTGAGAGGAAAATGCTATGGACAATCCGACAGAAAAATCAATGAACACTCCGCTGATCAGTGTGATCGTGCCGGTGTACAATATTATGGAATACCTGCCCCGCTGCGTGCAGTCCGTCAGGAATCAGACCTATGAAAAGCTCGAGATCCTTCTGGTAGATGACGGCTCCACTGACGGTACTGGTGCGCTCTGTGACAAGCTCGCGGCGAGAGATTCCCGCATTCGGGTCTTCCACAAGGAGAACGGCGGCTCCTCCTCCGCCCGCAATCTGGGATTGGAGCAAGCCAAGGGAGAATATATCGGCTTCGTGGACAGTGACGATTATATTGATGAGGATATGTACGAGCGGCTCCTGAAAGCTATCCTAGGCTATCAGGGGACGGAATCTGTGAAGGTGGCGCAGATTGGGCGTGATGAGATTGACGAGCGGGGGAACCGCCTGCCGGATATCTGTGTGCCGCCTAAGACGGAAGAACTGATCTCCCATAGAGATTTCCTGAAGGAGCTTCTCATGCATCGTGGCGACTGCTCCTTTTGCACCAAGCTTTTTCACAAGAGCGTGCTGGAGGGCAGACAATTTCCCGTGGGGGCATTGAACGAGGATTTCCATTTCTTGGTGCAGATGCTCCCCGAGATAGGCAATATACTGTCGCTGCCGGAGCAGACCTACCACGTGTTTTACCGAATGGGCAGCAACTCCCGCAAGACCGACAGAGAACAATTTTCCCGCGTGTACGCAGACAGCGTGACAAACGCAGATATGGTAATGCAGATGGTGGACGTTAATGACAGAGAGCTCATAAGAATCGCAAGACGTTTCGGAGTCTTTCAAAGACTTGAATACATGCTGCACATCCCCATCAGCCAAATGAAAAAAGAAAATAAATTTTATATGCGAGTGGTGCGCGACCTTCGGAAGGGACTATTTCAAGGCTTGACAAATCCCTACCTTACGGCTAAAAATAAAATATATATGCTGCTGTTCGCAACCGCACCCAAAACCGTGCGCAAGCTTCACAAAAAACTGCGAACACCAAAATAACATACACCCCATGCACCCACACAACCCATTTTCGCCCCGATACCAAGGCGAGAGAGGACTGAGAGGAGTTTTGCGGGCTTCGGCGCAGCCCGCCCGCAAAACTCCTCTCAGTCCTCTCCCGCCGCCCCTCGCGCGATTTTGGGTTTGAAGCTCAAATGTGATACACTTGCGAACATTGTGACAAATTGTTCCACGCCAATCGTGCAGGTGATATGGTACAATAAATACATATTCAAGGCAAGAAACGGTCGAATACCCATCAGTACCATGATTGTAGAGCAATTACGCTATAATGTTCCTTAGAGTATTATGCAACAGGGTATTATGCAAAGGGTCATTGTGCATACGGAGCATACCACCCGCACAATTCGTTTTACGAAAGCTTTAGTTCTGCCCATAAGCTAGGAGGCACAGTATAGATGAAAAAAGACAAATCACCAAAAAAGAAATTAAATACCATGCGTTATATAAAGCGCATGAGCAAGCCCATGGCTGCGCTCTTGCTTGCAATATCGCTTATCATGTCAACACCGCTCACCGATAGGGGGGCATATGCAGCAAATGCCCTGCCGCTTGAAGCCCCGGGTACAGAGGACTCCCTTGCCGCAGACACTTTGACACCCGAGCTATCGACGCAGGCTCCGGCGACAGAGGACTCCACAGGGACGGAGTTGTCTGCTATGACGGAGGACTCCACAGGGACGGAGCTGCCTGCTACGACGGAGGACTCCACAGGGGTAGGTCTGCCTGCTTTGTCCGCTCTGGCTGCGGAGCGCGATATCATGGCATTGGTCTACCTCGGTGATGAGATAGAGGCATATACCTCACCTTCCTTGGACAGTGAGATAACTGCGACTCTTACCAGCGGACAGACAGTATATATTCAGGACGCTTCCTACAATAAGGAAGAAGATATTCTCTGGATCTACGCAAGCTTTGCGGGAGCCTCGGGCGAACTTTCCGGGTACTTTGACAGACGGATGCTGGCATGCTCCGACGAACGGTTCCTTAACTGGGAGAAGACGAATTTTGCCGACAACGCTTTACAGGGCATGGAGAATAAGCTGTATGCCGCAGATGGCAGATCGGTCTCCGCGGATATCGCTCAATTTCCCGAGAGCTATCAGGCGAGCCTGACCACCTTGAAGAACCTGCATCCACAATGGGTTTTTGTCCCTATGGAGACCGGGCTTGACTGGAATACAGTGATCTCTCAGGAGCTTAAGGGAGGAAGGAGTCTGGTGCACAAGAGCTTTCCCGACTACACCAAGGCGGGCGCGTATGACGACGGCAACTGGTTTTATGCCACCAGGGAGATCCTGGAATACTATATGGACCCCAGAAATGGCTTGACGGAGGACAGAATCTTCCAATTCGAGCTTCTGACCTACAATGAGACCTACCACACGGAAAAGGCAGTGGAGCGCTTCCTGCAAAATACATTCATGAGAAGCCCTGATCCCGCGCCGGGGACAGAGATGACCTATGCCCATATCTTCTGGGCGGTGGGCGCGGAGGAAGGTCGAGAGGTCAGCCCCTTCCATCTGGCGGCAAGAGTATATCAGGAGCAGGGACAGGGAACGTCGGGACTGATCTCCGGCAAATACCCCGGTTATGAGGGCTATTATAATTATTTCAATGTGGGGGCGTCAGGCACGACCACCGCTCAGGTCATCACGAACGGCTTGAAATACGCAAAGGAGCACAACTGGAATAACGCTTACTTCTCCATACTGGGCGGCGCGGACGTGATATCCGCCAACTATATCAAGAAGGGACAGGACACGCTTTATCTGCAAAAATACAATGTCAATCCCAAGGCGAGCCATGCGCTATACACCCACCAGTACATGCAGAACATCTCCGCCCCCACCACGGAGGGAGCAAGCATCAAGAAGCTGTATGCACAGGCGGATTCCCTGAACAATAGCTTTGTGTTCAAGATTCCTGTATACAAAAATATGCCGGCGAACGCAAGCCCCTACCCCTCAGGTTCATCAGGCATAGCCCTGCAGATTCCCTCGGGGTATGACATTACCGTGTGGATAGACGGCGTGCCCTATCTTCCTGAGACTCAGAACGGACAGCAGTTCGTGAAATATACAGACAGCAATGCCACCAACGCCGTGGTTTACAAATACGAAGACAGCGTGCCCACCAGTATGTACGTGTGGACGCTCACCTATCAGGATGGCAAATACACGGCGACGCCACAGTCCAAATTAGAGGGATTATTGTCCTATGACGGCTTTTCCATCAGAATCTCGGGCGACTCCGGCATCCGCATGAAGGCAGGGATTGACGCCTCGTTAAAAAGCACTCTGGTCAAGTCAGGAGTGGGCGGCTATAAGCTGAAGGAATACGGGATTCTAATGACAGAGCAATCCTCGACATCTTCCAATGAATCTATGGATTCATTTGTGAAGGGCGGCGAGGGAGTGCTTGCGGCTATGTCCTATGGGAAGGATGCGCGGGGACAACAACTGGATATCATATTTGAGACTGTTGACGGCAGAGATCGCTTCACCTCCGTGCTCGTGGGGCTTTCTGCGGATTCCTACAAGAAGGTCTATTACTTTAGGAGCTATGCAGTCCTGAGCAAGGGCGGGAAGGATAGCATCGTATACGGCCCGATCGTCTCCCGCAGCATGGTCTCCTTGGCGGAGCAGGTCTGTGGCAGCAACGATTATGCCAAGGACTCGGACGCGTATCTCTATTTACAAAAGATTATCGAGGATGCAAAATAGCCTATGAGCAAATTAAAAAGAAATAGTCCCTCACCAACCGAACGTCTGGAAAATACGCTGGAATATATCGCGATGATGGCGGAAATCATATTGACGGTCCTTGTCTGGATCGCCGCGGTATTGATTCTGGCGGTGCTGCCCTTTTATTATCAGGACGGCTATACCCACATCGGCTCGGACAAGTCGTACTTCTTTCGGACCGGATGTGTGTGGCTTGGCAGATTCGTCCTGCCGGTGCTGGGGATATATGTCCTGTGCCATGCCCTTATCATGTTCCTCCACAGGAAGGACGGAGTGCTTCGGGAGTGGCTTAAGGGTCTGTGCGTTACGGACTATTTCGCCTTTATGTATGGCGTCAGTGTCGTGATATCATATTTATGTTCAAGATATAAGGCGACCGCGCTCTGGGGCACCACGGGTTGGTATATGGGGCTGCTTGTGCAGTTGGCGTTCGTGATGCTCTATTTCCTGATACGCTTCTTTCAGACGAAAGCGGAATGGCTGGTGCTGTTGAATATGTTGGCTTCAGGGGGGGCATTCGTGCTGGGATACCTCAATCGCTTCAATATCTGGCCCATCGCAATAAAGTATTCGGAGAAAAACACCTTTATCTCAACCATCGGCAATATTAACTGGTACTGCGCGTACCTGATGGCAGTGTTCTTTGTGGGCGTGGGGATTCTGTGGCTGAATAAGACAGAGAAGAAATGGGTTACATTACTTTTGGGAAGCTATGTCTTTATAGGCTTTGCCACCCTGATCACACAGGGCAGTGAGAGCGGTGTGCTTGCCTTGGCGGTAGTGCTTTTGGTCATGTTCGTGATATCGGCAAGGGATGGAGATGCACAAGGAATCAGCAGGTTCTGGCTGATCGTCCTGCTCCTTGCGATGGCGGGAAGCCTGACCATGGCACTCAGACTCCTGTTCCCCGAACGCATCACATTTACATTTGTGTCCGGCGAGCTTCTGACATACAGCCCGCTTCCGCTTGTCATGGCGGCGGTGGCAGTAGCGGGAATATTGATTGCACGCAAGGGAGAGGGAGAAGCGTTTGTGCGATTGCGCCAAGGTATGCGGATTTTGTCCAAAATAAGCTGTATCGCGATTCCGATATTGCTTATAATATTTATCGGAATGATCGCCCTGAATACCCTGCGCCCGGGAAGCTTGGGAGCATTGTCCAAGCTGGGCGTATTCACCTTTAACAATCGCTGGGGGAGCTCCAGAGGAGCTACATGGACGCTGGGGCTTCGGTGTTTCGTGGAACAGAATTTCCTGCACAAGCTCACGGGAGTGGGGCCGGATTGTATGGCGAGCTTCCTGTATGCGGACAGCAGTGAATCACTCACGACGGCGACGCAGCAGGCTTTTGAGAACATGCGCCTGACCAACGCCCACTGTGAGCTTCTGACGATCTTGGTGAATGAAGGAATACTGGGCATGGTGTGCTATGGAGGGATGTTAGTTAGCCACATCTACCGCCTGCTGCGAAGCAGGGCACACAACGTCTGCGCCGCCGCCTGTGGCCTGTGTATATTGGCATACCTCGCCAACAGTATGTGGAGCTTCCAACAGACCATGGGCGCAGCCTCCCTGTTCGTGATCATGGGACTGGGCGCAAATTTCCTGCACAGCTACGAGCAATAACATCATAACCCCGTCGCCCGATTTTATGAATTTGACATCCTGACTAATACCCCGCCACATCCCATAATTTGCCATTTGCGTTCATATATGCTATAATAAAGCATATTTTAAGAACGAAACGGTCGAATGGTCATATATATCATTAAACTATACTGCGAAGAGTGATTGAGGGACTCACATGCCATTGAAGCTTCACTTGAACAAAAAGAGAATACTATACGCCATCTGCTTTGCGCTGTTTTGCCTGATCGACCAAAGAACCAAGACCTGCAGCGGTCTTGACGGCTGGCTGGAAAGCTTCCGCGACCTGACGGGCGTGGTGATGGCAGCGCTCATCATGTCACACTACCATATCGCTGACTTTACGAAGCATAAGCTGCCCTACCTTGTGTGGAGTCTTGTGGGCATTGTCGGAGGCGTGTTTTTTGCTGTCTGCGGACAACAATATATATACTTTTGGAATGACCGGATTGTGATCGCCCTAGATATCTTCCTCTTTGGCCATATCCTGCTCCACACCCTAATTGACGTGCTGCTCGACAAGAAAAGACCTAAACTAAACAATCGCTTTGCCTGCTGTTGGCTTGTGATGATGCTGTGGATGATTGTGTCAAGAAGCGAATATATTTGGCCCCTGACCTATCTGATCATGTTCGGATGCTTTTATCTGACAGACTATACCAAGGAGGAACAGGAAGACCTGTTTCATGGGATGGCGGACGGCATCATTCTGGCATTCTTTTTGATGCAGGGCTGGGCCTTTGTGTTCAGACCCTATGACATGGTAAGATATAAGGGTGCGTATAATAATTGCAATATGAACGCACTATTTTACTGTATTGTTCTGGCGGCGGCGATCTCCAAGCTAATCTATCACACGAGAAAATCCGCCAACAGATGGATTCGACTCTACTATTGGCTGGGAATCGGCGTGACACTGGCATTTCTGTTTATGACTGTCGGGAGGACGGGCTGGATGACTGCGGCGGTGCTTGTGCTCGTTGGGCTGTTGGCTGTCAAAAAGATCACGGCTAAGAAAAATTTTATCAAAAACGGTCTGCTCGTCGTGCTGTGCTTCTGTCTTATGTTTCCCCTTGTATTTGGCGCGGTGCGCTATCTTCCCCCTGCGTTTCACCATCCGGTGTGGTTTTTTGGCGAGTGGCGGGAGACGAGGGTACACTCTTGGGATCCATGGGATTCAGAGAAATTTGTGGATTTGGACGAGCTGCTCAGAGAGGTTTCGGGTAGAGTTGGGAATATTCTGGAATATTTTTCAGATAATTCCGCTCTTGTCATCAGGGCAAAGGCGGCGGAGGCTACCCCGGAACAGATGGCAAGGTACGAGGAGATGCTGCGGCAAGGCTATGCGCTGGGGATGGAGTACAAGGGTCAGTCAATTCCCGTGCGAAAAGCCATCTACAAATACTATATTGAACACTTGAACCTGTTGGGACATCCGTACAGCGAGCAGGGCTTCCAGCTCTGGCCCACCTATTGGATTGGACATGCGCATAATATTTATATGCAATATGGGACAGACTTTGGTATCCCTGTGTTGATGCTTTTTACGGCGTTGATATTTTGGGCGGCTGCGCTCTATGTCTGTCAATTCCTTGCCGATCCGTCAGACAAGCCGGAGAAAGCTGTCGGCTCATTGCTTTTTCTGCTGGTTCCGGCGGTCTTTGGGCTGCTTGAGTACTGTTGGGGCGTGGGCAGCCTGAGCATTACATTACTGTTTATCGTCTGGAGAAGGGCAATTTGTGATGAAAATAGTAACGGCTTAGCGAAAGGTTGAGCTACAACGAAAAAAGATATAAAACAGTTTAGGGAGAAGCTATGAGAGAATTTGCGAAATTTAAGGACAAGATCTGGCTGTCCAGCCCCACTATGCATGGGGAGGAATTGAAATATGTGACGGAGGCTTACGAGACCAATTGGATGTCCACGGTGGGCGCCAATATCAACGAGGTGGAGCGTCTCGCCTGTGAGCAGGTCGGATGCGGCTATTCGGTGGCTCTATCCTCGGGAACTGCGGCGCTGCATATGGCGGTGAAGCTGGCGGGCGTCAAGCAGGGGGAGCGGGTGTTCTGCTCCGACATGACCTTTGACGCTACGGTCAATCCCGTGGTGTATGAGGGCGGCGTGCCTGTCTTTATCGACACGGAGTACGACACATGGAACATGGACCCTGTGGCTTTGGAGAAGGCTTTCGAGCTGTATCCGGAGGTTCGGGTGGTCGTCATCGCCCATCTATATGGAACCCCCGGCAAGATAAAGGAATTGAAGGCAGTCTGCGAGAAGCACGGCGCCATACTGCTCGAGGACGCTGCGGAGTCTCTCGGGGCGACGTATCGGTCAGGGGCTTTAGACGAATGGAAGCAGACGGGAGGATTTGGCACATATGGGGCGATCTCATTTAACGGCAATAAGATCATTACTGGCTCGGCGGGCGGGATGCTGCTCACCGATGATTCCGCAGCGGCAGACAAGGTGAGAAAATGGTCCACTCAGGCAAGGGAGAACGCGCCATGGTATCAGCATGAGGAGTTGGGGTATAACTATCGCATGAGCAATGTGATCGCGGGCGTGGTACGGGGACAGTTCCCTCATCTTGCGGAGCATATCGCTCAGAAAAGGGAGATTTATAAGCGGTATCAGGAGGGCTTCAAGGGGCTTCCGGTCAGGATGAATCCCTATGATGAGATGTTGAGCGAGCCTAATTTCTGGCTGTCCTGCCTCTTGATAGAACCTGACGCTATGTGCAGACAGGTCAGGGGGGAGTGTGAGGCGTTGTATGTCACGGAGTCCGGCAAAGCCTGTCCTACACAGATTCTTGAATTCTTGGCGGAGCATAACGCGGAGGGCAGACCCATCTGGAAGCCCATGCATATGCAGCCCCTTTATCGAATGAACGGATTTATCACCAGAGAGGGGGACGGCAGGGCAAAGACCAACGCCTACATTGCAGGCGGAGCCCTTGGGACGGACGGTCTGCCTCTGGATGTGGGTATGGATATTTTTCACAGAGGGCTTTGCCTGCCCAGCGATAACAAGATGACTGCGGAGCAGCAGGATTTGATCATTGAGATGGTAAAGAGCTGTTTTTGAGGAAGGCGAGTACTCTGGTGGTATTCAGGCAGGTATGCCTCAAAGGGATGGAAATTTGGGAAAATGAGATAGCAAACATGGGATGAAAAAATGAGATGAAAAAATGAAAATTTCTCTTTACGGCGACCCCACATTTGTGTTATTCTATTCCCATGGGGATATAGCTCAGTTGGGAGAGCGACGCGTTCGCAACGCGTAGGTCAGGGGTTCGAGTCCCCCTATCTCCAGCCAGCCCTCAAATCCTAGAAGGATTTGGGGGCGTTTTCATATCTTTATTCCCGCGAGCAATGAGTCATGTCAACGTAGCTTGTTTATGCTTGGGGTTCGTGCGTTGTAGTTTTCCTGTAAAAAGACAAGAATTAATCTGTATTTCGTAAAACACGAAAGCCTAAATGCCCCTCACGGTGTTTCGGCGCCAACTCAGCCTTTTGAAACTCAGCCCTTACAAACGTGCAAAATAACGCAAAACAGTTACCGGAAGGCAATCTGGTAGAATGTGTTTGCGTTATTTCGCAGAATAGGCAGCCAATCAGGTTACTTGTTGCGATTGTGCATTTGTCTCAGCTTCAACATATCCACATACTCCACCAGAGAACGTGCGCTGGAGGTATCCAATTCAAGCGTGGTGTTCAACAGATCGGCGATCGTGTAATTGTCCGTCAGCGGGCGGTCCAATTCATCGATGCAGGTACGAATCGCAGTGCGCCCCATCAGATAATCTATGGATACCCCATAGAAATCCGCCAGCTTGCAGAGCGTTTCATAGTCAGGGTTGTGAATGCCCTGTTCATAGTTGGAGATTGTGCCGATAGAAACCTTCAGATGGTCGGCAAGCTCCTTTTGATAGATGCCTCTCTCGGCGCGTAATGATGAAATAACTTTTCCAAATTCCATAAATATACTCCTTCGTTTTCGTATGGACAATTGCTAAATTCTATTTTATATGATTCGATGTTGTTTGGAACATTATTATAGAAATAGAATAAAATTTGTTGAATCATGGGGCGGAATTTTAGGGAAAATGGAGCAATAAGCAGGAAAAAAGGGTATTATTTCCAAAGCTCTCCCCATACCTCTTCGCAAAGACGAATACAGTAGTCTTTGGAAAAATTATCATCCTGTGAGACAATGGCGTTGCGCGCCTCGAGCTCCTCCGAATACTCCGAAAGGGGATAGACAGTGACGCCGTCCACGCCGTCCTCCACATGGCAGACTAGAGCCTGCACGCCATAATCCGCAATGACAACATCTCCTTTTTCATCCAAAGCGAGGGTAATCTTCGCCATACCGCCCACCATACGGTTGGCGACGCCCTCTCCGGTGCCGGAGGTCCAGTTCACATAGTTTCCGAGGGAGTAGTACACCAGCATTTGATGTCCGGAATCCTCGTCCCGAACCCATTCAATGGGTTCGATTACATGGGGGTGGGTGCCAAGCACCAGATCCACACCGTTCTCCAGAAAGATATCTGTCCACTCCTCCTGCATTGAATCGGGGGTCAGTCGATATTCTGTGCCCCAATGGGGACACACGATGGTAAAATCCGCCAGCTCCTCCGCCCGTTGAATATCCGCTGTCACCCTTTCCTTATCTAGCATATTTACTGCATAGGGCATATCCTCTGGGAGCGGAATGCCGTTAGTGCCATAGGTATAATTTAAAATAGCGACAGAAATGTCATTTTGTTTATAAATATAGATATCAGACTGGCTTTCCTCGCTGTCATTGATGCCAAGCACCGTGATCTGTGGATGGCTTTCCTGCCAGTAGGAGATGCAGTTTAGAATCCCTTTCCTGCCTTTGTCAAGGGCATGGTTGGTGGCGTGGCATATCACGTCAAAGCCCGCATCCGTCAAGGCGTCCCCCACCTCGAAGGGAGCGTTGAAGGCAGGATATCCGGAGATGCCGAGCTCCGCGCCGCCCAATATGACCTCTTGGTTCACCAGAGCGAGGTCGGCTGCTTGTATGTAGTCCCTTGTGTTGGCAAAAATTGCATCAAACCGATAGCTGCCGTCCGTCTGCAGCGCACTCTCCTCCACGGGGGTGTGCAGGAGAATGTCTCCAACCATCAGAAGGGTCAGCTCGCGGGGGGAGTCGGATATGGTGTTAGCTGCTGTATCACCTGTACTCTCTGGCACAAGGGAGGGGAAGTTCATTTCGGTTTGTGATGTGCTATCACTGACTGTTTCTTTGTCGGCGGGGTGCTCCCATGCCTTAGACTTCGGAGCATTTTCGGAGTCTTTGATTTCTTCGCCGGTGGTGCGGTTCTCCGGTATAGACTGCGACGCGTTTTCTGTGCCTGCCATTTCTTCGCTGGTGGCATGATCCTCAGATATGGACTGCGGTGCATTTTCTGTGCCTGCCATTTTCTTGTCAGCGGAGGCACAGCCCGACAATATGCCGAGCAGCAGGAGGGCACAGACAATGTGAAGTATATTGATTTTCCTACTGATTCTTATTGTGATTCTATCCACCTCATACAGTTCTCCGTTCTATTTTGTATTGCGGCTGCTATGCCGTTATCTTACTAAGACTCTAAATCTCCTTATTGTGTTATATTAATACTGTTTTCATAAAGTTTGAACAATTGAAGCTATATGCAACAGGCATATACTCGATCCTAACTTAATATTATTTTTGCCTGATGCCACTTGCCGCATCTAAATTTTGTTTCATCTCTCTCAATCTACAAAATATGTATTTTTTGTGGATTGATTTTCGGGTAGGAAATTCTGATGATAATTCAACAGGTGCTTCTTAATAATTATCTTCCATATCTTTTGGACACACTGCCAAAATACAGGTATCATATTCTTTTAGGGTATCATGCAGCATTTCTTTCTTCAGTATTTTCGTTCTTTCATCAAAAACAGAAAGAAACCTTGGGTTATGATAAATAACCGTAATGATATCATCTTCTCCACCTCTGCTCTTTATTATTTTGTCCACTACTTTTTGCAGAACTTCCTCTGAGAATGGATTGAAAAAGAAAAATACATTATAGTCCCCATATCTGTCAAAATCCAGTGCGTCGCACTGTAAGCATTCAATTTTGTCGCTGATTCCCAGAATCTCAAAATTCCGTTTCGCAGTCTGCGCCAGTTTCTCCTGAATCTCAATACCTGCTATCTTTTGAAAAGGAAACTTGACCGCTTCTTTTAAGACAACGCCTTTGCCGCATCCCACATCCAAAATTCTCGCATCCTCAAAAGATAGTCTCTGAAAGATCTCCCTGAGATGTTTTTCATTTGTTTTGCTGTATCCGTGATATCTGAAGCCGCTTTTCTTAGAAAGACTCTTATCTCTCATTGTAAAATCCAGTCCGCGCGGTTTCTCATAAAAAATATATTCTGCCAGAAACAACACATATCTCCTTAATCTGATAAAAGCACTCTTTGCCTTATTCATTCCATTACCTCCTGAATACTCTCACAATCGCTTTTTCAAATTCCATATTCACCAGCATTAAGTATCGAGCTGCTCTCCACTCTTATGTAAATTCCCCACCGACACCAGCCGATGGGGAATTTATACCCACTATACAATTTATATCCCACCTGTATAGCAAGTGGTATCATTTACGAACTGACTCATTTATACCTCATATCATCAGCAAGTGGCAAACATTTACATTTAACCATAGTATATACGGATTACGAGAAATAATCAACATGTTTTTAATACGAATTAATTTCGCTGTACGCCTTTGTCCTCAATAAAGCTATAGCGTTTGCGTCCATTTTGGAAATTTATACTCATATCTGCCAATGTATCTAATTACCAGAATATACGAGGAATCAGGCATCATGGACATTATTGTATAAAAAAGAAAGTAACTATTTCGACATGTGAAGAAGAAATACTATATGATAGGTGGTTAAAACGCGGATAAACCCCATAATTGAATAAAAAGTCATTTGATGATACAATACCACTAAATATTTACTGCTCATGGGAGGTATTTCAATGGGAAAAATATATTACAGCAGACGCATAGAGGGCGTATCTGTTTCGGGTATCATCAATAACGGCGGAAGTTATTTTTACACGAATCTCTCAGTGTATGGGGACGGCGTGGTTGACTGTTGGCATGCAGTGGATTTGAAGGGATTTCGCAAAGAGATAGATAGAGGCTGGGTTGCTCCGCAAGTGCCCTGCAATAAAACTTTTAATGTCAGTGGGATAGGAATGTTTGAGGTTCAGGAAGCCAACTGGATCTATGATAAAGCCAGCTTTTATGAGCACATAGCGGATATTGTAAAGGAACTGAATCCCGAGCTGAAAAATCTTCATGAAATTCAGGAAAACGAGAGGATAAACGAAAGGTATAGCTTTACCGCGGCTCCCGGCACTCCATACAGAAAAAAAGGAAAGTTTTTGCAGACAACCATAAGCGGCAGTCATCAGACAACGGTTTACCGCAAGGACGGAAGGCTTTGTGTTACGGCGCTATCCGTCTATGAGGACAAGCGTTTTCGGATTGATGCGGAGGAGGACAGATTATTCAGCATGGAGGAAATCACGGATATGATTCGGGCGGATATCCTGTATGCCCGCCCGATTGAGGGGGAATGGCTGTATATTCCGGATTTGGGTGATGTTAAGGTACGCCCGATGACGGATCCAATCGCAAAGGAGGAACGCATCAAGGAGATAGAGCAGTGGTGTGCGCGGACGGCGGGAGAGGAGGACTCCGCGAGCCGCTGCATCAGAGCTTACCATGATTATTTGGAATGTCCTACGGAGGAGAGAAGGGAACGGTTAAAAAGGCTCTACTTAGAGGTGCCTGAGCATGAACGCGTCTATCTTGGCGATATGGACACCAAGGACGGTGACTATATTCGGATCATTTATCACCCCGAGAGAAAACGAGAGGTGTAATGCCTGTCGCCACGGGAAACCACAGATTGACAAGACAGACTATTTGCAGAAAGCCTATGAATTTGGAAAAAATATATATTCCTGATTTGTCTTTTCCTTTTTTTCTATGAAAAATCCCCAGACAAAATATCTGGGGATCAGGACTTATTTGACAAACCTGCTCAATTCGTTTCTGCCAAACGAAGCTGCTCCTGTAAACGTTGGATTTCTGCCTCGTATTTAGCTGCCTGTTTGGCGATCTCTACTTCATGCTCCTCCTTTTGTTTGGCAATCTCTACTTCATATTCCTCTTTTTGCTTGTTGATCTTCACTTCATATTCAGACTTCATTTCCCTGTATTCATCGCTGGGCAGTCTAATCAACCTTGCCGTCATTTTATCGACCTCCATTCGCAGTTCGCTGTGCTCCACAAATACCCGTTCAGCCGCATGGCGAATCAATTTTAGATGATCGCGGTACTGCAGTTTCGTAAGATTGCCTGCGGATACCTCTTTTTCTAAAATCAATATAACCTCATTCAGATATTCTGTCAATTCTTTTTTAGTGAGTTTCTCAAGGTTTTTCTGCGTGCGGAAACGAAGCATTGTATATTGAAGAAACAGGGACAGATGCTTCTCGCTGATTTCTTCTAAGGAATAACTCTGGATTTTGACGGTCGGAACCTGATAGATGTGTTCACTGTTGTCCTGAAACAATATACGGCATTGGAGGTGGTCGGGAATCGCACTGTTTTTCGCAGGATATATTACTGCGGAATGTGGGAATCTCAGTATGATCTCACCCGTATTACCGTCCACGCTTTTCGCATGAGTAATCGCAAAATGCACATCATACGCGAACATTCGGATTACCATTTCATGGTCATTTTCCATTTGGCATTCCAGATGATAGTAATCCGTGCCATCTACCACAAGCGCGATATCCATAAACGTGGAGTTGGGCGAATTTTCCGTGTTTTCCCAAAAGGTAGAGGTCTCTGTCTTTAGCAGCGCAATGTGAGTTCCTCTGGGATAGTCTTTCCCATAAACTTCTTTGAAGAGCGGAAAAAGCTGCTCAGGCATAGTGTCAACAATTGCCTTTAAAATTTCGTCCCAAAGCTTATGACCATCATAAGCTGGGGGCTCTTTCATAAGTGTTTTTTCTGGCATAAAATAATCCTTTCTCTTTTTTCTTTTGCTGCAACGGTTAAAACATTGCAGTCGCCAACGGGTTACTTGTAAACTAAGGATTGATAAGTATGGCGAAACGCCGGAATATTATGACAGACTTGTCGTTACCGTATTGTTGTGGCTGCCATGAAAGCAGCCGCGAGTGTTTGTATGAGTTTAATATATCAGCTATCAGGGAAATTGTAAATATTTTTTTATTTGAAGTTCGTTGAAGTTCGTAAATGTAACCATTCAGTATTTAGATTCAAAAAAGTGCTGAATTATAGGTGCGAAGCAGATATGTAAGGCTTGCAAATCATTCTACGGCTGCTGAAGTCTATTTGAGCGGATTAGACGAGTAGAAGGAAAAATTAAGAATTCTTAATAAAATACTGAGAAGATATATGGTACAATAAGTCCATATTCATGGCAGGAAACGGCCGAATGGCCATCAAGGAGGTAACATGAAAGGGGTTGTGTATTGCATCAGTGTTTGTATCGTGCTATTTCTGGTTGGATGCGGCAGGGAAGATAATGTTGGAGATAATATAGAAAGTAATATGGAAGCGTGGATAGGTGAATATATTTTTTCTGAAGCCATTTCTGAAGAAGGGGCGGCACCGTTAGTGATGCAATATGATATAGCGATTTATATGGAGGATAACCAATTATATGCAGATGTTCAAATGGTGGGACAAACCACCATGTTTTGCGCAAGGGCAGAGGTGGTAGGAAGTGACAAATGGGTCAGTTTGATATTTTTGGACTATCTACCGGAAAATATGCTTACTCAGGAGTCCTATAAAAACAGTGTATTAGTCAGTTTTAAAAATACTGAAGGAAATATATATACCTATTGGGGAAAGATGCAGCCGATGCTATATGAAAATATGGTGTCAGGTGAAATATATTTTATCAACAAACAAAAATAAAGGATATAGCGATATTTGAAATATAATGGGGATTGGGCAATATGGCAACCCCACGTTTTATGAAGGGCTGACGAAGGGGGCAATCAATGAAACATTTTGCAGGAGATAAGGTCAGGAGGATAACTATTGCCATAGTGTGTATTGGCATTCTATTGCTTGGGGGCTGTAAGGCGTCAGAAGTGGAGGAGTCTAAGGGGCAGGACGATACAAAGAAAAATGCACAGATAAAAGAAGCGGACGAAAAGGAAGAAACACAGGCAGCAGAAGTGGAGACAATCGAACCGGACATGAAGGATTCTGTTCTCATTTTTGAAGGCTTTGAGGATATGGATTATGCGCTGTTTCTGGAAACGAATGTCGGGTATGGAGTAACATTAGATTATTTTAAATATGGAATATACGGAGATTTTGTGAATACAGTGCGGGAAGGGGAGGAGGTCTATTTTCGGTTATGTAAGACAATGTTGGGTACAGAGATTTCGTGGAAGACCCATGAGGATTGGGCAGAAAGTATGGAAATACTACACATTCAAAATCTTTCTCCTGATTTACAGTGGATTGTTGCAAGGCGATATCTTACGGAAGCTTATTCGGGGGATTACAAGGACGAAATGGTTTATGGTGGAGACATCATTGCGGAAGTTGAAAGCTCCTGCAGTGTAGCGGATACATATTTCTATTTAAAAAGAACAGAACAGGGTACTTATGAACCCGTGAGTGATACATTATTTGAAAAAAGGAAGGAATTAGTAGACGAATTGGGGGGATACACTTATGCAAGGTATTTGAAAGATGCTACATGTTTAGACGAATGTGGAAAGTATTTGGCAATTGCAAGCCCTGATAGTCAAGGCATAGGGATATATAGTACAGGGGACTGGGAGTTAAAACGGTATATCAGCATGGATAATGTTGATATGGAGTACCCGCTTGCAATATCACAGTTGGTGGGAAATGAAGACAGCGGGTGGTTGGTGTTTTCAAATGGCGGCTCAACATATCGGTTAGATTATCCGAACGGGAAAGCAGAAAAAATTGGAGAATTTATGTTTGACACAACGTATTCGCCAGACGGAAAATATCTGGCGTATTGCACAGGAAATATGGAATTTCACGAATTTTCTAAGATGTTAGATGGTGACGAACAAAAACTGGAAAAAATCGGCAAACTGTACGATGAATGGGACAAAATCCTTCCCGGTTGGTATATAAAAGACTTGGAGACAGGCAATACAACCTATATCCCGATAGCAACATGGGAATTAGATGACAGTCCCCTTTATGGCGGAAGATGTGTTTGGATAGAGAAAGATAAGCTGTTGCAGATACTTGATTCGTGAGATTATGGATATTGCAATATATATGACCGCAATGACTAAGAGATTTTTGGCAGTGAAGGCAGTATACAAAATGCTTAAGTGATATGGGGGACAAGCTTAGTATGAAAAAATTATACATAATGCCTTTCATAGTCCTTATCGGAATTGTCTGTCTATTGATAGTTGTTTTGGGGAGAAGCTCTGATGCGGGATTACCTAAAGAAAATATAGTTGATTCAGAAGAATCTGAAGAAGAAAGGATTCTGGAAAATGACCAAGAAGATACGAATATTCGGGGAGCAGATTATATTCTGGAAATAGGCTTTGACAATGGTGATTTTGCTACTCAGGGGGATATAGACTATATAGGACAATTATCACATTTAAAGCGTTTGCAGATGTCCGTGGGCGACGATGAAATCGATTTATCACCGATTGGCGATTTGTCGGAGTTGGAATCGTTGGAGATAAATATATCGTGTCTTCATTCGCCCGATTTAACTTTTATGCAAGGTTTGACACAATTGAAGAGATTGAGTGTCACGGTTGGCGGGGAAGTGGATTTGTCATCAATCGGGAGCCTGACAGGGCTGAAACAATTAACATTGTATTCTTATGGGGGTGATCCAAGTGATTTGTCATTTCTCAAGAATTTAAATGAACTGACAGAAGTGTTTATTGACAAATGGTGTGCCGTAAAAGACCTTTCTTATTTTCAGGATATGACGTGCCTGCAAAGCTTATGTATTTCTTATGTGGACGATGTCGATTTATATTACCTTTCTGAGCTTAGAGATTTAGAAATACTGCAGATTACAGGTGAACATATAAGAAATATAGAGGGGCTGGGGAATTTAATAAATTTAAAGCAATTGTCTTTGAGCGATAATAGTACAGATGCAAGATATGGCGAAGCAGAACCATTGGATTTGCAGTCGTTGACAAATCTAACCCAATTGGAATGTGTAGATTTGGCAGATATCCATTTAGAAGGCGTTGAGCCTTTGGCAAGCCTAAAAAGCTTATGCTCTATCAACTTGATAAATACAAAGGTGGAGGATATTTCGTCCTTGGCAGGTTTGGAGAATCTTCATATGCTGTATATATTTGGTAATCGTAGTGAATTGATAGAGGAACAGGCGCAAACTTATTTTAGCGGGTTGGAAAACATAATTGTCACGGAGGAAATACCCTATGGATTTTAATATACACATTGAAAGATTTTAAGGACAATCGGAATCAGTAAAACAGTGAATTTAAGCAAGGAAGGTTATCTGACAAATGAGTAAAAGTTACAAATACATAAATATTATTCTTGTTATTGTAGATGTATATTGCATATTGATGAGCCTGCGACTTTTCGCTCGGGTAGAACAGAGAAGCATGGCAGATATGGCGTCTCAGGCAAAAGAAGAATATAATGAGAATGAGTTGTCGGCAAGGTTGTCGGAAGATCTGGTTAGGACAGAAGCGGCTGTTTCAGATTTTTTGAGTGCTTATGAAGAAAATCAAGAACAAGCTGCAGAGACAGAGGAAATCTATGAGATATTGGAGGTTGTCTATGGCTTCAAGATGTATGTGGACGATACTGCGGCGGAGATTTACCGTGACGGCTCCGAACTCCAACTCGCTGTCAATCCTTATATAGAAAGGTATTTTATGGTGAGTGAGGGTGAGCTTCAGGACAAGCTTGGCGAGGACACGTTTCCGGCTCTTGCGGGGGCGGAGGATTACGGCGTGTTTCTGCCCGTGGGAGAGGACATTTGGCTTCGGTATGAACAGGACGACGGGAATGCCATGCCCATTGGCATCGTGGTTGAAAATCCGCAAATCAATATAGGTTATGGAGCTGCCAAGGTGGGAATGACCATTCATGATATTGAGAAAATATTGGGAGAGGCAAGCCAAGTGGAGCGCATGAAGGTGGAGATAGGGGAGGAGAAAGCCTCCTATTTATGCTTTGATGATGGGCGGTATTTCTATTATTATATTTCAACAGACGGGGCGGAATGGCTGCAGCCCACGATTCTCTACATCACGAGGAAGGCAGTGTGAGAAGCATGGAATTATTTTGGAAAAAGGCGGGAGTGTTCATGTTTTATATCTTCAGTGCGTGGTGTATCGTCTCATGCGTTTGGTTATACCGGATAGAGCGGGGGGCGGCAGAACCAAATGAGCCAGAGCTGGAAATCCCCCCACGGGATATTGCAGAGACCGAAGAAGATGTAAATACCGAAGAAGATGAAAAAACATATGCGGACTCGTTGGACGGTATTTTGTCACAGGCAGAGGAAGCCCTGCGTGAAAAGCAGGCGGATATCAGCCGCTATTGGGAGAAATACGCGGTTTTAGCCATGCTTGAGGAGAAGGAAAATCAGGTGGCGAGGGAAGTATGTCCGAACAAGATGTATGAAAAATATTTCCGTCTGAGGGAGGGGGAGCTGGCAAGAATCGCGGGAGCGGATAACACGCAGCAAATTGGATGTTATGGGATGCTGAACAGCCATTTCACCTCTGTTACCTTTGAAATCCACAGGGATATGTGGGTACAATACTCGAGTAGTTATAAGTACATAGAGGAATATGGCACTCCGGGCAGCATTCTGATTATGAATCCTGAGGTTGATTTGGGATATATGGGTGCAAGAGCCGGAATGAATTTTGAGGAGATACAAAAAAGTGCGGGCATCGGAGAGATTCAAACAGGATTTATGTATACGAGTGATTATGAGATATATTATTTGGAGTATGAGGCAGACGGTTACTGGTACGGTTATCTGTCCGAGTATCCAGACGGGACGGATTCTTGGTTGGTGATAGAGCATAAATATTGAGCGTCAGGATATTTTAGTGGACGAGGTTTTGATGGGACAACCAAACAATCGGAATCAGTAAAACAGTGAGGGGAATAGACATGAAGGTACCTAAAGAAAAGCTGTTAAGGGTTATACGAAGCATTAAGATAATAATCAATATCTTATTGTTTGCGATTTTGCTCCTGTTGGTGTTTGTTGTAGCAATAATAAACAGGGATTGGTTGTATCCGGACAGATACAGCGATAATGCGCAAGGAGTGATAATCGCTTTTTCTTACTTTGTTTTTCTCATCAGTATTATTTTGGTGATGATCAATAGAAAAAAGTGGGTTTGGATAGCTCTGTTTCTCCCTGATTTACTTACACTGTACAAATTTTTAGATGTAATGTATACGGTGTTGCTTTATAAATCATAAAGCAGGGTGGACAAGGGACAGCCTGTATCTTTGGCATATATTTTTTATGTTGATGTAGATAGTGCCGAGTTATCAGAGACATATTTTAATTCATTATATTTTGGGAGGCGTTGCATATATGGAGGGTGGACAATTGATTTTGAGTGACATATTTGATAGAGATTTATTATACATGACTATTTCAAGGGACTTTACCAAAACCGCAAATCCTATGTCTGCAATTATTTCAGTAGAAATGCAGGAAGAAGGAAATGTTGTATTGTTGTATTACCAAGGAGAAGCTTGTGAAGAAAAATCAGAAATAATAACTTTATGAGCAAAAGGGAAATCGTGAATGGGCGATTCCTCTTTTGCTTTCTAAATACAAGGTTTATTTTTCCATGTATTGTTCCGCTTCCTTTGGCGTGAGGTCGTACTTTTCTTGTAGTTTCTGCAGTATTGCGCTATCAGGTATGGAGAAATCCCGC
>JAMPHH010000032.1 GCA_023663505.1 Muribaculum sp.
AGCAGAGGACTGAAAATCCTCGTGTCACTGGTTCGATTCCGGTTCTGGGCATTTGCTGTATGCAAAATTTGGAGCACTAGCTCAGTCGGTAGAGCACCTGACTTTTAATCAGGTTGTCAGGGGTTCGAATCCCCTGTGCTTCACTATCAAGATAAGGGTAAGCGAAAAACCTAGTATTTTGCAGGGCTTTTCGCTATTTTTATATCTGTGCGATAAAAAATAACTTTTAGTGCTATTTTTTTTTAGCTTGCCGTGATATAATTATACTGGATTTTTGTCCTTGATACAGCAAGGCGCAAAAAGGGAAATACATTTAGAAGGTTTTATGAAAGACATGGAAAAAGACGTAAACGGCAATCAGACAAAAGGTAATCATACGGGAAGAAAAATCGCTATAGCGTTGGCAGGGCTTTTGGCGGCTATTTTGATCAGTGCTTATATTTCCGTAGCTGTTTATTACAGCGGGCATTTTTACCCGAGAACGGAGATTAATGGTCAGGACTTTACCAATGCAGACAAAATCTCTGTTTCAGCGGCAATGCTGTTACAGATGCAGGATTATCAACTGAGAATCATCGGGCGGGATTTGGATAGCTTGGAAAATGTGGAGCTGCTGTGCATCTCGGCGTTGGAGGTGGATTTGAAGACTTCTGTTGATGATGCGGATATTCAAGCTATATTGCACACGCAAAAGAGTTGGCTTTGGCCCATTTATCTGTGGGGCGGTCATGTTCATGCCTTGTCGGGGAATGTGGAGATCAACGAGGATAAATTGGCGGCTATTTTGGCACAACAGCCTTTTCTACAGGAAGAAAATATGAAGATTCCCAAGGACGCCTATATTGATGGGTATTCCGAGGTGGAAAACAGGTTTATTCTTGTTCCGGAGGTAGAAGGGACACAGGTGGATTCAGATGCCGTACAGGAGCGTATTCATCAGGCAATTGTACAGCAATTGGGTCATATAGATTTGGAGGAGCAGGGCTGTTACATGGAGCCCCTTGTGACCGCACGGGACACAGAGCTGCAGCAAAATATTGCACAGGCAACAAAATGGCTTGCCACGGAGATTACTTATGATTGGAATGCCACAGAGGTAGTGTTGAACAAGGAGCGGATCAAGGACTGGATTATGCTGGACAACGGAAAATTATCCTTGGTTGAAAGTGCCATTGAGGAATTTGTGGCGGAAAATGCATCGGAATATGATACTTATGGCAAAACCAGAATTTTTCACACAACGATGGGCTATGACTTAAGCCTGCCGAGTGGCGCCTTTGGCTGGCTCACAGATCGGGAGGCTGAGGTCGAGAAGCTGACAGAGCTGATCAACGCAGGAAGCGTGTGCAGCAGGGAACCGGAATATGTCAGCAAGGCACCTTGGAAGGGCATGAATGATATTGGTAACAGCTATGTGGAGGCGGATTTGACACATCAGCATTTATATTTGTATCAAAGCGGTGAGCTTGTGCTGGAGACAGATTTTGTATCGGGAATTGCGACACGAAGCGATTGCATCACGCCGGAGGGGGTATTCGGACTGACCTATAAGACAACCAACGCTGTTCTTCGAGGGGCGGATTACGAGACACCAGTGAATTATTGGATGCCTTTTCATGGCAATTTCGGTATGCATGACGCCACATGGAGAGACGCCTTTGGCGGGGATATCTATCTTACGGACGGTTCTCATGGCTGTCTAAATCTGCCATTGGACAAGGCGGGAGAGATCTACCAGTATGTGTCCACGGGATTTCCGGTGATTTGTTACTACTATCCCCCGGGTGTGCTGCCGGAGGAGACCTACGAAAATGAGTATGATGAATAATGTGACAGGTTTGAAGGAAAATAATAGTTCAGTGGTAACAGTTTAGCCATGAAATGACTTGCAGGCTAAACGGTTGTGAAGGAAGGGATTCAGATGGGGAAGGTACAGAGGTCAGGCGCGAGGGCTGTGGCGGCAAGGCAGCGAACCGAAAAAAGCCGTGCAAAGGCGGCGGCTCGTTGGCAAAAGCATTTTGAGCGTCAGAGGGATTTGAACAGCAAGATAAAGGCGGAGGCGTCAGATATACTGCATTCGGATAATTTTCAGTCTACCAAGGCGCACATTCAGCATGGCAACATGACGGTGAATAAGCATTGCATCGATGTGGCAAAATGCAGTCTGGCTATCAGCGAAAAGCTGCATATTCCCTGTAATCGGCGGGAGCTAATACGGGGGGCGCTGCTGCATGACTATTTCCTGTATGACTGGCACAGCAAGGAGCATGTGCAGCCTTACAAGCTGCATGGCTTTTTCCACCCGGGAATTGCGTTGAAAAACGCTTCCAAGGAATATAAATTGACTCCTAGGGAAAAGGATATTATTAAGAAGCATATGTGGCCATTGACCGTTATTCCTCCGACCTGCAGGGAGGCGTGGATCGTGACAACGGCGGATAAATGGTGTTCCCTGTTGGAGACATTACACATACACAAGGGGCATGGGGCTAAGAAGAATGGAGCAAAAAAGGGGATTATTAGAACAGCTTCGAGATTATAAGGAGAGTGATTATTATCCTTATCACATGCCCGGACACAAGAGGCGGCAGTTGGGAGAGCTGCCGGAGGATATTCTGGGACTGGACATCACGGAGATTGACGGCTTTGATAATCTGCATCAGGCGGAAGGGATTTTGCGGCGGCTTCAGGAGGAGGCGAATGAGCTATATCAGGCGGAGGAGACCTTTTATCTGATAAATGGCAGCACAGGAGGGATCTTGAGCGCTGTCAGCGCTGTTTTGCCGGAGGGCGGACATCTGCTCATGGCAAGAAACAGTCACAAGGCTGTCTATCATGCGGCGTATTTGCGCAAGCTAAAGCTGACTTATATATATCCTGCAAGGGTGCAGGGGTTTGATTTCTTCGAGGCGGTGACTGCGGAGCAGGTGGAGCAGGCATTAGAGCAGGAACCGGACATCGGGACGGTTTTGATCGTATCGCCCACCTATGAGGGGCGCATCGCGGATATTCGCGGAATTGCGCGGGTGGTTCACGGGAAGGGAATCCCTTTGATCGTGGACGAGGCTCACGGGGCGCATCTGGGCTTTGCCAAAGGGTTTGCGCCCGGAAGCTGTACGGAGGGTGCGGATTTAGTGATTCACAGCGTGCATAAGACATTGCCTGCATTGACACAGACGGCGCTCTTACATGTGAACGGTTCTTTGGTTGACAGGGAGCGATTGAGACGTTTTTTGCATATTTACCAAACAAGTAGTCCATCATATCTATTGATGGCGGGCATTGAGGACGCTATGAAGCTTGTAGGGCAGGGACGGGAACGTTTCGATTGGTTCTCACTGCGATATAGACAGATGCTTACACATTTACAGGAATGTCGCGCGCTGCGATTCGTGTCTTGGCAGGACGTGGAACAGGGCAGACAGGATATCGGCAAGCTTGTGATCGCCACTGACAGGGCGGGAGTGTCCGGACAATGGCTCTATGACGAGCTGAGGGAAAAATACCATTTGCAGTGCGAGATGTCCGAAAGCACTTATTGTCTTGCCATGTTTACTCTGGCAGATGGCGAGGAAGCCTATGCCCGAATGGAGCGGGCGCTGCTGCGGATTGACGGAGAGCTTGCGGGAAAGCTGTCATTGTCGCCGAAGTCGGATACTGACAGACCAAAGAGAGAATTTTCAATTCCTGATATTGCATGTTCTCTTGCGAGCGCATGGGATATGCCATATAAAATGACACGACTGTCGGATTCTGTCAATCGTCCTGTGGCGGAATTTATCAATCTTTATCCGCCGGGGATTCCGTTGTTGGTGCCGGGAGAGGTGATGACGGAGGAGCTTTATGAGGAGATTGTGGAGGATCGGGCTCAGGGGTTGAAGGTACAGGGGATTGTGGAGCATGAGGGTGACTGTTTTATCAAGGTGATAGACGGTCACGACTCGTAGTGTTGAAGAATAGGTTTCTGAAATGTTATGAGAGGAAAATAACAGGAGTTTATAAGTATGAGAAAGACAAAGATTATCTGTACGATCGGACCTGCGAGCGAGAGCGAGGAATGCTTGAGAGAGCTGATGCAGGCGGGTATGGACGTTGCGAGATTTAACTTTTCCCATGGAAGCAGAGAGTCGCAGAGGGAGAAGCTGGAGCGTGTGCTCAAGGTGCGTGAGGAGCTGGGGCTGCATGTGGCAACCCTGTTGGATACCAAGGGACCTGAGATTCGTCTGAGAGATTTTGAGGGGGGAAGGGTTGAGATTGTGTCCGGTCAGAGCTTCACGCTGACCACGGAGGAGATTATGGGAACGGCGCAGAGAGCGTCCATTTCCTATAAGAATCTCAAAAATGACATATCTGTCGGAACAACGATTTTGATTGACGACGGGCTGATTGAGATGCGGGTCGAGGAGCTTCATGAGAATGATATTGTGTGCCGTGTGATAAACGGAGGATTTGTGTCTGATCACAAGGGGGTCAATGTGCCCGGCGCCATTTTATCCATGCCTTATATCAGTGAGACCGACAGGGAGGATATTATCTTTGGCGCGCAGATGGGCTATGAGTATTTGGCGGCGTCCTTTGCAAGATGTAAGGAGGATATCTTGGAGGTGCGAGAGCTCCTGCGCGAGAATGGCAGCGATATGAAGATCATCGCTAAGATTGAAAATATGCAGGGTATCCAGAATTTGGAGGAGATTCTAAGTGTCTCTGACGGTATCATGGTTGCAAGGGGCGATATGGGTGTGGAGATTCCCTTGGAGGAAGTGCCGGTACTGCAGAAGAAAATGATAAAAATGGCGAATGCACAGGGGAAGCTGGTCATCACTGCCACGCAGATGCTGGAATCTATGATCAAGAATCCCCGCCCCACCAGAGCAGAGGCGACGGATATTGCCAATGCTATTTATGATGGAACGACGGCGATCATGCTTTCCGGTGAGAGTGCGGCGGGAATGTATCCCATTGAGGCGGTAAAGACGATGTCCCGCATTGCAGAGAGTGCGGAAAAGGATATCGATTATCTGAGCAGAATGGCCAAGATAGAAAAGATAATAAGTATGTCTCCTATATACAAAAAGAATATCACTAACGCGATCGCCCATGCCACCTGTCATACCGCGATGGATTTGGAAGCGGCTGCGATTATCACCGTGACCTTGTCCGGTTTTACGGCGGAGGCGGTGTCGCGCTTCAAGCCGAGCTGCCCTATTATCAGCTGTACTATGGCAGACCGCGTGGCGAAGCAGATGAATCTTCTGTGGGGTGTCACACCTTTGCTGATCAAGAAGGAGGAGACTACGGAGGAGCTGTTTGCAGATGCCGTGGAGGAAGCGAAGAAGGTGGGACTTGTGAAGGACGGGGATCGGGTGGTGATCACCGCGGGAGTCCCTATGGGTGTCACCGGCAATACGAATATGATCAGAGTGGTGGAAGTTTAATGGGCAGAATCATTTATCTTATGGGCAAAAGCTCGTCGGGAAAGGATACGATCTTTAAGGAGCTTTTGGAGACGGGGAAAAGGGAAAATAAAGCGGGCGGCAATGCCCGCGGGAGGCTGCGCACGATTGTGCCGTACACCACCCGCCCTATCCGCGAGGGAGAGCGGGATGGTGTGGAATATCATTTTACGGACGAGGAGGGGTATCGTGAGCTTGAGGCTTCCGGTAAGGTGATTGAGCAGAGGGAATATCATACTTTTCATGGAATCTGGCGATATTTCACCGTAGATGATGGACAATTTGACCCGATGGGAGAACAGGATTATATCATGATCGGCACCTTGGAGTCCTACCAAAGTATGCGTGAGTATTTTGGCGATAAAAATGTCCTGCCAGTGCTGATTGAATTAGATGACGGAGTGCGGCTGCGGCGTGCCTTGGATAGAGAGAGCAGGCAGGGACAGCCAAGATATGAGGAGATGTGCCGACGTTTCTTGGCGGATCAGGAGGATTTCTCCGAGGAGAGGCTGAACGCGGCGGGAATCGAGAGACATTTTCACAATGATAATCTTGAGAAATGTCTGGCGGAAATTCGGGAGTACATATGCGGGGAGTAAACAGGTGTCTTACGAGGAAGGTCGATAGTTCATTGTCAATAGGAAAATGCCGATATAAGTAACGGATTGTAACAGTTAAGCCATACGGCACCAGTGTTGCAGTTCAGCGGAAAGCGGAACTGTAACAACGGATTAAACCGTTATGACAGGAGGTGGGCATATGGAGATTCGCGTAAATCAAATACAGCAGCCGGCCCCCGTGGAGCAGGCACAGAATACGGCGCCCACGGACGGCAGCTTTAAATTTATGTTGTCCAGTAACATTGCGGAGGCGGAGTTACAGGCAAGACTGAACGGTCTGATGGAAGAAATTACGATGCAGGGTGAGCGTCTTGCCAAAAAGCGTGATGTGAAGGATATGAAGCATTATAGAGGTCTGGTGAAAGAATTTTTGAACGAGGTGGTGACGCATTCTCATTCCTTTTCCAGAGAAAACTTTTTGGACAGGCGGGGACGTCACAGGGTTTATGGAATTATCCGATTGATAGACGAGAATCTGGATCAGCTTGCACAGGAATTGATGAAGGACGAGAAGGATAATCTGGCGATTCTGGATAAAATCGGTGAGATAAGGGGATTGTTGTTGGATATTTTCACGTAAGAGCTCTATAAGGGGAGGCACAGATGGCAAGATTTACGGACATTATCGGTCAGGAACAAATTAAAGAGCATTTGCAGAACGCATTGACCTCAAAGAAGATTTCCCATGCGTATATCATCAATGGAGAGAAGTCTTCCGGCAAGGAGTATATCGCGAGAGTGTTTGCCATGGCGCTGCAGTGTGAGAAGGGAGAGCTTGAGCCCTGTCACGAGTGTCATTCCTGCAAACAGGCTTTATCCGACAATCAGCCGGATATTATATTTGTGGGTCATGAGAAGCCCAACACGATCAGCGTAGATGATATTCGTATGCAGGTCAACAATGATGTTGCTATCAAGCCTTATAGCAGCCCGTACAAGATTTATATTATCAATGATGCGGAGAAAATGACACAGCAGGCTCAGAACGCCATCTTAAAGACCTTGGAGGAGCCGCCCGAGTACGCGGTGCTCCTGTTGCTTACCACCAATGTGAACGCCCTTCTGCCCACGATTCTAAGCCGCTGTGTGGTGTTGAACATGAAGCCTGTGGCAGATGCGAAGGTGCGCAAATATCTTATGGAGGAGCTGAAGACACCGGACTATAAGGCAGATGTATGTGTGGCTTTTGCCAGAGGAAATGTGGGCAAAGCGAAGGCGTTGGCTTCCAGTGAGGAATTTGAAAATGTGAAAAACGAGGCTTTGTCACTGTTAAAATTCATTCGGGACATGGAGCTATATGAGGTGGTGGCGGCAGTCAAGAAGATCAGTGAGTACAAGCTGGAGATCAATGATTATTTTGATATCATGGCGATCTGGTATCGGGACGTGCTGATGTTCAAGGCTACTAAGGACGCCAATAATCTGGTGTTTCGCGAGGAGCTTGGCGCACTGCGCAAGTGTGCGCAGCACAGCAGCTATGAGGGGATTGAGACGGTGCTAAATGCCTTGGAGACGGCGAAGCGAAGACTGGACGCGAATGTGAACTTTGAACTGGTGATGGAGCTTCTGTTCCTGACGATTCAGGAGAATGCGGGGTAAGGAATCGTAGTAACGGTTCAGCGGGGAGCCGCGCTGTAACAAGTAGTATTTTTTAACAGTGGTTTTTTATACATAAATATGATATAATGACCATATTCATGAAAGGAAACGGTCGAATGGCCATCCATCATGAGCGATGCTGTGCTCATGATATAATGATCATATTCGTGAAAGGAAACGCTCGAATGGCCATCTATCACGAGCGGAAACGTCCGAATGGTCTTGGGTGTCATGTGTAATCATGGCATGATGATAGAACTGTGTGAGGTAGATAGATTATGACAAAGGTGATAGGTGTAAGGTTTCGCACGGCGGGTAAAATTTATTTTTTTGACCCCCTGCAGTTTGAGATAAAGCGCGGCGACCATGTGATCGTGGAGACGGCGCGGGGGATTGAGTACGGCACGGTGGTGGCGGAAGCGCGTGAGGTGGAGGACGATAAGGTTGTGCAGCCGCTAAAGTCGGTGATCCGCATTGCCAATCAGCGGGACACAGAGCAGGAACAGGCGAACCGTCTGAAGGAGAAGGACGCTTTTAAGATTTGTCTTGAGAAGATACAGAAGCATGGCTTGGAAATGAAGCTGATCGATGCGGAGTATACCTTTGACAATAATAAGGTGCTGTTTTATTTTACCGCAGATGGGCGCATTGACTTCCGCGAGCTAGTGAAGGATTTGGCGGGAGTGTTCAAGACCCGTATCGAGCTTCGCCAGATCGGCGTCAGGGACGAGACGAAGATCATCGGCGGGATCGGTATATGCGGCAGAGCTTTGTGCTGTCACAGCTATCTGGCGGACTTTATTCCCGTTTCCATTAAGATGGCAAAGGAGCAAAATCTGTCATTAAATCCTACGAAGATCTCCGGTGTGTGCGGACGATTGATGTGTTGTCTGAAAAATGAGGAGGAGACTTACGAGGAGTTGAACAAGCGTCTTCCCAATATCGGGGATACGGTCACGGCGGAGGACGGCAGCAAGGGTGAGGTGCAGAGCGTGAACGTGCTGCGTCAGCTTGTGAAGGTGGTCGTGGAGGAAGGCGATTCCAAGGAGATTCGCGAATATGAGGTGGGAAAGCTTCATTTTAAGAGAAAGCATACCAAGAAGGAGCGTATGGAGCTCTCTCCCGAGGAGTTGAAGGAGCTTGAGCGTTTGGAGAAGGAGGAGCTCGAGGAGATTCGGACAGAGGAGCAGGAGGACGAAAGACAGGATTACAACCGCCAGAGCAATCGAGCAGATTACAGTCAGCAGAGCGGTGGACAGGATTACAGTCGCCAGAGCAATCGGGCGGATTATAGTCAGCAGGGTGGCAGACAGGATTACAGCCGCCAGAGCAATCGGGCGGATTACAGTCAGCAGAGCGGCGGACAGGATTACAGTCGCCAAAGCAATCGGTCGGATTACAGTCAACAGGGCGGCAGACAGGATTACAGCCGCCAGAGCAATCGGGCAGATTACAGTCGCCAGAACAACCGACAGGACTACAACCGACAGAACAATCGTCAGGACTATAATCGTCAGGGCAGCAGACAGGATTACGGTTATCAGAGCAGCCGCCAAGACTACAATCGTCAGGAGGAGAACGGGCAGGACGGTGACCGCATTGAGAGAAGACGGGATCGTGGCGGCAGGGACAACTATGGCGACCGCAGGGATAATCGGGGAGACCGCCGCCGTAACAATTATCATCAGGACAATCGGCGTGAGGGCAGACAGAACAATCGCCAAAATAATTACCAGAACAATTATCAGGAGGAGCGTTCCAGTGGTGATCGGCACTATAAGAGAGAGCGGAGAACTCGTCAGGGAAGGAAATCTTGGCAAAATGACAATGCCGGAGATTACTCTGAAGGATAACGAGAGGATTGACGATCTGCAGCGCAACGGTTATCGGATCATTCAGAATCCTGAGAAATTCTGCTTTGGCATGGACGCGGTATTGCTCACAGGCTTTGCTCATGCGGGGCAAAGGGATAGATTACTGGATCTCGGGACCGGAACGGGTATCATCCCGATCTTGATGCAGGCAAAGTATCAGCCCGCACATTTGACAGGTTTGGAGATTCAGGAGGAGAGCGCGGATATGGCGCGCAGAAGTGTGGCGTTAAACGGGCTCTCGGATACAATTGATATTGTGACAGGGGATATCAGGGAAGCAGGCAGTCAGATGAAGTCTGCTTCTTTTGACTGTATCACCTGCAATCCGCCATATATGATAGATCGGCACGGATTGACCAATCCCGAGGCGCCCAAGGCGATTGCGCGGCATGAGATTTTGTGTACCTTGGAGGACGTGGTGAGCGCCGCGGCAAGGCTGTTGAAGCCGGGCGGACATTTTTTTATGGTGCACAGACCTTTCCGACTGGCGGAGATTATGACACGGCTGTCACAACACGGCTTGGAGCCTAAGCGAATGAGGCTTGTCTATCCCTATATAGACAAGGAGCCTAATATGGTCTTGTTGGAGGCTGTGCGCGGAGGGAAGCCTAGAATGACGGTGGAGAAGCCTTTGATCATATTTGAGAGCGCGGGGGTCTATACCGAGGAAATCCGCAGGGATTATGGATTTTGAGTCTCGCTGCTTGTGGCGCGGCTGTTGAAGGGCTATGGATTTGGATAAGGAAAAGGGGAGATCGATGTCTGGGACATTATATTTATGCGCGACCCCGATCGGCAATCTGGGGGACATGACTCCGCGGGTGGTGGAGACACTGATGAGCGTGGATCTCATTGCGGCGGAGGATACGCGCAACAGCATCAAGCTTTTAAATCATTTTAACATACATACACCGATGACCAGCTATCATGAGTATAACAAGGTGGAAAAGGCAAGGCAGCTGGTCGGGCAGCTTTTGGCGGGACAAAATGTGGCGTTGATCACAGATGCGGGCACGCCTGCCATATCTGACCCGGGGGAGGTGTTGGTAAGGCTGTGTCAGGAAAGCGGTGTGCCCGTGACCTCACTGCCGGGGGCGGCGGCATGTATCACGGCATTGACCTTATCGGGACTCTCCACCAGACGTTTTTGCTTTGAGGGCTTTCTGCCTGCGGAGAAAAAGGAGAAAAGGCAGGTGCTGCAGGAGCTTACGGAGGAGAGCCGCACGATGATCCTCTACGAAGCGCCCCACCATCTGGTGAGAACCTTGGAGGAGCTCTATGAAGCGTTGGGGCAGCGCAGGCTTACGCTTTGCAGGGAGCTGACCAAGAGATTTGAGACTGTGATGCCCACCACACTGGCGGAGGCGTTGGAATATTATAAGACCGAGGAGCCTAGGGGAGAGTATGTGTTGGTACTGGAGGGCAAAAGCTATACAGAGAAACGTCAGGAGGAGATCGCCTCTTGGGAGAATATGAGCATTGAGGAGCATATGGCTTATTACGAGGAGCAGGGAATGGATTCCAAGACAGCCATGAAGCAGGTGGCGAGGGATCGCGGTGTGGGAAAGAGGGAGATTTATGCTTATCTGCACAAGGAGTAAGGCAGATAAGCGGAAGGGTGGTGTCGGCAGGTGAATATTTGTGACGCGTGTGTCAATTATGTGTATGATGAGGATTATGAATGTTATTATTGTATGGCGAATTTGGACGAGGATGATATGTATCGTTTCTTGACAGCCAGACAGCAGGAATGCCCGTATTTTAGATTGGATGACGAGTATGGAGTGGTGCGGCATCAGATGTAGCCATGGGTGGTTCGCATAGCTTTCAATACAAAAAGACCATCCTCCTTGGAGCTTAGGCTTTGAGGAGGATGGTCTTTTGTGTTGAAGTATTAATATTATCCGACAGTGAAGAAGCCGGCATATCCATTAGAAAATTGTACAAGATAACCGGATAGGGAAGCGGATTTCTTACAACTGGGTACAGTGACCTTTACTTTAATCTTTGTTCCATCCGTCGTAAATAAACCTGCAGGAGGTATTAAAGGAGAATAAACTCTGTTGGTCGTGCTTTTGTTTGCGAGAATAGCAAACATATCACTGGCCTTGGTGACTCCCGCTTTATAGTTGCCGGAAAGGGTGACATCAACTTTATAGGAAAGCAAATCGCTGTTCAGTTCTTTGCCATTGTCTAATGTTGCCGACACCACGAAAAGGGCGCCATCCGTTGATATACCAGCAGGCTCTAGTTTGATCTTCGTTATCTTGGGAAGCACGTATATCTTGTAGGTGCCGGAATTGCTTCCGTCGGAGGCGGTGGCGGTGACAGAGGCGGTAGCACATTGGCTGCTTGTATTGCCCAGAGATTTAGCTTTCACAACACCCTTTTTGTCAACTGAGATGAGTTCTTCGGAGCCCTTGGTGACACTCCATTCTATGCTCTTGCTCGGCGTACCATAGCTTGTGCCCACGACAGCGGCAAGCTTGATGGAGGAGCCAACGCACACAAAGCCGTCGCTGTCATCTGTGGACACAACGGTGATGCGGGAAGCAGGTGCATTGACCGTGACATTACATACAGCCTTCTTGTTGCTCCCGTCGGTAGCCTGACATGTAATCTTGGCTTTGCCGCATTTTAAGGCATGTACAACGCCATTTTCGTCCACGGTTGCAATCCCGGGGGCGCTGCTGGTGTAGGTGACAGCAGTGCTGTCTCCGCCTGTAACCTCGGGCTTCAGAATTTTGGAGGTGGGCAGCCCTTTGGCGCCGTCAGTATAAAAGAGGGTGACATTCTTATTCTTCTTATCAAAGCTAATGCTTTTAATAGGGTCACTCACGATTGTCACCTCATGTGTATTAGAAAGAAGACCGTCCTTTGTGGCTGTGGCTGTGACAATATAAGTACCGCTGGCGGACTTGGAGGCAGTCAATTTGCCGTTCTTGACAGTGACGCCGGTGCCGCTTACACTCCAATCAAAGGATTTGCAGGAGACAGTATTCGGGTCAAGGGTCGCTTTCAAGGTAATGCTTTTGCCGGCGGCAAGTTTATTGGAGCCGGTGATTACAAGAGAGTTTGCCACGGTGAGCTTGCAGGTGGCGCTCTTCTTGCTGCCGTCGTTGGCTGTGGCTTTGATGTTTGCCTGGCCGGGAGCGACAGCCGTTACCACACCCTCGGGGGATACCGTGGCGACCTTGGTGTTGCTGCTGCTCCAGACGATATTTTTCTTGTCTCCTGTACTTTTATCTGCATTGGTTATGGTGATTCCATCGGCCAAGTTCAGAGTCTTCCCTGTGGGGAGAGAGCCCGATTTCTTGGACAGTGTGATGGATTTAATGTTTGCGGAAGCTTCAATGACTGTAATGGTAACAGATTCACTCACGGATTTACCGTTTACCATATAGTCATTTCCTTTTTTGTCAACCGCGGTTGCCGTGATGGTGTAAGATCCCGTGGTTGCGGTTTTTGCCACGCTCAATTTACCAGACGCATTAATGGTTACACCGGCGCCTGCGGGGGCAACAGACCATTTTACTTTGGTTGACACGGCATAGGAAGGGGTCACGGCAGCCTTTAGGTTCAAATTGGTGCCGAGAGCAAGCTGGTTGACAGAGTCGGAAATAATCTCCACCTGAGTGGGGGTGGGGGCAAAGGTGTAGGTCGCGGAGACCGCCTTGCTGGCTTTGCCGTTTAACGTGTTTACTGCGATCGCCTTGACCGTAACGGATTTAGCCCCGCCAATCGTGATGTTGGTGTTGGGGCTATACAAGGTACCGTTCTTGATGGCGCCATTTTTGTAGGTGGGTGCTTTCCCGTTTGTGCTGTAATAGATATTTACTCCATAGGAAGCGCCTGTAATCTGCAGTTGGGCAGTTGGCGTGTCAAAGCTCTTTTTATTAGGGATGCTAAAGGCCGGCGCCGCAGGAGCGCTGGATGTGGAATTTGTATTTAATTTAAATACTTTGGGCAAATATGTAGTTCCTGCGCCGGTGCCTTTGGAGGAACATTTATTTACATTTTGCTTCATTATTTTAAATAAAGCGTCTACTCGCACAGAACCCGTTTTGCCCTTTAGGGAGCTTAACTTGTCCGAGCCGGAGAGGATCACGGCTGCGGTGCCTACCGCAACAGGGCAAGCCATACTGGTGCCATCCTTATACTCATATTGCTCATTACCGTTTCGACTGGTGGAATAAATATCCGAGCCGGGGAAAGCCAAGTCCACAGCGTCATTGTAATTGGAAAAGGAGGATTTCCTGCCATCCTGCTGTAGGGAGGCAATGGAACAAACATTATTGTAGGACGCAGGATAACACCGGGTGTTGGAGGAGTCATTCCCGGCTGCTGCAAAAACCGCTATCCCGGATTTATATGCTTTCTGTATGGCATTATCTTCCAATTCCGTATAGTGATGGTTGCCAAAGCTCATATTGATCACATCCACACCTGCGGCAATCGCCTGTTCAATACCTCTCTGTTCATTTGCCATGGTAATCGAGCCGTTTTTATCGCCGATAGCGTATATGTAGAGTGATGCTTCGGGGGCGATTCCCGCGCCGCCGGAGCTATTATCCAGATTGGCAGCAGCAATGCCGGCTACATGCGTTCCGTGTCCCTGCACGTCCGAGTCCGCCGCATTAGCGATTCTGCCTTGGAATTCTATGTGGGAGGCTAGGATTCCGGTGTCCAAAATGCCGATCTTGACGCCCTGCCCCTTGTAGCCTGCGTCCCATGCATAATAATCACCGACAAATTCATGCTGCCATTGATAGTCTGTATTCGTGTCCTTCAGGGCAGGGTCATTGTGATTGATGTAGAGCTCCTTGTAGTAATTAGGCCATACGGCAGGAAGCAGGGTTTTGCTGTCCGCGGCGGCGAGGCAGGCTTGTGCCACGGTTCGATCCTCACTTAAGCGGATGACAGCCACTCCCCATTCAAAGCTGACTAATTCGCTGCCAAATGCGTCAGCTATCATTTGTGCTTCTTCCTCGCTGTCAGCCAAAAATACCAACTCACCCTTGACGTAAAGCTCCGTGTTATCCTCCTCTATATAGAACGAGAAGTCTTCTGCATGCTCCGAGAGGATTCTCTTGGAGTTTAATTCTTCCTGTGAGAAAACATAGCCCTCGGGAAGCCCGGGAAATAAAGAGGTTTCCTGTATATTTTTGGCAGCCTCCGTACCATCTGTAAGCTCAGACGAGACTCCGTCCGTAGAGGCATCACCCTCGGAAACCTGAGAAGAGGTCTCTGCGGACGCATCGCCCTCGGGAAGCTGAGAAGGGGTCGCTGCGGGATCATTACCGTCGGATGTCTGGGATGCTGCCTCTGCAAGGATATCGCTGTCGGATTCCTGTGCGGAGAGCCCCGTGGCGGCATCTCCCGCAGATATCCATTCAGAGGAGCTCACAGCTTCAATGCTTGTAGGCTCTGTGAAGTCCTGCCCTGCCATCGCAGTAATCCCGTTTGATGGAAACAACAGGGAAGCAGCCAAAAGGACCGCTAGTATTTTTGATTTTTTACGATACATTTTTTCACTCTCCTTTGTAGTTCATATGTGATGTGAAACATCAACCAATGTAACCGTTTAGTCTTCGCATTCATAAAAGCGTCTGCCTCGCATCCGACGCACGGCTTGTAAAGCATTCTATGGCTAAACCGTTATCAACAAGTGCATCTAGTATATAATTTTAGCATATTGTGCGGTGTTCCACCAGTCATACTTTTTCATAAAATAGCGGGGGAAATGTGGTGATTTTTTACAAAAAAAGAGACGTCTCAGACGTCCCTTTCGATGTGACAAAGCATTCTCCTTGTGAGGCATGGAGGTTGGGTGGGAGTTTAGATAGTGCTTTGGGTGAACAGCCCTCTCACATGCGCTACTTCCTCGTCGGTTGCTTTTGCGGCGGGCACATAGTAGGACTTTGCCCTTGCGATCTGATACAGCTCCTCCTGAGACTGCTCACAGGCATTTCTCATTTGCTTGAGTGTGTTCTTTAATTCCTTGTTCTCGGACTGGGCGATCATGCTTGCGTAGTGTGTCAGCTCGCCATTGATGCCGTTCAAGGTATCTGCTACCATTATCTTTTCCTGCATTTCAATATCCACCTTTCTGTTAACTTAAGAATTTCATTAGCTGCTCCTTGTTTTGCATGGCGGACTTGGCGCCCTTCTCAAAGAACTGCTTGATTTCCGTGTCCTGTGTCTCCTGCGCATACGCCTGCATCTTGCAGTGTGTGGTGTCGAATCCGCCGATCAGGTGGCGGAGATTCTGTAAGTCAAGCTCTGAAATGTTGCTCATATTGCACCTCCTAATTTGTGTTATAGGGGGTATTATGTTCAATTTGTCGGGATAGTATTCGCTGCGGGTTAGAGGTTTAGTGCTAAAATTTACAAAATCGCACGGGGCGGCGGGAGGAGACTGGGCGGGTTTTGCGGGCGGGCTGCGGTTGGGGGTTTTCTAATAGTGCGGGGGAGGGGGATTGCGGCTTGCGGGTCGGCTTTAAGGCGCATCCATGCGCCGTAAAGCCTGAAATGCGCATCCGTGCGCATTTCACCCTAGGTTTTGGGCGCACTATAAGAAAACGCTCCAACCTTCGCCGAAGCCCGCAAAACCCGCCCAGTCTCCTCCCGCCTTGGTGTCGGTGCGATTTGTACGGCTTGTAAATTAATTTATGGTGGGACTGTAACAGTTCGGCCATACAGCATTGCGAAGTCAAAATTGCGTTTCTATGCAATTTTGTGAGGCTTGCAGGCGCCAAAATGAGTTGAACACTCATTTTGTGTGCATCAGTGTTGCAGTATGTATTCTTATGTTGACAAATCGTCGTACAAGTGATATGCTTTGAATATCAAAGTTTTAAGTTAAAATTATTTGAAGTTAAAACGAAATGCCAATAATCTAAGAATAGTGTGATTTAGACAAAATAAAATATAGCTTGGAGGGAAAACGTATGAAGGCATTGAGAATAGGGGCATTGGAGGCGGCTATTCCTGTGATACAGGGCGGTATGGGGGTCGGTATCAGCTTGCACAGACTGGCAGGGGCGGTGGCGGCGGAGGGTGGTATCGGTATTATTTCTACCGCGCAGATTGGATTTCGTGAGGCGGGGTTTGACGCTGACCCTATCGGGACAAATCTGAAGGCGATCGCGACGGAGATTGCCAAGGCTAGGGAACTGGCGAAGGGTGGGATTGTCGGCGTGAATATTATGGTGGCGACGCGCAATTATGAGGATTATGTGAAGGCTGCGGTAGATGCGGGGGCGGACTTGATTATTTCCGGAGCGGGGCTGCCCATGAACCTGCCTATGTTGGTGGGGGAGAGCGATACGAAGATTGCGCCTATCGTGTCGAGTGTGAAGTCCGCGCAGGTGATTTTTAAATATTGGTTGAAAAAATTCGACAGGGTGCCTGATCTGGTGGTGATCGAGGGACCCAAGGCGGGCGGGCATCTGGGCTTCACGCTTGAGCAGCTTGAGCAGTATCTTTCAGGCGCGTTGGATTATGACGAGGAAATAAAGGGAATCATAGATTTTGTAAGGACATGTGCGAAGGAGAGAAACGCAGAGATCCCCGTCGTGGCTGCAGGCGGGATTTACACCAGAGAGGACGCGGAGCATATGGTCGCACTGGGAGCGGACGGGGTACAGATGGCAACGAGGTTTGTGACCACTTATGAATGTGACGCATGCGACGCATATAAGCAGGCATACATTGATGCCGAGGAGTCCGATATTTGTCTGGTGAAAAGCCCCGTGGGTATGCCCGGGCGCGCTATCCGCAACGCTTTTCTGGCGAGGGCGAAGGAGGGACAGATCCCTCACGGCAAATGTCACCTCTGTGTCAGCACATGTAAGCCCGCGGAGACGCCCTATTGCATCACGGACGCATTGACCAACGCGGCAGTGGGCAAACTGGACGACGCCCTGCTGTTCTGCGGCACCAATGCATACAGGGCGAAGGGATTGGAGCATGTGAGGGACATCATGCGGGAGTTTGCATAACGCCGCCGACGCTTTTATGAATGCGAGGGCTGAACGGTTACTCTGCATAACACTTTGGAAACGATTGACTTATCCCTTCTCAAGAGCATATAATATCCGGCAGGAGAAGCTTTGCGGGAGCGGCATATCCGACATAAAACGGAGGTAGCTTGAGCATGAGTAGAATTTTGCTGTTGGAGGACGATTTGAGTCTGATAAACGGATTATCCTTTGCGTTGCGCAAGGAGGGGTATGAGTTGGAGGTTGTCCGAACCTTGAGGGAGGCGGACAGTGTTTGGGCAGACGGAAAATATGACCTGTTGATTCTGGACGTGACACTTCCTGACGGTTTGGGCTTTGAACTTTGCAAAAAAGTCCGACAGTCGTCTAAGGTGCCCATAATATTCCTGACAGCCTCGGACGAGGAGATTAGCATCATCATGGGGCTTGACATGGGCGGGGACGATTACATTACCAAGCCCTTCAAGCTAGGGGTGCTGATGTCGCGCATCAACGCGCTGCTTCGGCGGGCGAAGGATTTTGGCGCGGCTGACACGGAGCTTTCCTCCAACGGGCTTAAGGTGCTCCTGCTTCAAGGACAAGTGTATAAGAACGGGGAGCTCTTGGAGCTGACAGCCGCCGAGTACAAGCTGCTCTGCCTGTTCATGAGCAATCCGAATATTGTGCTCACGAAGGAACGCATTCTGGATAAGCTTTGGGACAGTGAGGGCAATTACATTGACAATAGCACACTGACAGTCTATATACGCAGGCTGCGCATCAAGGTCGAGGATAATCCCGGCGAACCGCAGATGCTCATCACCGTGAGGAATATGGGCTACAAATGGGTAACGGTTTAGTCGTATGGTTGAACCGCTGCACAAAAAAATCATATGTCGAGGTGTGCTATGAAAATATTTGCAAATAAAGACACGAAGCTATTTTTCTGCGCCATTTCTCTCTGCATGGCGGTATTTTGGTTGGTATCGCAGCTTATGGTTGGAGCAAGGTATCAGGAGCTTTCCATAGGGCTGTTGATTGTTTTTGGGGTCATGGTCTGTCTTGTGCTGCTAATCTGTTTTGGCTACTTTTACAGGCAGAATCAAATGATAGAATCCGCCGTAACTACAATCGATGACTTTCTTGCAGGAGATACAGACGCGCGGATTGATTGTGACGAGGAGGGGGAGCTGTACAAGCTTTTTCACTCAATCAACACGCTTGCCACCGTATTAAATGCCCATGCGACAAATGAAAACCGTTCCAAGGAATTTTTGAAAAATACCATTTCTGACATTTCTCATCAGCTCAAGACGCCTCTTGCCGCCTTGAATATCTATAATGGGCTGCTGCAAAGCGAAGCGGAGGGACTGCCGCAAATCAAGGAGTTTGTCAGCCTGTCCGAGCAGGAGCTTGACCGAACCGACGCGCTTGTGCAGAAGCTTTTGAAAATCACCAAATTAGATGCAGGGACAATGCTCATGCAGAAAGCCCCTGAAAATATCGCGGATATGATGAATGACCTCGCGCTGCATTTTGCGTATCGGGCAAGGCAGGAGGAGAAGGAGCTCATATTGTCCGGCGCGGAGGATATGGAATTGCTGTGCGACAGGGACTGGCTGACAGAAGCGTTCGGCAACATCATAAAGAATGCGCTCGACCACATGAAGGAAGGGGACAGCGTCATTGTGGAGTGGAAGCAATTCGGGTCTATTACCCAAATCAATATAAAGGACAACGGAAGCGGGATTCATCAGGAGGATATCCACCATATTTTTAAGCGTTTTTACCGAAGCAGGTATTCAAAGGACATGCAGGGGGTCGGACTTGGGCTGCCTATTGCAAAGGCGGTTATTGAAGCGCATGACGGCACGATTGAGGTTGACAGCATGTTAGGCGTAGGGACTTCCTTTGTAATTAATTTTAGAACGAGAGCCAATCCGGATTCCTACAAAATTGTAGGATTGCAGTAATATCGTTGTAGGATTTGTATGCTACCCTTTCAATATGTCAATCACAAAGGAAAGAGGTGCTTATCATATGGATTTGTTAGAAGTGAACTCAATCTCTAAAACCTACGGCTTTGGAGAGACGGCGGTACGCGCGCTGAGGGAGGTTAGCTTTACCGTTCCGAAGGGCGAGTTTGTGGCGGTGGTCGGGGAGTCGGGCTCGGGCAAGAGTACGCTCCTCAACATGCTTGGGGCGTTGGATACGCCAACATCTGGCAAGGTGTTTATTGACGGTAAGGATACCTTTGCCATGAAGGAGCGCGCGCTTACCGTTTTCCGACGCCGTAATATCGGTTTTATCTTTCAGGCGTTTAATCTGATTCCGGAATTGACCGTGGAGCAGAATATTATTTTTCCGCTGCTTCTCGATTATCAAAAGCCGAACATGAGGTATCTGGAGGAACTGCTCTCGGTGTTAAATCTCAAAGAAAGACGGGGACACCTCCCCAGTCAGCTATCGGGCGGTCAGCAGCAGAGGGTCGCGATCGGACGCGCGCTGATTACAAGACCGTCCCTGATACTTGCCGACGAGCCCACGGGCAATCTGGACACGCAGAATAGCAGCGAGGTCATTGCCCTGTTAAAGGAGGCGTCCAAAAAGTATGAGCAGACTGTCATCATGATTACGCACAACCGAAGCATCACGCAGGCGGTAGACCGTGTGTTACAGGTGTCGGACGGCTGCCTGACTGATTTGGGGAGGTGTAGGGAATGAAAAGCTATCTGAGTTTGGTTCCAATCTCCGCCAAGGTGCGCAGGCGGCAGAATCGTATGACACTTTTATGTATTGTGTTTGCCGTCTTTCTTGTGACCGCAGTATTCAGCATGGCGGATATGGCGGTTCGCATGGAGACAAATCGCGCGATAGACAAAAACGGGAACTGGCATATCATGTTAAACGGTGTGGAGGAGGATATCGCCCAAGCAATCGGAGCGCAGAAAAATGTTGTCCGGACAATGTGGTACAATCAGCTAAACGGCGGCTTAAACGAGGGATATTATTGCAATGGTCAGAGCGCGGTCTTGTGCATGATGGAGGAGTCCGTAGCCGATATCTATGAGAATCGCACAGAGGGGAGTTTCCCTGAAAGCAGCCAAGAAATAATGCTGTCAGACCATGCCAAGACTGTGTTTGGCACAGCGCTCGGGGACACGGTCACGGTGGACACTCCTACGGGGGCTGTCACTTATACGGTCTGCGGATTTCACAATATCGAGCAGGCGGACGCCGCAAAGTATGACGCGGCTCTTATCATTATGAATCGGGAAGCTTTTTATGAATTTTGTGAGCGGGAGGGCGTTACGCCGCCGCCTGCGAGTTATTATATCCGATTAAAGGAGCATCTGAATTATCGGAGGGCGATTGAGGAGATAAGGACGCAATATCATTTGACCGAGGAGCAGCTTGCGGAGAATTTAAACCTTCTGATGGCGATGGGCTTCGGCGACAATTCCTATATTGTGGGGCTGTATTTTGTGGCGTTGGTATTGGCGGTATTGATTCTGATGGCGGGCATTTTCATGATAGCGGGAAGCCTGAACAGCAATGTTGCCGAGCGCACACAGTTTTTTGGAATGCTGCGCTGTATCGGCGCGGGCAAGGGGCAGATTATACGCCTTGTGAGACTTGAATCCCTTCAATGGTGTAAAATCGCGGTTCCCGCGGGCTGTGCTATGGGAGTCGTCGCAACATGGGGATTATGTGCAATCCTTCGGTTATATGTAAGCAGCGAGTTCAATCCGCTTCCTCTATTCGGGGTGAGCGTGATAGGGATTGTCAGCGGGGCTTTGGTGGGAATCATGACCGTGCTGATTGCGGCACAGGCTCCTGCTAAGAGGGCGGCTTGTGTATCTCCGATGGCGGCGGTATCGGGAAGCGTCAGGGGCTTGGAGGGAACGCATCGCGTGGGGAGGCTTCGATTCCTGAGGATTGAGACGGCACTCGGCGTCCATCATGCATTGTCGGCAAAAAAGAATCTGGCGCTGATGACGGGGTCGTTTGCCCTAAGTATTGTCCTGCTGCTAAGCTTCTCCGTCTTGATCAACTGGGTATACTATGCTTTGAATCCGTTGAAGCCCTATGCGCCCGACGTCTCCGTCGCCAGTGCAGACCGCTCCTGCTCGATAGCTTCCGCACTGGTCGGGCATATCAGAGAGCAAAAGTATGTCGAGCAGGTGTTTGCGAGAATGTATCAAAATATTCCCGCGACATACGAGGGGAGGCAGGCAAGTATTGATTTGATCACGGACGAGGAATACCTCTCGGCGTGGGCGAAGAAGGAATTGATCGAGGGGAGTGCGGACGCGGTATTGCAAAATGTAAATCAGGTGCTTGTGGTTGCAGACCAGAGCAACACGTTGGCTGTGGGGGACGAGCTTGAACTGGCTCAGGGGACGCTTAAGGTTGTGGGTATCTTGGGAGATTCTCCCTTTGGCAGCGACAATACCCCTTCTGTCATTTGCTCGGAGGAGACCTTTATGGGGCTTACGGGGATAGAGGATTATGCGGTAGTGGATATCCGTTTGGGCAGGGCGGCTACGGATTCGGACGTCAATATGATTCGGGAGCTTGCAGGAGAGGGGTATGTCTTTTCCGACAGACGCGTGAGCAATCGTGAGGTGGCGAATGTTTATTTGGGCTTTAGCGCCTGCGTTTATGGATTTTTGGCAGTGATTGCTATTATCACCGTCCTGAATATCGTAAACAGTATGTCTATGAGCGTTGCCGCCAAAATACGGCAATATGGGGCAATGCGTGCGGTCGGCATGGGCGAGCGGCAGGTGATTAAAATGATTGCGGCTGAGGGTGTCACATATGCTGTTTCGGGCTTGGCGGCGGGCTGCGTCATTGGAATCCCGATTCATAAATATCTGTTTTCCACGATGATCACGTCGTATTTTGGGAATCTTTGGACAGCTCCGCTCAAGGAGGCAGTGTTGATTGTGCTGCTTGTATCGCTATCGGTTCTGGCGGCAGTGTATGCCCCTGCGAAGCGCATACGGAATATGGCGGTCACGGAGGCGATTAACGAATTGTAAGTAACAGTTAAGCCTTCAAATCATAGTGCGGAGGGGCGGCGGGAGATGACTGGGAGTGTTTTGCGGACTGGCTGCGGTTGGGTGTTTTCTAATAGTGCGGGGTTGGATATTGCAATTTGCGGGTCGGCTCTAAGGTGCATCCATGCACCGTAGAGCCTGAAATGCGCATCCGTGCGCATTTCACCCTAGGCTTTGGGCGCACTATAAGAAAACGCTCCAACCTCCGCCGAAGTCCGCAAAACACTCCCAGTCATCTCCCACCTTGATACCTGTACGAAGTGAATGTGCTCAACTAACAAATCATTCTATGGCTGAACTGTTACAAATGGGTTAGTCATCACAGACACTGATAGGACAGCCGCAAATGTATTTGTTACAATTGTAATAAAATAAAAATTCTCTGAGATTGCAGGCTGAGGAGGGAGGGTGTATAATGTAACGGTATTGACCTATTGGGAGGGTATCGTTTTGATTTTCGGGAAACACATTAATCGCTATTATGTAAAATATGGGGGGATTCTGCTGTTGGGGATTGCCGCCCTGATCTTGGTGGACTATTTTCAACTGCTATTGCCTGAGCTGTATCGTATCGTGGTCAATGGCATGAACGGGGGGCTTGTGGAGATAGACGGGCGGGAGGTTGCGTTTACCATGGACGTGCTGTTGGACGAGGTGTGCCTGACCACGGTGTATATCATTGTCGTCATGGTGGTCGGGCGCTTCCTTTGGCGGGTCTGCTTTTATGGCGCGGCGATTCGTGTGGAGACGGACTTGCGAAACAGAATGTTTGATCACTGCAAGAATTTGTCCAGAGATTATTTTCAGGTGAACAAGGTGGGGAATCTGATGAGCCTTTTTACCAATGATCTGGACACGATACAAGAGTGCTTCGGGGACGGGGTGTTGATGTTTTGCGACGCGCTGTTCTTGGGGCTCTTGGCGTTTTATAAAATGTGGAGCATGGACAGAATGCTCACGGGCTTTGCGCTGCTTCCGCTCGCCCTGCTCTTGGTGATCGGCACGATTGTGGGCAGGTCCATGACAAGTAAATGGGAGATACGGCAGCAGGCATTTTCCGATCTGTCGGATTTCTCACAGGAAAATTTCTCGGGCATCGCCGTGGTGAAGGCATTCGTGAAGGAGCTCTTGGAGCTGAAGGAATTTCGCAGGCTCAATGTAGAGAACGAGGACGCCAATGTGGAGTATACGAGGATTTCCACCCTGCTCAATATCCTGATTACGCTGTTGGTGGAATCTGTAATTTGTGTCATTTTAGGCTATGGGGGATATCTGGTCTATCAGGGAAGCTTTAATGCAGGGCAGCTTGTGGAGTATATTGTGTACTTCACCTCTATCGTGTGGCCTGTCATGGCGATTGCCATGCTGATTGAGAAGACCTCTAGGGGCAAGGCGTCCCTGAACCGCGTCAGCGAGCTGTTGGACGCGGAGATTACCGTGAAGGATCGGGAGAATGTGACAGAGTTGTCAGGTATCCGAGGGGAGATAGAATTTCGTCATTTGTCCTTTCGGTATCCGGACGGGGAGTTTGACGCTCTGCGCGACGTCTCCTTTACGATTCGGGCAGGAGAGTGCGTGGGCGTAGTGGGTAAGACGGGCTCAGGCAAGACGATCTTGGTGGATTTGATTCTGCGCACCTACAACGTGCCTGACGGGACTTTGTTCATAGACGGGCATGACGTAAATACCGTCTCGATTCATTCCGTGCGGGAGGGCTGTTCCTATGTGCCGCAGGATAATTTCTTATTCTCGGACACGATCGCCAACAATATCTCCTTTGCAGTGGACGATGCGGACGACGCGTTGGTGGAGCGGGCGGCGAGACTCTCGGACGTGCATGAGGATATCGCGGACTTTTCGAGAGGCTATCGGACGATTCTGGGAGAGCGGGGCGTCACCGTCTCGGGAGGTCAGAAGCAGCGCATCTCTATCGCGAGGGCGCTTTTGAAGGACGCTCCGATTCTGATCTTGGACGATTCGGTATCGGCTGTGGACACACGGACGGAGAGGGTGATCTTGGACAATCTGCGCAGGGAGCGGGAGGATAAGACTACGATCCTGATCGCCCATAGGATTTCCACGGTGGAGAGAATGGATAAGATTGTCTATATAGAGGACGGACAGGTTATGGCTGTGGGCTCCCATGAGGAATTGTGCGAGCGCTGCGAGGACTACCGAAGAATGGTGGAGCTGCAGCGGTTGGAAGATGAAGTAGGGGAATAGGTTGAAGAATAAATTTTTCAACCGGCAATTTGTGTCTGCGCGCTGCAAAGTCAAAAATGGCTTGACACAAAGTTGCTTTATGCGCAGCTTCAACATAGTTGAAGCTTGGGCAGCGCAGGAATGGAGAATTAGTATGCATGAGTATTATCCGCTTTTGTTGGCAGGGGCGATCATAGGGGTATTTTCTATCGTCCTTGGCGTGGCTTACGCGATGGTGAAGGATAAGGGGCAGACCATGGGGTTTGAGCGTCAGATGGAGGACGGGGAGATTGTGAGACGTCTGATGGTCTATGCAAAGCCCTTTTGGAAACAGTTTGTACTGGTGAGCGTTGTCATGCTGTTTTCTATCGCCTATGATATTATCTCCCCGCTGATCGTGGGGTGGATTCAACAGCTTATCGTGGGGGAATTTCAGATGCGGCAGGTCTATACTGCCGTGGCGTTTTATGCCGTTATCCTTGTGGTGTCTATGGTCTGTACCTATGTGCAGGCGGTCGTGCTGCAGAAGACGGGACAGAGAATCATCTCTGTGATGAGGGAGGATTTGTTCGTCCATATCGAGAGCCTCTCTCACGAGCAGCTCAATGCGATTCCCGTAGGAAAGCTGGTGACTCGGGTCACGAACGACACCAATGCAATCTCCATGATGTTTACCAATCTGTTGGTCAATCTGGTGAAAAATGTGTTCGTGATCACGGGGGTACTGGTGGCGATGCTCTGCCTTAACTATGAGCTGACGCTGATGGTGCTGTGCTTTGTGCCTTTTATCGTCCTGTTTACCGTGATCTTCCGCAAATTCTCCAGACGGGCATATCGGAAGGTGAAGGACTGCACCACGGACATCAACACCTATCTGTCCGAGAATCTCTCAGGCATCAAGGTCACCCAGATATTTAACCGCGAGGAGGCGAAGATGGAGGACTTCCGCAACAGGAGCAATGCTCTGGGCAGGGCAAAGCGGGAGCAGATCTTCGTGTTCGGCATTTTCCGACCGTTGGTGTATATGCTGTATATTTGTTCCGTGCTGTGCCTGTTGTATCTGGGCGGCAGGGGATATCTGGAGCAGACGGTGGTGTTTGGTCAGGTGATCACCGCAAGCACCTTGGTCTCTTTCTACATGTATATCTCGAAATTCTTCACACCGATTCAAAGTCTGGCGGAGCAGTTTAACTGGCTGCAGTCGGCATTCGCTTCCGCCGAGAAGGTGTTCACTATCTTAGATATCGAGCCGACGCTGCAGGACGCGCAGGACGCCGTGGAGCTGGGCGAGGTGAAGGGTGAGATAGAATTTCGGGACGTGTGGTTTGCCTATGTGCCCGACGAGTGGGTGCTCAAGGGCGTGTCCTTCCATGTGAATGCCAAGGATACCGTCGCCTTCGTGGGCTCCACGGGTTCAGGCAAGACTACAATACTCTCCCTGATTTGTAGGAATTATGAGTTTCAAAAGGGCGAGATTCTCATAGACGGAATGGATATCCGTAAGATTAAAATCGCTTCCCTGAGACGGCATTTCGGGCAGATGCTGCAGGACGTGTTCCTGTTCTCAGGCACGATTCGCAGCAATATCCTGCTTCGGGAGGAGGGCATACCCGACGAGGAGGTCTTGGAGGCGTGCCGCTATGTGAACGCCAATCATTTTATTGATAAATTAGAGAACGGACTGGACGAGGTAGTGCGGGAGCGGGGCAATAATTTCTCCGCGGGGCAGAGACAGCTTCTCTCCTTCGCGCGCACCATTGTCCACAAGCCCGCGGTGATGATACTGGACGAGGCTACCGCCAATATCGACACGGAGACGGAGGTGTTGATTCAGGATTCCTTGGAGAAAATGCAGAATATCGGCACGATGCTGATCGTCGCCCACCGCCTGTCCACCATTCAACATGCGGACAATATCATCGTTCTGTCCCACGGCAAAATCGTGGAGCAGGGCAGCCACCATGAGCTGTTGGAGAGGAAGGGCAAGTATTATAAGCTATATACCCTGCAGTATCGCAGGGAGGAGATGGCGAAGGGGTGAAGTATAAGTAAAATGCATGAGTATTAATCGCCGGATAGGGAATACTTCAAGATATGTTGAAGTTTGTTTGAAGTGACTTTGAAGTTGACTTTGAAGTGACTTTGAAGTATTATTGAAGTAATTCAAAAAACGGGGTGATTAGCTATGTATTTAGAGGAAATTGTCGAAGATATACAGTTGGAAAGCGATAAGTTTGAAAGTAAGGCAGTTCTAAATCGTGAAGATGTCGTCGGGTGGCTCAAAAGCATTGCGGGCTTTGCCAATGCCTCCGGCGGAGATTTTTATATTGGGGTGGAGGACAAGACTAACAAATTGATTGGCTTTGAGCGGAGAGCTGCCGACAATGAAAGGAATTATTTCAACAATCAGGTGAATGAGCATTTGACCCCCAGACCTTCGATGAAGATTTCTTTTATCAGGTATGAGATCAATGGAAAGGAACGCTTTGTAATAAGGGTAAGCGTGGAAGAATCCGCAGTAAAACCTGTGATCCTAAAATATAAAAATATCCCGTCTATCTTTATGAGACGAGATGGATTTACAAACGGTGCGACTTATGAAGAAATAATCGATATGAGCGTGAAAAGCAAAAATACCCAGTATGATATTTTGCTATCTGACATAAAGTATGATTCGGAAAAGCTGTCTGACCTTCGTGAATTTTATGAGAGGCATAATGATGGAGAAGCATTGAAGGAAAAGGCTTTGCAGTCCTTGGGGTTTGTGAATGAGGAAGGCTATCTGTTAAATGGCGCGGTACTTTTTTTAGATGATTATATGGGGAAGAAAACAGAAGTGCAATGTTCGGTATTCTCCGGATTTAATAAGGGAAGCGAAAGGATTGTCACTATCAATCGCTTTCATGGAAATATCACGTCAACTATCAATTACATCATGGAATTTGTGAATCAAAGAATGAATCACTCCATAATAAAGCTTGACGACGCGCGAATCAATATAGATTCGTATCCGGCTAGGGCTTTGTTTGAAGGCGTGATAAATGCGGTCGCTCATCGGGACTATTATTTAGACGGAACGCAGATTCAAGTGGATATCTTTAAAGACCGATTGGAAATTTCCTCGCCGGGAGGATTTTACAGGGGTGAGAAGCTGGGGAAAACATATGATTTATCCAATGTAATCTCCAAGAGAAGAAATGAGCTGATCACGGGTGTTCTGGTCGCCTGTAATGTAATGGAGGCGGCAGGTACGGGATTTGATAAGATTATGGAGGAATACGCATCTGCGGACGAGGCGCACAAGCCATATATTTATTCGACATCTGACCACTTTACATTAGTGCTCCCTGATTTGACCTATGATAACGGCGTTGAAGACGAAACGACGCCTGTCCTTAATTTTGCGCCAATCTCGGGAGGAACGGAATTCGACGGCAAAACATTGTCATTTTGTTATTTTAGGGCTCGCAAGGCTTCAGAGATAGCGGAATATTTGGGTATCAGTGATTCGACGTACTTTAGAAAGCAGGTTCTTGATAATCTTGAAAAGCAGGGATACTTGGAGAAAAGTAAGGTTTCAAGGGCGGCGTTTTATAAAACAAATCCGGATATGGTTGAGTTGGAGTAGATGAAAGGGAGGTCGTTAAAAAATTGATAAAGGTTGGGAATAAAGTTGGGAATAAGGTTGGGAATAAAAAGTTGGAAAAAGCGAAACATAATGCTGAATATATGGCTGAGATAGATAGACGTGTGGAAAGATTGGCGAGGGGCGAGGGTGTTCATAAAACTATGGAAGAATTGAGGGCTATGGAAAATGAATGACATTACTTTTGCAATAGAAGCTCTATTTTCTTACCTTGACAAAGGAATTGATGATATGGAAGCAGGCAGGACTCATACAGTAGATGAGGCATTCCAGATTATCAGGGAAAGAATGAATAATGAATTATATGGTGTTGATTGCAGATGAAGTAGTAGCAGATATCTGGGTCGGAGAGAATTATAATATCCAATAATCAGTTGATGCTGTAAATGCCCTGTTTATAAGGTTTGCAACACTTTTACAAGGAAAAAGTCTCATTTTTTAACCTAAAAATATTGAATTTTGCTGTTTTTAGAGGTTTTAAAAACTTATAAGATAAGGTTTTGTAAAGTATGATCTTAAAAATATGTTTTCTGATTTTGCACAATAAAAAAGACCTTGTTTAAGGTCTTTTTTGATAAATTATAATATTTTTAGAAATTGGATATGCTATCAAATTTCGACTATTTCGTAATCTGGGTCTTCCTCGTTTTCATCAATAGGATAATCTCCAGGGTTTGAAAGATGAAGAACCTCGCCGCCTGTACTATAATTGCTTATCCATTCAGTATAATAATCTTCTGCTTCCTGTTCTGTGTCAAAAATGCCGTCATCTCCATCTTCTTTGTAAGAATCAATAACTTCACCATCAGGGAAAGTCATAACTACTTTATATGCCATTATCCCATTCCTCCTTGTTAAATTATTTGAGATTTATAAAACATCTATTATAAATCATTCTATCATAGTTATTAGAAAAAGCAATAAAAATTTTTTTCGCTTATATTATTACGATTATGTCATATCTAATATATAAAAATCTTCTTAAATCAATTTTTTGAATATCTACAATCTCATTTTTTTAGTCTATTCTACAGTTTTTAATTTTAAACTTATCATATAAAAATTGAATATAAAAAAGGAATTTGGAGAATATCTGGTGAGTGATAAAATTCCGAATGATGCTTTAAACATTGAAATGTCAGAAAAAATGTCTAAATCACGCCTATAAATATTGACGAGAGAACAACCCCTAGAAATAAAGCCTCACTTAAAGCCTCATATGAAGCTTTAAAATGAGGCTTTAAGTGAGGCTTTAAAATGAAAGTACCAATTTGGACACAGAAATGTCCGAATTAATGTCCGAATCAGTGTCCGAATTAAAAAGAACAGTAGCCTGCAACTCTCAAACATTCCCCCCTACAAGAAACAGCGCGCCGTTTATCTCCTTAAACACAGTAATATTCCCCGGGGTGAACGCGATGTTGTCCCCGTCCTGATACAGCTCTTTTCCTGTAATCTGGAAAATGGACATCATATACAGCTTTTCATGAATTTCAGACCAATGGGATACGGGGTCAAGAAACCACAATTCCTGAAAGCCAAACTGTCGCAGCCCCCAAGTTCCCATTAAAAGCTTATCTCCCTTTTGCCCTTGTTTCATGGCAATCCACAGGGGTGCGGGAAAATAAGCGGGGTCTTCCGCATTCTTCTCCAAAATGTCCACATGCTGCAGATAGATGCGCCGACTGATAAGCAGCTCGGTGCCGCTTACATAGACGCCGATGGCGCCCTCCAACTCCAACAGCGCGCCTGTCAGCCTTGTGATTAGTCGGCATATCCGGCGTTTTTGGTCCAAGGACTGTGCGCCGCCCTTCTGCGCAACGATCCAGAAGGAGCTGCTGCCGCACAACGCTTGAAATTCCTCCCCGTCAAACAGACTGTACTGGGGAGTATCGGGAATCCGCATCTCCTCCGGCGGCACCGGAAATGGCATATAGGAGCACCAAAATTCCGTATCCTCCAGCTTCGCCACCATATGGGTTAGCTGTGCGTCTCGGTCTGTCCTCACCACAGCGCCGGAGCCAAAAGCATATTCCAAAGCAGCCCTCGCCTGTGCAGCGTCCTCCATTACCCTGTCCATAAGTAACAGGCACATCGTATCCGCCTCAGCGGGCTGCGGGTACTCTGTGGCAGGTGTGCTATGCGATTTGTTTTTGAAACGGTCAAAAAATCCCATTTTGTATCCCTCTCGGTTCCCTTTTTCATAATATTGTATAGCAAAATTTGCCTGAATACAAACTAATTCTTGTTAAAATATCATTGACTTTTGTGCTATATAAGAATAAAATAGTAAGCACAAAAGTCAATAGAAAGCAGATGATCATTGTGGGAGCAATTGAAGAAATTATTGAGATGGCAAAAAAGAATAATGGTACAGTTACTACTGCAATGGTGGTTGCGGCAGGGTTTTCGCGCGGAAATATCAAATATCTTGTTGATAAAGGCAGGATTGAGAAATCCGACAGAGGTGTTTATATTTTGCCGGAAATTTGGGCTGATGAGATATTCAACTTGCAAAATCGGTTTAAGAGAGGAATTTATTCCCATGAAACAGCATTGTTTCTATGGGATTTAACAGATAGAACTCCGAATAATTACCATATGACTTTTCCGATGAATTATAATTTGATGAAACCAAAAGGAGAGGACATTCGATGTATGCAGTGTAAAAAAGAATTATATGATTTGGGAATAGCAGAAGTATCTACTCCGGCAGGAAATATCGTAAAAGCTTACAGTGTGGAGCGGACTCTTTGTGATATATTGAGACCTCGCAACCATGTGGATATTCAGGTAGTGACGGAAGCGTTTAAAGGCTATATAATTAGGTCTGATAAGAATATTCCGCTCTTATCAGAGTACGCAAAAATTTTAAAGGTCGAGAAAAGACTCAGATCATATCTGGAGGTGCTATTATGAAGAATGCAATGCAGCTAAAGGCAATTATTAAAAATCTTGCAAAAGAAAAGCATATATCAGCACAGCTTGTAATGCAGAATTTCATGTTGGAGAGGTTATTGGAACGAATATCTGTTTCAGAGTATAAGCAGAATTTTATTTTGAAAGGCGGGTTTTTGATTGCAGCAATGGTTGGTCTTGACATTAGAGCAACTATGGATATGGACGCAACAATAAAAGGCATACCTGTAAATGAACAGACTGTTCGGGAAATGTTTGAAGAAATTTGTAAAATAGAATTAAATGACGATGTGACATTTATTTTTCGTAGTATTGGAGAAATTCGTGAGGGTGATGAATATAATGGCTATCGAATTTCATTATCTGCAAATTATCAGCCTATGGCAGTTCCCTTGAAACTGGATATTACCACAGGGGATAAGATAACTCCAAAGGAAATTGAATATCAGTTCAAACTTCTTTTGGAAGACAGGAGTATTTCGGTGCTTGCCTATAACTTGGAAACAATAATGGCGGAGAAACTGGAAACAGTGATATCCAGAGGTGACCAGAATACAAGACCGAGAGATTATTACGATATATACATGTTAACTAAGCTGCAATTTTCAAACATAGAGTCTAATGCATTAAGGGCTGCATTGAACGCAACAACGGAGAAACGTGGTTCAAAGGCTGTGATTAAGGATTATCGTAGAATTATGGACACTGTTAGAAACAGTGAGATTATGCAGAAGCAATGGACTAATTAGTGTCTGCTGATTAAGCCACTTTTAGGCTATAGTTTTTGATATGTACCACATAGTAAAAAAATTTCCAAAATGGACGCAAAAGTATTCGTTTCTGAATCCTGAAAAGATTCGACACGAATACAGATAATGCGATGGATGTCTGTTGGGTTTCCTCCAGCTTGGTCACGATACACCCCAGACCATAACAACGTTTGCTGCGGCTGAAAAAACGCTCCACTTCAATCCTGTCCGTATTATCAAGCGCATTTGCGCTTTGTGTTCCAGTTTCTTGTCTGTTTTGGCATCTGGTGACGGTCTGCCAAGCTTTGGACCCGACAGCCGTATCCCGTATTTTTTACAGTAAGCCCGGTTGTCTCTGGTCCGGTAGATCTGGTCCGCCAGTACCCGCTCCGGATAGTTACCAGTGCGTGACCTGTACCGTTCCACCGCGCCGACCAGACACCCGCTTTCATTGTACGCGTCAAAGGATACCTTCTCCAGCCGCCCGTATCCTTCCCCGTCGATGCTGACATCGAGCTTTGCGCCGAATTCAACGGGGGTTTTTACCTTGCCCCGCACTATGGGGCGTATCCACGGCTGGCTGATGCTCACGATCCTGTCCGGCACGGTGTGTACCTTGTTCTCATACATATATTCCTGTTGGGCATACAGCTTGAAGATCGTAAGGATATAAGGGATATCTCTTGTGTCCGGCACGAAGCCCCGGCTGAAATACCCTTCCATGTAGCCGATGTCCCTGCGCACGTAGGAGAGTTGTCTCCTGATTACCGCCCGTACCTGCTTTTTGTTATGTTTCCTGCACTTGGCAAAAGCCAGATATTCTTTCCTTGCTTTCCGGCGGTAACGCCGGGGCAGCTGCAGGCCGTATGATTTACACATACGCTGTATCATCTGTTCCAGCTTTTCCCTTGCTTCATTCAGCAGGGAGATATCCTGCGGGTACCGGATGTTTACCGGGGCACACGTCGCGTCGATAATAAGGGTCCCTTTGTTTGCCCCTTCTTCTTTTGGCATGGCTTTTTCCCTTGTGCCATCCCCGGAAGACGGCGGTCCCGGCCGGTCATCGTCCTTATGGGCAAGGAGATACTCGTTCGCCTCGTTCAGCATATCCGCCGTGATCCGTTTGCGGAACAGC
>JAMPHH010000033.1 GCA_023663505.1 Muribaculum sp.
TTCCTATTTTATTTATTCAAGTGGAAAAGGCTTTGTCGCCTTGGCAGAATCGCCATGAAAATGCTACTTGAATTTTAAGATACTTATATTCTATCGTGCCTAAGCTATCTTGTCAAGAAAAAATTTCACGGCACGAAGCCGCTCAGCGCACCGCATACAAAAGGGGCAGATTCCCGTCCACCCCTTTTGTCCCTATCTATTCTCTTTTCTCATTTAAACCATCGCCTGCATCTCCGGTCTTAGAAGATTCTTCTGATTGCCAAAATCCTCTTATACTCCGCACTGGACACGATAATGCCCGTCTTCTTAGTGGAAGCGTGGACAATCTGTCCGTTTCCGATATACAAGCCCACATGACCCGAGTAGCAGATAATATCTCCGGGCTGAGCGTTCTCCAAGCCGCCCTCTACTCCTGACCCCTGACTGCGGTCAGAGGAAGAAGAATGTGGCAGGCTCACGCCGAAGTTGGCATATACACTCATTACAAAACCGGAGCAGTCCGTACCGTTGGTAAGACTGGAACCGCCATATACATAAGGATTGCCGACAAACTGCAGTGCGTACTCTGCAACCGCCGCACCCATCTCGCTGCTGTTCTCATTGGTGATCACCACAGGAGCAGGCACCGTTGTCTGTGCCGCGGCGGGCGCTGACTGTTGCTGTGCCTGTGCCTTGGCAGCCGCCTCTCTTGCCTTCCTGCGCTCCTCTGCCTCCTTCGCAAGACGAGCTTCCTCCTCCTTCTTGGACTCAGCCTCCACAAACTCCGTGTGCAGGTCTACATAATCCTTGGAAACCCATCCGAGACCTTCCTCGATATCCACCTGTACCCACTCATCTGTCTCGTCCAGAACCAACAGCTCCTCCTCAATGGGAACGAATCCCAAGATAGATGCCTCAAGGCTGGGCTCCTTGCGAACGTTCAATGTTGTGGTGGTGACTGTCGCAAAACGCGTGCCCACCTTCTTGGCAAGCTCCACCGCGTCCTCGCCGGTTACACAATACTCGGCTTTCACATAGCCCCCGTCCACAGAACCTGACTTAATCTTGTACCAGCCGTTCTCCTCCTCCAAAAGCGTGCCTACAGAATCATCATAAAGCTTACCGATGATCTCTCCCTGCTCGCTGGGGATACTTCTGACATTCACATAATCATTTACCTGAGCAATCACCAGATTGCGGAACAAATCCTCCTCGGTCTCCTCCTTGACTTCCTTAACCTCCGTCTTGGCAGCCGTAGCGTTCATTTTTGCAGAACTCACATTGATGTTAGTGCTTTTAATACCTGTTATATTCTCAAGGGTGACTGCGTTATTCGCAAGGCTTAGCCCCACACCGCCGCTGGGCATTCCGGAAGCGGAGAAAGCAGCCTCCGCTGTCATGGGCATTCCGGTGAAAGCCATTGCCGCCGCTAACGCACATGCAGTTATTCTAAAATACCTGCTTACCATATTCTCCTCCTGTAATCTCTACCTTAGTATTTATGAATATTCTTATCGATTTGTTACAAAATTATTACGTTTGATTACAAATATATCATGAACCACCCCATTTGTCAACACCTCCACGCAATGAGATAATACACAAATTTTTCTTGATTTTACGGAGTTTTTAGACATATCCACCAAAAAGAGCAGCCCGAAGGCCACCCTTGTATCCACATAAAAACTTTGTAATATTTTATACAGTTAAACCATACGGCATCGCGAAGTCAACATTGCGTTTCTATGCAATGTTGCGAGATATTTTCATTACTCTTTAAAATTTCTTAAGAAATCCGCTGCGGACACCGCCGCGTTTGCGCCGTCCGCCACCGCGGTCACTATCTGGCGCAGCGGTTTCTTGCGGATATCCCCCGCCACATAGACTCCCGCCAAGCTGCTGGCGCAGTCCTCACCTGCCAACACATAGCCCGCCTCGTCACAGTCCACCAGCGTCTCCACCAGCTCACTGCATGGGTGAATGCCCACGGCGATAAAGACGCCATTCACGGCAAGCTCCCTCACCTCACCAGACTTTACATCCTTTAACAACAGCTTCTCCACACTCTCCCCGCCGCAGATCTCCTGCACGGTATGGCTGTAAAGGAACTCCACATTCGCCAGTGCCTTAAGCTCCTCCTGCAGCACCATTGCACCTCGCAGCTCGTCCCTCCTGTGAATCAGATACACCTTCTCACAGGTGCGCGCCAGATAGATAGCGTCCTCTAACGCCACATCCCCGCCGCCCACCACGGCAACTGTCTTTCCCTTAAAAAAAGCTCCGTCACAGGTCGCGCAGTATGACACTCCCATGCCCGAGAGCTCCTCCTCCCCGGGCACCCCAAGCTGCGCGTGTCTCGCTCCGGACGCAAGGATCACGGCTCTCGCCTCATAGTCCTCCTTACGGGTTCGCACGGTCTTGGAATCCCCATTGTCAATGATCTCCTTCACCCGCGCCTCGACAAATTCCACACCAAGCCTGTCCGCATGGGCTCTGAAGCTCTGCCCCATATCAAAACCGTTCATCCCGGGCATCCCGAGATAATTGTCCACCTCGTAGGTGTCCAAAATCTGTCCGCCGCTCATGGGATTCTGCTCCAACACCAAGAGGCTTAATCCGGCGCGGATTCCGTAGACTGCCGCCGACAGCCCCGCCGGTCCCGAACCGATAATAATCAAATCGTACATCTAATCTCTCCTTAACACGTTATCTTTATGTTACAATTCACGCCCCAACCGATTCAGCAACCTCCTGTTTGATGTGCGTGAATTGCAACTATCTTCACAACAATAATAAGATTGTAACAGCTTTACGCTGGAAAAGCAAGAAAAGGCATGCTATACTATAACTAATTCGTAACAGTTCAGCCTTAGAACGATTTGTTAGTCGAGCATATTTGCTTTGTACAGATATCAAGGCGGGAGAAGACTGGGAGTCTTTTGCGGACTTCGGCGGAGGTTGGAGCGTTTTCTTATAGTGCGTTCAGAAAACAGGGTGAAATGCGCACGGATGCGCATTTCAGGCTCTAGGTGCATGGATGCACCTTAGAGCCGACCCACAAATTGCAATATCCTACCCCGCACTATTAGAAAACACCCAACCGTAGGCAGCCCGCAAAACACTCCCAGTCTTCTCCCGCCGCCCCTCCGCGCTATGATTTGGAGGCTGAACTGTTACACTAATTCCGTCTGAAGGAGGAATCCCATGAACAGCAAAACCGCCCTTATCACCGGAGCGTCCCGCGGAATCGGAGCATCGATTGCCCGAGCCTTCGCCCAGGACGGCTATCGGCTCGTCCTGACCTGCGACAAAAGCATATCCGCACTGGAAGCATTGTCGCGACAGCTTACAGAGGAATACCAAACCGTCTGCACACCGCTTATGGCGGATATGGGCAGCGAGAGGGATGTCAGCCGGGTCTTTGACGAAATCAAGCGTCTGGACGTGCTAGTCAACAATGCGGGTATCTCCCACGTAGGACTCTTGTCCGATATGACCTCAGAGGAATGGCATCGGGTGATGAACGTGAACCTGGACAGCTGCTTCTATACTGCCCGCGCCGCAATCCCCGTCATGCTCAAGGAACACGCCGGACATATCATCAATATCTCCTCCGTCTGGGGCAGCGCAGGCGCCTCCATGGAGGTGGCATACTCCGCCTCGAAGGGCGGCGTGAACGCATTTACCAGAGCCTTGGCAAAGGAGCTTGCCCCCAGTGGCATTCAGGTCAACGCCATCGCCTGCGGTCTCATAGACACCTCCATGAACTCCTGTTTCTCCGAGGAGGATATAGAAGCCCTCAGAAAAGAAATACCTGCCGACAGGCTGGGGCGTCCCGAGGAGGTAGCGCAGCTAACGCTACAGCTCGTTCAGGGTCCCGCCTATCTGACAGGTCAAATTATCACAATCGACGGCGGCTGGAGCTGAGCGCCTGCAGACGCCGTATGCCGAACCGTTACCGCCTGTCAACAATCCCGCTGCCGCAGGTAAAAACGTCCCCGCCGCATAGAACATTATAAAGCACTCATGAAAAGCCGTCCCGTTCCAGCCCGTCCAACACTCTGTCCCTCTGGCTTGCAGGCAATTCCTCCAGAAGCTTATCCGCTTCCTTGTCCGACCTCGCATCCTTGTACTCCAAGATCAAATGCTCCATCTCAGACTCCGTGACAGCGTTGGTCTCCCTGTTGTTCCACACCCCGGGAGCCACATAGGGCACCTGCCCCGACGCCGACAAGGGCGGCACGGCGCCAAGTCCCGCGGGAAGATTGATCGATTGAAAGCCCTCTATGGGTAAACCATTTACATCCACTGTGCTAATCTCCTTCCTTTTTTCATTCGAGATTAGCATTCACACATATTCCCAAAAATATTCGCTTATTATATTCACAGCAAAAGCTATTTTAACCTCTCATCACTGCGCCATAAAACGCTCCGCCGCTTCCAGACTACCATAGCCATATAAGTGCACGCTGTTGCTCATAATCGCAAACGTGAGATTCTCTCCCGACTGTGCGTACTCCACCACATATCTGCCATAAAGCTCGAGCATCTTGTCGGAATAGGTGCTGATCTCCCCGCGCAGATAGGTCTCGTAGGAGGTGTTGGCTATATTGTCATCACTTGTGTGGACATTGCGCGCATTCTCCGCAAGCGCGGGATACTGACTCGCAAATTCCTCCATCCACGCCACCTGTATCTGCACGATCTCCTCTATGATACGCTTTTTCTCTGGCGTGAGCTCAGGGAAGCGGTCCTTTATCACCTCATATTCTTCAGGAGCGGTGCTCTCCATCATCCTGCCATATTTCTCCTCAATCAGATTATGTCCCCGCTGATACTCCCGCTGAAAATCATACAAATATTGTATCAGCATCTCGCGATCCCATGTAAGGTACTGGCTTTTGCGCATAATGGAAAAGGTATCCCAGTCATTCTGACAGCTCGCCCGTCCCCCCACGTTCTTCACCTTGTCAAATGCAGTAAATTCCGCCTCCGCGATCCAATTCACAAGCTGCGCGTTCGTGCATGCGCCGTAAGCCGCTTTTTGAGCCAATTCCTCGCTGTGGGCGTCCAGATAGGTATCAGAATCACTGATGTAGCCCGCCTGATAAAGCTCCTTCATAAGCAGCTCCGCAATCTGCTCCACAGTCTCCTCAACAGCCGCTCCGCGCGCCTGCTGCAGCCGTGTCAGAAGTGTCGCCAAGTTCTTCCCCTGTTCAGAGGCCTGTACGCTTCTAAACAGCCATTTATCATGGGGCGGATACCTGTTCTCGATATAATGCTGCAGCTTCATAGCTTCCCGCATGGAGTCAGCAAGCATCACCTGCGCCGTCACGCCATCTCCCCGCTCTAGCATTCTCCGATAGTTATATTGTCCTGCCTGGGAGAATCGCGCCGCACTGTCAGCCATTCTCAGATAGCGGATTCCTTCCGGATAACCCCGCAGGAAATTCGCCCTCTCCGCAGTGAATATCCCTTCATCATCACGGAATATCTCGCCATTCGCGACATTGGCAAGAGCGTAATCCGGAGTCTCCTGCCAGTCCACCTGCTCATACGCGGCAGCCCCGAGCATCCGGTCAAAGAAGCCCTCCACAGTGAATACTCCCCTGCGACCTCTTTCCTGCAGTCCCTTGACCCTCGTGTAGCCTTGGAATTCCTGCGGCAGCTCCTCATACGCCTTCGCCAAAGCCTCGCCGATCACGTCAAAGGTCTCCTTGGTCACCCACATACAGAATTCCGGTCCCCAGTCATGGTCTCTGGAACGGGCATCATCATAACCAAAGCAATCCGACCCCTTGCCCACAAGCCCCACTGCGATCCGATCCTCAAACTCGGGGAATTTCTCCGCAATCATGGGTCTTCCGCACTCCTCGTAAAAAGCTCTACACAGCTCCATACCCGTCAATCCGTCTGACAGAGATTCCTCCTGCTCTGACAGAGCAGAATTTTGTTCTTGAGGTTCGTCCTGCTCCGACAGAGCAGAATTGTGCTCTTGGGGTTCCTCCTGCTCCCGAGCCGTATCCGCCCCGCCACAGGCTGCCCTGCATGTCTCCACATTCTCCTGTAAGCGGTAATACGCGGCATTTTTCCCCAATGTTTTCTCAATGCTCCACATCGCCTGCTCGTATAGACCCGCAGCCTGCCCATATTCCCCTTTATGAAAATAATATGTCGCCAGTGCCGAGAGTGCAGCGCCATAATGAGAATCCTCCAAGCCGTATTCCTTGAATTCCCGAATCGCCTGCTCCGCATATGCCCGCGCGCTCTCCATCTCGCCTATCTGCATACAGCTTGTCGCAAGATTCGCATGAGTTACAGCCACCTCAAAATCCACTCCGCTTTTCTGCTCCACAATATGAAGCGCCTTGAGCAGACATTGCTTCGCCTCCATAAACCTTCCCATCTCCTGATACAGAAGGCTCAAATTATTCTCCAGACCCGCCACCAGCATATCGTCAGGCAAAACCATCTGCGGCAGGAGCTCTCGCACCTTCAAAAACAATTCCAAGGAATCTGCAAGCCTTCCGCCTGCACGATAAGCATTTGCCACATTGATCAGCGTAGTGGCATAGGGAACCGTGCCCTGCAGCTGCATCTGCTCCGCCAGCGCAATACACTGTCCGGCAATCGCAAAGGCATTATCCGCCTGACCGCTCTCCCTGTAATACCCCAGAAGCTCATTCAAGAGCTGCAGCAGTCCCTCGTCATCCTTCTCCGACACCGCCTCCATAATGGCTTCCTGCATCAGCTTCTCAGCCTCCGCTCCCTGACCGCTGCCATAATACTCATCGACCTTCTTCAAAACAGTCTCCACATCCATCTTATCCTGCATCTCCCCACCCCTCTCTCTATCTAATTCTCCATTCTTGCCGCAAACCGGAAATTTGGGCGCAAGCACAAATTTCTGATTGAAAAATCAAAGATTTTTCAATCTATTCCCAAAAAGGCTCAAAGCAGATATTCATATCCACATTGGTGCCAATGCCATTAACCCTGCCCTTGTCACTGTACTGCCAGATCTTATAATCATAAGGATAATACATATCGTCATTATAATACGCAAACCATTTATCATATTCCTCCAGAGCCGCCACGTCCAACATCAGGGCGCCCATCTCCAAATTGTGGTAGATCATGGGCTTGTAGCCCGCCGCCTCGATAGTCTGGCAGAACAATAAAGTCAACTGCGTGCGCTCCTCCACGGAGAGCTGGTTCATGCGCGCGGAGCTGTCGGAAACCTTCTCCACATCAATGACAATGGGACATTTCACGTCATAGGGAGCTAATCTATCCAAGACAAGGTTCGCTTCCTCTATGACCTCCGCCTCCGTGATCGCCTGAGAGAACATATAGACTCCCACATGAATTCCCGCCGCCATAGCGCCCTCTATATTGCTCTTGAAGCGTTCGTCCATCACCAGACTGCCCGTGCCGTACCCCCTGTTCGCCACGCGAATGAACGCAAACTCCACTCCGTCCTGCGCCACCGCGCTCCAATTGATATTTCCCTGAAAGCGTGAGACATCAATCCCCTTATGGGAGATCACCTGTTCGCCGTCCATATATTGATACTCGCCGCTCTCCAAGATATTCAGGTTCTCGTCACTGTAAGAATTCATCTTCAAATCGCGATTGATGGGCACGAAGTGATAGCTTCCGTTGCTCACCGCCACGATATCATCGGGGTAGAAGGGGCGGATCACCTCCACAACCGTATTTTCCTCATCTTCAAGTCCTGCCTGTATGCCGTCCAATATCTCCGCCCTTGCCGCCGCGACAGCCTGTTCCTTCTCTGCCTCCAGTCTCGCTATGGCTTGTGCATGGGTCTCCTCCGTCTCCGCCAAAGCCATCGCCGTGGCTGCCGCCACCGCTTCCTCCACTCTGGTGTTGAACTCCGCCTCAGTGAGCGTCAGCTTCTTATCCTCCGGCAGCAGCTCCGCTCCCACCGACACCGCCGTCTCCTTCACGCCGCTCTCCCATTTTCTGGTAACCCAGCTGTCCACGAGCCCTATCACATACAGGATCACGACCAATGCCGTCAGATACCCCAGAACCACCAAGAGCGTCCGCATGACGCTGGGCTTTTTCTTCTTGACCCTGCCCAGACGATCCTCCGTTCGCTGATAGTCCTGTCTTGCAGTGCTTTCTCTATTAAAATCATCCTTTATACTCATCTCATCTCTCCTTCCGTATCTATCATACTAAAAAAACATACGAAAAAAAAGATGAAAATACACTTTTTATATTTTTTTATAAATTTTTAAGCAATGCTGTGTCTCATACGCAGGAGAATCTTTTTCTCCAAACGGCTTACCTGCACCTGACTGATGCCCATGATCCGCGCGACCTCCATCTGTGTGCGGTTCTGAAAATAGCGCATCTGGATCAGCTCCCTCTCCCGCTCCGTGAGCTCGCTCAAGAGCTGAGTCAAAAGCATGTGGTTCAACAGCTCCTCCTTCTCATAATCCACCGCCTCCCCCACAACACTTCCGATACCGCCCCGCTCCGACTGTGCCACCCGATCCACCAGATAGAGTTCATTCCCGTCATCCTGATAGATTGACATGTAAATCGACTCCACCTCCATGGTAGCCTCCATCGCCATCACGATCTCCTCCTCCGAGAGCGACGCCTCCTTGGAAATCTCCTGTATCGTCGGCTCTCTCCCCAAGCTGCTCTGAAGGGCTTGTCTGGTCATGCGCACCTTGAGGGCATTTTCCTTGAGGGTGCGGGACACCTTCAGGGGTCCGTCATCGCGCAGGAAACGCTTGATCTCCCCCGTGATCATAGGCACGGCATAGGTTGAGAACTTGAGCCCCAGACTTAAATCAAATTTATCAATTGCCTTGATCAGACCTATCACCCCGATCTGGAACAAATCCTCCGTCTCATAGCCCCTTCCGGCAAACCGCCGCACGATATGATGCACCAGTCCGAGATTTTTTTCTATCAGTACCTCTCTTGCTTCTTTATCTCCGCTCTGTGACCTTTCAATCAGTACTGACATATCTTCCATAGGCTATTCCTCGCTGTCAATCCATGTGGTAGAGCCTATTTTCTTTATCATTCGCACCACGGTCCCTCTCCCCGGCTCGCTGTCCACCTCCAGATCGTCCATGAATGCCTCCATGAAAGCAAAGCCCATGCCGGAACGGTCAAGCTCCGGTCTCGTGGTAAACAAGGGCTCCATCGCCTGCTCCAAATCCTCGATTCCCTTGCCCTCGTCCTCCACCTCGATATGTAAGACATCTCCCTCAAGGATACATTTTAGATGAACCTTGCCCGGGTGCACGGGGCATGCGCTTGGCGGCTGTTCCCCATGTCTGCCATAGCCGTACAGATTCTCATATCCGTGAATAATGGCATTGGTCACCGCCTCCGACACGGCGGTTTTCACATCTGCAATCTCCTCCAGCGTGGGGTTTAGGTGGGAGACAAACGCCGCCACCGCAACCCTTGCAAAGCTTTCATTTCGTGATATCGCGTCAAATGATATCTCCATCTCGTTTTTTACAATCTGACCGTTCATGCCAGCACCTCCACGATTTTATTCAGTCCCGCCAAAGTAAACATCCTCTGAATCTGCCTGTCCACATGGATCGCGTACACCCTGCCCCCAAAGCACGCAATCTTGCGGTATCTCCCCATGATGATACCGATTCCCGAGGAATCCATGAAGCGCGTGTCAGCAAAGTCAAAAACCACATGCTCCACATTCTCCTGCAGAATAAAGCGATCCGCGTTCTCGCAGATGTAAGCCGCCCGATGGTGGTCTACCTCCTCGGGAAGCCGCACCATCAGATAATTGTCAATAATCTGAAAATCCTCCATTGCCCCACTCTCCTTTTCTTATAATACAAAAGAACCTGCACTCTACGGTTACAGGTTCTTCTCCTTCGTAAGTCAAATATTTATCTCGTGTAGTGGGACGATCGTCCCTCGTAGGCTGTCAGCCTGCGGGCTGGTTAAGCTCGTCCAAAAATCTCTGCGCGTTGGCGGCGTTCTGTGTGCCGGAGAACAGCTCAACCACCTTCTCAAAGGTGATGACCGCGTTCTCCCGATCATCGCTTCTCCGATATGCCTGTCCCAGATTGTATAGCGCGTCCGCATTGGAAGCGTCATAATAGACCGCCTTGGACAGCAGCTCGATCGCCGTGGGATAGTCCTCCGTCCGGAATGCGGCATATCCGTTATTGTAGTAATCTACCGCAAGCTCAGGTCCTATGGTAGTCAGTAGGATATTGTAGAGCTCCTGAAACGCCTCGGAGGTCTCCTCCACATTCACGCTCGCCGCGACCGCCTCCAAGCTCACGGCTGTCTCCTGAAGATTCTGTGTCTCCAGATAAGTGGTTGCCGCCGTCAGGAGATTGTCTATGGTCTCAAGGGTGCCGTCCTCCCCCACATAGCCATCCAGCTCTTGGTTCAGATTGGAATTCTCAGCCTTCAGCTTCTCAATCTGACTCTCCAGATTCTGTATCGTGACCGTCTTGGTATCTGACTCGTTGCCAATCTGGGTAATCTTGTCCCTCGATTGGTTTTTCGCATCAGTAACCCGTGCGGGAACTACCAGAAAATAACAAGCCGCCAATCCAATGATCAGACCCAATCCTATGTTTAAGAGAGTGGACGCCCCACTGCTCTTGGGCTCCTTCACGTTCATGGGCTGTATGATGATCTCATTGTCGCTCTGATAACGCACCGTGCCGTTCTTCTTGTTCTTGACAGGCTGCTTCTCATTCTCGTCCGGAACCAGCATCTCCTCCACTTCCTTCAGATAGCGCAGCGTTTGTGTATTGTTCCTGTCAATGTTGATGCACTTTTTCAGCTCCCTTTGCGCCTTCTCCCACTGCTCGCTGTCCATGTAGAGCAATGCCAGCAATTGATGTGCCCGAATGAATTTCGGGTTCAGGGAAAGCACCTTCTTTAGCTGAATCACCGCCAGATCCTTACTGTCCTGCAGACAATATGCATATGCCTGATTATATTTCTTGATGGTCTGATTAATAGAGTCAAGTCTGGTTGCATTGGACTGCAGCATGTCAATATAGTCATCTGCGATATTGCGTTCCATGCGAAGATTCTTGCTGATGACCCACTCGCTCATGGCAGCCACCACCTCGCCGATCTCAAAGTACACAAGTCCCAACAGATTTCTGGCTTCGATATTATTTTTATTAAATTTCAGACTCTGCCGAAGACTGGTGACAGCCCCCGTCAAATCCCTGACATTCGCCTTCTCCAGTCCCTCGTTGTAGAACCGATTGGACACATACATGATTTTCTTGTAGAGATAAACATCCGCTCCGCAGGCGGTGCAAAAATCATGTTGTTCTGACAGCTGTGCGCCGCAATGATAACAAAACATGTTTTTTCCTCCGCTATGCGTCTGCTTTATCCTCATACTCTTGTATCATTTTCACCAACAAATCCGCCATATCAGTCAAATCCTGATTATAAATCGCATCCTCCGCATCCTCCACCTCAAGGCTGGGATGAAATTTTCTCAGTTCTTCCTCAAAATTAATCATTTTCCAAAAACTCCTTTATCTCACCAACCAAATACAGGCTGCCCGCAATATAGACACGCTCGTCCCTTCCCCGCTCGTCAAGCAGCGAACGAAACGCCCCGCTCACACTGTCATAAAAATTCACTCTCAGGGCTTTGCCGTCAAATAATCCCGCCAACTGCGAAAGCTCCGCCGCCCTGCCCGTTCCCATATGCGCGACCGCAATCCGCGTAAAAAGTCCGGAATCCGACACCTGCTCTATCATGGATCTGTAATCCTTATCCCTCACGACGCTGAATAACAGAGTCCTGCTCTGGCCCCTGCCCTCACAGCCGTCCGCTCTGACCGTATCCAAAAAGGCTCTGATACCGTCCTCATTATGAGCCCCGTCCACATACACCTCAGGCAAGACCTCCTCCATCCTGCCCGGCCAGAGACACCTCTCCAACCCCCGCCGCAGATGCCCTGCCGTGATCGTCCTGCCTTCGTCCAACAGCTCGATGGCTCGCACTGCAAGCGTGGCGTTCTCCATCTGATATCGGGCTAAAGTGTGCAAAGAGACCCTAATATAACCATAATACCTAGTATGCAAGGAAAAATCAATGGTTTTATTATGAAAATTCTCAAAAGCATAGTCTTTTTTCGACACGGGATAGGTATAAATCCGCAAATTATGCGCATATTCCTCAAATACCGCCGCTGCCTCCTCCACATCACCACAGTATACCAATGGGGTATTTGCCCGCATGATCCCCGCCTTTTCCCCCGCGATCAGGGCGATGGTATCGCCAAGGTATTCCACATGATCCCTGCTGATACGGGTGATGACGGTCAGCCGCTTGTCCGCCACCGCATTGGTGGCGTCCAGTCTTCCCCCAAGCCCCGTCTCAAGGATACAATAATCCGCGTCCGCCTGAGAGAACCACAGCATAGCCATCAAAAACAAATACTCAAAAAACGTGGGGTGATACCCCTCCCCCTTTTCCAATTCTATCCAATTTAAGCTGTCATAAACCTGCAAAAAAGCTTTCAGGAACTCATCCCTCGAAATCATTTCTCCCCTGATCACAAAACGCTCACGAATATCCACAAGATGGGGAGACGTAAACATCGCCACCGCATATCCCGCCTCCTCCAAGACGGATCGCATATAGGCACAGACGGAGCCCTTGCCGTTTGTGCCTGCCACATGGATGATATGTCTGATATTCCGATCTGGAGAACCCAACCGCTCAAGCTGCGCGCGGGTGTCCTCCAAGGTATTCTTCGCAGTGAAACGGGGCATGTCATACAGATATGACACGGCAGCCTCGTAGGTGTCTATCGTTTGTCTTTTCAAAGTAGTAGCTTCTCCTTTTGATGTCCCCACACAATGGTATTCATTGTATCAAAAAAATAATAATAATGCAAGTCAACAACCCCGCTGCAAGCAACGGGGTTGTTGACTCTCGCGGCATTCGCCAAATGCTCATGCAAGCATGGCACTTGGCTCATTGCTCGCGGAAATCAAAAAGGCCCCGCCGTCAATCCGACGGCAGAGCCCTTCACCTCACAAGCCTTAGTCAATCGCGATATAGTGCCTATCCTCGATCTTCCTTGTGGCTTCCTTCTTGGGAATCTGCAGCTGCAGCGTGCCATTCTCGAATCTCGCCTTGATGTCCTCCTGAGTCACGGCGTCCCCCACATAGAAGCTCCGGCTGCAGGAGCCGCAATAGCGCTCCCTGCGGATATACTTGCCGCCCTCATCCTGACTGTCATTGCTGCTGCTCGTGGAAGCGCTGATGGTCAGATAGCCATCCTTCACTTCCCCCTTCACGTCCTCCTTGGCAAAGCCGGGAAGGTTCATGACCACCTCGTAGCCATCCTCCGTCTCCCTCACGTCCGTACTCATCATTTCGCTAGTGTTGCTTCCAAAGGGCATCCCAAAGAAATCATCCAGCATATTTCTCCCAAACAAACTGTTCCATCCACTTGCACTCGGTAATAACATAAGCCACTCCTCCATTCTTATACAATATACTATGCTATTATGTGTCGGGAATCCGGAAAATAAACCTTGCAGGTTCATCCCTGTTCCCTTGTTCTATATATGTTATAACATGTATATTTAGCACTGTCAATGGGTGAGTGCTAACCATTTTCTAAAAATCTTATAAACAAAGTATTAACAGGCGCTAGCGCCTTTTCCACTTCCCAAAGAGCGACCTCTTATAATGGCTAAGCTCCTCCTTCGCCTCGTCATGCTTCGACGCCTTCTTCAGATACTCCACAGCCTTGGGAATGTCCTCCTGTACGCCCAAGCCCTGTCCGTAAATACAACCCAGTATGTAATACGCTTCCCAGCCGAGCCAGTCCGCCCGCTCCAGAATCTCCCTTGCCTTCCCATAATCCTGTGCCACACCTCTGCCATAGAAATAGCATCTTCCCAAGCCGTTTGCACAGTTGTCCGTGGTGCCCGTCTTATGGGGCTCTGCGTATCCGCTCTCAAAGCAGTGAAAGGCATACTCGTAATCCTGAGCCACCAGCTTGCCCTCCTCATAGGCATGACCTACCTCATACCACGCCAAGGGCTCTCCGCCCTCCAAAGCCTTCTTGTACCAGACAAACGCCTCCTCATTTTTCCCCTCGTCCTCCAGCGAATCCGCATAGAAATATTGCAGATAGGGATAGCCGAGCTCCGCCCCCAGCTTAGAAAGTCCCTTCGCCTTCTCGGGCTGGGGCGCGATAAATCCCTCGTCCCCCTCGAGATAGAACTTTTCCAGATTGTTTGCCGCCTGATAGATACCGCCCTTTAACGCCTTCATGAACCAGTCCTCGCACTTGGCGATGTTCTCCGCCATATATGCATTAAACTCTGCCTGATTAGCAAAGTCCTCCTTCCGCTTGTCCTGAATGCGCACAAAATCCCACCAGAAGTAGGTGTTGCCAATCACATACTGGCAGAAGGCATCACCCGCCTCCGCCTTCTCCAATACAACGTCAAATGCCTCCTGCAGATTGGCGAAGGGCATTTTGCGCTCCAGCTCGGGTAGAAGCTCGCCACACCTTATGCATACCAACACGCCGACGGCGCTGCCCTGCTCCACGGACTTGTGATACAGCCTTGTCGCCTTCCTGTCATCCTCCGGAAAATGATGTCCGCTCCAAATATATTGAGGCCCGCTGAGACACCTTGCCAGAATACAGCTCGCGTCCCCGTCTCCCGCGTCGGACGCCTCCTGCAGCAGCCGCAGTCCCTCCTGTCCCTTTCCTGCCCGCTCATCATAATAAATATAACGAAGCGCCTCCTCCACCGCGTCACTAAAGCACTTTCCCATGATCATGTCCTCCTTTTATCATTCTATCATTTTCTTATTAATGGTCAGCGGATAACAAAACCGTCCTCCACCGGGAACATCAATACCATACCTCTCGCGTCCTTCGGGTCTGAGCCCTTTTCCATCATCTGCGCAAAGCAGCCATAGGTCGCGCTGGACGAAATGTATTCCTTATAGATATCATCAGTGGCCTCCCCGAACACCCCGTCATCGAATGCGGTAAAAAGCGCCTGCCACAACAATGCATAATCCGCGAGCTGATTTTTATACACGGTCTCCCTCCTGCCGTCCGAGTGGACAAAATCCACCGTCTCGGGAAACACGGCATCAGGAAAAGCGTTTTCCGTGCAGATCTCCGGAAGGAAGAAAAAGCATTCATATCCCAGAACAGGATCCTGTAACGCCTCGCCCAGACGCTGCGGCAGGGTGTCATACAATTCCTCCGTGGTCGCCTCGTGGAACAGCTTCGCCGCCGTGATCACCTTCTCCTTCAATCTGCCAAAGCCATCCTTCCCATCATAGGGATAGGGGAGCAGTGTGGATTCCTCCTGTCGGATAAAGAAAAACTGCTTCTGGGACACAAAGCCATAGCCCTCCGCGTCCCACTTGGCGACGAGCTTGGCAACCTTATCGCTCAGCTCCTCGCTTTTCACGTCGTCAATGCGCACCTCTCCCGTGATCTCCTTACCTACCTTGGAGCCAAACACCTTCACATAGCAAAGCTTCTGATTGCCAAGCCGCTTAAGAATATCGTCCTTCAGGGCATCCCAATAGACATTGGGGTCTGTGCTTCCATTCTGCCTGCCCGTGCCCACGATATCCGTCTTGTAGACCCTCCAGCTATGCTCCCGCCCCGCAAACTGCGTCATGACAGGGATCCCCTCGCGCTTCTCCTCCATACTGATAATGCCCTGCATAAAAGCAAACACAAAGGAGGAGAGTGCCATACCGATACGGGTCTTAGGGTCATCTCCCATACCAACCGTGCACTCATAAAGATTTTTCCCCCACTGGGGAGCCTCGATATACAGATCCAAGACCACGCCCCGGTCTGTCGCCTGCGACACCTGGGGACACACGCGTACATTCCACTGACGAAACAGCACGCCGCCATCGTCTATCACCGAATCTCCCTTTAAAAGCTCTGCGAGCTGCTGCTTCACATAGTCCCTGATGCCTTCCGGCTCCGACAAATCAAAATCGCTCTCACTCTTTTTCTTAAAAACATCAAATAAACCCATGCTTCTCTCCTTGTATTATTCTATCATTCTCTTATCAATGGTCAGCGGATAACAAAATCATCCTCCACCGGAAACATCAGTACTATGCTTCTTGCATCCCTCGGCTCTGAATCATTTTCCGGCATTTGCGCAAGACAGTCATAGGTCGCACTGGACGAAATGCATTTCTTACAAATATCATCCGTAGCTTCCCCGAACACCTCATCGTTGCATATGGTAAAGATAGCACGCTGCATCAATCCATAATCCGTGAGCTGATTTTTATACATTGTCTCCCTCCTGCCGTCCGAGTAGATAAAGTCAACCGTCTCGGGAAATAAGGCGTCCGGAAAAGCGTTTTCCGTGCAAATCTCCGGAAGGAAGAAAAAGCATTCATATCCCAGAACAGGATCCTGCAGCGCCTCGCCCAGACGCTGCGGCAGAGTGCCATACAATTCCTCCGTGGTCGCCTCGTTAAACAGCTTCATCGCCGCGATCACCTTCTCCTTCAATTTTTCAAAGCCCTCCTCCCCCTCATAGGGATAGGAAAGCGATGAGTCTTCCTCCTGTCGGATAAAGAAAAACTGCCTCTGGGACGCTGTGATTTGCCCCTTCATGTCCCACCGGGCGACAAGCTTGGCAACCTTATCGCCCAGCTCCTCACTTGACGTATGGTCAATATATACATCACCCGTGACATCACCCATACATCTGGAGCCTGACACCTGCACATAGCAAAGCTTCTGATTGCCCAAATACTTAGAAATATCATCCTTCAGGACGTCCCAATATACATTGGGGTCTGTACTTCCATTCTGTTCGTCCATACTCATGATATCCGTCTTGTAGACCCTCCAGCTATGCTCCCGCCCAGCGAACTGAGTCGTGACAGGAATTCCCTCCCGCCTCTCCTCCATGTTGATGATGCCCTGCATAAAAGGAAATACAAAGGAGGAGAGCGCCATCTCGATACGGGTCTTAGGGTTATTCCCCATAGCCACCGTCCATTCATGGATCTGCCTCCCCCACTGTGGAGCCTCGATATACAGATCCAAAGAAATCGTGCCCCCTTCTGTCGCCGGCAACACGTCGGGACACACGCGCATATTCCACTGAAGAAACAGCACGCCGTCCTCATCTATCACCGGATCTCCCTTTAAAGACTCTGCGAGCTGCTGCTTCACATAGCCCTTGATGCCTTCCGGCTCCGACAGATCAAATCCGCTTTCATTCTTTTTCTTAAAAATATCTAATAAACCCATGCTTCTCTCCCTATGTATCAAATCATAAAAATCTATCTCTGTCCCGCCGCATATTCATTCATATTGATGTCCATGACCTCCCTTGCCGGCTGAATCAAAGCCTCCTCATACTGACATCTCCACTGAATGCTCTGCTCCATATGTCCATCCGCAATCCCGTCTATGGTCTCGCCGCTGGCGACAGGCGCATTGTTGGCATATATGTATGACAGCACGTTATAGGCATGATTTACCACCCAGTTCGGGTCCATCCCGTGAAAATGGTACTGCACATCAGGAAGATACAAGGTTCCCATACCCAACGAATCCACGACAGAATCCTCCGTCCCCTGTATGTTGAAAAAGCGCACATTCACCGCAAAATAGACAAACCTGTCCTCCCTTGGAATCTTGTGGTTTACAATCCTATCTCGTGTAAACATCTTGCCGGAATCCAGAAACCATACCGCCTCACACTCAGGAAACAGCTCCACCATAGCTTCCATAAAGTCCATCAGCATGTCCGCCCTGTCCCTGTAATCGGGTATCCAATCACCCAGCATATTCACTGCAATAATGCAATATTTACACCTGTCCAAAATCTCCTCACTCTCCGGACAGTCCCACATCTGGCTTCTCACGATCTCGTCTACATGATTATTCTTGGGTTCTGCGCTCGCTGTGAGCATAAGCTGAGCCGGCATCTCCCCCTGCTTGAACTTCACCTTATACTTCATGGGATTAAAACAAGCCATTCTCTCATCATAAGAGAAACACTCCACCTCGCCCAAGTGCTTCCGCATGACCGTCAGCATATCCTCCTTGGGCGGCATAGCGGTCTTCTCCCTGAAAAGAAGCTTTATGGGACAAATCCCGCCCGTCTGCTGCCGCTGGCTTAAATCCTGTTGTAATACCTTTTCTTCCTCCATTGTGTCCCCTCCCTTTCCACATCCCGCCTTGGTTTCTTTCACATAGAATGCTCTATCACAGGTCAATTTGACCCGCAAATTGCCCGGCCAATTGCCCCCACGATCTGCCCTTCCGCCCTACTCCGGCTGGTAGCTTTTGAGTCTCTCCCTGCGTTCCTTATAGTCCGGAAGATACCGCTCCACCTCATGCCAGAACTGCGGTGAGTGATCCATGTGCCGCCTGTGGGCAAGCTCATGCACCACCACATAGTCCACCAGCTCTATCGGCAGGAACAAAAGCCTGCAGTTAAAGTTCAGATTCCCGTCCACACTGCAGCTCCCCCATCTCGTGCGTTGGTTGCGCATGGCGATCCGCCCATAGCTGATACCCATTTTGTCGGCATAATATTCTACCCTGTGCGTCACCAGCTCCCTTGCCTTGCGCCTGCCCTCCGCCGTTACCACCTGTGGCAGTCGGGTCTTCGGGGAGTCGTTCACAAATAGCAGACTGTTCCTTTTCTGTATGATCCAGCTCTCATGCTTTTGCAGGAATTCCCTGACGGTCTTGTCCGACACGCGCAGCGGCATCCTCGCATAGACCGAGCCGTCGCTTTTCACCTGAAGCCCCAGAGATTGTCGCTTGGAATAAATCACCTGCACCACAATCTCCTCCTCACCGCTCCCAATCCGATACTCCTTCATCCTCCAAACACCTGCCAAACCATCAACGATAAGCCTTCCCTACTGTCCAAGCTGCGCCAGCCGGTCCGTCACCTGCTCCATCATGCGAGTGTACTTCTCAAGCTTTCCTCTCTCCTCCGCAATCTTACTCTCCGGAGCCTTGGAGACGAATTTCTCATTGGAGAGCATACCGTTCACACGGGCAAGCTCACCCTGCAATCGCTTCTGCTCCTTCGTGAGCCGCTCTATCTCCGCGGCGATATCCACCAGCTCCGCAAAGGGGATATACAGCGTCGCTCCGGGAATCACCACAGACACGGCGTCCTGTGCGATTCCGCTCTTGTCCCGCTGCATAGTGACCTCGCTGGCATACGCCAGAGAAGCGAAGAACAGCTTCCCTTCCGTGAAGGTGCGCAAAATCTCCTCGTCCTCACTGACCACGAACACGCCTGCCTTGCGGGAGGGAGCCACGTTCATCTCACTGCGGATATTGCGTATGCCGCGGACAGCCTCCTTGATGGTCTCGATATCCCTCTCCTCCTTGGCAAAGCTGCGTTCCTCCATATACTGCGGCCATCTGCTCAGCATGATTGTCTCCTCCTCACTCTGCAGGGAGCAGAAGATTTCCTCCGTGATAAAGGGCATGTACGGGTGCAGGAGCTTTAACGCGTCAATCAGCACCGTCTTCAATGTCCACAACGCCGCGTTCTGGCTGGCGGCATCGTCCGTGTTGTAGAGCCTTGGCTTCACCATCTCGATATACCAGTCGCAGAATTCGTCCCAGATAAAATCATAAACCTTCTGCACCGCGATGCCCAGCTCGAAGCTCTCCATATTGTCCGTCACGTCCTTGACCAAGGTGTTTAACTTGGAGAGTATCCACTTGTCCACGGGCTGCAGCTCCCCGTCCGCAGGAGTGGTGATCTCCTTGCCGGTCTTCTCCCGTACACTGTCCATGTTCATCATGATGAAACGGGACGCGTTCCACACCTTGTTGCCAAAGTTTCTGGAATTCTCCACTCTCTCATAATAAAAGCGCATATCATTGCCGGGCGCGTTGCCGGTAATCAGGGTAAGGCGCAAAGCGTCCGCGCCATACTGGTCGATAATCTCCAAAGGGTCAATACCATTGCCCAAGGATTTGGACATCTTACGCCCCTGACTGTCCCGCACAAGCCCGTGGAACAGCACGGTCTTAAAGGGCTTCTCTCCCATCTGTTCAAAGCCCGAGAAAATCATACGGATCACCCAGAAGAAGATAATATCATAACCCGTCACCAAGACATCCGTGGGATAAAAATACTTCAAATCCTCCGTCTCATCAGGCCACCCCAGTGTCTCAAAGGGCCACAGGGCGGAGGAAAACCATGTATCCAGCGTGTCCGGATCCTGAGTAAGATGTGCGCAGCCGCATTTGGGACACATCTTCGGCATCTCCTTCGCCACGGTCACTTCATTACACTCGTCACAATAATAGGCGGGAATGCGGTGCCCCCACCAGAGCTGACGGCTGATACACCAGTCGCGAATATTGTCAGTCCAGTTAAAATATGTCTTCTCCATGCGCTCGGGAATCAGCTTGATATCGCCGGATTTTACCGCTTCCACGGCGGGCTTGATCAACTCATCCATCCGCACGAACCACTGCTCCTTCACCAAGGGCTCAATGGTGGTCTTGCAGCGGTCATGGGTGCCCACGTTGTGGGAATAATCCTCAATCTTCTCAAGCAGCCCCATCGCGTCCAGCTCCGCCACGATCGCCTTTCTCGCCTCGTAACGCTCCATACCCGCGAATTTACCGCCGTTTTCATTGATGGTGGCGTCATCATTCATCACGTTGATGACGGGAAGGTTATGACGCTTCCCCACCTCGAAGTCGTTGGGGTCATGGGCAGGGGTAATCTTCACCACGCCGGTGCCAAACTCCCTGTCCACATAGGTATCCGTGACAATGGGAATCTCCCGATTCATGATGGGCAGCATCACCCTCCTGCCAATCAGATGTTGATAACGCTCGTCCTCGGGGTGAATCGCCACAGCGGTATCCCCGAGCATAGTCTCAGGACGCGTGGTGGCAAAGGTCAGAAATTCCGTGTCGCTCACACTGCCGTCCTCGCTGATCAAAGGATATTTGATATGCCAGAAATGCCCCGCCTGCTCCTGATATTCCACCTCCGCGTCGGAGATAGAAGTATTACACACGGGGCACCAGTTGATGATGCGGGCGCCCTTGTAGATATAGCCCTTCTCATGCATCTTCACGAACACCTCGGTAACTGCCCTGTTGCAACCCTCGTCCATGGTGAACCGCTCCCTGTCCCAATCGCAGGAGGAGCCCAATTTCTTCAACTGCGAAATGATACGTCCGCCGTATTCCTTCTTCCAGTCCCATGCCCGCTCCAGGAATTTCTCCCTTCCCAGATCGTGCTTGTCGATCCCCTCCTCCTTCAGCTTCTCTATGATCTTGACCTCCGTCGCGATACTGGCATGATCCGTGCCCGGCTGCCAGAGAGCATTATAGCCCTGCATACGCTTGAAACGGATTAGGATATCCTGCATCGTGTTGTCCAAAGCGTGTCCCATGTGGAGCTGCCCCGTGATATTCGGTGGCGGGATCACGATCGTAAAGGGGGTTTTGGAGTGATCCACCTTTGCGTGAAAATATTTGTTGTCTAGCCATTTCTGATACAGCTTGTCCTCTATGCCCTTGGGGTCATAGGTTTTTGCCAATTCCTTGCTCATTGTAATTCTCCCCTTTTCCTTTTTCACATTTTTACACTTTTATTGTAATAATACCACAGGCAAAATCTGAATACAACCACCAAAGCCCCGCTGCAGCTTTGAAAATGCAGTCGTTCAGTCACCGCATTCGAGAAAGGTCTCCTTCGCAGCCGACACCGCCGTGCGGCTCATCTGCGGGCATAGGAATCCCATGCAGATCGGCATCATATAAAATAAAATCAAATAGTACCGCACATCCGCCACAGGTCCGCACAAGGAGGTCGCACACACCAAAAGCGTCAGCCCCATCGCAGCGAGAATCCCCCTGTCCTTCCTCCAAAGCCCATAAAACCATGCGATAAGCGCCACCCAGAACATGGTGCCTGTGGTGAACAGCAATCTCAGAAAAGGAATTCCCGCATAGGAAAACTCATCATTGAGCTTCCTATAAAAATCATACAGCGCAGGAAGCAGGGGCTTCCCGTCCGTCTCCCTCCAATCCGGTACCAAGAAATATCTCCTGTAGCCATCCCCCTCTATCACGACGGTCCATGGATACCATGCCTGATAGGTATTGTCCATGAAGGAATCGAGATAGACGCCCGGGTATTCCAGTCCCTTCTGCACCCAAAGCCTTGCAAACTCCCATTTTCTCTCCATCATCACATCAATATGGCACCTGAAGACATATTTGATATTGTCCGAGATAAACGGGTCATAGACGGTAAACAGCTCCGGGTCTGCCAGCGAATAAAGCAGTTCCAGTTCCTGATCGGTAAACGCCTCCTCGCCCTTCTCCACATACAGTCTCGCAATCTGCTGCAGCGGTACGCTAAGAGCCTCAATCACACTGGCAGGAGCGGCATTCGTAACATAAATCAAGCCCTGATTTAACACCAGATAAGAACAAACGACACCCGCATAGAAAATAATCTGCGCCCTCCTGTTCCTTCTTACCAAAATACATGCCAAGATACCAAACACGATCACCCCATAAACCACATTGTTCCGAAACATACAGGACAGCACCATGGGCACTGCCGCTGCCAGCCATGGACGGACATGCTCCAAACGTCTGCCCGGCGCAGGCTGCTCCGTATCAGACGTATACACATTCATATCACCATATATTTCATAGATTTTGAGCACCGAGAGCAGCAATAAAACGTAACACAGAATATCCTTTGTCGTACTCATCGCACACATTACCACTGACGGACAAAAGGCATAAAAACCAAATGCGATGATCGTCAGCCATCTCTTTTTCGTCATTCGATACAGAAAGCGCAGCGAGTAGGCAAAGCAAGCGGCGCAGACCAACATTTGGAACGCACAGTACAGAAAGATTCCAAAGGACAAATCCTCCGGATAGATTCGGTATCCCAGCGCAATGATCCCACCCTCTATCAGAGTATGCAGCAAGGGATGGTGAGCATTATAAGGCACCTCCGCATAGAGCACCTGTGGAATCTGGTTCCCCACATCGTAATTGTAAAATCCCGGATAGCAGCCTACAAGCACTGCCATATAGATCACAAAGAGCACCGCTCCCACGCCAACCCAGAAATATTTGGGAAGCTCTGGAAAGACCGCGTTCTCCGCCACCTTCCTTTTCTCCAACCATGAGAATCCCGTATAAATCACAAACCCCAGCAGGCAAAATTCCACAATCCCCAACAGCACACACTGCCAAGCCTCCAAGACGCCTATCCCCTGTAAAAGGGCTGACTGATGCACGGACGTCCCATATTTCATGCTGATCTGCCAGCCCGACACCTGCATCAGGGTCAGTGTCAGTGAAAGCAGAGCTGCAATACCGATTTTCTTACCCTTTTCCTTTGACACGCTTTCTCTCCTCTATATAATCCCAACAGCAGGATACCGATATCCGATACAGCCTCCCAAACAGGCGATAAACACCAACACGGCAAGCCCGGCGAACAAGCCCTTATCCTCCTGTTGCTCCAACCGTTCCATAGCCCATGCCCCGGGTACACACAGGGCGATCTGTGCCATTCCAAAAAAGATTCCCGGCGTCTCCAGTAAGGACACCAGCTTCAACGCCCACTGCCCCAGACGCTGCACATACTCCCAAGGGAAAGCTTGGAGTGACATAAGCAGTAACACCGCCGCCAACGCCACAAACCAGACACAAGCCTTCCGTGAAAAGGAAAGCGGCTTGTCCCCTGTCAGCTTTTCTCCCTTTACAAACATCAGCCAGAGTCCGGTCAACAGGCATAGCATCATGCCAAGTCCCACCCCCGGGTGCCCCTCCCGATAGACAAAGCTGCTGAAAAACTCTCCTAAAACATATCCGCTTCCCATAATGGAATTCACCGGAAGCCCAAGCTCCTCATAGGCTCCGCGAAAAAGATAGCGATACAGCCCAAGCAGGTGCGGCAGTGTCAACGCACTTCCCGCCGTCAAAGAAACCAGCAGAAACCACTCCCTCGCACACAGTGCCACAAGCAGGGTAAAGCCTGCCACCACCAGCATCTGCATCAGATTCGTATAGCCGATTCCTGCCAAGGAGAGCGTCGCCACCCCGAGATTGAGCATATTCTTTTGATTCATTTTACGATTTCTCACGATTCCAAGAACCGCCCAAATGTACAAGGGTATGACCGCCCAGACCACGGCCTGCGCCATATCCGCCAAATCATAGCAGACATAGATGCGGTAGGGACAGCTCATGTAGAGGAGCACGCCCCAAAAAACAGGATACTTGGAAGCCTTTCCCTCAAACAGCCTGCGAAACATAAGAATCGAGGTACATAATGTGCCAAGCTGCATAAGACCCATGCAGCATTTCCAAATCATATCCACGTCCATTTCATGTCCGCGCAACAGCGGGAACATCACCACACAGACGAGCGCAAGATATCCAAAAATAAGTTTATTGTCAAACGCTTTCTTCATACTTCACCTTAATTTCTACACCGCTTTGGCGCCCGCCCGCAAAACACAACCAAATACCCCAAAACCAACAGACTGACAAGCTCCCCGAGCCGCCAATAAAGGGGGCTGACAAAACGCACGCGCACATCTCCGGCAAACCCTTCCGGAAGCGTCACCCTCACCACATGGTTCCACCCGTCCTGAAGCTCCAGTGCAGCCCCGCTCTCCTTTTCAAACGCCTGATACCCCTTGTAGAACAGCAAGGGCAGCTCCACATATCCCTCACCCGCGCCCTCATTGACACAGCTCATATCCACCTGCAGATACCTTTTCTCATAAGCACTCAGGCTGACCCCCGCTCCGGGGCTTGCACCCCGAAAGGTCAGAAGACTCTCGTCCGTCCCCTGAATCAGATATTCCGCACCGGATATATATCCAAATCCCATGCCCTCCTCATTGTATAGCCGGAAAGTATCCTGTTCCTTCATATCGACACTCATCTGGTACAGCCCCGTCACCGCGACGCCCGCCACAGCCGCCATGATCCCGACGCGATACAAGCCTTTCCTCCCGTCCCGCAGATACCACAGCACAAAGCCGTACACAGCCGCCAGAAACGCCGTTCCCCACCCGAGGAAGCGATTGGGAAACTGCAGACTGCTGACCAAGGAGGCACTGATGCCGTTTAGATTCTGGATCGCGTCCCATGGAAAGAACTTCAGACTCATGACCATCAGCCCAAGACCCAATACCGCCGCCATGCACGAAAACCTCACAAGCTTTTCCTTCCGACCGCGCAGGAAGCCCCCGACCGCGAGCGTCAGGAACACACAAAGCCCCAGTATCAGCACAGCGCCAATTCCTATCGCATCATAGCCTTCCCCCTGCCGTCCCGTCAAAAGCTGCGCCACATACAGCCCCCGCTCCTGAATGGTCCGCGCCGACACATGCTTGATATGCACGTCCTGAGTCATATAATAATCCAAGAAAGGAATCAGATACCACAGACTCAGCCCAAGTGCCCCCACCACACCCTTGGCAAGCTCCAAAAAGGTATTAAGGATCAAAATCCTCCGAATATATATCAGACAGATGATAATCGTGACCAACGCCGTGATCTCACAGGTCAGCACATGAGTCTGAATCAATCCCGCATATCCCAGCGCGATGGGCAGCCATGTGGTCTTATATGACTTCTCCTTCGGATCCTTGGTGAAAGCAAGGTACAGCCCGTACAGCACAAGGGGCAGAAAGGTGTAGGCGCTGCCCTCCCCCACCGCGCCGCAGCTATAAAGCTTATACTCCCTAAAAACAGAGAGTGTGTACAACGCACTGCACACCAATCCGATATTGTCGTCCTGAAAAATCCTTCCAAAGCAATACCATGCGATCCATGCCGTGACAAAGCTGAGCAGCACACAATAAACCTGATAGCTTGTCATGACTGTAAAGCCCGCCAGACGCAAAAGCGCAGGAACATACAGCAATGCATTGCAATAAAAGATCGCGTTGGCGTAGCCGTGTCCGTACACCCACTCCGGCTCCAGTCTCACCGGAAACTGCCCGCTCAAAATACCGTCCTTACAGCCCTCGATCCTCTGAAGGTGATAGGTCAGATCCGCGCCCCCCAATAACGAATCATACAGGCAGGGAACGGACGCAAGCACGCCGATCAGGGTCACAAAAAAGAATACCTGCTTCCTTTGGGGCGTCACCCTGTGCGCCCTGTCACATTCCCGATAATAAAGAATGCACAAGACAATCGCCGCCACGCCAAGCGCCATCACCATCAGGCTCACCCAGAGCTGATCAGTCTCCCGAATCGTGAGCGCTCCGGTCTCCAAATGACCCTTACCGCCATAGGAGACCACGATCTGTATATTTTCAGTCCCCTCGTAGAGCCACATATGAAAATCCGTCCGGTGATTTCCCGCGTACAGATGCTCCCCGTTGGTGCGAAGCCCTCCCCTGATCACGGTTCCGTCCTGCACGGTGCAGAGCGCAGCCAAGTCCGTGTCCGTGGCAAAATCCAACGCCACATGATACACCCCGGGAGACAGGGCAATCCCCTCATATATCACAGTCCCTTCCGCGGCTTCCCCCTCGGTAAACACATGATTCCCCTCATATCTATAGACCGAGTTGGGGAGCGCGATCCTGACAGCAAGTCCCGCGAGAAGAAACACCAACACTGCCAATACCAAAATATAACGTTTCTTCCGTAAAAACATTTTTCCTCTCATTCTGCCGCTTTGACGATTCCTATTTCCAAATTATTACAACTATTCTATCATAACGTACTTTCCCCTCTTTTTCAAGGATTATGTGTGGCATGGTAAAAAATATGCATTCTGGCTCTTTTAGCCAATCCAGTTTCCCGATATACTAGGGCAAATAAAGCGATACACTTCACGTCCAAATTGGCTGCAGCTATTTTCTATTCCGGTGCGTGAATTGCAGCGCGGCTGCTCCGTGAATGGGAGCGGTAGAATTTGTGCCTGCACAATGCGTAAAACACGCATGAAAGTTCGCAGGTTACGGAAAGGCATGGGGATTATTATGAAAAATGGAAAAAATCAAGAAAAAATATTAGAGAGGTCTGCTAAAAAAAGTTTAGAAAGGCAGAAAAGCTATGGTCTGCTGGTCGTCGGCGCTATCCTGCTGATTGCGAGCATTGCCCTGAGCGTGTATACCTACCACAGCAGCTATCTGGCGTCCAGACAGGACAACATTCTCGCAGAGCAAAAGCTGGCTCTGGAACGTCCCTACTCCTACTCCCTCATTTTGCTCTTTGTGGCGGTGATGCTCACCCTGCGGGGATTGTATAAGGCGTTGGCAGGCAGCGTCCCCGCCGATAAGGAGCAAATGAAACGTCTGGCACAGGCGGGACTTCTGGCGGCGTTATGCTATATCGGATTTGCCTTTTTTAAGATCGATATCCCTGCGGGGACGGAGAAAGCGTCATTCCATTTCGGAAACGTGTTCTGTGTGCTTGCCGCCCTGCTGCTGGGAGGCTATTGGGGCGGTCTCGCCGGAGCGGTCGGCATGACCATCGGCGACCTGACCACCTCCTATGTGACCAGCGCCCCCAAAACCTTCGTGCTAAAGCTGTGCATCGGACTGATCGTGGGCTTTGTCGGACATAAAATCTTCAAGCTAAGCCGCGATCACTCCCCGAAATACGTGACAGGGGTGACGATCCTTGCGAGTGTATGCGGCATGGGCTTTAACATTATCGCCGACCCCTTGGTGGGATATTTCTACAAGACATACCTTTTGGGCGTGCCGCAGGATATCACGCTGATACTTGTCAAGGTAAGCGCCGTCACCACCTTCGTGAACGCTGTCGTGGCAGTGATAGCAGCCTCCGTATTCTATCTGGCGCTGCGCCCCGCTCTCAAGAAATCGGGACTGTTCGTGCAGCTTGACGAGGACAAGGAACAGTGAAACATCTTTCACGGTTCCTTGCAGATTGCATTGCGCCAAGTCATCTGTATTGACCTGCAGTAATGACATATCACTTGAATGATATGTCGATACTGCCCATGGCACACTCTATATCAATCTCCTTGGCGGCATTGTTGTCAATATATGTCTCGCCTGCCATGCCGCCAAAGGAACGATTGCCGATGTTTATCTCACCCGCTGCCGCCGCCAACTGATAGTTGTAATCTGTCTCGTCGCCGACAAGCTCCAGCTCGACGCTGCCCATGGCACACTCCACCTCCGCTTTCTTCCCGATATCTCCCGAGAGCTCAAGGGCGCCCATACCAATCTCGGCATCCAGCGTATTCACAGTCACGGACTCCAAGGTGATGTCCCCCGCTCCCAGCTCAATCTCCAGATTCCTGACCTTCAGGTTAGTCTCAGCGCCGATCTCGCCCGCTCCCATAGAAAGCTCGACCTTGTCAAACTCATGCCCCTTCGGAACATAAAGATAAATCGTACAGCCCTTGTCCTTCTTTCCGATACCGGTCTTGGACATGCCCCTCAGATAGAGGGTGCTGCCGCTGACATAGCCCTGATACTTTCCGGCGTTCCCCACCTCCACATGGAACTCCTCGTCCTCAGACTCCTCTATGATAACTTCACAAACCCCCATTTCTATCTCCAAGCTCTCCACATCGTCCGCAGAGAAGCTTTGCTCAGAGCTTCCCTTCAAAATACTGTACTTGCTGTCAAACACGATATTGTCCCGAAGCTCGTATCTGATGCCGCTGTCCAAGCCCTCCAAGCCGGACAGGACGCTGTCCTCCAAATCGTCCCAGGGAACGGAATCCCGCCAACCTGCCACCATGGAGGGTCCCTTGACAACCGCTGCCGTCAACGTCATGCCAAGCCCCAACACGATCATTATCCCTGCCAATATTGCGCAATTTCTCATAAACTTCTTCATGCGACCGCCTCCTTACTCAGCTTTCCCTTGATAAAGCCCCAAAGCCATCCAATGCCCTTGAAGATCGCCGGCGTGACAATCCCCGCCAACGCAACCGTCAGCATCAGGAATAAAATGCCGATGCCGCCGCAGATCAGTCCTCCTCCAATCAGCGCCACTCCCATAAAGGGCGACGCGACCAGATTGATAATTCCCACCGCCCCAAGCACAAACAAAAGTACCACCAAGACGAGCGCCGTAAAACCTATCCCAAAGATCAGCGAAAACCACGCCACGATAAGCCCGAACAAGGCGCTTACCAATGCGGTGAGGAGGCTTAAGGCAATCGGGGAGAGCACAATTCCCAAAACAATCCACAATACAAGCTGCCATGTGGGCATCTCCCCCTTCTTATCCTTCTCAAGGCTGCCCTGCCCCTCCTGCCCGCTCTGGGAATCAGAACGCTTGACAATAGGGTGCTTCACGGAATTGCCGACTGTCCCGTTGATGCTCTGGTCCCGCTTGATGCTCTCCGCCACCCTTGCGGGATTGCCCAACGCGTCCAACACATCCTGTTCATTCTCGGGACCCGCGTCATCAAAATAATCATTATAGTATTGTAAGGCTTCCTCCCGCTCCGTGGGGGAGATATTTTGAAGCAGACTCTCAAGCTGCCGCATAAATTCAACTCTACTCATAATCATTCCCTCTCATTCTTTCCTCACTGTTCGTCTGATGGTTGGTTCCCTCATATTCTCCGCCTGATGATCCGTTTCCCTGCACCTGTTCACAGGTTTTCGTCCGCTCGTCCATCCCACGGATTCCCCTTCCCTCGAAGAGTCCCGTGACCTTCTCCGCATATTGCCGCCACTCGCTCTCATAAAGCTGAAGCTGCGCCCAGCCTCTGGCTGTCACCTTGTAGTATCGCCGGTTGCGCCCCGCACACTCCATGTCATACACCTCAAGGCATTCGTCCTTTTGCAGCCTGCGGAGCACCGGATACAGAGTGGACTCGGACAATTCTATCACACGTCGGACATCCTGCGTGATCCTGTAACCATAGGTCCCCTCCGGCTCCTTGGACACCACGGCAAGCACAATGGCATCCAAAAGGGCTGCGCCTGTATTAAATACCATCTCACCACCCCTTTATGTTTTATAATATTATATGACGTATAATATTGTTTATGGATATACTATATGACATATAGTATAAAATGTCAATAGGGAATATGTGTCCTGATACATTAAATGAAGTAGCTTTGTTTTCTGAACGGATAAATGAATGATAATTCTTTCTCAAAAAGGCTAAACATTATTTCGGATTTTTCCACCACAAATTTCCTAAACACTGTTTCGGAAATTCTATTCTGATATGTTAGAAAAAAACGTCATTAACTTAATTATATTAATCTGCGTTCTATGTCAGATTAAATTCGTAATTCCATTTGTTTAATTCAAATTCTTCCTCTCCATATCAGAAATACCTGTCAATGCACGGATATCTTCATAGCGCCAATCATCGCATTCATCAAAATACATTTCTTCTTTTCTCTTTTTAAAAATCCGATACGGTTCGTTAGTGGAATTATCGTATATGTGGCAAATATCACATACTTTTATCACCTTCTCAACCAGTTTAAGTGCCCGGTCATATCTCTCAATTATTTTATTTTCCCTCTATATCATGAAACATATCTGGCTTCTGCTCTTACTTTATCCGGTTGTATCATATATACTCCAATAACCACCTCTTAAAACATGACCTTGTTTTATGTTTCTTACCTCTAAAAGCATACGAATATCCCTGCCTGATTCACTTTTTCTTATATCGTCTATCCCGATTACTCCCAACTATCTCAATATAGTCCGAAAGCCCTTGCAAAATAACTTTCGTGCGGCTCTCCTTCAAACCCAACAACTCGCAAAAATCCCAAATTCCATATTCTTTTCCTTCTTCCATAAATGCAAGAACCTTATCATACTGCATTTGTGTTTTTTTCGTCGTTTTTTTATCGCCGCTTTTTATCGCCGCTTTTTTATCGCCGCTTTTTATCGCCGCTTTTTTATCGCCGCTTTTTCTGTCAACATCTTCTTTACTCCGCCAGATACCATCTGCACCCACTTGTCCATACTGCCCATATCTTAGTATAGACATGTATTTCTCACATCCTGACGCATTGATCGAAACGCCCCCGTTTTCAGCATCTATAAGCGGAAGCGGCGCGTTTACTTTCCTGCATTCTGCCTTAATTTTTAAAAATCCCCTTCCCCATGACTCCACATCACCTGAACGAAAAGCAACATCAGCGATTTTGGGATTATGCGGGACAGATTCATGTTTCTCATATACACGTTCATCCATAGGTACACGTTTTGACCAAGACCCCATATTAAATATAACGATCCGATCCTCATAGACAGACACTTGAATCGGAACTCCTGTTGCATAATCTTTATGATTGACCGCATTCAGAAGCAATTCGCGAATCATGGCTCTGGTAAGCATATAGGTCTCTGTACGCTGAATCCCTTCATAGTCTACCAATGCTTTAAAATATTTTGTAAAAATCAACTCAATCGCTTTATCCACCTGCAAAAGAAGCGGTCCATCCACAACATCCTGATACTGCAAATCTTCTATCGGTTCCGCATTGTCGCCAAATGCTCCTACCAATGAGAAATAGCCAATTTTAATATAGGAGCCGGTTACATAACGCTCCGGTGTCGAATGAAACAGTAAGATTGCCGCCCTTGTTAAATATTCGCCATCAAATAGTTTTAGATTGCGCAGCAATAGTTCATCGGAAACATTCACTTCGCTCTCCGTCATCCTGTTACTTTTGACTGCTTTCTTTCTAAACGCCTCCAACGCATCTTTGCTCAAATCCGATACCCCAACCTCCGGAATAGGAACTGCGTCCCAAGTTCTTCCGGCACGTTCCAACAGAAAATTCTGTAATTCAAAACCATTTAACTCATGCAATGTCGAACCTGAACGCTTATAATATTTTCCATCACATGAGATAGCAAAGGGATACTTGATAATTTCTATGGACATATACTCTCTTGTGCCATCTTCCGCTTCCCATATGCTATTCTCTTTTTCAATTGCCGTAAGTGAATTATAACGTTTGTCAGTTGTTTCTATCATTTCAGAATTAAGCTTTCCACACGCATATTGGTTGATTAATTTCTCAGAGATACTTTTAGGAATATGCTTCCCATAGCGTACATTTTCAGCTCCATTTGTCTTATAAATATTGATACTTGCTATAATTCCCAGTTTATCGTTGATTTTATTGGGCAAACTTTCAAGCAGCCTTTTGGAATCGTCAATTCCGACCACATAGCCATCATCATTTACCCCTATATATAAAATGCCGCCTTCCGTATTGGCATATCCACACAACCATTTTAGGAATTCATCCTGCCATGACCATTTCCATTCAATTTGCTGGGACTCTTGATTTTGCTGTTGCTTTACCTTATAATCGTCCATTTTCTATATAGGATTCCTTTCGATTTCTATGAGCAAGTCATTTGTGCCTTTTCTAATATACTATTCCCTCTTCTATCCATTCTTTTAATTTCTTCTGAAGTTCTTTCTTATCCGGCAAATATAATTGATACTCCGACGCATAAATATTGACATCATCCGGCAATGTAATTTCTACAAGAGCATCCTCTTTTTCTTTGTACAGCAGAATTCCAATAGTTGGATTTTCCTCCGGAAGTTTCTCATACCTATCATAATAATGGACATACACCAATATCTATCCAAATCTTGATGTGTTGCGTCTATTTCATAAAATTTTCGTTCATTTTCATCCTTAATGCGCATTAGTTGAAGATAATGAGACCATGGAAGCGTGAACGGTAATTCTTTTTCAAAAAGGCGAAACACCGTTTCGGATTTTTGAATTGCAAAAAGGCTGAAAACTGTTTCGCTTATTTGGCTGCTATATGTCAAATAGAATTTGTTTCCTTTGTTATTATTTCTGTTCTTCCCTATCCCCATACACTCCCTGATCTTCCGCCGCCATAGACAATCCTTGCGGCATCTCGTATGTATAAGCCTCAGACCCTTCCGCCCTCTTAATCCCTTTCTTCCTCATCTCCCGGTACACAACCTCAGCCAACGCACTCATAATCGCATTGTACTTCGCCGTATCCTCAAACAAGCTCTGATACGACTCCTGCGCTTCAATATATCCGTCTTGAGCTGCTGCACCAAACGCTTTGGGGAA
>JAMPHH010000034.1 GCA_023663505.1 Muribaculum sp.
AAGATGGACAGTGGGAGGTTACGTTACAGAAGGTTCAGGACGGGTACTTGTTCGTCTCTAATGTAAGGGCGGAAGATGATACAAATAATTCTTCTTCAATGGAGAAATATGTCTACAAGTATTTTGATGAACAGGAAAGGGAAAGGCATCTTTCCATAGACTATTATGATGAATTTACATATTCCACAGAGGAGTACATTGGCTCAACATTTGAGAGCGATGGCACTCCTGACTGGGGAATCCGCGTTTCTTTTTCAGGGGAAACAGACTCGGATTATTTGTATTTTTACAGGTGCCGTGGAAAAGGCTATGAGATATATAAAGAGTATCCTGATGAAGATAAAGAGCTAGTTCAGGCAGGGGATTATAAGCTGGTGTTAATATATCTGGAAGATAAAATAGTGGGCTACAGTTCCATGGGAACCGAATGGGGTCAAGGTATTTTGTTGGAGATAAGCAATGAACGATGGGAAGATTTGTCGGATGCTATTATAGCGCTTGTTGCTTCTGCCGAATTCGATTAGAATGCAATAAGACATTGGAAAAACGTGAAAGCTGTCGCAGACCATCTCAAAAACACATTAAGCTAGGATTGGTCAGTTTCTGTTGGAGGCAATCCATTCACAATAAGAGGCTTCAAGAAGCTTAAAATCGCAAGAATTGGCAACAAGTTTTTTATTCTTGTTGTTGATAACATCAAAATAAGTATTTTGAGCATATTTTTCAATTTTATCCTTATTTCTGCGACAGAAGGCAAGCTCTTTACTGATTCTTATTTTGTCATTTGTGTTCACAATGCTCCTTATGTCAAGCTTATAGAGACACTGGGGTGGTACGGGAATCATAAACGGAAATCTCAGAGATCCCTTTATTCGGTTGGTTTTGTCATCAACGTAATAAAATTGTATTTTAATGGTTATCCCTCCCTCAAATTACTAAAAGGAGGACAACCTTATTGCCCTCCTTTATGATTGCTTTTAGCTCACACTTTTTTATGAGTGGTGAGAACTCCTATCACAGTCTGCACTTTTTTCATGAGTGGCAGAAACTCCTATCACAGTCTGCACTTTTTTCATGAGTGGCAGAAACTCCTATCACAGTCTGCACTTTTTTCATGAGTGGCAGAAACTCCTAAAGTGAGCAATCGAACACTGTTCATAAGTATTATACGAAATGCAATAATTTATGTCAACTACAACTTGTTACAATCAAAACGTTAGTGTATCAGTATAGCCCCAGAGTGAATTACAAGCCACGCATACCTGCTTTCCATCGACTCTCCGAACGACTTGAAAATTGAATTGCTTTAAGACGGATTTTTACAAAAATGCATACCATTTATGACATACATATGGTTGCTTTTGACATACAATAGTGATAAAATAATTGCAAACAGGAAATGAAAGGAGATATTTCTATGGCTTTGGCAACTATAACTGCAAGAGTAGATGAAAAAGATAAGGTTAGTTTTGACAACTTCTGTTCCAATGTCGGATTAAATACTTCTACGGCAATAAATCTTTTTGTGAAAGCCGTTTTACGTGAAAATCGCATTCCGTTTGAAATAACACAGACTTCAGATTCATTTTTCTCAGAATCGAATATTGCATATGTAAAGAAGTCCATTCAAGAGTTGAAAGCAGGAAAGGGAACGGTCCATGAATTGATCGAGGTGGAAGATGAGTGAAAAGATATGGTCTGATGATGCATGGGAGGACTATCTTTATTGGCAGACGCAAGATAAGAAAACCTTAAAACGAATTAATCAGTTAATCAAAGATATTGAACGAAACGGCTGTATGCGTGGCATTGGAAAACCTGAACCGTTAATCGGTGATATGCAGGGTGCATATAGTAGGCGGATAAATGAAAAAGACCGTCTTGTTTACTATATGGAAAATGAACGGATTTATATTGTGCATTGTAGAGGGCATTATGGAGATAAATAAGCATATCAATATGAATATTCTTGGAATTTGAACGCTAATCAGTTACTGGAAAGTTCTGGTTTTTCATATTTAAAATAGACAAATCCCTCAATACAAGATAAAATAAGAGATGGAAATTTATACTTAAGAAATCATACGAAAGGAACATCTCATGAAAAAGAAAATCATTGCAGCTATTTTGATTGGGGCTTGTGTGCTGACCGCCTGCGGACAGCCTGCCAACGGTTCAGTCGTGGACGAGAGCTCCCAAGAGTCCACTCAGGAGACCTCCGAAGCTGAGCCCTCTGTGACAGAGGAAAGCCCCGCTGAGGAAGAACCCTCCTTGATGATCACGGAAAGAGTTGTCAAGGACGGCAAGATGCAGAGCTATCTCAGCGGCGAATGGTTAGACGAGGAGATAGTCAAGAGAAGACCGATAGCGATCATGATTCCCAACAATCCTCCGGCTATGCCCCAGTACGGGCTTTCCAAGGCAAGCATTATCTACGAGGCTCCCGTGGAGGGACGTATCACCCGCCTGATGGGTGTGTTCGAGGATTATGATGATTTGGATTATATCGGACCAATCCGAAGCAGCAGGGATTATTTTATCTATGAAGCTATGGCACTGGACGCCATTTATTGTAACTGGGGTCTGGCTGTCCCCTATGTGGCGGATTTGATCAACTCTGACAGGGTGGACAATATATCCCAGTCCGTGAAGGGGATCGCGAGCCCGTATACAGGCGCGTTTGCCAGAAGGAAGGATAGGATAAACGGCGGCTTTGCATCTGAATTTACCGCATACATGTGGCTGAAGGAGAAAAGCTCCGGCAGCGGCGCGGACGCTCCCGACCAAGCTGTAAAGGGCTATACGGCAGGCGTGGAAGCGAAGGGCTATGGCAAGACTTATGAGGAATCCGGTCGCTTTGAAAAGGAAGGTCGCGACCCTCAGGCTTTTCTCTTTGCCAATGACTGTAAACTGGAGTATGAGGATTATCCTGACGCCATTGAGCTTCGTCCCGGCGGAGCCCAGAGCAACAAGGGCGGTTATGGTCAAAATAATGCGTGCTTTACCTATAACGAGGAGGACGGTCTATATTACCGCTCTCAGTACGGCGCAAAGCAGATCGACGAGCTGACGGGCGAACAGCTTGCGGTGACGAATGTGGTGTTCAAGGTTTGTCACGGAGAGGTGAGGGACGATCATGATTATCTGGCATTTGCCGTGCATGGCACGGGAGACGCGTATGTGTTCACTAGCGGCAAAATGATCAAGGCGACTTGGGAGCATAGCAGTGATTATGATGCGAACCACTACTATGACGAGAATGGGAATGAGATTATTTTGAACCAAGGCGCCACATGGTTTTGCAATATTTGGAAGGAATATGCGGAGTATGCCGAGGTGGACGGCAAGGAGATATTTACCTCTGCCAATGAATAGTGGGCAAAGTGCCAATGCTTGTGAGAACATGTATATGAGATGGAATGAGGAAATGCGCAATGGCTGTAAGGGTCGTTGCGTTTTTTCATATTCCTCATATTTCATGGCAAAAAAGAAGTAATTTCAACCGATATTAAACAAATTTTATGTAGATACCACTGTATTTTTGCTGTAGAATAATTGTATAGGAAAAGATATAAGTCGTTTTGTATGGTACTTTGGAGGTTGAAATGAAGGCGGGAAAGAAGTTTAATCAGGAGCTGATTTTAAACGGGAATATGCTGCAGGCGATTCTGTCACTGGCTATACCGGTGGTCATCAACAGCTTTTTGCAGACGATGTATAACCTGACGGACACATATTGGTTAGGGCAGATTGGCACGAATGAGCTGGCAGCCATTAATCTGGTGACGCCGGTACAAAATATCATCATCAATGTTGGCACAGGTATCACGGTGGCAGGCTCGGTGTTGATCGCCCAATATATCGGTGCGGGGGAGAAGGACAACGCCAAGAGCATGGCAAATCAGATATTTGTCTGTGCCTGCAGCTTTGCGCTTGTGTGTGCGGCGGTGGTCTTTCTTGCGACCTCGGGTATCGTGAGTTGGCTGGGGGCTGACGGAGAGACCTATCGGCATGCCTGTACATATCTGAGGATCGTGGTTTGGGATATGCCCTTTTTGTATATGATCAATATTTTCTCCGCCGTACATCAGGCACAGGGGGATACGGTGCAGCCTATGTTCCTGAATCTGGGCGGCATTGCTCTCAATATGGTGCTCGACCCGCTGTTTATGGTAGGGCTGCAGATGGGTACTGCGGGGGCGGCGCTTGCGACCCTGTTGGCGAAAATGGCACCTGCCATCGTTGCCTTCTGTCTCTTGAGCAGCCGTAAGAATGAGGTGCATTTAGCACTGCGCCATATGAAATTTGAGTGGGAGAAGATAAAATTGATCCTGCAGATCGGTCTGCCCACGGCAATCGGCGGCAGCACCATGCAGCTGGGCTTCCTGCTCATGAGCAGGAATGTGTATGAATATGGCAATCAAGCCATGGCTGCCTATGGGATCGGCAACAAGGTAAACGGGCTGATCACGCTGCCCTCTAACGGAATCGGCTCCGCAGTAGCTACGATTGTGGGACAGAATATGGGAGCTAAGCAGCAGGAGCGCGCCAGAGAGGGATACCTGTTGTCCATGAAGATTTGTGTTGTATTTTTGTTCATAGGTGGTATGATTTTATCAAGAGATATGATTTCCACGGGTATTGTGAGTATTTTCTCCGATGATGCGGAGGTGATTGCCATGGCTGCGGATTTCCTGAGTATCATGGCATTTTGGTGTTTTACCAACGGGGTTTACAATGCCACCACGGGACTTTTTCAGGGGACGGGTCACACGGAGGTGACTATGGCGGTAGACGCCTCGAGATTATGGGTGTTTCGCTTCCTGACGCTGTGGTTCTGTGAGACGATTCTGGAGATGGGAGTGCGCAGCGTCTGGTATTCCGTGGTGATCAGTAATGGCATCTCGTCGGTGATATTGTTTATCCTTTATAAGAGCAATATCTGGAAAAAGTCCAAGATCAAAGTGGGGCAAAAGGATGCTGTCATGGATAAAGACGCATAAGGCGGTTGTAAGCTATATGGGAATTGCAGGCTTGGCGGTGCTGCTTAATTTATTGGCATGGTGCAGCACCGCCTTTTGTGATGCCTATATCGCAAAGATTTTCCCCATATGGGTGAATACCTATGGAAGATTGACAGGGCTTGTCCCTTGGTCTGTGGGAGAGTGGCTGCTGATAGCGGGTATCTTGTTAGCGGCAGGGGCGGTGGTGTTGGGCTTGCCAAGCGTTTGGCGGAAGCTGCGGGGGCATTCCTTTTTTGCAAAGAAATATCTGATTTTTTGCGCATGGGTGCTTGTAGTGGTATGTCTGGTGATGACCCTGAATTGTTTCATGCTTTATCATGCCTCCACCTTCTCGGAGAAGTATATGGGGGGAGCGGAGAGGGAGTATTCCGTGGAGGAGCTTCTGCAGGTGCGCAATATGGTGGCGGAGCAGTGCAACCGTCTGTCGGGGGAGGTCGTGCGGGACGAGCAGGGCTATATAGTCTACTCGGGGAGCGTGTCCGCAGAGGGTGCGGAGATTGACATGTTGGATAAGGCGAGAGAGGAGATGCGCGCTCTCGGCGAGGAGTATGCGCAGCTTCAGGGCTATTATCCCAGACCTAAGCCTATATTTTTCTCGGATTTCATGTGTCAGCAGTATATGTTAGGGTGGTATTTTCCTTTCTCCATGGAAGCCAATTATAACTATGTGGCTTATGTGATGAATCAGCCGTCCTCCCTGTGTCATGAGCTGGCGCATCTGAAGGGCTTTATCTATGAGGACGAGGCGAATTTCATAAGCTATCTGGCATGTGTGCGGTCGGAGGATATTTATTTTCAATATAGCGGGTATCTCAGCGTGTTGGGGTATTTGGAGAGGGATATGAGAGCCGCCGCAGAGCAGAGCCCGAATGCGTTCGCTGCGGCATGTGAGGCGCAGGAGCTTGTGGAGCTGCTTGATATAGTGTATTTGGACGATGTGTTTGTGACGGACGAGGAGTGGGAGCGGATTGAAGGAAAGGCATTACTGGACACGGAGACAGTGGATAACGCGACGGATATTTTTGTGGACAGCACGCTCAAAGCGAACGGTGTGGCTGATGGCAAAATAAGCTATCACAGGGTGGTTAGCCTGCTGTTGGAGTATTATGCGGCAGACGCTCCGTTACAATTCACGCCCTAACCGATTCAGCAATCTCCTGTTTGATGCGCGTGAATTGCAACAACGCTAAAAAACGTGAAAGAAAAAATTGTTCAAACCTCTTGACAAGTCGCGTTTTACAATGTACAATAATCCATGTTGTGACGCAATTGATACAGCAGATGCGTTCAGCGCATGGTATAGATTGTGTTAGGGATTTCGTCCATAGGCCCAGATAGCTCAGTTGGTAGAGCAGAGGACTGAAAATCCTCGTGTCACTGGTTCGATTCCGGTTCTGGGCATTTTAATATGCGATAGTGGCTCAGTTGGTAGAGCGCCACCTTGCCAAGGTGGAAACCGCGGGTTCGAGTCCCGTCTATCGCTCTCGGTATCGCAGGTCAAGGATACCGACTGATAAGTTCATATATTTGAATAGGCAAAATGTCTGTTCACAACATGCAGGTGTAGTTCAGTGGTAGAACACCAGCCTTCCAAGCTGGATATGTGGGTTCGATTCCCATCACCTGCTTTTTATTTTTTCAACTGTTCCGTTACAGCTATTAATAATCCCCGAACCGCACGCATTACGGTTCGGGGATTATATTCCTTGCCTTTTGGTCATCAATCCGCCATGTTCAGATTTTCAAACACTTCCCAAGAATTGGTCGTTCCCTCCGCCTCCGGAATCTGCAAGCCGCTCTCCTCTGTGGCAAACCAACCGCTGTCTCTATCATCTGTCTCCACATAAACCCATGAGTAAGTGGCATCTGTCTTTACAAATCGGACTGTTGCGGGTTCCAACACATGACTGTCCGCAGTCAGGTCAGGCGCCGTATGCACGGTAAGTCTGGTGGTCAGCACAATGTCATTTAGACCCGAGAAATCATAGGTATCCTGTGGGTGTAGTATCAACGTCATTCCTTGACCCTCCTCGTCATGCAGAAACCAATATTGTGCCTTCACCCAGTCAGTCTGAACCACATCAAGCCTGCGGAGTCCGTTAATCACGCCGTCCTCAATCGTGCAGTTTCTAATATCGTCGGGGAAGGAGCCTATCTCATAAAGCTTTCCCTGCGCATAACCGTACAGGAAGGTCATAGGGTCGCCGCTCGGTCCGTCACCATATAGCGCCAACACAATCTCTTTTCCGTCAGGACTCACCGCCCAGATGCCATTGTACATCTCCTCGTATCGTCCCGCTATGGCTGTGGTGCCCTCCCGTATCAGATAGCTGTCATAAGGATTATCGGTAAAATATTCCTCGCTACGGTTACGGGTCAGTCTTACATGCTCCGTCTTGCCGTCTCCGTCCATATCCACGTAGACGTAAGTATCCACAGCAGTGCGGTTGGACAGCTCCACAAGTTCTCCGGGGTGACTTAGCAGATACTCCCGCACCTCCGAGCCATAGGTATCCTGCTCCTCCTCATTTAGCTCCGCTACGGCTTTCCCGTTCCAGACATGCCCGCTGCTCAATGCCGTCTTGCCTGTGTTGATCAGAGGCAGATATGTCGCCTTGTCGCCGTTTCCATACAGGCGTAGAAATCCGCCATACACGCTGATCCAAGTAAAAGGGCTTGTGTTATTCACTGTATCAAGCGTAATCGGATAGGTCTCTATGTCATACTCCCTCGTCTCCAAATCTAAAACGCAGATTACATCTTCCCAAAAATCCAAATCACTTTCCTGATGCATTGTACTGAAAGGAAAATACATTCTATCGTCCCTTACTGCCCAAGCCGCATCATGATCCAGATAGTAGGGAAACAGGTTGCGAAGCCCTGAGCGGTCCAGACGGTAAACGCCATACTGACTGGTCTGGATATAATATGCGGGTTCTCCTCCCTCAGCGGAATCCACCGCTCTGGTCTGATACACGGTTCGGCAGCGTCCCTCATCGGGCGACCAGATACCTACACTGCCCTCAATCAGCGTCATGGGAATCTCAACAGTGGAACCATCACTTGCAAAGGTGTAGGTGACAGTCGCTTTGCTGCCCTCCCCAGAGTAGCTCAGCGCCTGCAGCCAAGGAATATCAAAGCCCTCCACCGTAAAAGGAATCATCTCGTAATCCACCTGTCCCTCGCCCTCGCCCAGATGCAGAATCTCTACTGCGGAGGTCACGGGGTCTGTATAGCATTCATAGGATTGCATATCTGTCCCCAAGACCAGATTCCGCACAATCTCTTCATAAGAAGTCGAAAATCCTGTATTGAGGTAACTGAAATCATATGCCCCTTCCGTCCCATACCATTGTTCAAATGCTTCCTTATTCTCAATTAGCTCCCTCGGCTTTGGTTCCTCATACTCCCCATGGAGTCCCTGCGATTCCTGATAATCCCCGTCGGAGACATCATTCTGCGCAAAATCGCCCTGCTCTATATCATTCTCGCGCTCCGCCCGCGTGGTAAACAGAGCGATGCCTGCCGCCAACAAAATCACTGCCCCCAACAGAATGCTCCACCGCTTAGCATTTTTATAAGAAAGGACATTTTTCACACGCTGTCTGACACTGTTTTCCCCAAAGGTCAGCGGCGTCACCGCCACCTGTCCCTTGCCCTCCGCAAAGTTTAAGAGGGATTGGGAATACTGCCTCTTGATATCCGTCCCCATCAGCCGAATCACGCCCTCGTCACAGGACATTTCCATATCCCGCTCCAGAAAATAGAATGCGACCCACACGAAGGGATTGAACCAATAAAAAGCCGTCAGCACAAAAGCCAGATTTTTGACCAGATAATCCTTTCTGCGAATGTGTACCCGCTCGTGACAGATAATATAATCCTGCTCCACATCTGCCAATCCCTGCGGTATATATATTTTGGGACGAAGCATTCCCAGTGTAAACGGCGCGGCGATTCCTTCACAGAGATAGATATTCTCCCGAACCCACATGGCATTCTTGAGAACCCTGCGGATTCGCAGCAGGGCAAATCCGTTATAGCCCAGAATCGCCAGAACGCCCAGTCCCCAGACCGTCAGGGAGAGTACACCCACCATAATCAGCTTCAAATTCTGATAACCTGCGGAAGCATTGCTGTCGGAATGTCCGTCCTGTTCCCCTTTAGCCTTCGCAGGAAATTGTCCTTCTGTTTCCTTGGGGTAAGTGTTTTCCGGATTCTGCGCCGCCAAGCTTCCGTCCGCAATCTGGGGAGCTTGCCCCAAGGCAGCCCCTGCCTGCAGGGGAGTGCCCGTACCTGTCACGTTTTCCTCGTCACGCAAAGCCTGCTCTACCCATGCGGCGCCCTCCGTCTGAGAGGGTATGATACCAAAATGACTCTCAGGCACCACGGGACATAGAAGCCGTGCAAACACCAGAAGCCACAATAAATACGAATAGACCTTAGGCAGCTTCCTTATGACCAAGCGCATCACCAGTACAAGAATCACCGCCGCTACAATTTGTAGCTGTAAAACCAACAGTTGGATATAAAACATATCAATCTTCATTTCTCTTATCCCTCATAGTCATCAATCAGTTTTTGGATCTCCTCAAGCTGCTTCCTGCTCAGCTTTTGTCTGCTCATAAACGCCGCCACAAAGCGGGGAAGCGAGCCCTCGAAAGTCTCCTGCACCATCTGCTCGCTGCAGCGAGCCATGTACTCCTCCTTCTTGATTCGAGAAGTCACCACGGCATTCTCATTTTGCAAAATGCCCTTCTGACAGAGTCTCCGCAGCACTGTGTAGGTGGTGGATTTCTTCCAGTTCAGCTCATGCTCGCACAAAACCACCAGCTCGCCGGAAGCGATAGGCTCCCGCTGCCAGATTAGCTCCACGAAACGACTCTCCGTCTCCGCAAGTTTAAAATCTCCCATATACCCTCCTTTTCGTCCCGTCCGATAGTTCCGTCTCCCCCCGACAGCAAGCTTCCATGCCGAGAATCAGACGAGCCAATAACCCCACTGCAAGCAACGTGGCATTTGACTATCACAGGAATTAATATACTCGTAGGTTTACTCTATGTAGACCTTGTGACTATAAGTTTACTACCAGTAAACCAATCTGTCAACCCATTGGATAAAATTGCATAAAAAATTTGTAACGGTCTAACCTTCAAATCATAGTGCGGGTCGGCGGGAGATGACTGGGAGTGTTTTGCGGACTGGCTGCGGTTGGGTGTTTTCTAATAGTGCGGGGGCGGATATTGCAATTTGTGGGTCGGCTCTAAGGTGCATCCATGCACCTAGAGCCTGAAATGCGCATTTCACCCTAGGTTTTGAACGCACTATAAGAAAACGCTCCAACCTTCGCCGAAGTCCGCAGAACACTCCCAGTCATCTCCCGCCTTGATACCCGTACAAAGCAAAAATGCTCAACTAACAAATCATTCTATGGCTGAACTGTTACAAAAAATTCGTGACAGCTTAGCCTTCACCAAGCTATCATTCCTGTCCTGAATAGGTTATTGTGAAAACAAAAAGAACGGCTTCCTTACAAAGCCGTTCTCTCATACTTAGTATTCATTTTTCCTGTGGGCAAAGAGTCAAACCATTACAATTGCCCTTGTGTCAATGCTTAGGAAAACATCCATGCTGCCTGATTCTTCTTGTCTTCCATACGCTTGCGCTGCATATGCATCTGGTATTCCTGAAGAAGCTGCTTTTTCTTCATCTCGGAAATCGCCTTCGGGTAATCCAAATCCTCCAAGCTGCTCTTGGCGGACGTGATATTCCAACTGTAATTGTTATTGTTGTTGTATGCGTGCTCGAGAGCGTTCGTCTGCGCACCGCTTGCGCTGCGCATGGAAGCAACCTTTTTCAACGCATTATCAATAGCGGAAATGTCAAATGTCCCCGTCACGGTGAAATCAGCAATCCCAAGGGACTCCAAGGTGGCGTTGCCGGTGGTTACATTCTTGCTGCTTCCGTCGGTGTTCGTCACGATGTCATAATTGGAATTGCCCCCATCCAAAAGCTTGTGCTCATTGTAGGTGGTCTGATTGGCAATGTCCGAAATGCCCTCTTTAAGCTGGTCGATCTCGCTCTGAATCGCCGCGCGGTCATCGTCTGTCAGGAGGGAGGAGGTTGCCCGCAGAGCCAGTTCATTCATGCGCTGCAGATCGTCTGTAATCTGCCCTAATGCTCCGTCGGAAATATTCAGCATTCCTATGCCTGCCTGTATATTCTCAGAAGCGGCGTTCGTCCCGCGCTCCTGACGCTCCATCTTCTGGATAATGGCAAGCTCAGAAGCTCCGTTTGCCGCAGTCTGAATCTTGCGTCCACTGGCAAAATTACCATAATCTACGGAATTATAGCTATTAACCGAAGAAATAGCGCTCATAAAAAATCACTCCTTTCCAATTATTTCCATTTACGCAATTCCTTTTTCTGCCTATATTATATATCAGGATTTACCACAAAGCAAGAGGTGAAAAGAAAAATGATACAACCTACTGTGCTTTAGCCCTCTTTTCAAAGAACTCGTCTATGCTTGCCTTAATCTCATTCTCCGGCATGGTCTTTAACAGGTATCCCTCCGGCTTCAACGCGATCACCTTTTTAACGCTCTCCCGATCTCCCCTGCCGGTCAGGAAGATTACGGGGGTATTCGCCATATCCGTCTCCGAGCGAATCATTTCAAGGGTCTGCTTGCCGTCGCAGATAGGCATCTCGTAGTCCAACAATACCAGATCCGGTCTGTTCAGAGTTATCTTTTGGATTGCCGTTACACTGGAGCTTGCCTCTATCACGTCATAATCCGCAGAAAGCAGCTTGCTCATACTGGCGCGCAGGAAATCCGAATCGTCCACCACAAGAACCTTCCGCTTCTCCCTTGACCGCTCCTCTTTCTCTCTCTCCAGATAGTCTTGAATGATTCCCATGGCATGCTGTGCGTCAATGGAGGGCGAAAGCTTGGGGTTGACCTTACCTGAGGCGGTCGCGTAGAACGCAAAATATCCTTTTCCGGTGTCAAAAAGCAGGCTGCACAGCTTCTCGTCCCGCTCGTAGGATTTCACGACCTGCTCGTGGGTCATCAGGCTTTCCTTCTCCAAGGTCAGCAAATCTATGGCAGGGAAGCTCTCCCTGACCTGCTCCAAAAACTGACGCGCCACATAGCGGATAACATTGATCACCATATCGTCCACTCGGGGATATTCCACATTCAATATCTTTCCCACCACGCTGAGCACAAAACGCTCCTCCATAATGAGGGTTACTTCCCATTTATTTTTCTTTGCTCCCTCATAGCAGAAACGGCAGCAGATCATTTTGCCGAAGTTCTCTCCCGCATACTGCTCGCTGATCAGCTTTGCCTTAAAGCCTACTACCTCTTGAACCAATTGGATAATCACTGTCTCGAGTGCGTCAACCTCTTTGCCCGGAAGGAGCTTCACCTTTCTTTTGTCGAGATTTTTCTTAACAATTCTCTGATCCTCTGTCTTGGTATGGGCGATCACCCAGCCAATGCAGACTCCCAGAAAATGTCTGACAGCGTCCTCAGAATACTGTGTCTCCTCAAGCTCCTCCTCCAAGGAAGGAAGTGTATGGTATCGGAAGTCATCGTGCAGGCGCTTATGTAATTTATATTCTTCATGCCCGATGGATAGCATATAGTTTTCTTCGTGTTCAAAATGCTCCACCGTGTGGTTTTTTAAATATTTTATACCTTCGCGGCATGCCCATTCGCTTTTCTCCTCGCTCTCGATGATTTTGAGCAGCTTGTTCATGGTTGTGAAAAGCGTCTGATGCTCCTTATCAATAAAATCTACATTGATTATATAGCGGTCATCCCATTCAAGATGTCTCATCACCGTTCCTCCTTACCATATCGTATCTTTCATTTTACTACACTTTTTGCTTTTCGTCCATTAAAAATTATTGTTCCCCAATATTTTGTTCCCAAATATTTTATGTAACAGTTCAGCCTTTAAATCATAGTGCGGAGGGGCGGCGGGAGATGACTGGGAGTGTTTTACGGACTGGCTGTGGTTGGGTGTTTTCTAATAGTGCGGGGGTGAATATTGCAATTTGCGGGTCGGCACTCCCAGTCATCTCCCGCCTTGATACCCGTACAAAGCAAATATGCCCAACCGTTACATTTTATCAGTTGTCATTTGGTGTACATATGTTACAATAAGACCATATTCAAGAATGGAAACGGCCGAATGGCCATAAATGCCATAATTACGCAGTAATTATGGCACAATAAGACCATATTCAAGAATGGGAACGGCCGAATGGCCATAAATGCCATAAATTAGGACTGGGGGGAGGACCATGACATTAAAACAACTAGCAATCGGTCGGTCAGCGTCTATTCTTGCTGTGGGCGGCGAGGGCGCGCTGCGACAGCATTTTCTGGATATGGGATTAATTCCGGGGGCGGAGGTCACACTGGTGAAGTACGCGCCCATGGGAGATCCCATGGAGCTATTGATACACGGATATGAATTGACTCTGAGGCTTGCGGACGCGGAGCAGATAGAGATTGTGGAGACTGTGCCGCAGAAGGCGGAGACGCCCCGCGAGCGGAAAAAGGGGATTCCTCACCCGGGTCTGGGAGAAGGCGGCAAATATCACACAAAGGAAAACGAGAATCCGCTGCCTCCAAACGAGACAATCACCTTTGCTCTGGCGGGGAATCAGAACTGTGGCAAGACTACCCTGTTCAACCGTCTCACGGGTTCCAATCAGCATGTGGGAAATTTCCCGGGGGTGACGGTAGACCGCAAGGACGGCGTCATCAAGGGCTATCCCAACACCCTGATCACCGATCTGCCGGGGATATATTCCATGTCGCCATACAGCAATGAGGAGATTGTGACGCGCAGCTTTATCCTGAAGGAGAGACCCAAGGGGATCATCAATATCGTTGACGCCTCCAATATTGAGCGCAATCTGTATCTGACCATGCAACTTATGGAGCTGGATATCCCTATGGTGGTGGCTCTGAACATGATGGACGAGGTGCGGGAGAACGGCGGCTCTATCCTGATCAACGAGATGGAGGAATTCTTGGGAGTGCCCGTGGTGCCTATATCCGCAGCTAAGAATGAGGGAATTGACGAGCTGATAGAGCATGCCGTGCATGTGGCAAAATATCAGGAGCGTCCGGAGCGGGTGGATTTCTGCAGCTCCGAGGACGAGGGGAGCGCCGTACATAGATGTATTCATGCCACCATGCATCTGATTGAGGATCACGCTCAACGGGCGGGGATTCCTCTGCGTTTTGCAGCCTCGAAGGTGGTGGAGGGGGATCTCAGGGTACTGGGACGATTGGAGTTAGATGATAATGAGCAGGAAATGTTGGAGCATATGATTATCCAGATGGAGAAGGAGCGGGGATTAGACCGTGCCGCGGCGGTCGCGGATATGCGCTTTCGCTATATTCAGAGGGTGAGCCGTGAGACGGTCATCAAGCCCGGAGAGAGTAAAGAGCATGCGAGAAGCCGAAGGATAGACAGTGTTTTGACCGGAAAATATACCGCGATGCCTTTCTTCGTGGGAATCATGGCATTGGTGTTCTGGCTGACCTTTAGCGTGATCGGCGTCCTACTGCAGGATTTACTGGCAGCAGGCATTGATTATCTGACGGGCTTGGCGGATAGCGCGCTCACTGCGGCGCATGTGAACGAAGCGCTGCATTCATTGGTGATAGACGGTATTTTCAACGGTGTGGGAAGTGTGCTGAGCTTCCTGCCGATCATTGTCACATTGTTTTTCTTTCTGTCACTGTTGGAGGACAGCGGATACATGGCAAGGGTGGCGTTTGTGATGGACAAGCTATTGCGTAAGATCGGGTTGTCGGGGCGGAGTATCGTGCCCATGCTGATTGGATTTGGCTGTACCGTGCCGGGAGTTATGGCGAGCAGGACGCTCTCCTCTGAGAGAGACCGCAAGATGACCATATTGCTCACGCCATTTATGAGCTGTACGGCAAAGCTGCCGATTTATGGGTTTTTTACTTCCGTTTTCTTCCCAAGGCATGGCGGACTGGTGATGGTGCTGTTGTATTTTGGCGGTATCGCGGTGGGAATCTTGGCGGCGCTTATGATGAAACGCAGTATGTTTCGGGGTGATCCGGTGCCCTTTGTGATGGAGCTGCCCAATTATCGTATGCCCGGGTGGAAGAATGTGATGCAGCTATTGTGGGACAAGGCGAAGGATTTCCTGCAGAGGGCGTTCACAGTGATTTTCTTGGCAACGATTGTGATATGGTTTTTGCAGACCTTTGATGTGCATTTTAACATGGTGGTTGATTCCCAAAATAGCATATTGGCAGGGATTGCAGGCATCATTGCCCCGATATTTGAACCCTTGGGATTCGGAGATTGGAGGATTTCCACCGCGTTGATCACGGGATTCATGGCAAAGGAGAGTGTGGTGGCAACCCTGTCCGTCCTGATTCCGGGCGAGGAGCTGCTGCTCGGGATGCTCACGCCCTTGAGCGCGGCATCCCTGCTTGTGTTCTGTCTGCTCTATACGCCCTGTGTGGCGGCGGTGGCGGCGGTCAAGCGCGAGCTGGGCGGAAAATGGGCGATTGCCGTGGTCTTTGGACAGTGCGCTATCGCATGGGTTGCCGCGTTTGTGGTGCGATGTGTCGGGGGGCTTTTGGTGTGAAATATTTCTGTTGTCTCTTTAGTTGTAGCCGCGCTTTAATGCCAGATACAGCTCTGCATTGGTGGCGTGGATATATGGATTCACATAAAAGACGCCCAATATCCCCAATGTGAGACCGGATAAGAGATTCCACCCGATAAAGGACAGATCTAACACGAAGGCGTCCCATTTATTTCCCGTCATTAATCGTTTGCTCTCCTGAAATATGTCATGACGGCTCATCTCAGGGTGATCCGCAAGCAGATAGGGAACCATTCGATATTCATATGCCTTGATAAAGCCGGGAATGATAAGCAGAAATGTCCACAGCACTATGTACAGACCTCTCAGGAACATGGTGAGGATCGTGGTAACGTAATTGCGCTTAAAGGCTTGAAGCAAAAGCCCGGGACCTGCAGAGTCGATCCATGCGTTCTCCATAAAGAAGGCGCACCCGCCTACCTGCAAGGGATTAAATACCAAAAAGGAAAGCACCAATGCTATCAGAGAGGCAATAAGCAGAAGCATGATAATTGCCGAGGAAAGCATTTGTCCATAAGCGTATCCCGAGGAGTAATGACTTGTAGACATAACGCTCGGGGAATTACTCAGGGACGAGTCGCTAAAGTTGTAATAATTGTAATACGGAGTGTCATAATCCTGATAATACCGTGAGTTCCTGTTTTCATTATAATTATCAAGCTTTTCCGTAACATTACTGCTGCCGCTGGCGCTGATGATTGAAAGGATAAAAGCCACCAATACACATTTCCAATAATTTCTCTTAAATGCCGTCTTTGCTCTGAATTTTAATTCTGCCCGTGTCCAAGCCATAATATTCCTCCTGATAAACGTTCATTCCCGCGAGGGTCGTTGACTGTTACAAGAACCATTCTAACATAAGAGCCGCAAAATAAAAAGAGGAATGATTACAGGAATTCTAAGAATGTGGATTCCCTCTGTCCCACACGTTGCTGGGCTGTGATTTGACGGTGGGGTAGCGCAGCAGCAGAGTCCGCAGTGCCTTGCCGTTCCAAGGGAACAGTGGCCAGAAATAGCTCATGCCGCCGAAGGTGGGGGTGGTTGCCATAGAGATCATAATCAATAGCAGTCCGATCAGGAATCCCCACAGACCTCCCACAGCTGTGGTCAAAAGCAGGAAAATCCGATAGACCCGCAGCGCGTCGGCAAATTCAATGCTGTAAATGGAAAGGCTTGCCAGAAGCGTGATTGCGCCGTAAAACAGGACTTCTGTGGAAGCCCAGTTCAATGTGACAGCAATGTCACCTATCAGGAGTCCTCCCACAATGGAAAGCGAGCCCGAGAAGCGTCCTGAGTTCAGTGATGCGGAGTATTTGAACAAATCCAAAATAAATTCCACCGCCAACACATAGAAGATCAGCCGCAGACGCCCCATTTCCCCGGAGGTCAAGAGCTGCCATTTGGCGGCGATTTCCGGAAAATATGCGCCCACCAGAAGGAAGAAGGGCATGAGAAAAAGGCTCACGGGAATGCAGGCAAAGCGCACCAGTCGGAAGTAGGTTCCGATGATCGGGGATTTGTAATAGTCCTCCGCGCTCTGGGTAAATTGAAAGATGGTTCCCGGCAGAATCATGACCAAGGGGGAATTGTCCACCAGAATCAGGATATGCCCCTCCGAGAGATAGCTGCATGCCACGTCCGGCCTCTCCGTGTACTGAATGGAGGGCAGCGGATTCCACCATTTATGCGGTACTAACAGCTCCTCCAGACTTTTCGCTCCCATGGTCAGAGATGTGACGTTCAGTGAGGAGAGCTTCTCGGTGAGCTTATCCAAGAGCTCCTGATTGACAAGATCCCCCAGATACGTCACCGCCACGTCCGTTTGGCTCATAGTCCCAACGGAATGAATGGCAAACGTGAGACGGGGGGAGCGGATACGTCTGCGAATCAGATTGGCGTTAAAGAGCATGGTTTCCACAAAGCCGTCTCTTGCGCCACGGGTGATGCGCTCCGCGTCCGGCTCCGCGACGCCTCTGGCGGGGTATGTGCGCACGTCCATGATAATCGCTTGGTCGAAGCCGTCCACAAAGAGCAGGGAAGGACCGCTCAGCAGATTTTTCACAAGGCTGTCCCAGTCAGAGGAAACCTCCGCTTGGGCGTAGCCGATTTTGGAGTTCATATAGCGAACCAGATCCTCCACATGGGCGTCCTGAGTGAATACGGGATTCTGCAGATCTGAGAAAATCTGCTGCAATATCTCCGTCTTGCAAAAGCCGTTGACCCCGATCCAATAGGCGGGAGTCTGCCCCAGATAAAGGTCTCTGGTGACAAGGTCGAAGCTTGCGTCAATCGGCAGCAGCTTTTTTAAAGTGGCAATATTTTCGGATAAATTACTGGAAAGTGTCAAGGGGAATCTTCCTTTCTGGGGATTTGTGACCTGATTATTAACATATTTTCCCCGAAAGGATTATATTTATTCTTTCATCTGCAATCTAATCCCCATTCTTGCCGCAATCCGGAAATTTGGGCGCAGGCACAATATTCGCAAAACGAATAAATTCGTTTGTGAAAATTTATTTTTCAACCTATCGCCCATGACAGACCTCCGAGCCTGCCCATGCGTTCGTCACGGGCTCTGTAAAGCGCCTTAAGTACAGCCTGTTTAACGCTTTCGTCCTCAAAGAGCATTTTCTTCTTGCCCTGAATGCGTAGCCACGTCTTGTCCCTGATACTGTCGGCTATCTCGCCGAGAGTGTCAAAATCCTCAATATCAAGCATACATTGACCGTAGCTCACAATATCCGTCCACTTTTTCGTGGAGCCGTGTATTTTCCCCAAGTGCGAAGAAACGTCCACCTTCAAGCTGCCGCTTTTCTTATTGTATGTCATATCAACCTTGCTTTTGGCGGTGTCGAAAACGGTGTCCACCTCAAATTCAAATATATTACAGGCGTTCTCCCTTACTTCCTCAAGCTCGTCCCTGTTACTGTCTATCATCGACTCGAAGAAATCCGTAAACGTATCATAACTCTCGATCTCTCCGTCCGCAAGGCACAGCACCTGTCCGCACCGCTCGCCGCCCAATACCAGCACGAAAAGAAAATGATCCGTATGCCGCGACACGGCGATGGGGAACAGCGGCTCGTCCTTTTTGTGGAGCGACGGATTGTTCTCGAGCTCCGTTTTCAACCGGCGCAGTGCATAGGTGTAGAAAGTATCCTAAGGATCGCTGTTGTAGTCCTTCGTGCCGAACAGTACAACAGAGCGGTAGAGGTCGTGCCAGCCGTCCGCGTGCAGCAAAAAGTCCCTGTAATCATCAGTGAACGTCACCCCCAGCTTCTCCTGAACGGCGGCGATGTCTCCCATATCCGCGGCGGCTTCGGGCAAAGAATATTTCCAAAGCTCGTTCTCGTCCGCCTTGTATAATTCATCTCTTACCATCATCATCGCCGCTATGCGCTCTTTCCAGCTCCAATTCGTCATTATAAGTCCTCTCTATTACTTGTGCTTGTAAGGCTCTATATTGTCGTTTGCGGGATTCAGATACCATGTTCCGCACTCTCTGCAGCCGTAGGTTATCTCATCGGGCTCATATTCGTAGAGCGGAACAAGCTCATAGCCCACCGATCTCAGCAGCCCGTCAAAGAACTCCTCGCGCTGCGCCCTGATCTCGGGGGTGTCGGTCTCGACACGCTTTCCGTCCTCGAGGAAATAATAATTGCGCTTGCGCATTTCGACTATGTAGTCAAATTCCTTGTGGTCGGGCGCCGCCCAGCAGTCGCGGCGTTTGCCGTTATTCAAAACGTGGATATGCCTGTTCGGGCGAATGACAAACTCCCACATCATTCCCTGATTCGGTTTGTATGTGCCGTACTTCATCGCTCCCTCTTTGAGATTCCATTCGGAAAAGCAAAACTCCTGCGTTTCCGGATTACCGATATTGATAGCCCCGAATACATGGCGCAATCCGTCCTGCCGTATTTTCGTCTGCTTGAGATACTTCTTGACGTTGCCTATCACCTTCTCAAGCTCGTTATAATTGCAGTGTATCCCGTAATCCACCGCTTCCATATAGCATCTCTTGTCTTGGTTGGGAATAATTTCCCTGTGATCTCCATTCCAGTACATAGTTATACCTCCTTTTGGTTTTGGCTGTTTACAATAACTTGCCGTAAAAATCAACTTCGCCACTTCACCTATTCAACTGCCTTGATAAAGTTGTTGACCTTATAACGATAGAACTAAATATGTAGTTTGATTAATTATACCATGACAGTACAAGATGTCAACTAAAAACTGCAGAAATGTCTTTGGAGTTTTTGCGAGATTTGCTTCCTTGCACATAATCATGTCAAAGTGGCAGAGACTTTTGCGTATAAGGATATAATAATTCAGGTTGTAAAGGGCATAAATCTTTTAGGGGAAATACGCTCTGCTATATGTCCTCAAAACAAGGCAATTTACGGCAGTGTAGAAAACATGGATTAATGTGATAAAATACAGAACAAACATTCGATTTACACATTGACTTTTTGTAGTGCAAAAAGTATACTATACTTACGAGATAAATCAATGAATAAGTTAGGCAGACCAAAAGGGAATAGTAAAGAATAAATAAGAATGGCAATTGAAAATCTTAGAGAGGAGAATGTCTATGGAGAAAACATGGGATGTAACAATAATGAAAATGGGTTCAATTCAAATTAATGCCGAAACTGAGGAGGAAGCCATTGAGAAGGCAGAAGAGCTTGCAATAATATCTACAAGCGTAAACTGGGAAGATAGTTGGAATGCGGTTGATGCGAACATAGTATCAAAATCACTTTATAGATAAAATATGATGTGATATAATGCTCTCGTATATTTTATCTTGGAGGACGAGATTGTATGAAAGTTATGGATATAAGTGATTTGAAAAAAGAGGCTAAAATCTTTTGTGAGTTTATGAAAAAGGAAAATCATTCATCACTTATCGGTGTAACGGACGGCAAAGCTGTTGGAACCTATGTTGAGCAAAGATTCCAAGACTATATTTCCGGTAAATATGAAACGGAAATTGGTAGTAGTGCAAAAGGAATTGATTTTCCCGATACATCAATAGAGACAGATATCAAGGTAACCAGTATTGTATATTCAGACTTAGCTGAGGAGATTTTAGCACATAAACCGGAACAGGGATATTTAACAATTAGTAATGCGCTTCAATGGAGATTACAGTACGCAAGAGTAATTGCGTTGGATAACACAGTAAATGGAGTGTTAAATTATGAATGGTAATGATTTGAAAAAGGAGTTTGGAGATTATCAAACCCCGAATTTATTTGCAGAAACAGTTTGTAATCTTCTTCGAGATGGATTGAATTTAGATCCAAAAGTGGTGATTGAGCCTACATCAGGATTGGGTAATTTTTTGAATGCTGCTTTAAATTCTTTTAATAATATTAAAAAGGCAATTGGATTAGAAATCAATCCTGAATATTGTAACGAATGCAAGAAACGTATTGACGATAAAAGATTGCAGGTAATAAATGATAATTTTTTTTCGTATCAGATAGAACAACATATTGAAGATGAAGAAACATTATTTATTGGAAATCCTCCGTGGGCAACAAATTCTGAATTAAATTTTAATCAAAGATAGGGTTTAATTCCCCGCAGCTTGCTGCGCAACAAACTTTGCCCTTGAACTTGGGGTCTTGATACCCCGCAGCTTGCTGCGGGGTAGTTCATTTTGCCGGAAAAAGAAAATTTCAAAGGATTAAGTGGTACAGATGCTATAACAGGTGCGAGCAATTTTGATATATGCGAATACATGATTCTTAAGTTGATAGAAAAGGCAATCAATAAAAAAGTATCTATCGCAATGCTTTGTAAAACCTCGGTTGCCAGAAATGTGTTACTTGAGCTTGATAGGAATGATACAGCTGTCGATACGGTTAAAATTTTTAATTTTAATTCAGCAAGGATTTTTGGTATCAGTGCATCAGCATGTTTACTTTATATTAAACTGTCTACTACTAATTCAAAATGTCATGAGTGTGATGTATATGAAATCGATAATCCTGATATTGTTATAGGAAAGATTATCTTTAAAAATGGGAAATTGAGTAACTCAAATGAAGGGGTTATTGATTTAGATGGTGAATGTGGTATAGAGTGGAGACAGGGAGTTAAACATGATTGTGCAGGTGTAATGGAGCTTGAAAAGAAAAGTGAGCATTGCTATAAAAACAAAAATAAGGAAGAAATAGAATTAGAAGATACTTTAATTTTTCCGTTAATGAAAAGCAGTTCATTTAAGAAGCCTATTATTAATTCAGGCTTTAAAAATTATGTGATTGTTACACAGAAAAAAGCACGAGAAGAAACTAATTATATTGAGAAATTAGCGCCAAAGACTTGGAAATATTTATGTGATAGAAAAGACGCTTTTGATTCCAGAAAGAGTAGTATATACAAGGGAGCGCCTGCATTTAGCATGTTTGGTGTCGGTGATTATTCGTATGCGGATTATAAGGTTGGTATTTCAGGTTTTTACAAGAAACCCTTATTTGCTCTTTTGTATAACGAGGAAAGAGTTGACCAACCTATCATGGTAGATGATACTTCATATTTCTTATCATTTGATAATTATTCGGACGCATATACATGTATGCTTATGTTAAATTGTGCAAAGGTTCAAGATTTTTTGCTTAGTATTTCATTTCAAGATGCAAAACGACCATATACTAAAAAAGTTCTTCAAAGACTTGATTTCAATAAATGCATTCAAAATATTGCATATGAAGAATTGGCAAATGCAGAAAAAGAACTGGGATTACCGAAGATTATAACAACTGAGATGTATTCATCATTTGCAAATTACATAATAGGATTGAAAAATGCAGGATAGAGAACGGATTTGTTTTTGGTTTGTCACATATCGTTATATAAAAATATGTAGGAAATGGGGCTTGCGGGTGTATCTGCATGAGGACAGGGAACAATTCGCAGATGTTGTAAGTTAATGTGTTTGGACAAAAGACCAGATAAGCAATATTGTTATTCGCTATGAGCGTTTAAAAGCGTATATAGCCCTTCAACAAATTCCAAATCCACATTTTCTACTCTGCACTCCAGCTCGTAAAGCGCCATATCCTGCTGCTGCTCAATACCTGCATCAAAGCCGTATACCTCACGGAATCTGTAAGTAAAATGTGAATGCCAATAATACTTACTATATGCGAGTGTTTCTAACGATACTTTTTCTGTGCTCATAATCTTATCTTCGCATTCTTCCAAAAAAGTAAGGTAATTATAAAGAGTATTCAATTGATTATCAGAATACATATCCTTATCTACATAACTCAGCTCCTTCATCATTTGTTCAATATTACTTTTTATTATTTCCATGATCTCACCCCAAACCTAAGGATACATAACGACTTGTTGAATAATCTTATGCAAATATTCTATCACAACCACCCCCGCAATTCCACCAAATTTTGCACCAATACCGAGGCGGGAGAGGACTGGGAGGGTTTTTGCAGCCCGCCCGCAAAAACCCTCCCAGTCCTCTCCCGCCGACACATTCTGCACCAATTAGAACTCTGAATGTTTTTAACACAAGTCATATATAAGTAAGCATCAAACCAAGCTGTACAGACAGTTGACATTTAGCGAAAATATGTTATTATATGGCGGGTGTTATGAAAAGCAATACGAAATGAGTTGAGAACTTATTTTGTGCGCAACATCACCAAAGTATATCGAAAGGCTGAGCTGTAACGAGATGTGACAGAGGACGGAGGAGGCGGCAATGCTGCAGAGGATAAAGGAATTCGTACAAAAAGAGGTTGTGCTGTGCGCGGCGTTTCTGTTGGCGGGAATTTCCGCTTTGGTGGTGCGTCCTGACAGCACGTACATAGATTATATTGATTTTCGCACCTTGGGGATTTTATTTTGCCTCATGTGCGTGATGGCAGGGCTGCAGAAAATCGGCGTGTTTCAATATGTGGCGGAGAAGCTTCTATCCTTTGTCCACGGCAGCACACAGATTATTCTGCTGTTGGTGCTGCTGTGCTTTTTCTTTAGTATGCTGATCACCAATGATGTGGCGCTCATTACCTTCGTGCCCTTCACGTTTACGGTGGGCAGGCTTCTCGGGAGGGAGAGGTATCAGACTATGGTGTTGCCGGTAGTGGTGATGCAGACTATTGCCGCCAATCTGGGAAGTATGCTGACGCCTGTGGGCAATCCGCAGAACCTCTATCTCTATGGGTTGTCCGGCATGGGGACAGGGGAATTCCTTCTGCTGATGCTTCCCTATGCGTTATTTTCGCTACTGCTGCTGATAGGGTGCTGTGTGCTGTTCGGAAAATATTTGGGGAGGAGATATCCGGAGGATAGTGCCTGCCGAACAGGGGAGACATTGGAGTCAGAGGATAGTGCCTGTCGGAAGGGGGAGACGTTGCATTCGGAAGATAGTGCCTGTCAAAAGGAAAGACTGCAGCCACAGGCGGTTACAATATCCGCCTCGAAATATTTCCTCATTATATATCTAGTGTTATTTATTCTGGGTATGTTGACCGTGGCTCGCATCGTGCCGTTATTATTGACTCTGGCAGCAGTAGTGATCGCAGTGTTGCTGATGGACAGACAGGTGTTTCTCCGCGTGGACTACTGTCTGCTGCTGACCTTTGTGGGATTTTTCATCTTTATCGGCAATATGGGGCGGCTGCCTGCCTTTGCAGGTCTGCTGCAGGGCTTGGTGGAGGGCAACGAGGTCTGGGTCTCGATTCTTGCCAGTCAGTGTATCAGCAATGTGCCCGCCGCGCTTTTGCTGTCGGGCTTTACGAGTAATATCTCAGGCTTGATCGTGGGGACGAATCTGGGTGGTTTGGGAACCCTGATTGCTTCCATGGCAAGTCTGATTTCCTATAAATATGTTGCGGCGGAGGTGAAGGAAAGCGGGATTGCGGGCGGAAAGGGCAAATACTTCCGATATTTCACCATGGCAAATATTTGTTTTTTGGCGCTGTTAGTGATACTATATATGTGTATGTGCGTCGGGGTGTATGAATGAGATTTTTTGGGTGAAGGAGACAAAGGAATCAGGGAGGGGTATGGAAAATGATAATAACGAATGTGAAAAATAATCATCGAAAGAATGCAATAACAGTCGTTATGATAGCGCTTGTTTTACTTCTAAGTGCCTGCGGGAAGCGGGGAGATTCCTCGACGACAGAATACGTCAATAACGGTAAAGCGCAGGAGGTTCAATATGTCTATACTCCTGAATATGTGGAGCTTGTCGGCGCGGAGGCTGCCACGATGAGCAGCTCCAGAATCATAGGTGATTATCTTTATTATACCAAGACAGAATCGGAGAAGGATACATCTGCGGAGACGGAAAAGGCTCCCTCTACGGAGGAGAATACATCTGCGGAGATGAAGAATCCTCCCTCTGCGGAGAAGGACACGTCCGCGGAGAAGGATACGTCTGTGGAGACGAAGAATCCTTCCCCTGCTGAGGAGGACTTGCCTGCGGTCAGGCGATTTTTGTGCGAATACTCCCTGACAGACCAGAGGGAAACAAGGAAAATGCTGCTTAGTGAGGAAGGCGGTTATACTTATGATATTCGGGTGGGGCAGGACGGAAGGGTATATGTGTCCGACTATTCCAACTCGGATTCTTATGGAAAGCTTCTTGTGTTTGACGAGCAGGGAGGGCTCCAGATGCAGGTTGATTTTAAGGAATGGGGTGCGAGATTCGCCGAAATGTTTGCCGTGGATTCCCAAGGCAGGCTTTATATTGTGGGGACAAATGAAACCCTCGCCTTGGTGAACGCGGACGGAGCTCTCTACGGGGTCGTAGAGCTCAGGGATTATTTTGTGCATGGTATTGGCGAGGGAAAGGACGGAAAAGTATATATAAATTACAGTAACGGACAGGCTATTTCAGATGACCCTTTATTAGCCGAGGTATCCTTTGAGGAAAAGAAAATATCTGAAAAGGCTTACCATAATTATCTTTCGAGCTTTTCCTTCAATATACAGTCAGGCGGAGATTATGATTTTCTGGTAAACGACGGAAGCGGTCTATACGGCTATCAATTAGAGTCCGAATCCGCAGAAAAGCTTATAAGCTGGGTTGACTGCGGAATCAGTGTCAATCCCTATGGAGCTTTCGCCTGTGCGGAGGACGGGACGATCAGGGTTCTCACCAGATGCGGACTGGGCAGGGAATCCGCGGAAATGGCAATCCTTACAAGGACAGACGCCTCTACGCTCCCCGAGAAAACAGAGCTTGTACTGGGAGCCTTGAATACAAGTCAGGATTTGGAAAGGGCTGTGGTGGCATTTAACAGACAGAGCGACACCTGTCATATCACCATTAAAAATTATACAGATGGCGGAGATGTGTATATTGATACGGAGGAGGCGCTGCAGAATATCAATATAGATATTATCTCACAGGATAAATGTCCTGATATTTTTAATTTAACGGATTTTAATGTAGAGGCATTGGCAGGAAACGGGGTGTTTGAGGATCTGAACCCTTATTTTGCACAAAGCACGGTGGTGAAGAAGGAGGATTTTCTGGAAAATGTAGTTGACAATTATACCTATAACGGCGTTTTGACGGCGGTGCCCGTCACGGTTACGCTTACAACTCTGATGGGCAGGTCGGACATCGTGGGAGAGAGAATAGGCTGGAGCTTTGAGGAAATGGTAGAAGTGATAGATAACAATCCCGATATACAGCCTGCGATACCTGCATATAACCAATCTGTATTGCGCACCTGCCTTAGGTTCGGTTATAGGGATTTCATTGATTGGGAAAATGACAAGGCGGAGTTTGACTGTGAGAGATTTAAGAATATGCTTATATTTGCAGGCAGATATCCCTCTCCTAGTAGTGGTGTTGAATATTATGGAAGCGGTATTGCACAAATGAGAGAGGGAGAGCTGCTGTATACTTTGGCGTCAATCTCCGCTTTTCAGGATATTCAGGTGATGGATTATGTGTATGGCGGGGTGACGTTTATCGGATATCCCACGGCGGACGGAAGTAACGGCTGTTGTCTTTATACTAACAATGCCTGTGCGATTGCCGCAAAAAGCAGGCACAAGGAGGAGGCGTGGGAGTTTATTGAATTCCTGCTAAACAGCGAAATGGACGAATGGTCGGAAAACGGGTTTCCCTGCAATAAAGATGATTTGATGAGCAAAATCACTGCCGTGGAATACCTGAGGGATTCTAACGGGGATATTTATTTAGATTCAGATGGAAAGCCGAGTCTAAAATACAGCCATGTTATATATGAAGGGCAAAGCTACGAGTATCATGATGTCACGGAGGAGGAGGCTGCCTTGGTGCTCTCCCTGTTGGAAACGGCACAGTTTGATGCCTCGAATGATTCTGTAATCTCCAGAATTATCTATGATGAGGCGGAAAGCTTTTTCCAAAATCAGAAGACGGTTGACGAGGTGGCGGCTCTAATCCAGAACCGCGTACAGCTCTATCTGGACGAGAATTGGTAATTGGTTGCACGCAAACACAAATCTCGTTTTTTGTTCTACAACAAAGGAAGTTTGTGTAATGTTGGATTTATGCAACAGCTTTCCAAGTAGTAATCCTTTGAATGCGGAAGAAAATTGATTTTGGGTATTTTCATTTTGATCCATTTGGTATATCATAAGATTAGCATCTCATCTTTGTGTGATTTTGTTTTTTTCTAAATTCTATTATACCAAAGATTTGGTGCTATTTTAATATTGATGTGCTATTTATGAGGCTTTTTATACTTGAATTTCAAGTGATTGTACCAGTTATATTGGCAGGAAAATTGAGATAATAATATTAAGAATGAAGTATAGGGAAAAGTTTTTAGTGATGCGAAATTTGGCTGATTTGGAAAATAGATAAATATAAAATAGTACAAAGGAGGACTTGACATGGAGGAGTATACAAAAATTAAGACAATGTGCGAGGCAATAGGAATTGCAAAAGGAAAACAAGTAAACGAGTATTTATTTACTTTGGACGCAGTAGATTTGTTTTATTACAAAAGAAATATTGGACAGATTGATATTAAAGCAGGTTTTACAGATGGTGCAAATGATGGTGGTATTGATTATATATATTCAGATGGCGATACAATGTATTTGATACAGGGAAAGTCTTCTGAGAGTTTATGTATTGAAGATATTGAGAATGTTTTTATAAAGATTATAAAAACTATCAATATGTTTGAAGACAAAGAAACTGGACAATTTTCAGATGTTCTTAAAATGGCATATCAAAACGCTTATGATGATCTCACAGATGAAAAGAACATAGAACTTGTACTTTTTACAAAAACGGAATTGAGTGAGCGGGATAGAGATAAAATAAAAGATTTTTCACAAAAAGAGTTGGTAGGCGGATATAAAATTTCCGTATATGATCAAGGCGACATAAAACTACGTAATGCAATTATTAATACGAATTCTGATTTGATAAATGAAAGTAAAATTAAAATTAAGTTAAATGGGACAGGCAAAAATGATTTGCTCACTTATGGAGATAATGGTATCATTGTAAATGTTATGGCTTCTTCTGTCAAAAATTTGTATGAGAAATTTGGAAAGACAGGACTATTTAGTTATAATCTTAGAGAATATATAAGTCAAAAAGGAGTAGACGATGGAATAGAAACAACTATCAAGCAAGAAAAGGATAAATTTTGGTTTTATAACAATGGAATTACAATAGGATGTAGAGATTTTTCTAAAGATGGTGACTGTATTAAGCTTTATGGCTTTTCAATTATTAATGGAGCGCAAACTACCACAAAAATTGGAAAATCAAAGATAATAAGCGAAAAAAATGATTTTGCGCTTGTTTGTAAAATTGTAAAAGCAGAAAAATCAGAAGACATTGATTCTGATTTTATTGCAAAAATATCTGAGGCATCAAATTCTCAAAAACCTGTTAGGCAGAGGGATTTAAAAGCTAATGCAAAAGAGCAAAAGATACTTCAAAATGAAAGTGCTAACAACAAATATCCACTTGCAATTGAAATTAAAAGGGGGGTCAAGCCTAAGAATGAAAAGAAAGTTGAAAAATGGCAAAGAGTAACCAATGAATATATTGGTCAGCTGATTTATGCTTGTATATTGCAGAATCCAGGACCAGCAAGAAGCGGGAAAAATACAATGTTTTCTTCTGACAAAATATATAAGCAGGTATATAAAAGAAAACATGATTATAATACTTTGTATGATTTGGTACGTATAGCCAATATATATGATGAGTTTGCAGAGGATTATACGGCTGCTTTAAATGAAGCTGAGCAAATAGCATTAGTTAAAAATGGTAAGTTGACAGTTATGGCAATTGTCTTTTATTTATATAAAAAACAATGCGGAATAGTCGTGAATTATTTATCAGATACAGTTCATAAGGATAATGTGAGCGGCTTGTTGCTTACAGATTATGCAGGTAATGATTTAGAGAAAAAGATAAAAGATCTTTTTAAACATATTATTCGTGATTTGAGAATGATATATAATTCTGAAAAGGACATTATAAAGGTGACAAGTTATTCTAATTTTTTTAAAAACGTCACTAATTATGAGATTATTTGCAAGCATTTTGATGAAATTGATGATTACGACAAGGAAAAAATTAACACATATATGATGGTATTTGACAAGAAATACAAAAAGGATTAAATATTTTATATAAAGACTGATTAGAGTTTTGTTATAGAAGAATTGTATACTCCAATGCGGTATAATGCAATAATAAATGGCGGTGATTTTATGAAGGATATTATAGAAATTTTTAATAGTTGTCCAGAGATAGGGCTCAAAAGCCGAACAAAAACAGAAGGGAAAGAAATCGAACTAGTGCGAGAGTATATAGATTTTAGGAAAAATACATTTGAGCCAACTCCCGAGAAGAAAATGGCAATCTTTTTAGAACCAAAAGTAGGAGATGCGTTTCCCGATATTATCTTTATAGAGTATAATCCGCAGAACTATCAAAATTGGAATATATCTAGGAATTACCTTGAGAAAAAAGATCTTAAAATGCTATATCATATTTATTTAACTAATGGAATTCAGCTAGAGGGACTTGTTTCCCAATTAGGTGTTACATGGAAGGACGCAGGAGTGGCAATAGAAAAATTGTATGACGCAGGATTAATATATCGTCATAATGGGAAATGGCTTCTTTGTGATGTTAATAAAATGGTTGTGAGTAAACTTCAAGCGGTAGAAGCAAAGATAAATAAATGGGATGAGGTATTACAACAAAGTATAATAAATAAGAGCTTTGCTTCTGAAAGCTATGCACTTTTAGGGATTTCAAAACGACCTAAGAAAGAGATCGTTGATAAGTTTAGTCATTTTGGAATTGGATTATGTTATAAAGAGGGAAATTCGTTTAAAACTATAAAAAAAGCCAAGGCAGTTAACGGTCCACTTAATTTCAATTCAATAATGTTTAATGAATGGATTGGTCGTATTTTACATAAAGGAGAGGAATTCGTATATGTTAATGGATGATGTTATTTTGGAGAAGTTTGCGATTAGTGAAATTATCAAACAATTTCCTAGAAGCGGACAAAAACAAGTTTTATTAGTAAAACATAATACTTATGGAATAGTTGTTTTGAAGATTGTTGATTGTAAAAACGAGCGAGTAGAGAGAGAAATAAGGATAGTTCATGAAAATAATTTTGAAAATGTTCCTCGGATTTTGGAGGTTGGAGAATATGAATATAGGGAACAAATCGGTCTATACTTTTATGAGGAATATATTGATGGTGAATCATTAAAAATTTATCTTAACGGGGAAAAGATGGATTTAGCAGAGGCTATAAAATTGACCGAGCAGATGCTGTATACAATTGTTCGGCTAGAAGAAAAGCGAATTGTTCATAGAGATATTAAACCAGATAATATATTACACTCAAAAACAGGGGATTGGTATTTGATTGATTTTGGTATTGCAAGAGCACTTGATATGGGCTCTTTAACTCTTACTGAAGCACAAGTGGGACCACATACTCCTGGTTATGGCGCACCAGAATTGTTTCAATACACCAAAAAAGACATTGATAGTCGAGCAGATATCTTTTCATTAGGAGTGGTAGTCTTTGAGGCGGTTACAGGAAAACATCCCTTTGTAAGAGGTGATGAATTAGACTTAAATGAGATATGGTATAATACGGTAACAATTGTTCCACAAGCGGTTGAAATTGATGGGGATGTTGATATGCAATTTATAGGTCTTTTGCAAACCTTTATGCAGAAGCATGTAACAAGACGACCAGCAACAGCGAAAAAAGCATGGGCGTGGTTTGAAAGTGTCAAAAAAGAGCTAATGGGGTGACTATATGGAGCTTTATTTTCAATTTGGACATGGAATGAAAACTATTACTATGGATTTGAGTAGAGATTGGGGGGGAGCAACTGCGATTTTAAGTCCAAGGGATATTTCTCCGGCACAATTGATAGGGTGGAAAAAGGATTTTGAGAAAGCAAAAGTACATTTACTGTTTGATCCTCAATGTTACTTCCCTAAATCACAACATAAAGGTTTGCAAAGATATGAGTATTTTAATTCTTCTTTAATTACGGAAATGGAAATGAATATATCCAAGCAAGAAGAAATCATAAAACAAGTATTAGAATATAATGAGATAGCGGGGTGCAAAGAATTTATTATTCCTTCTGTAATGCTCTCTTATGATGAAAAATGGATGTCACATTGGAAAAGATATTCTGAAAAATGGATAGAAGCATCAAAAAAATATATCACCAATAAGCCCCTTTATTTAACTTTAGCTTTGCCGGATACATTTTTGTTGCAGAGCGAACAAGTAATTGAAAGTTTGATAGCAGAGATAGGAGAGTTAGACGTTGATGGATATTATATTATTGCACATCCTCCTAAATCACAGTATTTGGTAGATACCCCTATATGGTTATCAAATATAATGCAAATATGTGCAGCATTAAAAATATATGGGAAAAGGGTTATTATGGGTTATGGAAATCACCAACTTTTGTGTTTATCGGCGACAGGAATAGATGCCATGGCGACAGGAACTTATTTAAATGTTCGAAGCTTTAGTAATAAATTTCAGGAAAATAATAATAGTTTCCAAAGAAGAAGTGTTTGGTATTATTATCCAGCAGCTTTGTCGGAATATAAAATAGGCTTCTTGGATATAGCATTCAATGCGGGAGTTTTGCAGCAAATGAAGCCATCAAGGGAAATGGATAATGGCTATGTAGATATTTTGTTTTCAGGAGCCTCTCCGTCGGCAACTGTATTTAGGGAAACAATGGCATTTAAACATTATTTGAATTGTGTGAGAGTACAAATAAAAAATATTAGTAAAGATACATTTGAAGATACTATGACTGCAAATGAGGTTCTATTGGAAACTGCCATTAGAAGAATAGAGTATATGGAAAAATATGGTGTTTATGCTCAAGCAAGAAGTTTTAAAGATATGGTTGATGTTAATCGTGCAGCATTACAAAGATTAAGATTACTTAGGGGATTTCAATTGAGACAAGAGTGGTCAAATTTGTAACTAGTGTACTGTACCGTTGATATTTAGATAAATTATTCTGGTCATTTATGTCGT
>JAMPHH010000035.1 GCA_023663505.1 Muribaculum sp.
GTAATTCCTTACTGGCTGTAAGGGGTATTAACCATAAATACATTGTAGTAGGGATGAAATTCTCTCTGATATCTGGGATGTATCCGGTAATTTTGTAAATGACAATACTCTATCCGTGACAATGAAACGGATTAGGGAGAAGCTGGGCGACACAGAGGGGAATCTGATCAAGACCGTCCGCGGGATGGGATACCGTATGGAAAAGTAACACCCCGCTGCAGACGTAATTTTTTTATATCAATCGGAGAAAATGAGAATGAGACTGAGATGGAATGAGGAAGTAAAGAAGCTTTTTTTCATGCTGTTGCTGTTTATGGCGGCAGGTTTTCTATTGGGCAATCTGGGCATGGAAATCTTCAAAAATTATATGCGATATGAGAATTCCGTGTTTATGGGAAATATATTGGAGAGGGTTAGGGAGCATTATCCTCAGGTGCCTGAGGAGGAGCTGATTGCCCTGTTTAACACAAGTGAATTTGGAAGCTCCGAGAGCTTTGCTTGGGATACGATAGCGCGGTATGGGGTGTTTGAGGAATTGGGAAGCCGCACCTTCACCAGACAGGAGAATATGCTGAAACACTTACAGTGGGGAAGTAATTTATTTCTTTTGGCGGTATTTTTGACGGGGACAGTGGGAATCACAGGCTATTTAGGCAAAAGGCAGAAGGAGATTGACGGACTTCAGAAATATATGGAGCAGCTTGGTCAGGGAAAATATCGGTTGGAGTTAGAAAATAATGCAGATGATGAGCTGAGCGGTCTGCGCAATGAGATATATCGTCTGACGGTTCTTTTGCGGGAGCAGGCTGCATTGGCGAAGGAGCAGAGGAAAGCGCTCGCGGATTCCGTGGCGGATATTTCACACCAGTTGAAGACTCCGCTCACCTCGATTACCGTCTTGGCGGACAATCTCGCCGGAGACGAGGAGATGGACGCTGACACCAGACATCGCTTTTTGTCTGAGATCATCAGGCAATTGTCCGGAATGTCATGGCTGATCGCCACGATGCTCAAGCTTTCACGCATAGAGGCGGGCGTGGTGGAGCTAAAGCGCGAGAAAATGTCCACGGGAGAGCTTGTGGAAGAATGTATGCAGAGATTGGAGAGCGCGGCGGAATGGAGAGGGGTCAGACTGCAGGCCGTGTTGCAGGAGGGGGCGTGCTTCACGGTAGATGCGAATTGGACATTGGAGGCGCTGTGTAATATCATGAAAAATGCCATTGAGCACAGTCCCGAGGGCGGTGTGGTGACGATCAGCACGTCGGAAAATGAGGTTTATACAGAAATATGCGTAAGTGACAGTGGTGTCGGAATTGCCAGGGAGGAGCGGGAGAAGCTGTTTCGGCGTTTTTACAGGGGGAGCGCGGCGTCGGAGGACAGCGTGGGGATTGGTCTTTCCCTGTCCAAGGCGATCGTGGAGGAACAGAATGGTCATATTGTAGTGGAATCCGAGGAGGGTAAGGGCACGAGTTTTTTACTGAAATTTATGAAATGATTCGCAGAATGTCACCGAAATGTCATTTTCGTTTTTTATAATTTTCGTAGCTGTTAGGAATAGTTTAGGAATCACTTTACAGCAAGAAAGGCATGGTGATGAGATGGAAATTTTGAGAACGGAGCATTTGACCAAGGTATATGGCAAGGGCGATAATGAGATTCTTGCGGTCAATGACGCCAATTTGTCGGTGGCAAAGGGGGAATTTGTAGCGATCGTGGGAAGCTCGGGAAGCGGGAAGTCCACGCTGATGCATATGTTGGGCGGTGTGGATCGTCCCACCTCCGGCAGGGTGCTGATCGAGGAGCAGGATATTTACCAGATGGACAATGATAAGCTTGCAATCTTTCGCAGGCGGCAGGTAGGGCTGATTTATCAGTTTTATAATCTGATTCCGGTGCTGAATGTTGAGGAGAATATGACCCTGCCCTGCGAGCTGGACGGGCGAAAGCCTGACAGTGAGATGGTGCGGGAGTTGGCGGTGACACTGGGGCTTAAGGGGCGTATGGGACATCTGCCGAACGAGCTTTCCGGCGGACAGCAGCAGCGCGTGGCAATCGGTAGGGCATTGATCACACGCCCCGCGATCCTGTTGGCGGACGAGCCCACGGGCAATCTGGACAGTAAAGCCAGTGATGAGATCATGGCGCTTTTGCAGGAGGCAAACCGCAAATATAAACAGACAATCATTATGATCACCCACAATCCGGAGCTGGCAAAGCAGGCGCATAGGGTGATATCCATAGAGGACGGACGCATAAGCGCGGGGCGGGGGGAGGTTGAGAATAGATGAATGTATTGCAAAAATGCTGTTTTCGCTCCATGAAGGGCAATCGCAAGCGCACGGTGGTGACAATCGTGGGAATCATCATGGCGACGGCTTTGATCACCGGCGTGGCGTGTCTTGCGGCGAGCTTTCGCGCCAGTATGATAGAGGATCAGAAGGGGAAGGTCGGCGATTATCATTATTGCTTCTCTGGTGTTCTGCAGGAGAATCTTAAGTATTTTGAAAATAATCAGCATGTCACAGATCTTGCGTTGGTGGGGGAGGTGGGGTATGCCGCGCTCTCCGGGAGTCAGAATCCCGACAAGCCCTATCTTTATATCCGCGCAATCGACGAGGAGGCAAAGGGGGCGTTGGCTCTTAAGCTGACGGAGGGGCGGATGCCCGCCAATTCCTCCGAGCTGGTGATTGGAAGGCACATACGCTCCAACGGGCTGGTGGATTATCAGGTCGGACAGGAGCTTGTACTGGACGTTGGAGAACGTATCTCGGGGGAGAAGCGGCTGCGTCAGGACACTGCCTATACCTACGAGGAGGAGCGTCTGGAAAGCAGTGAGACGAAGACCTATACTATTGTCGGTATCGTGGAGAGACCTAATTATGTGGTGGAGGATCGCATGGCGCCGGGATATTCGGTGTTCACCTATTTGGAGGAGCCGAGGGAGGCAGAACCCTTGGAGGTCTATGTCACTTATACGAATTGGGCGTTGTGGCATTCGGACAAGGTGAACGAGGGGATTTTGGGGGCGGCAAAAGGGGAAAATGGGGCGAAGGCTCGAAAAGTGGCGACGTCCGTCACGGAGAATAGTCAGCTTGTCAAATGGGTTCTCTTTTCCTTTTCCTCGTATTATATGAGAGTGATTTATTCCATGTCGGCGATCGCGGTCATCATTATCATTGTGACGAGCGTGTTCTGCATTCGCAACAGCTTTCAAATCTCGCTGATGGAGAAGATGAAGCTGTACGGGAGACTGGCGTCCGTGGGAACCTCTGTCAGACAGCAGCGGCAGATGGTCTACTATGAAGCGCTTTTCTTGGGGGGAGTCGGTATTCCGCTTGGGATTGCGAGCGGAATCATCGCCTCAGTCTTATTGGTTCGCGGGGTGAGCGGCATGATGGAGTCGGCGTTAGACCTTCCCTTAGTGTTTGAGGTCTCTTTTCCGGCGATTCTGGCGGCAGTCCTTTTGTCGGCGGTGACGATCTTTTTCTCCGCATGGGGGTCAGCGAGGAGAGCGGCAAAGGTGTCGCCTATCAATGCGATTCGCGCCAATGACATGGTGAAGATTCAAAGGAGGGAGTTGAAATGTCCCAAGCTGATTGACAGGATCTTCGGAGTGGGCGGCAAGGTCGCCTACAAGAATCTGCGGAGGGCGCGGGTAAAATATCGCACTACCGTGGTTTCTATCGTGGTCAGCGTGACGGCGTTTATAGGTATGAATAGCTTTGTGCAGCTTGTGGATAAGGCTTCACGCCTCTCCTATGAAGGGCGGGAATACCAGATGATGGTCACGATTGAGGGTGAGTCCGGCAGGGAGAAGGCGGAGCATATTATCAACATGGAGGGCGTGACGGGGGCGGAGCTTGTGCAGGGAGCCTCGTTCAGCGTTCCCGTAGAGGAGCTTCCCCTCACGGAGAGCTATCGGGAGTTGTTTCAGCTTGGCGATAGTGAGACGATTTTGGTGTATTCCATTGGGGAGAGCGCTTACGGGGAATTTTGTAAAAGGGTGGGGGTATCCCCTGAGGAAGCGGAGGATAAGGCGATTGTGATCGCCGAGTATGAGCTGACCTATATTGAGAACAACAAGCTTTATTCCAACACGGGAAAGCTGGCGCAGTTTCAGGCGGGAGATGTGATTCGCGGCAGTAAGGATTCGGGCTTGGAGCTCGAGGTGGTCACTCAGACAAAAGAAAAGCCTAAATTTATGTCTTATGCCAGTCATAATACTCCGGTTTTGATTGTCAGCGACCGTTGGATGGAGCAGCATTCAGACGCGGTGTATGGACTGGCAAGCTGGAACCGCACGGAGCTTTTCCTGAATTGTGAGGACACGTCGCGGCTTGAGGAGAAGATCAGGCGGTATCTTGAGCTGTCCTCTTATACCGTCAACAATTTTGACACACAGTATCAGAGCGAAAAGAGCTTTTATACGGTGCTTGCGATTTTTCTATATGGATTTATCACCGTGGTGGCGCTCATCGGCATCACGAATATTTTTAACACGGTGACTACCAATATGGAGCTGCGCGCGCCGGAGTTTGCGATGCTGAAATCCATAGGGATGACGGACAGGGAGTTTCGGCGTATGATATGGCTCGAGGGTCTGTTTTACGGAGGGAAGGCATTGCTGATCGGTCTGCCCTTGGGGGCGCTCGTCGCTTATGCGTTCCACAGGGCGCTGGGGACGGGTATCGTGATGCGCTTTGGTCTTCCTGTCGGGAGCATGGCGGTGTCCGCGGTGGCGGTGTTTGTCCTTTTGTTGGTCATCATGAGGTACTCCATGGGGAAGCTGAACCGCCGGAATCTGGTGGAAATCATACAAAATGAGAACATATAAAAAGCAGATTTAAAAATTTTACGAAGAATTTTCACAAATTGTTAGATTTTATAGTTCCATTTTCTGTGAAATATGTTATAATGGACAAGAGAGAGATTGGGAGGCCGCTCTCTTGTCCAGAATCATAAGCAGCGAGGTGGAAATATGGATACAAAGATATTGTTGGAAAATGGAACAAATGAGTTGGAGGTTCTTGAGTTTACCTTGGGAAATAATTCCTATGGTATTAACGTGGCTAAGATCAAAGAGATCATCACTTACCAGACGGTGACTCCGGTTCCGAACTCGCACCCGAGCATTGAGGGAATTTTTATGCCCCGTGACACAATGATTACAGCGATTGATTTGAAGAATTGTCTTGGACGCGGTGAATCCGAACCCAAAGGGCTTTTTATCATAACGAATTTCAATAAGCTCGACCTTGCCTTCCATGTGGAGGAGGTAAGAGGAATTCATCGTGTATCATGGAGAGATATCATTAAGCCTGACGTGACGCTGTCCACGACGGAGGAGAGTGTTGCTACCGGTATTATCAAGAAGGACGGCAAGCTGATCATCATTTTGGACTTTGAGAAGATTGTGACCGATATCAATCCGGAGACCGGCTTGAGAATTTCCGAGATCACCGAGATGGGAACGCGTACCAGAAGCGATGTGCCTATTCTGATCGCCGAGGATTCACCGCTTTTGAACAAGCTGATCGTGGATTGCCTGAAGAATGCAGGATATAATAACCTGATACACACGGAGAACGGGCAGAAGGCATATGATGTGATTACTCAGTGCAAGGCAGACGGTACGCTGAAGGATCATGTTCGGCTGATCATTACGGATATCGAGATGCCGGAGATGGACGGACATCGTCTCACCAAGCTGGTGAAGGAGGACGAGGTGACAGCGGATATTCCTATTGTTATTTTCTCCTCACTGGTGAATGAGGATATGAAGCGAAAGGGAGTTGCGTTGGGGGCAGATGCCCAGCTTTCCAAGCCGGAGATCGGTAATCTGGTGAGAGTGGTTGACAGTTTGGTTATGGAGAGACATCTGAATTCCTAGTGCGAGATTGGTTCTGAATACTTACATTTGTAAAGATCAGTGTATATTTAAGAAAAGCCGGGAGATGTCTCGGCTTTTTCTAATCAGTGCCCGCAGAGGTGGAATGCTGTGTGTCGGGAGGTTATATGAGACAGGAGGAAATGTCCGAGATTCTAAGCTGTATTGCCGAGGCGGAGATGGTTCTGGTCGGTCTGGGCGAGGAATTTGACAATACGAGAGAGCTTCGGCGGGATAAGACATATGTTCAGGGCAGGGAATTGTTGGCGGATTCGCCGCAAAGCGCGATGCTCCCCTTGTGGCAGGGGCAATTTCGCACGGAGATGGCTGAGCAGCTTGCAAGAGAGGGGCTGAACAATCTGGCGAGATGTCTGGAAAAGAAGAATTACTTTGTGGTATCTGTGTCCGTCAACAGTGGGATTGCGGAGATTCCATGGCGGGAGGGGCGGCTTGTGATGCCCTGCGGCTCGGGGGTTCGACTGCAATGTGGTGATTCCTGCGAGCGCAATTTGAGATTGGCGGAGCCTTCGGAGCTTCAAGTGTTAGAGGAGCAGCTTTTGGAGCTTCGGAGGGATTTGGAGCGGGGGTCTGCGGAAGCGCTTCCTGAGGGCTTGGGGAGATGTCCGGTCTGTGGCAGTCCTATTTCGTTGAATAATGTATACAATGAGCATTATGACGAGAACGGTTATCTGTCCGATTGGCAGAATTACACGAAATGGCTGCAGGGAACATTGAACAGGCGGTTGGTGATTCTGGAATTGGGCGTGGGAATGCGGTTTCCGTCAGTGATTCGCTTTCCCTTTGAGAAGGTTGCGTATTTTAATCAGAAGGCGCGATTTTACCGAGTGAATGAGAATTTGTACCAAATGACGGAGGAACTTGCAGCAAAAGGTGTAGGAATTGCAAAGAATGCGATTGATTGGCTGCAAAACCTGTGTTAAACTATATAAGGAATTCTTTTTATATTTAATATGAGAACTCTTACAAACATAGAAAGGTGAGGATGTGCTTATGCCTTCACAGGAAGATTACTTAGATCGGTTGTTAAACGGTGTATCAGATGATGAGGAAAATGCGGTTATGGAGGAAGCGGGCGCTGCGGCGGAGACGGATACCGCGGGGGAAGTCGGGGCTGCGGAGACGGACGTCACAGGAGACACGGGCGCTGCGGAGGAGATGGTCATAGAGCCGAGTGTGCAGGATGCGGAAGCGTCGGCTGACATAGGCGCAGAGCTTTTTGACGGGTTGGACGTAGATGCTCTGGGGAGTCTGGATTTGGACGGTTTGGACATGGGGCTTTCCAATGCGCTAGGCGCGGAAATCCCTGCGGGCTTGGTGGAGACTGCCGCGGAGGAAGGTTCGGACGCCGTGGGCGCGGAGGACTTGGAGGCTGTTGCGGAGGGGCTTGATGCGGCTTCTATGGCGGAGCTTGATGACCTGATAGCGGCGGGAAATGACCTTGCGGATGCCGATTTGGGCTTGGAAGGGTTGGATAGTGCAGCCTTGGAGGGAATCGAGGGCTTGGGTATAGAAGGAATTGACGATGGCTTGGATATAGAGGAGCTCGATGATTTGGGAATCGGGGAGCTTGACAATTTGGGAATCGAGGGATTGACCGATGCAATTGGAGAAACTTCTTCACCCATTGACATGGAAGCTGCCGACGGCGTTGACATGAGTGCTCTTGAGGACGTTGCCATGGGAAGCTTAGATGACCTTGACATGAGCGCTCTTGACGGAGTTGGCATGAGTATTCTTGAGGGGGATGACATGGGAGTTGCCGATGGGGACGTCACAGAGGTTTTGGAGATGCCTGATGTGGATATTCCTGAGAATTTGGCTGATTTGGCAGTAGATGATATCGCAGCAGAAAGCGTGATGCCGGAGGATTTGACGGTGGCTGACATCGATGCGGAAAGCGTAATGCCGGAAAATGTGGCAGTAGAGGATATTGCTGCAGAAAGCGTAATGTCAGGGGAGGCTGCGGCAGATAACGCGGAGCTTTCAGAGAGCCTTGATTTGGAGGGTCTTGATATAGAAGGACTTGACAGCGCGGATATTGGAGACCTCGATCAGTTGGATATGGAAGCACTTGATAATCTTGGAGTGGAGGATTTGGCAGGTGCGGATATAGAACTGCCCGAAGGCTTTGACGCGGTAGCCCTGGACGGCTTGGGCGTGGAGGAGACGGCAGAGCCGATGGCAGAGGAGCAGACTGGTGCGGGAGCAGAGCCTTCCGAGAGCTTGGATGTGGCGTCCGTGGATGCGGTCGAGGAAGCCGAGGACGAAGACACAGGTATGACGGAGGAAGAAATAGAGAAGCTTTTGGAGGAGAGCAGCCGTGTGGAGGAGTCCGAGTCTGCACAGGCGGAGGATTCGGCGGATCAGGATAACCTGATGGAGCTTTTGCAGGATGCGGGTGATGATGACCTGCAGGATATTCATGATCTGTTGGAGAAAGCGGATAACAACGAGGCCGTGGACGAGGCTGTCATTGCCCAGATGCAGGGTGACGGAGATGGTCAGGCGCTTGAGGGCGATATGGCGACAGATGCGGAGGAAGCGGGGCTAGATGCTCGTCAGCAAAAGGCTGCGGATAAAAAGAAGCAGCGGGAGGAAAAAGCTGCCGCCAAGAAAGCTGCAAAAGAAGCGAAAAAGGCAGAGAAGCTTGCGAAAAAGGCTGCGAAGAAGGCAGGAAAGGGCGCGGTGGCAGACGCCGCGGAAGGCGCGGAGGCTGCAGTAGGTGCAGGCGCAGCAGCGGCAGCCGGACTTGCGGCGCAGGGAGCTGCGGAGGGCGGACAGGCTGCGGATGCCGGAGCACAGGAGACGAACGAGGAGGATCTTGGCTTTGACATGTCGGAGCTTGACGATCTGTTGAACTTCTCCACAGATCCCAATCCCGAAAAGCCGCCACAGACCGATTCGGCAGAGGAAGCCGGAGAAGCAGGCGTGGAGGCGATAGCGGGCGCGGGAGATGCACTTGCGGAGATCACGGCAGAGGCGGACAGCAAGGAGCCCGAAAAGAAGAAGGGACTTCTTGCAAGGATATTGGAATTTTTGACAGAGGAAGATGAGGAGGACGAGGAAGAAGCAGGGAAGGGCACGGAGGATGTTCCGATGTCCGACGAGAATAAGAATATCCTGAAGGAAATGGATCAGGAGGGTGGCAAGAAGGCAAAGAAGGAGAAGAAGCCCAAGAAGGATAAAAAGGGAAAGAAGGGAGCAGATGCCGAGGGCGCCGAGGGTGAAGGCGCTGAGGGCGAGGAGGGCAAGAAAAAGAAGCCCAAGAAGGAGAAGAAGCCCAAGGAGCAGGTTCCCGTAGATCCCAAGAATAAAATTACTGTCAAGAAGATCATGCCCGTGGCATTGGCAAGCCTGTCCATTTTGCTCATGATATTCCTATTGGTATATCTGGGAGGCGACTTCATGCTGAAACGGGATGCCAGAAAAGCCTTCTATGCGGAGGATTACGGGACCTGTTATCAAGAACTGTACGGCAAGAAGCTGAATGCGTCCGAGCAGGTGATGTTCGGCAAGTCGGCGAGTATCCTGCGCGTCAGACTATGGATGCGGGAGTATGAGCTGTTTGCGGAGGAAGGCGCGGAGACTCAGGCATTGGATATCCTGATTCAGTCAGTCAACGATTATGCTGATCTTTACAGCTTTGCAAGCCAGTGGAACGCAGACGGGGAAGTGAGCGCGGTCTATGCACAGATGTTGGAGATTTTGCAGAGTAAGTATGGCTTGACGGAGGCGCAGGCGTTGGAGATAGCGGCAGAGCCGGATGATGTTCAGTACACGCTGATGGTGATAGATGTTGTGGAAGGAAAAGGAATGGATGCGGAGGTTTTTGAGCCTGTGAACCTCCCCGATATGCTGCCGGAGGAAAGACTGTTTCCGGAGAATAATGGAGGCAGATAGATAGAATGATCGCAGTGATAGACTATGATGCAGGCAATATGAAAAGCGTGGAGAAGGCGTTACAGTTCTTGGGGGAGGAGACCGTGACCACCAGAGACAGGGATATAATCCTTTCCGCGGACGGAGTGATCCTGCCGGGGGTTGGCTCCTTTGGCGACGCTATGGGAAAGCTGCGGGATTATGGGTTGATTCCCGTGATCAGGGAATGCGCTGAGAGAGAGCTTCCTTTTCTGGGAATTTGCCTTGGCTTACAGTTGATGTTTGAGAGCAGCGAGGAGAGCCCGGGAGTGGAGGGCTTAAAGCTCTTACAGGGGAAAATAGTCCGAATCCCTAGCGACGGGGGACTCAAGGTTCCTCATATCGGTTGGAATAACCTGCATTTTCCCAGTCCGAGCAGAATCTTTGAGGGATTGCCCGAGGACTCCTATGTTTACTTTGTGCATTCCTATTATCTGCAGGCGAAGGAGCCGGAGATTGTGAAGGCGGTCACGGAATACGGAACAGTGATACACGCGGGAGTCGAGAAGGGGAATTTATTTGCCTGTCAGTTTCACCCGGAGAAAAGCTCCGAGGTGGGTATGCAGATATTGCGGAATTTTATCAAGGTGACAAAGACGCGAGAAGAATGCAGAAATGGAGAAAACCATGCATACAAAGAGGATCATACCCTGTCTGGACGTGAAGGACGCGAGAGTGGTAAAAGGTATTAATTTTGTGAATCTGCGGGACGCGGGCGACCCTGCGGACGTGGCGGCAGCCTATGACAAGGAGGGGGCGGACGAGGTGGTGTTTCTGGATATCACGGCGTCCGCAGACGAGCGTTCCACCCAATTGGAGTGGGTAAGGCAGGTTGCAAGCAAGGTGTTTATCCCCTTCACGGTGGGAGGCGGCATTAGTGCCGTGGAGGATTTCAGGATGCTCCTTAGGGAAGGCGCGGATAAGATTTCAATCAATTCCGCGGCGATCATGAACCCGCGATTGATCAGTGACGCGGCGGACAAGTTTGGAAGCCAATGCGTGGTGGTTGCCATTGACGCCAAGAGAAGGTCTGACGGGGACGGTTGGACTGTCTACAAGAACGGCGGGCGCGTGGATATGGGCTTGGACGCCGTGGAATGGGCAGTGAAGGCGGAGCAGATGGGAGCGGGAGAGCTTCTGCTGACCAGTATGGATTGCGATGGCACGAAGGCGGGCTACGATATCGCCCTGACAAAAGCCGTGACGGATGCGGTGAAGATTCCGGTGATCGCGTCCGGCGGAGCGGGGGAGCTTGCACACTTTAAAGAGGCATTGGTGGACGCCGGAGCGGAGGCGGTATTGGCAGCGTCCTTATTTCATTATAAAGAACTGGAGATTCGGCAGGTCAAGGAATATTTGCGGGGGCAGGGGGTGTCGGTGAGATTATGATGATTGAGAATGACTGGCTTCCGGCGCTGAAGATGGAGTTTGGAAAGCCTTATTATAAGGAGCTCTTTGAGTTTGTCAGGCAGGAGTACAACACCACTCAGGTGTATCCGCCCTCGGAGGATATTTTTAATGCATTTCACCTGACGCCGCTGAACGAGGTGAAGGTGGTGATCATCGGGCAGGACCCTTACCATGAGCCGGGGCAGGCGCACGGGCTGTGTTTCTCCGTGAAGCCCGGTGTGGATATTCCGCCCTCCTTGGTCAATATTTATAAAGAATTGCAAGATGATTGCGGCTGTTTTATTCCCAACAACGGTTATCTGGTGAAATGGGCAAAGCAGGGTGTTTTGATGCTCAATACCGTGCTAACGGTTCGGGCGCATAAGGCTAATTCTCATCAGGGACGAGGCTGGGAGGAATTTACCAACGCCGCGATCAAGGCGCTGAATACACAGGACAGACCCATTGTGTTTATCCTGTGGGGAAAGCCCGCGCAAATGAAGAAAAGTATGCTGAACAATCCCAATCATCTTATTTTGGAGTCTCCGCACCCCAGTCCGTTGTCCGCATATCGGGGTTTTTTTGGAAGCAGACCGTTTAGCAGGACGAACGCTTTCTTACAGGAAAAGGGCGTGGAGCCAATTGATTGGCAGATTGAGAATATCTGAACGGTAAGAGGTTGGTTTTGAATAATTACGAATAAAAAATAATTACAAATATAAAATAAGAGGAGAAAGAATATGGCAATCAGAATCGGTATCTTAGGCTATGGTAATCTGGGCAAGGGAATTGAGTGTGCAGTGGCACAAAATGACGATATGGAGTTGGTGGCGGTGTTCACCCGAAGGTCACCCGAGAGCGTACAGACGGCGAGCGGCGTGGCGGTATATCATGCGGACGAGCTTGCCAATATGAAGGATAAGCTTGACGTGTTGATGCTCTGCGGCGGCTCGGCGACCGATCTGCCCTTGCAGACGCCCGAATATGCGAAAATGTTTAATGTGGTGGACAGCTTTGACACCCATGCCAAGATTCCCGAGCATTTTGCCAAGGTGGACGCATCAGCGCAGGCGGCGGGCAAGCTTGCGATGATCTCCGTGGGCTGGGACCCGGGTATGTTCTCGCTTAACAGATTGTATGCCAATGCCATTTTGAGGGACGGCAATGATTACACATTTTGGGGCAAGGGCGTAAGCCAAGGGCATTCCGATGCTATCCGCAGAATCGACGGGGTGAAGAATGCCAAGCAGTACACAATTCCGGTGGAGGCGGCTTTGGAGGCTGTGAGAAATTGTGAGAATCCTGAGCTTACCACAAGGCAGAAGCACACGAGAGAATGCTTTGTAGTGGCTGAGGAAGGGGCGGATTTAGCAAGGATTGAGCAGGAGATAAAGACCATGCCCAACTACTTTGCGGACTATGACACAACCGTGCATTTTATCTCTGAGGAGGAATTGCAGCGTGACCATGCGGGCATTCCCCATGGAGGGTTAGTGCTCCGCACAGGCAAGACGGGAAGGAACGGAGAGCATAACCATGTGATTGAGTATAGTCTTAAGCTGGATTCCAATCCGGAGTTTACTGCCTGTGTACTGGTGGCTTATGCGAGGGCTGCCTACCTCATGAACCGGAGGGGAATGAGTGGGTGCAAGACCGTGTTTGACGTGGCGCCGGCGGATTTAAGCCCGATGTCTGGAGAGGAGATGCGGGCACATCTGTTGTAAGCGGCGGACAGGTTACGGCTCGGTCCTTTACTGCACTGTATCTCGGGTGCATGATTGGCAGTTGCGCAGACAGACGGATAATATCGGGAAAAACATTACAACAAGAGGAGAAGGTCAGAGGAGATATGAGAAAAGAAGCGTTTGTGACAAAGGAAATGATTGAGGAGATTGTGAAAAAGTATCCCACTCCCTTTCATATTTATGATGAAAAGGGCATTCGGGAGAACGCCAAGGCATTGAAGGAGGCATTTGCGTGGAATAAGGGATATAAGGAATTTTTTGCGGTGAAGGCGACGCCGAATCCTTTCTTGATCAAGATTTTGAGGGAATACGGCTGCGGCTGTGACTGTTCCTCCATGACGGAGCTGATGCTGTCCCATGCCATGGGACTTGCGGGGGAGGACATCATGTTTTCGTCCAATGACACGCCTGCGGAGGAGTTTGCATATGCGGCAAGGATTGGCGCGACAATCAATCTGGACGATATCACTCATATTGACTTTTTGGAGAAAACGATCGGGTATCTGCCCAAGACCCTGAGCTGCCGCTACAATCCCGGCGGGTATTTCTCTATCAGCAACAGTATTATGGACAATCCGGGGGACGCCAAGTATGGCTTTACCACGGAGCAGCTTTTTGAGGGCTTTAGAATCCTTAAGTCGAAGGGTGTGGAGAATTTTGGTATCCATGCTTTTTTGGCAAGCAACACGGTTACGAATGAATATTATCCGACGCTTGCAAGAACCCTGTTTGAGACTGCGGTGAAGCTGCAGAAGGAGACGGGGGCGCATATTGGTTTTATCAATTTATCCGGCGGTATCGGCGTACCCTATCGCCCCGATCAAGAGCCTAATGACATTCGGGTGATCGGCGAGGGTGTGCGCAAGGTTTATGAGGAGGTGCTGGTGCCCGCGGGTATGGGCGACGTGGCGATTTACACAGAGCTTGGGCGTTTCATGATGGCTCCCTATGGGCATCTGGTGACCAAGGTGCTGCATGAGAAGCACACCCACAAGGAGTATATCGGCGTGGATGCCTGCGCGGTGAATCTGATGCGTCCTGCCATGTACGGCGCGTATCATCATATCACCGTACTGGGCAAGGAGAATGCGCCCTGCGACCACACTTATGACGTGACGGGGTCTCTGTGTGAGAACAATGACAAATTCGCCGTGGACAGGGAGCTTCCGGCGATTGAGATAGGTGATTATCTGGTGATTCATGACACGGGGGCGCATGGATTCGCCATGGGCTACAATTATAACGGGAAATTAAAGTCCGCGGAGCTCCTGCTCCATGAGGACGGTAGTGTGGAGTTGATCCGCCGCGCGGAGACGCCCAAGGACTATTTTGCAACCTTTGACTGCTTTGACATTTATGAGCAGATGGATTTTGACGGACAAAAATAATGCGAATCTTTTAATGTCGTTAACTATAAGGGGGAGGGGCGGATGAGATATCCTAAAAATTTGCCAAATGGCGGTACGATAGGGTTTGTTGCGCCCTCCTTTGGCTGTCAGATAGAGCCATACAGAAGCGGCTTTGAGAATGCACAGAGGAAATTCAGAGAATTGGGCTATGGCATTCAGACGGGACCCAATTGCTATGCGGGGGAAGGTATCGGGATCAGCAACAAGCCGCAGGCGTGTGCGGCGGAGCTGACGGATTATTATTGCAGCGGGGAAAATGATTGTCTGATCTCCTGCGGCGGTGGGGAGCTGATGTGTGAGATTCTGCCGTATATTGATTTTGAGAGCATCGGAAAGGCTGCGCCCAAGTGGTATATGGGGTACTCGGACAATACGAATTTCACTTATCTGCAGGCTACCTTGTGTGATACAGCCGCCATATACGGTCCCTGCGCGGCGGCTTTTGGCATGGAGCCATGGCATAGAGCCTTGGAGGATGCCGTGGGTCTTCTGACCGGAGAGCAGGAGGTTGTGCGGGGGTATGACAAGTGGGAGACAGAGTCTCTTAAAGATGCGGAGCACCCTTTGGAGCCATATAATGTGACACAGGAGAGGGCGCTGAAATCGTATATCGGGCGCGTTCCGGCGGGTGGGGAGGATATCCGTATGAGGGGCAGGCTGTTGGGAGGCTGTATGGACTGCCTGGTGACTCTTTTGGGTACAAGATTTGACAGAACGGCAGAGTTTGTGGCAAATTACAGAGAGGACGGGATCATCTGGTTCTTGGAGGCATGTGACCTGAATGTGTTTGGAATCCGAAGGGCGATGTGGCAGATGGAGGAGGCAGGATGGCTTGAGCATGTAAAGGGATTCCTGATAGGGCGTCCCCTGTGCTTCGGACAGGAAATGATGGGGCTTGACGCTTATGAGGCGGTGTTGGAGGTGGCGGGCAGAAAGCAGGTGCCTGTGGTCATGGATGTGGATCTGGGGCATCTGCCGCCTATGATGCCGTTGATCGTGGGAAGCGTGGGCGAGGTTGACGTCAAGGGCAATGATATCGCGGTAAGGATGAAACGCGTCTGACAGAGGGGTAAAACTTTTTGTGAAAATATCTTGCCAAAACAGAAATTGTGTGCTAAGATACTATTTGTTGTGAGACTTCACACATGCCGGCGTGTCGGAATGGCAGACGAGGCAGACTCAAAATCTGTTGTGGGCAACCACGTGCGGGTTCAAGTCCCGCTGCCGGCATTAAATGAAAAAGACTTGAAAACAGCGCAAAGCCTTGTAGAAGAAAGGGTTTGCGCTGTTTTTTGCTTTGACTGCGGAACTGTTTAATCACCGGATTCTTTGTCCTTGTCTTTCTTGTCGTCCCTTAATTCTTTGACCTTTCGTTTTGCGTCATCTAAGTCCTTGCAACCATCAAGAATCATTTCGAACATCTGAAAGATTTTATCAAATTGTTTGTCTGTCATAACGTTCATTTTTTCCGCCTATCTTCCTTTCAGGTTATTAGTTCTTTATCTCTTGGACTAATTATATTACAATACATGTGTGCAAGCAAGTCCCAAAAAGTTGGACTGATTAACAAATCATATAAGCAATTTCTTTTTTCGTATTTATTTTTTTCCCGATATGTTGTATAGTAATATTATGTGTGCATCTATTATGAATGTATCAGGGTGGCGGTATGACTTGTAAGGAGTTTGAGAAGTTGATTCCCGACTTTTTGGAGCGGAGGATGAACTATCTCACATTAAAGAAATTTATAGAGCATATGGAGACCTGTGAGGAATGTCACGAGGAATTAAAGATTCAGTTCTTGGTGACGGGGGTGGTACAGCACTTGGAGGAGGGAGATGCCTTCGACCTGCAGAGCGAGCTTGAGCAGCGGTTGGAGGATGCGAGGAAAAAGGTGAAGCTCCGCACTGTTTTCCTATATCTGAGCGCAGGACTGGAGACGCTCGCAATCGCCCTGATCGTGAGCTTTGTGATATGGGCGCTGATATAGCTGATTCCCGCAGACGATGTAGTTGAATTGGCGAATGCTGCGGGGTGTTGACCAAATGCAGGGATAGATGAACAGTTAAAGGGATGGTAGATATGAAGAAGCTTGTGTTGATAGATGGTCACAGTATATTGAACAGGGCGTTTTACGGGGTGCCGGAGCTCTCCAATTCGGAGGGGCTGCACACCAATGCGATCTTCGGCTTCCTGAATATTATGTTTAAGATTTTGGAGGAGGAGAAGCCTGATTATCTGGTGGTGGCATTTGACGTACACGCGCCGACCTTCCGCCATGAAATGTATGAGGAATACAAGGGAACCAGAAAGCCTATGCCGGAGGAGCTTCGGGAGCAGGTTCCCGTGATGAAGGACGTGCTTCGCGCCATGAACATCGTGATTGTGGAGCAGGCGGGACTGGAAGCCGATGATATTCTGGGGACTCTCGCGAAGAAGGCGGAGCGGGACGGCATGGCGGTCTCCCTCGTGTCAGGGGACAGGGATTTGCTGCAGATTGCGACGGACAACATCAAGATACGAATCCCCAAGACCAAGCGAAACGGCACGGAGATAGAGGATTATTATGCGGCTGATGTGCTTGCAGCTTATCAGGTTACGCCGGAGCAGTTTATTGACGTGAAGGCGCTTATGGGGGATACGTCGGATAATATCCCCGGTGTGCCCAAGGTGGGGGAGAAGACTGCCACGGCGTTGATTGTGGAATATAAGTCCCTTGACAATCTCTATGAGCATGTGGAGGAGGTCTCCAAGAACGCCATTCGGGAGTCGTTGATTCAGAATAAAGAGCTTGCGGAGCTTAGCAAGCGACTTGCAACGATCAAGCTTGACTGTGATCTGGAGCTTGATTACGAGGCGGCTGGCGCAAAGGATTATTATACGCAGGAGGCATATGCGCTGTTTAAGAAGCTGGAATTTAAAAATATGCTGGGACGTTTTGACCGGAATCAGATGAATCAAGAGACTGACATTTCTGTCAGCTTCAAATCAATTGCGGATTTGGAGGAATTGCGCAGGCTGGCGAAGCGAATTGAGAAACAGTCGGACAAGTCCTCATATGTAGGATTGTATCTGATGCAGGAGGAGCATCGGCTTTTGGGGGTGGCGTTGTCGCTCTCTGAGGACGAAACGTATTTTTATGCGGTAAATTGCGTGAAGGAGATTATGGGGCAGCTTTCCATGTTCGACGTGACTGCGGAGCAAAGGGACGAGACGTCGGAGGTTCGACATATTCTGACATCTTTGTCAGGTCATGCGCGGATTGCCACCTTTGATGTCAAAAGAGCGTATGACTATCTGGCGCAGGACAGCACCGAGCGGTATTTTGACATCTTGATCGGCGCGTATCTGCTCAATCCGTTAAAGAGTGATTATGATATCGAGGCAATCGCTTCCGAGCATCTGGGAATGATGCTTCCCGGGGCGGCAGAGCTTTTTGGCAAAAGGAAGCTGTCCGAGGTTCTGGAAAAGGAGCCGGAGAAGTGCAGGGCGTATTTTGGATATGGGGCTTATGTGGCGCGCCGCGGGGCGAAGGTTTTGGAGCAGAAGCTCGAGGAGGTGCAGATGGCTCGGCTGATGCGGGAGATCGAGATGCCGTTATCCTTGGTGCTCCATGATATGGAGAAGGAGGGCGTCGAGGTTCGCAAGGAGGAGCTGAAGGCATATGGAGACGCTTTGGTGGCTCGCATAGAGGAGCTTGAGGCGGCGATTCACAGGCAGGCGGGGGAGCAATTCAACATTAATTCCCCCAAGCAGCTAGGCGAGATTTTATTTGATAAATTAAAGCTGCCCGGCGGGAAAAAGACGAAAACAGGTTATTCTACCGCGGCAGATGTTTTGGAGAAGCTTTCCGAGGATCACCCGATCGTGAAGGATATTTTGGAATATCGAGGGCTTGTGAAGCTCAAGTCCACTTATGCGGAGGGCTTGGCAGGCTGCATCGGGGAGGATAAGCGGATTCATTCTAATTTTAACCAGACGATTACCGCCACGGGGCGCATCAGCTCCACGGAGCCCAATTTGCAGAATATTCCCACGCGGACGGAGCTTGGGAAAAGGCTCCGCAAGGTGTTCGTGCCAAGGGAGGGGTTCCTCTTTATGGATGCGGATTATTCTCAGATTGAGCTGCGTGTGTTGGCGCATATGTCGGGGGACGAGCAGTTGATCGAGGCTTACCGCATGGACGAGGATATTCACAGGATTACGGCGTCCAAGGTGTTCCACACGCCCTTTGAGGAGGTGACGGAGCTGCAGAGACGCAACGCCAAGGCGGTCAATTTTGGCATTGTATATGGCATCAGCTCCTTTGGTCTGAGTCAGGATCTGAGTATCAGCCGCAAGGAGGCTGCGGAGTATATTGAACAGTATTTTGCTACCTACCCGGGGATCAAGGCTTTCCTTGACCGATTGGTGGAGGACGCCAAGAGGAATGGCTATGTGACGACCATGTTCCACAGAAGGCGTCCGGTGCCGGAGCTTTCTTCCTCCAATTTCATGCAGCGTTCCTTCGGTGAGCGCGTGGCGATGAATTCACCCATTCAGGGAACGGCGGCGGATATCATTAAGATTGCCATGATCAGGGTGTGGGACGCCCTGCGCAGGTCGGGTTTAAAATCCCGCTTGATCCTGCAGGTACATGACGAGCTGCTGATTGAGACGGCGGCGGACGAGGTGGCTCAGGTACGGGATATCTTGGTGCAGAATATGAAGAGCGCGGCAGAGCTTGCAGTGACACTGGAGGTGGACGTGCACACAGGAGAGAACTGGTACGAGGCAAAGTGATGTTATGGTTCGATTCTCTGTCAGGCTGTAACGTTGATGTATTTAGAATGAGTATTCAACTTATTTTGGCGTTTGAAGGTTATTTATGGTTGCCTATGGATGAGCAGTTACAATATGACAGTATGTGGGCGAGTGGGGTAGGATATGCGTTTTATTGGTATCACCGGCGGCGTGGGCGCCGGAAAGTCGAAGCTTTTGGAATATATCGGCAGGCATTATCTCTGTGAGATCTATCTTGCGGACGAGGTGGCTCATCAGGTGAAGGCAAAGGGAACGTCCTGTTATAAACAGTTGATTGGACTGTTCGGCTCGGAGCTCCTGCAGGCGGACGGCGAGATTGACAGGGGAGCCATGGCGGCAAGAATCTTTGGCGATGAGGGGCTGCTTGAACAGGTGAACGCGATCGTGCACCCGGCGGTGCGGGAGTATCTTTTGGAGAGGCTGGAGACCGCAAGGCATAAGCCTGAGGTGGAGCTTTTCTTTGTGGAGGCGGCGCTCCTGATAGAGACGGGCTACGGCGGTCTCGTGGACGAAATGTGGTATATTTATGCGGGAGAGGATATCAGGCGGGAGCGACTTGCCGCAGACAGGGGTTACAGTCAGGAGAAGATTAGTAGTATTATGGGGAATCAGCTGACCGAGGAGGAATTTCGGCAGGGCTGTGATTTCGTGATAGACAACAGCGGCGGACTCGAGGAGAGCTTTCGCCAAATAGATACAAAATTGGAGGCTTTTTCATGGCGGGATTGAATGAAATAAGAGAATATCAGGGACAGCTTGTGTTTGGATTGGATATCGGCACAAGGAGTATCGTGGGAACTGTCGGTTATCTCAATGGCAGCAAATTTCATGTGATGGCGCAGCGTTCGAGGGAGCATGAGACCAGAGCCATGCTGGACGGGCAGATTCACGATATCGGCAAGGTGGGGCAGACCATATCCGTGGTGAAGAAGCAGCTTGAAGATGACCTGAAATGCAATCTAACGGAGGTGTGTATCGCGGCGGCGGGACGTGTGCTGCGCACTGTCACCACCACGGTGGAGTACAGCTTTGAGAGTGAGAAGGAGATCACGGACGAGGATATCTATACCTTGGCGACCATGGGGGTGGAGCATTCCTATGAGGAATTTCAGAAAGCCAATGACATGGATATGAAGTTCTATTGCGTGGGTTATACCCCTATGCGTTACTATATGAACGGCTATCAGATCGGGAATCTCGAGGGACATAAGGCTAAGACCATCTCGGCGGATTTCATCGCGACCTTCCTGCCTGATGATGTGGTGGACGGTTTGTATAAAGCGGTGGAGATGGCGGGGCTTCATGTGAACAATCTGACGCTGGAGCCTATCGCGGCGATTCAGGTCGCCATTCCTGAGAAGTTCAGAATGTTGAACATGGCGTTGGTTGACGTGGGTGCGGGAACCAGTGATATCTCGATCACTAAGGAGGGGACGATCACCGCCTATGGTATGATTCCCGTGGCGGGCGACAGTCTCACGGATATTGTGGTGCAGCATTGTCTGGTGGATTTTGAGACGGCGGAGCAGATCAAGCGGAAGGCGGGCACGGAGGAGCGGATAGAATATCTCGATATCATGGGACTGCCCCAGACGATCACCGCCGAGGAGGTGAACGAGCTGCTAAAGCCTGCCGTGGAGGATATGACGAAGCAGGTCTCCGAGTGCATCAAGGAGCTGAACGGTGACAAGCCTGTCAGTGCCGTGTTTGTCGTGGGCGGGGGCGGTACGATCGCAGGCTATACGGAAGCCTTGGCAAATGAGCTGGGGATCATGAAGGAGCGTGTGGCGATCCGCGGCAGAGAGGTGATGCAGAATATTGTGTTTGAGATAGAGAATGCCCGCATGGATTCCCTGATGGTGACGCCGATAGGCATTTGCTTGAGCTTTTATGAGCAGAGCAATAATTTTATCTTTGTGGAGTTTAACGGCGAGCGCATGAAGCTCTATGACAACGGGCGGCTGTCGGTGGCTGACGCGGCGATGCAGATTCAATTTACCAACGAGGATCTGTTCCCCAAGCGAGGCAAGGCACTGACATTTACGGTCAACGAGAAGTCGCGAATCGTGAGAGGAAGTCAGGGGGAGGCCGCTGTCATCAAATTAAACGGCGACCCCGCGGACTTGCATACCAAGATCAACAGCGGCGATATCATCGAGGTGACTGCGTCCACGGCGGGAGAGCCGGGCAGTCAGGAGCTTGGCGGTATCCCCGAGCTTGCGGAGCAGCTCCATGTGATCGTGAACGGCAACAAGATCGATCTGCCCAAGACCGCGGAGGTCAACGGCAACAGGGAGAACGAGTTCTATCAGATTCAGGAAAATGATGACATTAAGGTTCGCAATTATTATACCGTGCAGGAGGTTGCAGGGTTTCTTGACGTGCCCCTCGGCGGAGATATCAAGGTCAATGACACTCCGGCGAAGCCAAGCACGAAGATTTATGAGAATTTCACCGTGACTTGGGATATGAACGCGGCGGCTTGGTATCCTCTTGACGACGAGGAGGAATATGATGAAAGGGAGTCCTATGCGGATTCCGACGGGGGACGTGAGGACGGCGCACAGGCGGACGCGGGGACAGGCGATTTGAGCGGGGAGAGCACGGCAGAGGACAATACGGATAAAGATGCGCATACAGGCAATGCCGCGAATGGCGGGACACATGTGGATAGTAATGAACATACGGATAGTAATGTGCGAGCGGATAATAATGGGCATGCAGATAGTGAGCAGGGCTCCGCTGCAGGCGCGGGGAGTCGGACTCAGGACAATACGGGCAGGAAGCCGGAGAAAACCGTGCCGGGCAGCAGGGAAGTCAAGGTGATGGCGAACGAGCAGATGGTGACGCTGCGAGGCAAGAAGGAATATGTTTTTGTGGATATTTTTGATTATATTGAATTTGATTTAAAGGATTCCAGAGGCAGAACCATTGTGACAAGGCTGAATAAGCGCAGCGCTGATTACATGGCGAAGCTTAAGGACGGAGATGTCATTGAAATATATTGGGAGGAGAACGGGAAGAAATCATGAGACTGTGCAGTATTGCGAGCGGAAGCAGCGGAAACTGTATTTATGTGGGAAGTGATGCCACGCATCTTCTGGTGGATGTGGGAATCAGCGGCAAACGAACAGAGAGCGGCTTGAATTATCTGGGGCTTACGGGACGGGATATTGACGGAATTCTGATCACACATGAGCATGCGGATCATATCAACGGCTTGGGTGTGATCGCCCGCAAGTACGGGATTCCCATTTACGCCACCAAGGGAACGATAGAAGCGATCAAACGTATAGAGGGTGTGGGAGAGATAGATGAGGGGCTTTTTCATGAGGTATACGAGGACGAGAAGCTGACCATCAAGGACTTGGTCATCAACCCCATGAGGATCGCCCATGACGCGGCGCAGCCCGTCGCATATCGGGTGTCCTATGGGCGCAAAAAGGTGGCTATCTGTACGGATTTGGGACATTTTACGGATTATACGGTGGACTGTCTGAGGGGAATGGACGTCCTGTTCTTGGAAGCCAATCATGATGTGAACATGCTGCAGGTGGGTCCCTATCCCTATTATTTAAAGCAGAGAATCTTGGGAGACAGGGGACATCTTTCCAACGAGAACTCGGGAAGGCTGCTCAGCCGTGTGCTTCATGACGGGGTACAGTCCATTATTTTGGGACATCTGAGCAAGGAGAATAACCTGCCGGAGCTTGCCTATGAAGCGGTGCGAATGGAGATCACGCTAGGGGACAATCCCTACAATGCCAATGACTTTAAGATGCAGGTCGCGAGGCGAAGCGAGCCCACGCCGGCGATACAGATCGCATAGGGCGAGGGAATTTACATAAACAAGCTGTAAACATTCCGAACTAACTCCGTAAACACTGTATGCTTGGTTCGGAACAGTTACTCAAAGCCGATTGGGCGGCGGAAAGCGAGGAGTATATGAAAAAGATCATAATCACAGTAGTCGGCAAGGATACCGTGGGGATCATTGCAAAGGTTTGTACATATTTGGCGGAGAATAAAATCAATATATTGGACATCTCTCAGACCATCGTGCAGGATTATTTTAACATGATGATGATTGTGGACATGAATAATTCCACAAAGGTGTTTGGCGATATGTCTGACGAGCTGGCTGCGTTGGGCGAGGGGATCGGTGTGGTCATAAAGTGTCAGAAGGAGGAGATCTTCGACCAGATGCATCGTATTTAAGAAAGATAAGGAGACCTGCGAAGGCAGGCGGATGGGAGCAAAAATTAATATGATCAACCAGTATGAGGTAATTGAGACCAATGAAATGATTGAAAAGGAAAATCTGGACGTGCGCACTATCACGCTGGGCATAAGTTTGTTGGACTGCATTGATTCAGACCTGCATAAATTGGGAGAGCGAATCCGCAATAAGATATTCGAGGCGGCAAAGGATCTTGTTCATGTGGGGGAGGAGATCTCCAGAGAATACGGTATCCCCATCGTCCACAAGCGGATTGCCGTGACTCCCATTGCGCTGGTGGGCGGGACTGCCTGTCGGACGAAGGAGGACTTTGCTTATCTGGCGAAGGTCCTTGACGATGTGGCGCATGAGGTTGGAGTGAACTTTATCGGCGGATACTCCGCTTTAGTAACCAAGGGAATGACGCCTGCAGATGAGCTTTTGATCCGCTCGATTCCGCTGGCATTGTCTGCCACGGAGCGGGTGTGCAGCTCTGTTAATCTCGGTTCTACCCGCACCGGCATCAATATGGACGCGGTGAAGCTCATGGGCGAGGTGATCAAGGAGACCGCGGAGTACACCAAGGACGAGGATTCACTGGGCTGTGCCAAGCTGGTGGTCTTCTGTAATGCGCCGGACGATAATCCGTTTATGGCGGGAGCGTTCCACGGCGTCACGGAGGCGGACAGGATCATCAATGTGGGAGTCAGCGGTCCGGGCGTGGTGAAGAATGCATTGGAGCGCGTGCGTGGAGAGAATTTTGAGGTGTTGTGTGAGACCATCAAGAAAACGGCATTTAAAGTGACCCGCGTGGGACAGCTTGTGGCAAAGGAGGCTTCAAGGCTGCTGAATGTGCCTTTCGGGATCGTAGATCTGTCTCTTGCGCCCACGCCGGCGATCGGGGACAGTGTGGCGGATATCCTGTGTGAGATCGGACTGGAATATGCGGGTGCACCCGGAACCACGGCAGCCCTCGCGCTCCTGAATGATCAGGTGAAAAAGGGTGGTGTGATGGCGTCCTCCTATGTGGGAGGCTTGAGCGGCGCGTTTATTCCCGTAAGTGAGGATCAGGGGATGATAGACGCCGTGACCGCAGGGGCGCTTTCCCTTGAAAAGCTCGAGGCAATGACCTGTGTTTGCTCCGTGGGGCTTGATATGATCGCAGTTCCCGGGGATACCAAGGCAACTACGCTCTCCGGAATCATAGCCGATGAGATGGCGATCGGCATGGTGAATCAGAAGACCACGGCGGTGCGTATCATTCCCGTGGTAGGCAAGGGAGTGGGGGAGAAGGTAGAGTTCGGAGGATTGTTGGGTTATGCGCCCATCATGCCCGTGAATCCTTTCTCCTGCGATGAATTTGTGAACCGAGGCGGAAGGATTCCCGCCCCGATTCACAGCTTTAAGAATTAATAAGGTCTGTAACGGGTTCAGACGATCACGAGAGGGATGCGATACTCGCTGACCATGGGAGTGCCGGAGCGGATAGCGGCGGCGCTTCTGTATACAGCGTTCATTCGCAGCTCTCTTTTTAACATGGCGAGACTGGTCTCGTCTAACATCTGTTCCGCATCCGCGAGCTTGGTCAAAAGAGGGATGCAGGCGTTTTCCTTGATGGCGGCAAGCAGCCCCTCCGCGTCCTTGCGAAAGCCTAGAACGCGGGCATAATTTATGTAATCGGTCTGTTGAAACAGCTCCATTTCATCTGTCCTGATATTGAGCAAAATATGCATCAGGCATCGGCTGATGCGCGTGAAGGTCATGTCCTTGGTCTTAAGCAGCTCACAGAAGCTGTGGAAGCTTGTAAAGTCACACAGATGGTTGCGGATACGGTCAGAGAGCTCCTCGGAGACGTCAAGATAGCTCGTGTAACCCTCGTCCGACTCCATCAGCAGCTTGTAGTGCAGAGCGCCGGACAGATCGTTGATATGCAGGCATTGACCGTCTGCAATGGCGGCGCTCAGTATCTCATAGGCGGATTCCGGCATCTGGTCGGAGAGCGCCTGCAGATTGCCGCCGTCATAAATCGCGTGTCGAAGCGCCAAGGCCGAGCTCTGGTGCGTCCCCAGCATTCTGTCATGATAGTCGGAGGAGGTGCGCTTGGTCGTCACGGGCTTTATGGTGCTTTTCCTGCGCCTGAGCGCCTTCAGATAGGCGATGCCCAGAATATTGTTGGCGGAGGAGAGGATATCTCTGCAATCGCTCAGATCAGGACGAAACCGCATCAGCGCGGTGGTTCTTGCGTTGGGATAGGAAAGCCCCTGCTTTAAATATTGCTTTAGAAGGGTGCAATACTCCTCCGGCTCGTCCTCTAAGATGTCAGCTATCTGCTGAAGTGTGTCCACGTCCCCGCGCTCACTGCCAAAGCACAGGAAATCGACCACGCCCAGTTTATCCAAGAGCGTCACGGCGCCTGTGGCAAAATAATCCGCACTGGAGGCGGAATAGAGCGTAGGAAGCTCTATCACCAGATCAGCCCCGTTTCTGAGAGCCATCTCGGCGCGTTTGAATTTGTCCAAAAGGGCGGGTGTGCCTCTCTGCATGAAGCTCCCGCTCATGACAATGATCGTATAGTCCGCCTTGGTCTGGGCTTTGGCGTCTTGTAATTGATAGCCATGTCCGTTGTGAAAGGGATTATACTCAGCGATCACGCCGTTTACCTTTAATTCCCGATTGCTTTGTTGATTCGAAGTGTTCACGATTACCTCCTGTGGATCTAGTGTGTGAAAAAAATAACATACAGTAAAACACATATTATATCTTGTTAAATATTTACAAATTTAGTATAATACAAGTATCTGAATTTGTTAAGATGTTTTACAAATTTTGTTGACGGAAAGGAGAAATGGACATGTCATACATTGACACAATCAAGGAGAGAGCAAAGCTCGACAAGAAAACAATCGTACTGCCGGAGTCTAATGACAAGAGGACGTTGTTGGCGGCGGCAAAGCTGATGGAGGAAGGCATTGCGGACATTATCATGATCGGCGACGAGGAGAAGATCATGGATGGTGCCGGATGGTTGGAGATTGATCTCACCGGAGTGAAGATTGTGAATCCCAAGACCACCGATAAGCTGGACTCTTATGTGAACCTGTTGTATGAGACCAGAAAGGCGAAGGGCATGACGGAGGAGATGGCGAGGGATATTCTCTTGAAGGATTACCTGACCTTCGGCATCGTGATGGTAAAGGCAAACGAGGCGGACGGCATGGTTGCCGGAGCGTGCCATTCCACCGCGGATACGCTCAGACCCGCGCTGCAGATACTTAAGACAGCACCCGGCGTAAAGCTTGTATCGGCATTTTTTGTCATGGATACCCAGTTCAGGGAGATGGGAGAGAATGGCGCGTTTATTTTTGCGGACTGTGGTCTGAATCAGGATCCCACCGCGGAGGAGCTGGCAGCAATCGCGGACTCCTCCTCCAGAAGCTTTAAGGCTCTGGTAGGTCCTAAGCCTGTGATCGCAATGCTCAGCCACTCGACCAAGGGCAGTGCCAAGCATGCGTTGGTAGACAAGGTTGTGGAGGCTACCAATATCGCGAAGGAGCAGTACCCCAATCTGGTGTTGGACGGCGAGCTGCAGCTTGATGCCGCTCTGGTACCCTCTGTTATGAAGACCAAGGCGCCCGGAAGTCCCGTGGGAGGCATGGCGAACGTATTGATCTTCCCCAATTTGGACGCGGGCAATATCGGATATAAGCTGGTGCAGAGATTGGGCGGAGCCGAGGCTTACGGTCCTATGCTTCAGGGCATTGCAAAGCCTGTGAATGACCTCTCCCGAGGCTGCTCATGGCAGGATATCGTGGGTGTTGTTGCCCTCACCGCAGTGCAGGCCCAGCTGGTTTAATTCCCGCGGTCAGGGAGCCAAGTTAATATAGTTGGCTTTGTGAGAGCCCAATGTGTAATGCTTACGAGGCTTGTTCTGAACAGCTACAAAATATAGATAGATAGAAAGGTAGATAATCCAATGAATATATTAGTTATCAATTGCGGAAGTTCTTCCCTGAAATATCAGGTTATCAACTCTGACACGGAGCAGTGTATCGCAAAGGGACTTTGTGAGAGAATCGGCATTGACGGCAGCCAGATCACTTATGCGCCCGCAGGCGGTGAGAAGGAAGTGACCGTGACTCCCATGCCGGATCACACCGAGGCGATTCGTCTGGTGTTGGACGCGTTGACAAACGCTAAGACGGGCGTTGTCAAGAGCCTTGACGAGATTGGCGCCGTGGGACACCGCGTGGTGCATGGCGGTGAGAAATTCGCAGCCTCCACGATCATCACGGACGAGGTGATGAAGGCGATCGAGGAGTGCAATGACCTTGCACCGCTGCACAACCCTGCCAATATCATCGGCATCAATGCCTGCAAGAAGCTGATGCCCGGCACCCCCATGGTGGCAGTGTTCGACACCGCTTTTCATCAGACCATGCCGGAGGAGGCTTATATGTATGGTCTCCCCTATGAGTATTATAAGAAATACAAGATCAGAAGATACGGTTTCCACGGAACCAGTCATTCCTATGTATCCAAGAGGGCGGCTGAGGTGCTCGGCAAGAAGTATGAGGATTTGAAGATCATTGTCTGCCATCTGGGGAACGGGGCAAGCATCTCCGCCGTCAAGAACGGCAAATGTGTGGATACCTCCATGGGTCTGACTCCCTTGGAGGGGTTGATCATGGGCACCCGCTCCGGCGATATCGACCCCGCTATCATGGAGTTTATCGCGCATAAGGAGAATAAGTCGATTGACGAGATTATGACGGTTCTGAATAAGCAGTCCGGCGTGTTGGGGTTGTCTGATAACCTTTCCTCTGATTTCCGTGATCTGGAGGCGGGGCACAATAAGGGCGACGCCAATGCGACCAGAACCCTTAAGACCTTCTGCTATCGTGTGGCAAAATACATCGGGGCTTATGTGGCGGCGATGAACGGCGTGGACGTGATCTGCTTTACGGCGGGCGTTGGTGAGAACGCGGCGTTGGTGAGAACCATGGTCTGTGAGTATCTCGGCTATCTGGGCGTGACCATTGACCCTGCGGCAAACGGCAAGCGCGGTGAGGACATCGCGATCTCCACCCCTGACAGTAAGACCACGGTGATGGTGATTCCCACCAACGAGGAGCTTGCAATTGCGCGTGAGACCGTGAGATTGGTGTAAAGAGCTTCCCGCACCGAGCGGTGCATAGACAGAAGCTTAAAACGTGATATGGCATATTGAGTTATCCGCCGCCAAATGACCTGATGATCGTCGTGGTCATTTGGCGGTTTGTCGTAATGGTTAAGACTTCGGATTTATGGAATCAGACTTAAGGGGCGAATGCCGCGGATGGTTATGATGAGGAGTATGATGGAGATGGAATTTGAGGCGATTTTAGATGGAGAGGAATACAATTTCATAAAGACAGACCCTCATTTGGGCAGGCATGTGATCCTTTTGGGGCTTGCGGGGAGCTATTCCTATGGGACGGATATTGACACCAGTGATATCGATATCCGCGGGATCACGCTGAATTGCAAGTCTGATCTGATCGGTCTCACGCAATATGAGCAGTATGTAGATGACGCTACGGATACGGTGATTTATGCTTTTAACAAGATCATCAACCTGCTTCTAAGCTGCAATCCCAACACCATAGAGCTGTTGGGGCTAAAGCCTGAGCATTATCTGTATCTGAGCGATATCGGGCAGGAGCTTCTCGACCACAGGAAGCTCTTTCTCTCCAAGCGGGCGATCAATTCCTTTGGCGGATACGCAGATGCACAGCTTCGGAGACTGCAGAATGCCTTGGCGAGGGATTCCTATCCGCAGAGAGAGCGGGAGCAGCATATTTTTAATTCCGTGAGGAACGCCATGCACGACTTTAACAGCAAATATAAGAGTTATCGCGAGGGCTGTATTGAAATATACATCGACAAGGCGGAGAATCCCGAATTGGAGACGGAGATTTTTGTCGATGCGGATCTAAGGCATTATCCGCTTAGGGATTACGCGAGCATGTGGAACACCATGGCGAACGTGGTCAGGGATTATGACAAAATCGGCAAGCGCAACAGGAAGAAGGACAACCCTCACCTGAATAAGCACGCCATGCACTTGCTTAGATTGTTTATGATGGCGCTGGATATCTTGGAAAAGGGAGAGATCAATACTTACAGGGAAAAGGAGCATGAGCTCCTGATGGATATCCGTTTCGGCAAATTTCAGAAGGAGGACGGAACCTTTCAGGATTCCTTTTATGAGCTGCTCGCGGAGTATGAAAAGCGGCTTCATTACGCGGCGGAGCACACGGAGCTTCCTGAGGAGCCGGATCTGGCGCAGGTGCAGGAATGGGTGATGTCTGTGAATGAAAGGGTGGTCAGAGATGAAATATAAGAATTATGAAGGACCGGTGGAAGAGCTGGTGCGGATGAAATTAAGAGAGATTGAGGAGGAGCGATATGGGAGTAGGGTTTAAGGTTGATTTTTATTGGCATGAGATTGGACATGGGGATTTCCTGCATTCCTTCTTTTCTACAATATGCTATCATTTGGAGGGCAGGCGATGGGGCTCAAAATACCCGTATCTGATGAACAAATTGTATCAGGGCAGCCTGGCGTGGGAGGACGTAAAATTCGCGAGGGAGGAGCTTAAAGGTGTGGAAAGAGGTTTGAGGAAGCTCAAACCGTCCAAGGTGATTTGGGATATTGAGGATTTATCCAAGAGACCGCCATGGGGAGACAATATAAGTGAGAGTATCACGGATTTGTCAAATTACTTCGTGACCAGTGGCGGACGTGACCTGATCACTATACTTTTTGATGTGTTTGACGAAGCGGAATCGAGAAAACATGCGGTTGAGATTGTGGGGTTTTAGGAATGTGCGGTGTCCCTATCAAGAATAATGTTCTTATTGAAAAAAGGAGATTCCTTTAGTATAATGGGGCTATGGCAGAAAGGGTTGGGGAGATCTTATCACACACTTTTTGCAGAAAGGCAGGAGGCTGTTGAAAGCAGATACGATAACAAAAGATTATGTGAAAGATGCCGGTATATTTGCTGACATATTTAATTATTATATTTACGGTGGGAGACAGGTTATACAGCCTGAACAGCTCACAGAGCGTGATCCCACGAAGATTGCGCTGCCGTATGGTACTGATGGTGCAGTGGTTCCGGTTCAAAAGTTCCGTGACGTGCAGAAGCTTTACGCTGCGATGACAGACGGGAAGATGGAATATGTGCTTTATGGTGCGGAGTCACAGGCGAAGATCCATTATGCTATGGCAGTAAGGAACAATCTGTATGATGCGCTAGAATATGCAGGGCAGGTAGAGGAAGCGGCAAAATCACATCGACAGGAGATGAGAAACAAAGCCACGCTTTGTTTGCAGAATGAACAAGGTAGCACAAATGCTGACATAGATAAAAAGATTCCAAGCTCAGGTGAATTTTTAAGCGGTTTTTGGAGGGAGGACAGGCTAATCCCATCAATTACTGTGACAATCTTTTTTGGATCAGATGAATGGGACGGACCGTTAAGCTTGTTTGACATGATGGATGTGTCAGACCCAGATGTGTTGGCTTGTATGGACAATTACCATGTACGGTTGATTGCTCCGGCGCAGATGTCGGATGAGGAGATTATGAAATTTCAATCAAGCTTACGGGAAGTCTTATTGTTCATCAAATATGCTAAAGATAAGGAAAATCTGAACAGGATACTGAGAGACAATGAGGAGCGGTTCCGAGGAGTGGAGCGCAGAGCGGCAGATGTAATTGAAGCGATTACAAATTCCCGTTTGAAATATGATGAAAGTGAGGAGGCGGTTAATATGTGTCAGGCGATTCAGGAAATGAGGATGGAGTCAGAAATGAAAAAGGCTCAGGAGATTGCAAAAAATCTTTACGAAATGGGGCTAGATGTTGAAAAGATATCCCAAGGCGTGGGATATGATGTGGAAACAGTGAAAGAGTGGCTTGGGATATCTAAGGCTGTTTAGCGAGATTTTGTGATGTTGTGATGGAGATGGCATATGGGGGCTATAACATTATGTGGAATTGTTTGTAGGCTTGGGGAATGACAGTAAACGTATTAAATGGAATCCTTTGAAAAAAAACAAGGGTTATGATAATACTGCCTGAAAAAATAGGACAAACGCATCAATAAATTTTGATATGCGAGAACTGTCGACGTATATGGTAGTTCCTAAAATAAAGAGTGCCTGCCTGGTATTCGCATTTTTGTGTGAATACTGGGCAGG
>JAMPHH010000036.1 GCA_023663505.1 Muribaculum sp.
TTCTGCCAGAAAATCTTTTTTATTTTCCTCTTGACATATCACCAAATTGCTTTCCTCTTTTGTCATTCACATATTAGAGGAATAAAGTATGGAAAAGGTTCCCTGATTTATTCTTCGTCATAATGCGCAATCGAGTAGGGAAGGTTTTCTCCCTACTCGCCGCGCGCCCCATGCGCCGCCTTGGCGGCATATTTCATCTGCATGGGACTGCGCATAAAGAATGGGCAGCGCGCTCAGCGGACTGCCCATTCCAATCATGTGTTATTTTATCCTTCTACGATCAGGTATCTTCCGTCGCCGACATCAAACACCTCGTCCGCTTCCAAGATCTCCTCGTCCTTAGCGCCCTCCATGTCAATGCCCTCCTCCTCGAAGAATTCAATCACCTCGTCCACGGAGTTCACCACCACAGCCATGCATTCCTCCAAGAATTCCTCAGCCTCGTCCATGGTCTCCGCCACAGGCTCGGGAAAAAGCTGCTTCTGATTGTCCAGAAAGCACTCCAGCACCGCATCATCAAACTCGCGCATACGCCCGCCTCCTTTTTACATCAAAGCGCGGGGGGACACCCGCTCCCCGCCATCTGTTCTGCATACATAATAATATGCATACGTCCTCCCGTCAATAGGATAATATATTTTTATTACAGATATCGCAAAAGCTCCATCGGGTGTGCAATGATGGCGTCCGCGTGATGCTCCTCGAGCTCCTCCCGCTTTCTAAAGCCCCAGAGCGCCCCTATCGTGTAAGCTCCCGCCCCCTTGCCGGTCTTCATATCGGTGGCGGTATCGCCAAGATACAGTACCTCGCTCGCCGTCATGCCAAGCTGCTCCAAAATGCGGATAGCTCCCGCCGGATCAGGCTTGATGGGCACTCCGTCCACCTGTCCCTGAATCACGTCAAAGTATCCCTCTCCAAAAAGTGTCTCGATCACGCGAATAGTCTCCGCATGGGGCTTGTTTGAGAGCACCGCAAGCTTCACTCCCCTTTCCTTTAACGCCGCCAAAAGCTCGGGGATTCCCTCATAGGGCTTTACCTCATACATGCAATCCACCGCAAAAAGCTCCTTGTAGCGGGCAAACGCCTCTTCAAAATGTACCCCTTTAGTGTCTCCGCCTGCCGCCAGAGCCCGCTTGACCAGATTCGCTGCCCCGTCCCCCACGAAATATTTGTACTGTTCCACGGAGAATGGACCGAATCCATAGGGCGCAACCGTCCTGTCCGTGCAATATTTTATGCTGTGAATGGAATCGGAGAGCGTCCCGTCCAAATCAAATATCACTGCTTTCTTCATTTCCAAGCCACTCCTTCAGCTCCTGATAAAGTCTGCCCACAGGCAGCCCCACCACATTATTGTAATCACCCTTGATCCCCTTGATATAGCGGGCGCAAAATCCCTGAATGCCATACGCCCCCGCCTTGTCCATAGGGTCCCCCGTAGCCACATACTCGGCAAGCTCCGCCTCCGTCATGGGCGCAAAGCATACCTTGGTACACTCAAAAAAAGTATGCCGCCGCACAAAGTCACCCGCTGACAGGCACGGGCAAAGCAGCATGGTCACACCTGTATAGACCTCGTGGCTTCTGCCGGAAAGAAGTCTAAGCATACGCTTGGCATCAGCCTCGTCCGCAGGCTTGCCAAGAATCTCGTCATCACAAGCCACAATAGTGTCCGCGCCGATGACAAGAGCGGGTGCGTCCGTCCCGTCATCACCTGCAACATCTTTCCCTACATTGTCCTCACCTGCACGCAGCATGGCAAGAACCGCCTCCGCCTTTTGCACGGAGAGCTCCTGCACGACCTCGGCGGGCAGGGTGGCGGTGACTCGCTCCTCCACATTACTCACCATCACCTCAAATTCCATTCCGATCTGCGCCAAGAGCTCCCGCCTGCGGGGAGAGGCTGACGCAAGTATGATTCTCATTTTCCTCATCTTCATTATTTTCAAGTTTTTCCTTTTACCGTTTTCCGTTTCCTGTGTTCCATTTTTTGTGTTTCGCAGCCTCAGCCAAACAGGTGAATCAACAGCATATAACATGCGGTTCCGCCGACAATGCTTAGCAGGGTATTCCTTTTCCAGAGATGCAGAGCCGCCACCAACAGCACGGCAAGGACCGCGGGGATTCCAAAGGGCGCGCTCAAAAAGGAGATGTCCTTCAGACAATACACCACCAGCATTCCCATGATCGCATATGGAAGAACCTTGCCGAAAAATTCAATATAGGAGGGAGTCTCTCCCTTGCTGAATATGATAAATGGAATAATTCTCAATAAAAAGGTCACGCCCGCCATAATCCCGATGGCAATGACCGCATAAGTATCCCCGTTCATTCTAATCCTCCGTCTATTTCTCCTCTTTCTTCTCGAGCTTCCCGCGAAGCATAAGCAAAGCCGCCAAAATAATCACCATCGACGGAATCAGAAAGCTCCCGCTCCCAAAGATCACCAGACAAAGGACAGAAGCTCCCACACCGATCAGCGCGGGTCGGTGTTCCTTCGTGCTCACCCATTGCTCGATAAAAATCGTCACAAACAGGGCAGTCATGACAAAGTCGATTCCCGTCGTGTCAAAGGTGAGCGCCGCGCCAAGCAGTGACCCCAAGACGCTGCCCGTGATCCAGTAAATATGGTCAAAAAAAGAGATCAGCAGATAGTATTGATGCGGATTCGCCCCCTCCGGCACATCGTCCGTGCAGACCAGAGAATATGTTTCGTCAGTCAACGCATGCATCAGATAGATCTTCCTGAAGCCGGTTCCCTCATACCGCTTAATCATGGAGATGCCGTAGAACAGATGTCTTGCATTGATCATCAGGGTGGTCAATGCAATGGAGATAAACGAGGCTCCTCCTGCGAGAAGCGAGACCCCCACATACTGCATCGACCCTGCATAGATAAATACGCTCATGGCAAACGCCCACCACACGCCGTAGCCGTTTGCCCTCAAAAGGAAGCCGAAGCCCATACCAAGCACGATATATCCCGCCATCACCGGCAGGGTTTTGACAAACGCCGTCTTTCGTAATTTCACGTCCATAATAACTATACCTTTCCGCAGCCTGCGAATTATCATGCGTGTTTTTACGCATTGTGCAGGCGCAAATCTCCTCTACTCGTGCCGCTCCGCAGGCGTAAAGGTACGTCTCTGCTCGTCACTGCCCTCCGCCGCCTTAGCCCTTGCGGTAGCTTCCTTGGCAAACTGTGCCTGCGCGCTGACAGCCTTTTTCCCTCTCTTGTCAACCTTCTCATAGGTGCCATCAGGCTTTAACACGGACGCCTTCATGGTGTCCGCAAGCTGCACCTCCAAGATATGCCAAAGCTCCTCCTTCAGCCGCTCCTCCTCCACCGGAAAAAGGATCTCCACCCGACGCTCCAGATTTCTGGGCATCCAGTCCGCACTTCCACAGTAATATTCAGGATTGCCGTCATTCTCAAAGTAAAAAATACGGCTGTGCTCCAAAAAAGTCCCCACAATGGAGCGAACGGTAATATTCTCGCTCACACCGGGTATTCCCGTCCGCAGGCAGCATATGCCCCGCACAATCAGCTCAACCCGAACCCCCGCCGCGCTTGCCTCGTAGAGTGCGGCAATGATATCCCTGTCGCAGAGGGCATTCATTTTGGCGATTATGTGGGCGGAATGTCCCTCCTGTGCGTATTTTTGCTCCCTCTGAATCAGATACAGGAATTTATCCTTAAGCCACAGAGGAGCCAAGGACAGCTTGTTCCATAGAAGCGGCTCCGAGTAGCCTGACAGCATGTTAAAGACTGCCGTGGCGTCCTCGCCAATCGGCTCGGAGCAGGTAAACAGCCCCATATCCGTGTACAGCTTCGCGGTGGCGTCATTGTAGTTGCCTGTTCCAAGATGGACATACCGCTGTATGCCGTCCTCCTCCCTGCGCACGATCAAGGTAATCTTGGAGTGAGTCTTTAATCCCACCAGACCATAGATTACATGGCAGCCCGCCTTTTCCAACATTCTCGCCCATACGATATTGTTCTCCTCGTCAAAGCGGGCTTTCAGCTCCACCAACACCGTCACCTGTTTACCGTTCTCCGCCGCCTGAGCCAATGCCGCGATGATCGGGGAATTGCCGCTGACGCGGTACAGGGTCTGCTTGATCGCCAGAACTTGAGGGTCTGTCGCCGCCTGACGGATAAAATTCACCACCGGAGCGAAGGTCTGGTAGGGGTGATGGAGCAAAATATCCCCCTTACGTATCTCGTCAAATAAATTACACCCGTTTGGCAATTCCGGCACCGCCTTGGGCTCGTATTTTGGAGCCTTAAGATTCTCATAGCCCTCCAGACCATACAGCTTCATCAGCACTGTCAGATCCAGTGGTCCGTCAATGGTATAGATATTCTCCTCCTCCACATTCAGCTCCTTCTTCAGGAACTTCAAGAGGCGTTTATCTGTGCCTGCACCCACCTCCAGACGGATTGCCTCACCCCACTGGCGTTTCTTGAGCTGTCTCTCTATCTCCTTGAGAAGGTCAGCCGCCTCGTCCTCCTCGATGGTGAGATCCGCGTTGCGCATGATACGAAAAGGGTGTGCGCAGATAATATCGTAATTGAGGAAAAGCTTGCTGATATTGCGCTCTATGATCTCCTCTAGGAAGATCACCCTGCGTTCCCCGTCCCGCCGTGGAAGCTCCACGATGCGGTTGAGCAGGCTTGGAACCTGAACCGTCGCGAATTCCAGCTCCTTATCGCTGTCCTTCCCCCGCACCATTGCCCCGATGTTCAGGGTCTTATTGCGAATCAGCGGAAAAGGTCTGGAGGAATCCACCGCCATGGGAGTCAGCACGGGGTATACATTTTCCTGAAAATACCGATCTATAAACTCCCCCTCCTCCTTGGTGAGCTGCTCATGGCTCTTGACCACCGTGAGACCGTTTTGCACCAAAGCGTGGAACAGGGAGCGATTGTAGGTGGAATACTGCAGATCCACCAGCTCATGGATCGCCGCGGACAACGCCTTTAGCTGCTGCATGGGCGTCATGCCCGAGATGTCCTTCTTGTCATAGCCGGCATTGACCATATCCTTCAGTGAAGCCACGCGAATCATGAAAAATTCGTCCAGATTAGATGCCGTGATGCTCAAGAATTTCAGCCGTTCAAAGAGGGGGTTCGACTTATCCCTCGCCTCCGCCAAAACCCTGTGGTTGAACAGTATCCAGCTCAGCTCCCTGTTGGTGTAATATTTTGCATCTGTAAACTTAATTTTTCCTTCCTTGCCTGACTCCTTAGCGGACTCCTTGCCATTCTCCTTCATAGAGATAACCTCCCATAATATAAAATCTATGTGCGTTAGAAACCGTTCAGAAATAACTTTGCAAAAGTTATTTCTGGTTTCGGTAAATTGCGAAGCAATTTTTGTTCAGCCTTACACCCGATCACGCTGAACAGAGCAATGTGCTATATCATTACATACATGAGCTGTCAAAATTCCTTGTGCTGCTTCAATACTGGCATGACGCCAAACACCTCGTGGAAAAACTCCGCCCGCGAGTCAAAGAAACCTTTTTCCAACGTGAGATCCTCCATAGTGTCCGCATGCAGGATCAGACGGTTGTCCTTCAACACCGCCTTGATGCCCTTTAGCTTCTGCTTGTGACTGCGGTCCAGACTGGCGGCAAGCCGCAGGATAGCGGTAAGCTTCATAACCAGAATGTGCGTCCTCTCGTCCGCGATGCGGTTGTCCACAGACTGTTTATGCGCGTCCAAGGGACTGTGATGAAAGCGCACGATATTTGCCACGATCTCCCGCTCTTTGCGGGAGAGACCTATGATCTCCGTCGCCACCACAATATTATATGAGGTCTCCCCGATATTCACAAGGCTTATATATTTGCCGCAATCGTGTAAAATCGCGGCAAGCCTAAGATACAGCCGCTCCCGCTTGCCCATGCCGTGAACCTTCTTCATGCTGTCAAAGATCGTGGTGACAATAGCTTCCAAGGTCTCCGCTCTCTTGCGGCTGCCCATAAAACGCTTGCTGATGTTCATGGCGCATGCCACGATATCCTGCTCAAAATCATGCTCCTCTTGGAACATCTTGATACTTCCGCCATATTCGTAGGCGATTCCGTCACAGAGCGTCACCCCGGGCGCCCATATTTTCTCCGCCTCCATGCACTCCGCAATCCGTCTGGTCAGGATAGCGCTGATAAAGACGAGGGGCACCTTTTCCTCAGTGATATCGAGCATTCTCGCAATCTCTATCCGGCTTCCGGTGCGCAAAAGACGCATCAGCTCCTCAAAATCCGCCGAATTTATGGTGGCTTCCCCGCCTCTGCGTCTCACATGCTTCACAGCCCATGGGGAAATATAATCATCAACAATGATGATGTTCCTAATCTCCCTGTCCTTGAGATAAAGCTTCTTATATGCGGACAACTGCGCCAGAACCATCTCGTCCACCACCATCTCCATACGGGAGGGCGCCACATTCAAATGATGCACAAGCTCCTGAATGCGAAGCACGCCCAGACGGATATTTTGGGTGGACACAAGGGTATCATTGTCAAACAGGGATAATTGAATGCTCCCGCCGCCGATATCCACGATAGCCGTTTTCTCCTCGATAATACGCCGAAAGCTCTCACCCTTGGAGGCAATGGATTTATAATCCAAAAATCGCTGCTCGGCATTGCCCAAGACCTCAACCTTCAAGCCTGTCCGTTGGGAAATCTGGTCAAGAATGATCGCGGAATTGTCTGACTCTCGGACGGCACTGGTGGCATATGCCTTGCAAGCGTCTACCTGATAAGCGTCCTTTAAATCCACGAATTCCTTGAGGGTACGGCAGAGCTCGTCCAGCTTGTCCGCGCTGAGCTTCCCTGTCGCGTATGCGCCTGTCCCCAGATCCAGCCTGCGGCGCACATGATCGATCTCCCGCATGTTGTTTTTGCCGGAGAGCTCAAATATTTTCATAGACAGCTCGTAACTGCCTATATCAATGGCTGCAAAGGTTTTTATGCTCATATAGTCGCCTCCTTGCTTGTGTATGTTACGCTTGCCACGGCATGACAACCGCAGTTTGCTTCGCAATCTGCGGTTGCGGGCTTGCGCCCTATATTCCTGCGTTTGAATGGGCGGCATTGCGCGCAAGCTCGCATGCCTTGCATTCAAACGCAAGAATGCATGCCTTGAAGATAATCGACAAACTGTTGCGCAGTTCTCCCGGAGAGTCCGCCGTGGGAAAGCTCCCATTGGTTGGCTGCCAACAGGAGCTCCTCTTCGGGCATGTCGATTCCTGCGCGCTCCGCCAATGCTTTTACAATATTTTGGAATTCCTTCTTGTTAGGCGCGCCGAAGTAAATGGTCACGCCGAAACGGTTCACAAGTGACAGCTTCTCCTGAACCGTATCGCCTGTATGCATGTCCTCCCTAATCTCCTCCCTGTCGCTGAAATTCTCGCGTATCAGGTGGCGGCGGTTGGAGGTAGCGTAAATCAGCACGTTCTCGGGCTTCTTCTCCAAGCCACCCTCTATCACCGCCTTAAGATATTTATATTCGATCTCAAACTCCTCAAAGCTCAGATCGTCCATGTAGATAATAAACTTGTAATTGCGATTCTTAATCTGGGCGATCACATCATTTAAATCCTGAAACTGGTGCTTATAGATTTCTATGATTCTCAGCCCCTTCTCATAATATGCGTTGGCAATCGCCTTGATACAGGAGGATTTGCCTGTCCCCGCGTCGCCAAACAGCAGGCAGTTGTTTGCCCGCCTGCCGTTCACAAATGCCTCCGTGTTGTCGATCAGCTTTTGCTTGGGAATCTCATACCCCACCAGATCGTCGAGCTGCACATGGGCGATATTCAAAATAGGGCACACATGCACCCCTTGGTCGTCATGCACCACCCGAAAGGATTTGTGCAGACCAAATTTCCCCACGCCATATTCCCTGTAAAACTCCGTCAGGGTATCCTTCATTTCCTGTGGTGTGCGGTTGTCGCAGAAATGCTCCGCAAGCTCGCATATTCTGGCGCAAATCCTGCGATTGTAGACCTTGCTCTCCTGACTGCCTGCAACATAGTCGGCGATCAAGGACAGCTCCGGCACCTGAAGAAGCTCTGCCATGGGCGTAAAATCATAGTCATAAAACTCCTTGAATATGACAATATCGTGGAGCGCCGCCTCGTTGATGCTCCCCGAAACTGCTCCTCTGACCTCACATGCCTTGCTGTAACTGTTCTCATTATTCACCAAAAGATTGGCGAGATAACAGTGCCAGAGATTGCCGTGGAAGCCAAAATTCCCCGAAAGCTCCAAAAGCCTGTGGATACATTGATACAAAAGCGCCCTCGACCGCTCTCTCTCGGCGTCCTCCCGATAATGCGACATCAGCCACACCATATCGTGCAAAAGGACACCCTCCTCCCCAAAATCCCTATATAAAAGTAATTCCTGTTCCCTCATCACCCTGTCCGTCCCTCAGTAAAATTTAATCATTCCATGCAAATAATAATTGCTGGAAATCAATAATTTCGTCAATTAATAATTTCAGGCAATTAATAATTGCGGAAATTAATAATTTCAGGCAATTAATAATTGCGGAAATTAATAATTTCCTAGTATCTTCATATGTGTCGCTTCTTCCCTCAGCCCCCGCAGTGCGTTCTTCACGGAGCTGTCCGCCAGATTCCCCTCGATGTCCACAAAGAATCGGTATTCCCAATTGCGTCCCTCGATCGGACGGCTCTCGATCTTGGTCATATTCAGGTTATTATAGATAAGATGGGACAGCATATGGTAGAGAGACCCACTCTCGTCGGGCACCTCAAAGCAAAGACTGATCTTCCCTGCGTCCTTCCTGAAAATCTTCTGGTTGGTCACTATGATAAAGCGCGTGGAATTGGAGCCGAGATGGTTCACCTTCTTCTGAAGCACCTCCAGCCCGTAGATCTGCCCTGCAAGCTCGCTGGCGATCGCCGCCTGACTTCTATCCTTCTCCTCGGCTACCTTCTGCGCCGCAAACGCGTTATTTTGCATACTGATCTGCTGCCAGGGGTAGTCAGCCAGATATTTGGCGCTCTGCATCAATGACTGGGGATGGGAATATACCCTTTGTATATCGGAGAGCTTCGTCCCCGGCACCGCCAACAGACAGTGCTCAATGCGGATGATCTGCTCCGCAACGATATAATTCTCAAATTCAACCAACAGATCATAAATCTCATTCACGATCCCCGCGGTGGAATTCTCGATGGGAAGCACCGCGAAATCCGCGCGCCCCTCGTCAATGGCTCCCATGGCGTCCCGAAAGGTATCCACATGAAAGCTTTGAATATCCTCCCCAAAATATTGCAGCATGGCAGCCTGAGAATAGGCTCCCTCCGCCCCCTGAAAGACTACGCGGGCGCCCCTCGTGTCCAGCTTGTCCACACTGATAAAAGGAGGCTTCCCCTGACTGCCGTTCTCAGACAGCATCTGGTATTGCAGCTTGCGGCTCATGGACATGATCTGTTCAAAAAGCTCCTCCGCCCCGCGGCTGTTGAACTCACTGTGAGTCAGCCCCCTGACCTTGCTCAGCTTCTCCTGCTCGCGCACTCTGTCATATACGTTTTTGCCTGTGCCCAGCTTGTACTCCGCCACCTGTCTGCAAATGTCCATTCGCTTCTCGTAGAGCTCCACGATCTGCTCGTCTATCTCGTCAAGACCCCTTCTCAATTCACCCAAATCCATAAAAGCCGCTCCTTTGTACCGCATTTTCCATAAGTATAGGTAATTTACATCTTACTTTAATATCTTATAACAAATCAAGCTTGATAGCAAGATTATAATATAGCCCCTTTATTTCTTATGATTTCAGGCATATTATGATACTTACTACACCAATTTTAACATATGCTCCACATTTTCGACTTCTTTTATTTTTTCGTCATCGGTAACATGAAGATACAGATTCATTGTCATCTCTATGTTAGAATGGCCTAAAATCATTTGTAATGTTTTTGGTTTCATACCAGCCTCTATACATCTTGTAGCAAAAGTATGTCTGAGAACGTGCATAGAAAACGCTAAAGGTATAACTTACCCAGATCAATAGATATATAGATGCTGACAGATAAAAATATAGAGTGTAAAATAATAACTTTACACCCTATATTTTATTGGCTGCCATTCAGCTATTGGTTAATTGCCATCTTCAAGCATTGACTGGAAAATATCAAGTAATACTTGCAGCTCTTTATTGTCGGGCGTTTCTATTAATGCCCGTTCAATCTGTGCTAAAGCTAATCTAATAAAACCCTGAAATTGTTTATTTGTCATGCCCATATGTGATCACCTACTTTCTATATTTGTATCACTATTAATTGTTATTAGTATACTTTTATTATAGCAACCATTGCTAAAAGTGTAAAGCTTTTTGTATATTGTATATGTACGTGAAAACTTCAAACTTGTAGAGAACATAAAATCAAGCTTGATAGCAAGCAAAATGCAATGTATAATATAAGTAAAAGTTACGGTTCAGCCATGAAATAATTTATGAACCGGGCGCAGGTGCCCGCACTCAAAGCACAGCTTTGAAATTATTATAAGGCTGAGCTGTAGCCGGATAAACATCAGGAGGGGTTTTTATGAGCGCACAAACAAGAAAAAAAAATCATACTTCCACTATCGTGATTTTGTCTGTGGCAGGGGTACTGATCATCGCACTGGGGATTGCCGCCATATTTTCCGGCCGCGTGAAAATGAATCCGGAGGGAACTATCGGTAACACAGCAGGCAATCTTAACAACAGCGGGCTTTTTTGCGAGTATAACGGCACCGTCTATTTCTCGAACACGGCGGACGGCGGCGCGCTGTATGCCATGAACCCTGACGAGACCGATAAGCGCAGGCTCAACACCATGCAGGTCTGCAATATATTGGCGGGCGGCGAATATCTGTATTATTTTCAATTAGGCGCCGCCACGGATAACGGCGGCTTCGGAAGTGTCGCCAACACGCATTCCTTCAACCGTTGCGACCTTGACGGCAGAAATGCGACCGGAATCACCAGAGACGTGGTGGTATGCGGGCAGCTTGTGAACAACAATCTGTATCTGCTCACCGCAGGCAAGGAGCATCCCGTATTTTACAGAATAAAGATTGATAAGACAGACCAAGTGCATCTGGCGGATTATAACATCAATCCCGCCTGCGCCGCCAACGGAATGATCTATTACAACGGCACTCAGGGGGATCATGCCCTGTACCGCCTGAATACCTCCAACGATTCCTCCCAGACGGTCTGGGCGGACGGCAATCTGTGGTATCCCGTGTTGGACGGAGATTACATTTATTATATGGACGTTTCCTCTGATTACAGACTGTGCCGCTATTCATTGTCCCAGCAGGCGGTTGAGATACTGACGAATGACAGGGTGGATTGCTTTAATGTGGGATACGGATATATATATTATCAGAAAAGCGACACTGCCGCGCCGCAGTTAAAATGTATGCGCACGGACGGCAGCAATCCCTTCGTGATCGCCGAGGGCAACTACGAGAATATCAATATCACGTCCCAATATGTGTATTTCCAAGAGTTCGGAGTCGATGACAGCCTGTTTCACTCCTCCTTGGGCGGAAGCTGGTATGATGAATTTCAATAAAATACCATGATTGCTGCGCAATCATGGTATTGATGACCATTCGGCCGTTTCCTGCCTTGAATATGGACTATTGTACCATGATCGCTGCGCAAATAAGTCACTCCTCGATATGGTCTAGACCTTGGCTTAGGATCGTCACGATATGGTCATCTGCCAGTGAGTAGAAGATCGTCTTGCCCTCCCGCCTGTTTTTCACCAGATCCATCTGCTTCAGCACTCGGAGCTGGTGAGAAATGGCGGACTGGGACATTCCTAACAGGGTGGCGATGTCATAGACGCACATCTCGGAGCAAAGCAGCACATAGAGGATCTTCAGCCTCGTCACATCCCCGAACACCTTAAAGAAATCCCCCAAATCCTGTAATTCCTCCTCAGGCGGCATCTTATCGTCCACCTTTTGTATCGTTTTATCATCCAGATAAATATAATTGTTCTGTTCCATACCTTCTATCCTTATATCAGTAGTCAGCGCAGCGATTAGGAATCCGCTTCATCTCCCAGCTCGCGGAGCATCTGTGTCACTGTCTTGCCCAGAACAGGGTGTCTGAAATTCGGAGCCAGCTCGCTCAAGGGCTTAAGCACAAAGTAACGATCCTCCATGTCCACATGGGGCAGCGTCAGAGCGTTATCCTCATATACCATTTTATCATAAAATATAATATCAAGGTCAAGGGTTCTGGGTCCCCAGTGAAGCTCTCTGGTTCTGCCCGCGTCGTCCTCAATGTGATGCAGTCTGTCCAGCAGTTCCTTGGGAGTAAGGAGCGTGCGGAGCTTGACCGCGGTATTGAGGAATTTCTCCTGCTCTACACCGCCATAGCTGTCCGTCTCAATGATCTCCGCCACCTGCTGTACCTGAATCAGCGGGTGCTCGCTAAGCTGCGCGATTCCCTGCTTCAGATAAGCTTCCCTGTCCCCCATATTCGAGCCGAGGGAGAGATAGACCTGATGCCAAGACCGCCTGATGCGCACGGACACAGACTCAAAGGGCAGTCCCACCGGCGCCTTGGGCTTGCGTATCTCAAGCACCAGTTCACTGATAGAACCAAAATTCAACAAAATCTGCTCCGCAAGGCTCTCCGCCACAGTCTCAATTAAATCATACATGTTATCTTTCATCCAATTGTTGATAAAATGGCATATTTCTCCATAATTGGTTGACAGGCTCAGGTCGTCCTCCAAGCCCGCGGGTCTAATATCCGTGTACAATATCGCGTTGACATAAAAAGGCTGACCGTTCGCCTTCTCCTCGGGAGCTACCCCGTGATGCGCAAACACCTCCAGATTGTCAATTCTGATTTCATCTCTGTTCATTTTGTCCTTCCTCTCTGTTTTACCATAACCCTTTTGGGCAGCTATTGAAAATCGCCTCCGCCATTTGAACGGCGCGCGCATTCTCCTTCACGTCATGGACCCGCACAAAGCTGCAGCCCTTCATCACTCCCAAAACGGTAGTCACCAACGTTCCCTCCAATCTCTCCTCCACCGGAAGCTTCAAGGTCTCTCCGATGACGGATTTGCGGCTGCATCCCAGCAATACGGGATAGCCGAACATATTCAACTGCTCCAAGCAGGCCAGAACCTCAAGATTTTGTTGATTGCTTTTGCCAAATCCCACTCCCGGGTCAAGAATCATCTGATTGTCCGCAATCCCCGCCCTCTCCGCCAGTTGGATACTCTCCGTCAGGTCCGCAGCCAAATCCTGCATAAAATCCGTATACACCGCCTCCTTGCGATTGTGTGTCAGACAGCAGGCAACACCCCCCTTGGCAATCACCTCCGCCATATCCGCACTGTATTTCAAGCCCCAGATATCATTGATCATATCCGCCCCCGCCTGAATGCCTGCCTCCGCCACCTTACTTTTATATGTATCCAACGAGACCGCAATGTCAAACCTTGATTTAATCGCCTTGATTACAGGCACCACGCGCTGAATCTCCTCCTCCTCGGAGACCATGGTATAACCCGGTCTGGTGGACTCTCCTCCGATGTCGAGAATATCCATGCCGTCGCGCAGCATCTCCTCCACATGAGCCAACGCCCTGTCCACGTCATTCCATTTGCCGCCATCAGCGAAGGAGTCCGGCGTCACGTTCAAGATACCCATGACATAGGTCTTGCCGTGCCGCATAAAGGTGTGTCCCCCGATCTGCATCACATCTATTGCATTGTCCATTCAATTACCCCCTTTATGATATTATTTACATTATATTTCGATTAAACCTTCTTTATATTATGTACCATTATCCGACATTTTGCCTTTTTCAGTCCATCTCTCAAGAACCTTTTCAAGCTTCTTGAAATCACAGCACCGACGCGTTAAATCACGCATTTTATCCGGAGTCTCAGTTATGATTTTATATAATTTATTCGCCTTGTTGACGATAGTATCTATATTGTCATTACACCAATATAGCTGATCCTTCAAAAGCTGTTTGTATGCCCTGTCACTTTTATTGTCTCCACTTCTTATATTGATATCAATCTTCGATATTAGTCTTTCATGTACAGGAAGCATATTGTTAAAGTTCAAAACTCCTATAATTTTTCCATTTTTATCGATTATCCTAGAAAAATCCTTTGTATTTTTCAATATTGTATAATCCCAATGATTGTCTTTTCAAAAGACTTCCCCCTTTATATTAACAACGGGCTGTGGTAAACCACAGCCCAAAACGACTCCCACTCCCAGTAGGGTACACTGCTTTTACAACTCCCACTCTCAGTAGGGTACACTGCTTTTTACAGAAACTTCCATTTCCATATAGATAAGCTAAACTTATCTCTATCTCTATTATACACAAAATAATAGATTTTACAATAATCAATTTTTGTTTTTTACATTATGCTTTATTCAGGCTTTAATTTTTAATGGTCAGATTCTTCTTATCACCCTTCCAGTTGCACTCGCCGCTGACCTCACAGGCAAAGCAGGCTCGGCTCGCCTTGTCAGCCCGATATAGCACGCCGCTTAAGCTTCGCTCCACGGCAGCCGCCGCGTCCCGATGACTCTTGATCGCATTAATAATAACACATGTTTCCAAATCGTCAAAACCGCAATCCGTCAAGATTCGGGGGGCAATCTCCGCGCTTGCCAGCTCATGGGGCGTACCATTCTCATATTGCACATGTTTTCCGATGTCATGCAATAGCGCCGCCGCGTATATCCACTCCCGTTCCAAGCCCATATGCTCCTCAAGATTGATGATCTCGCCAATGCGCGCCACGTCCAGAAAATGCGCCATATCATGACGGCAAAAGCGCCGTTCCTGCTCTGCGTCGCGGTTTTTCTGCATATGATATTTGAATAAATCATGATTTAATAGCTTGTCAATCCGCTCCATTTCCCGTTTCCTGCCTCGAATATGGTCATTATTACATGATTACTCCACAATCATGTAATCTATGACCATTCGGACGTTTCCTATCTTGAATATGGTCTATTTTCCATGCTTGCTCTGCAATCATGAAATCCATGGTCATTCGGCCGTTTCCTGCCTTGAATATGTCCATTATTCCATGTGCAGCATATTAAAAAACTGGTTTTGGAGCATGGCGTTATCCGCGAACACTCCTCTTGTCGCTATGCTGACTGTGCGGCTGCCCGGCTTCTGCACCCCCCGCATGGTCATACACATATGCTCCGCCTCCACTACCACCATCACTCCCTGAGGGGACAGGCATTCCATAATGGCATCTGCAATCTGCCCCGTCATCTGCTCCTGAATCTGCAGACGTCTGGCATAGACCTCCACCGTGCGGGCAAGCTTGCTAAGCCCCACCACCTTCCCGTTTGGAATATATGCCACATGCGCCCTTCCATAAAAGGGCAGCATATGGTGCTCACACATGGAATAGAACACAATGTCCTTCTCCAGTACCATCTCATTGCTGTCCACGGTAAATACCTTGGAGAGATGCTCTGCGGCGTCCTGCTCCATACCGCTAAACAGCTCCTCGTACATCCTCGCGATCCTCTCCGGCGTGTCCGCCAAGCCTTCCCTGCCCGCGTCCTCGCCGATTCCCTCCAACAAAAGCCTTACCGCTTCCCTTATCTTGTCCTGATTTATCATGCTGTCTGCCTTTCCACGATTTTGATCAATCTCCCCAAATAGGACAGAGAACCAAACGCCAAGATTACATCATCTGCTCCCGCTAAGAGCCTTGCCATCTCCACTGCCTCCTCCAGACTGTCCACCGCGGTCACCCGCTGATGCACCTTGGCGACCTCCTGCGCAAGCTCATATGCCGGCATCGCGCGGGGATTGTCCGGAGGCGTTATGGTGATGATCTGATCCGCATAGCCGTGCGTCAGCGCGATCACCTTCTCGTATTCCTTGTCCCTCAACATTCCCATTATATAAATAATCCGCCTGTTTGTAAAATAAAATTCCACCGATTGTGCCAATTTTCGGGCAGCGTCCTCATTATGGGCGCCGTCCGCCACAAACAGGGGCTTTCGCGCGATCACGGAAAACCGCCCCTGCCAAACTGTCTCCCGAAGCCCCTTTCTAAGCGCTGCCTCCTTAACCGCAAAGCCTCTCTCTGCGAGCGCACATACCGTCTCTACGGCAAGCAGCGCGTTTGCGGGCTGAAAAACCCCGCCCAGAGAAATCTCCAACTGCCTCCACACATGCCCGTCGGCGCCCTCATAGTCAAAGCTTTGCCGCTCTATGAGCCTGCCGCTGCCGCGCTTAAGCTTCCGAATCGAGCCCTCATCAGCCACACGCAGAGCACAATGCAGTTCCTCCACCGTCTGCCGCACCACCGCCATAACATCCTGCGGCTGACATGCGCTCACCACGGCACATCCGGGCTTTATGATGCCCGCCTTATGCCCCGCAATCTCCGCCAGACTCTTGCCCAGAAACTTCATATGATCCATGCTGATGGAAGTCAATACCGCGACCTCCGGACTTAGGATCACGTTCGTCGCGTCATACCGTCCCCCCATTCCCGTCTCCAACACCACGATATCACATTCCATCTGATCAAAATACCAAAATCCCAGTGCAGTCTCCACCTCAAAGGGCGTGGGGTGGGGCAAGCCCTCCCGTGCCATTTCATAACATATGTTACGAATCATATCCACCCCTTCGCAGAGCGCCTTTTTCGTGATACTCCTGCCGTTCACCTGAATGCGCTCCCGATACTCAAATATCACGGGGGAAATATATCGCCCCACACGATATCCGGCACATTTAAGTATAGTGGAAATATATGCCAGCACAGAGCCTTTCCCGTTCGTGCCCGCAATATGTACAAACCGCAGCCTGTTCTGTGGATTGCCAAGCCGCTCGCAAAGCTGTGTGATGCTATCAAGCCCCGGCACGATACCATAAGACTGGATACTCTCTATATAATCCATTGCCTCCTGATATTTCAAACTGATACCTCCGTAATCAACAACCCCGCTGCAAACCAAAATGCATCGCAGATGCATAGGAATCAAGCTTGCAACGCTGCAGAACATGGTATGATGACCCTCGCGGCATTCGCCAATCCAAATTTATTGGTAATCCAATCTCGTTGGATTTATGCTCGTGCAAGCGCTGCCACAAAGTCAACTTCGTTGACTTGGCTCATTGCTCACGAGAATCGAGTAGGAAATAATCTCTGCATAAAAAAGAAAAATCTGTAAATGCTCTTTAGCATAAAGCAAAACATAAGTGAGGTTCCTATGCATAAACATCATTCCCACATTTACAATCTTGCCCGTAATTTCCTGCGCTGTGGTCTGACCGGTTGGTGCATGGAGATCCTTTTCACTGCCCTCTGCTCCCTGCGCCGCCGCAATATGCGGCTTACGGGCACCACTTCCCTGTGGATGTTCCCTATATATGGAAGCATCGCCCTCCTAAAGCCCGTATTCAGGCTTTTGAGCAGGCAGCCGCTCCTCGTTCGTGGCTTCACCTATATGTCCATGATCTTCTCCGCGGAGTTTGCCTGCGGACAACTTCTAAAACGCCGTCGGCTCTGCCCGTGGGATTACAGCCGAAGCCGCTATAACATCGGTAAGGTAATCCGACTGGACTATGCCCCTTATTGGTTCACCGCAGGGCTTTTATTTGAAAAGCTCCTGCTTCACACACAGTTAAAGGACGAAACCGCAAGGATTTCGTCCCGCTCTGTCACTGACCCATAAGCGCCGCCGCGCAGGATCTCACAGCGCATCATCTACATCATCTATCTCTCCTGAGCCGATATCAAGCATATTCACCGTCCGTCTCTTTAGACGCGCCTCCTCCGACTCTCTCAATATAAAATCCTTGATCACCTTGGAATTCTTGATATGCTGAAGCTCCAACCTCGGGTGCGTGGTATCTCCGGTGAAACAGACCACGGTTCCCAGCTGAAACAGCTTCTCCATCAGGCTTGCTGTATGCTGCACGTCCTGCACCTTATACATATAACAGTCATTCTCCACCGTTTTGAGCAAACCGCTCGTGATCGTGATCATATCTTCCTTGATTGTGTATTTTGTAAATGTAAAAGGCAGCCCCAAGAAAAGCCAACGCTTTCTTTCCTTAAATTCAACCATATCCTCAACCTCCTTTTTTCATTATAATTCATTCCTTTTCTTCATTATAATTCATTCCATTTTTTTTGTCACTATTTTTTAAACATTTCATTGAATCCGTCGTCCAAACGTGGTATCATGTTACAAGAGTAAAACAGACAGGAGGTATTCCTATGACCGCAAAAGAATGTATCATTGGGCGCAGAAGTATCCGCAGCTTCACTGAGCAGCCTGTGTCCCACGAATTACTGGAGCAGATTGTGGAGACGGCGTCCTATGCCCCCAGCTGGAAAAATACCCAGATTACCCGTTACATAGCCGTGGAAGGCGCAATGAAGGACAAGCTTGCCAAATGTACCACCATCTGGGCGGGCAACGGCAATATCATGGACAATGCCCCTATGGTGGTCGCGGTTACCGTCATCACCGGACGCAGTGGTTTTGAGAGAGACGGCTCCTTCTCCACCGGCAAGGGCGACGGCTGGCAAATGTATGACGCCGGAGTTGCAAGCGAGGCATTTTGTCTCGCCGCCTATGAGCAGGGACTTGGCACCGTGATCATGGGACTTTACGATGAAGCGGATGCGGCAAAGCTTTTGGAGCTTCCCGATGATCAGGAATTGGTCGCGCTGATTGCAATCGGCTATCCCGCACAGAATCCCGACGCTCCCAAGCGCAAGCCCGTTACAGATTTACTATCCTATAAAGCATGACGAGAAGGTCGAAGGGATTTCCATTTTCCCTTCGGCTTTTTGTAAAAGCACCTAACAAACGCAGCCACGCTTTGCGAGTCTGCTTATTGTATACAATGCACACATCCGCACAAGGAACATCGCTGCTTTCGCAACGTGCGGACTGCGCATGCGGAAACGGCTTATATCGTTTACTATAAATATCGGAATTATAAGTATGGAGGAAATAACATGCGTCATTTAATTAGTCCCCTTGATTTTACAACGGAGGAGCTGGATCAGATCTTTGATCTGACGGCATCAATCGAACAAAACCCACAGAAATACGCCCATGTGTGCAACGGCAAGATTCTTGCCACCTGCTTTTATGAGCCCAGCACGCGGACTAGACTAAGCTTTGAATCCGCCATGACCCGTCTGGGCGGACAGGTAATCGGCTTCTCCGATGCCGGCTCCTCCTCCGCTTCCAAGGGCGAAAGTGTCTCCGACACCATCAGAGTGATCTCCTGCTATGCTGATATCTGTGCCATGCGCCATCCCAAGGAGGGCGCTGCCACCGTAGCAAGCAGCAAGTCCGGGATTCCCGTCATCAATGCCGGAGACGGCGGACATCAGCACCCGACCCAGACATTAACAGACCTTTTGACCATCAAAAATCTCAAGGGAAGACTGGACAACTTCACGATTGGGCTATGCGGCGACCTAAAGTTCGGGCGCACCGTCCACTCCTTGATTCACGCACTGGTGCGCTACCCCAATATACGCTTTCTCTTTATCTCTCCCGAGGAGCTGCGCATTCCCGACTACATTCTGGAAATGCTAAAGGAGCGGCAAATTCCCTTTGAGGAGGTCATCAGACTGGAAGACGTCCTGCCCCAATTAGACCTGCTCTATATGACCCGCGTCCAGAGAGAACGTTTCTTCAACGAGGAGGATTATGTCCGCCTGAAGGACTTCTATATCCTCACCACGGAGAAAATGAAGCTCGCCAAGGAGGACATGCTTGTGCTCCACCCCCTGCCCAGAGTCAACGAGATTGACGTGGAGGTGGACGATGACCCCCGTGCCGCCTACTTCAAGCAGGCGCAGTACGGCGTATATGTGCGCATGGCGCTGATCATGACATTGTTAGGATTAGCATAACGCTTCAGCCGCGGCAAAAGGCTTTTGAACAGCCATAACTCGACAAAGAACTAACCATAAACAGAAAGGGGATTCCTATGTTAAATGTTGGAAAAATAGAAGAAGGCTTCGTCCTAGACCATATCAAGGCAGGCAAAAGCTTGGATTTGTACGACCACCTGCAGCTCGATAAGCTGGACTGCACCGTGGCGATCATCAAGAACGCCCGCAGCAACAAAATGAACAAAAAAGATATTCTCAAGGTGGAATGCAGTATAGACATGCTTGATCTGGATATCTTGGCTTTCCTCGACCACAATATCACGGTCAACGTGATCAAGGACGGCGAAATCGTAGAGAAAAAGGAACTGATCCTCCCCAAGAGAATCAAAAATGTCATCAAATGCCGCAATCCCCGCTGCATCACCTCCATCGAGCAGGGCTTGCCCCATATCTTCTTTCTCTCCGACGAGCAGAAGGGAGTTTACAGATGCCAATACTGCGAGGAAAAATATTCAGAGCCTGCGAAATAGACAGGATAAGACCTAAAAAACGAGCAAGGGAAGAGCCGGGCTGTCACTGGGCAATCTAATAACCATGCCTTTCCATAACCTGCGAATTTTCATGCGTATTTTACGCATTGTGCAGGCACAAATTTGCGGTTGAAAAATCTTTGATTTTTCAACCTAATCCCCCATTCTTGCCGCAATCCGGAAATTTGGGCGCAAGCACAAATTTCTGGTTGAAAAATCTTTGATTTTTCAACCTATCTCCGCCGCCTGACAGATTCCATAGGCGATTCCCTGTGCCTCGAGCAGCTCCTGCATTTGGTCCAGAGCCTCGTCCTCGTCCTCCGCCGCAAGTACCTTCCTTTGTATCTCTGTCCGCATATCCTCCGACAACACAACAACCTCGTACATCTGCATAGCCGCTTCCCCTAATTGCCGCATTCCACGCTGATGCGGTTGAAAATGCCCATAATCTCCTCCGTGTCGATATTCCTTTTCTCGTCACCGGATTTATCCAATATCACAGTTCCCTCGTGCATCATGATCAAACGGCTCCCATATTCCACGGCATAACGCAGATTGTGCGTCACCATGATCGTAGTCACCTTCTTATCCCGCACGATCCTGTCTGTCAGCTCCATAATGATCTCTGCCGTCTTGGGGTCAAGCGCGGCAGTGTGCTCGTCGAGAATCAGGAAGTCAATGGGAGTCATCGTCGCCATAAGCAGCGCAAGCGCCTGCCTCTGACCGCCCGAGAGAGACCCTACCTGCACCCCCAGCTTATCCTCCAAGCCTAGGTTTAAGGGCTTTAGCAGCTCCCTGTAAGCCTCCACCCTGCTCTTGTTCACACCGCGTCCCAGATTGTAGGGCTTCCCCTTGTTCTCCGCCAGTGACATATTCTCCAAGATCGTCATGCTCGGACAGGTACCCTTGGACGGGTCCTGATACACCCTGCCAATCCTGCGCTGACGCACGAAGTCCTTCTGACCGGAGATATCCGCCCCGCCAATCAGAATCTGCCCTGCATCAACATCAATACTCCCACAGATAATATTCAGCATGGAGGTCTTGCCCGAGCCATTGCTGCCCACCACGGACACAAATTCCCCGTCCTGCACCGTAAGATTAAAATCCTGAAACAGACATAGCTCATTGACAGAGCCGGGATTGTAGTTTTTGGAAATATTCTTTAACTCTAGCATGCGCTTCCCCTCACCTTCCCTCTCTCCTTGCTGAGCTGCAAAATAATGAGGAACAGCACCGCCGTGATCAGCTTGATCGCCGTCGCGTCAATCCCCGCAAACATTGCAAGTGCCACACACGCCTTATATAGAATAGAGCCGATCACCACACTGGCAGTCACCCGCAGGAAGCTAATCTTGCGAAAAAGACTCGTTCCGATAATGACACTGGCAAGCCCGATGACCACCGCTCCCGTTCCGATAGAAATCTCAAAGCTTCTCTGCTGCTGCGCATAGATACAGCCGCTCAACGACACCAATCCGTTGGCTATGGACAGCCCCACGATCTTCACCAACCCCTTGTCAACCCCAAGACTGGTCACAATCGTGTCATTGTCCCCCACCGCCCGAAGCAGGAAGCCCGCCTTGGTGTTCATATACCAATCCAACAGATACTTCACGAGCATAGTGATCAAGAAGATAATGATAACCACCTTGAAGCCCTTCAGAAATTCAGGAAAAATCGCATTCACCACAGCGTTATCAAAGATATTCTCCTTATTAAAAATAGGTACATAAGCGGAGCCGGCAATCCACAGATTGATAGTGTATAGCCCTGTCATCATGATGATGCCGCTCAAAAGATCCCTCACCTTCATCTTGACATGGATCAATCCCGTACACATGCCCACCAAAGCCCCCGCCAGAAAAGCAATCGGAAGCGTGAGAATCGCAGGCACGCCAAACCCGCTGATAAAACGCGCAGTAATGGCAGCCCCGAAGGGGAAGCTGCCATCTACCGTCAAATCCGGAAAATCCAATATTTTATATGTGATATAAACTCCCAAAGCCAATATTCCGTATATCATGCCCTGTTCCAGTACACTTAAGATTAATGCCATGAACGACTCCTATTCTCTGCTTCTTACTCCACAATGATCTCGTCAAAGCTCTGGTATGCGTCCTCCGCATAGCTCGCGGGAAGCTCCAAATCAAGCTTCTTAGCCGCAGCAAAGTTCACATACAGACTAGGCTCGGAAATCACCTCAAAATTCATCTCCGACGCCTTCGCCTCGCCCTTTAAGACCTTCGCTGCCATTCTGCCCGTCTGCTTGCCCAGCTCGATGTACTCCAAGCCCATGGAAGCCACACAGCCATTCTTTACCTGCTCAACCTCCGAGCCAAACACGGGAATCCCCGCCTTATTTGCCTCCTCCAAAACCGTCTGCAGCGCACTTACCACCGTATTGTCCGTCAGGTTGGTAATGCAGTCCACCTTGCCGCAGATATCAGCCGCCGCCAAAGCGACCTCAGACATGGCAGTCACGCCGCTGTCCACGATCTCAAACCCATACTCGCCCGCCACAGCCTTGTACTGCGCGATAGCACTCACAGAGTTTGTCTCACTGGTCGTATAGATAATGCCTATGGTCTTTGCCTCGGGCAGAATCAAGCGAATCATTTGAAGCTGCGCGTCCACCGCCAAAACGTCAGACGTCCCTGTCACATTGCCCACGGGACTCCCGTCCGCATTGGCAAGCCCCGCGCCCACGGGGTCGGTCACCGCCGTGTAAATCACTGGAATATCACTGTTCATGGTCGCATTGTATGCCGTGGTCGCGCTGGGCGTCGCAATCGCACAGATCATATCCACCTTCTTCGTCACAAAATTGCTCGCCGTCATTCCTGCCGTACCGGGGTCAGCCTGTGCGTTCACATACTCAATCGTCAGGTTCTCACCCTCCTTGATGCCCTCCTCGGCAAGCCCCGCCAGAAAACCCTCGCGGCAATTGTCAAGGGAACCGTGATCCGCAAACTGGGAAATACCTATCGTATACCCTTCCTTAGCGCCGCAGCCGGACAACGCCGCCGCAGCCATCGCCGCCGTCAAAACCAATGCCAAAACTTTCTTTTTCATAATTATTCCTCCTTATGCATATCGCAGGTTTTACCCGCGATGCCGCCACCAATAAAACGTGACCATTCAACATATCCTATGCCATATTCTCGTTTTTGTCAAGAAAATATTTCTTCTCGAAGTCAGCCACGGGAATCGGTCTTGAGAAATAATACCCCTGAAAAATATCACAACCCGCCTTGGTCAGATAATTAACTTGGTCTATGGTCTCCACACCCTCCGTGACTACCGTAAGCCCCAGACTCTTGGACATAGCAATCACAGCGTTCATGATGGTGCGGCTCCGCTCCTCATGACTGGTCTTGCGCAGGAAGCCCATATCAAGCTTCAGCACGTCCACCTCCATATCCTGCAAGGTGTTCAGGGACGAATACCCGCTTCCAAAATCGTCAATCTCCACTTGGAACCCGAAATCGCGCAGCTTCCTCAACAGATCCATCTGTGTACTTATCTTTTCCATGAGCGCGGTCTCCGTGATCTCCAGCTTCAGGTTGGAGGGCTTGATCCCATAGCGGTTCACCAACTCGGTGAAGGTCTCATAAATATCTATATAATAGAAGTCCTTCGGAGAGATATTCACGGAAATGTGCAGCTTATCCCAGCCGCGCTCCTTCCAATCTCGAAGCTGCCTGCATGCCAGCTCCCAGATATAATTGTCCAATCTGGAGATATAGCCGCTCTTTTCAAACACAGGGATAAACTCCCCCGGGGACACCATGCCCCGCACAGGATGCTCCCAGCGCACCAATGCCTCGGCTCCGAGCACCGCGCCTCCCTCCACTGCCACCTGCGGCTGAAGAAACATCTGAAACTCTCCCGCGGCGATCGCCCGCTCAAATTCACCCACCATGACCTTCTCTCTCTGCTCGGAAACACCCATGCTCTCCGTGTAGTGAGCCACGATTTGCTGATAATCGTCCTTGATCCGCTGAATCGCCACAAACGCCCTGTCACACATGACAGAGACGCTCATTGCGGGGTCGATGATATGATATACCCCGACATGCACGTGCATTCTGTATACACTGCTCTTTACAATCTTCTTCAAGTCCTCCAGATAGACGGCGTAATCCTCCTCGTGGAAATTCTCCTCCCGCATACACATGGCAAAGCGGTCAGCCTCCAAGCGTCCATATGCAGTGTCCTCACTGGCGTCCCGACGCATCAGTCCCGCGATGCGCTTCAAGATCTGATTGCCCGTCGCCTCGCCAAACAGGTCGTTCACCATCTTGAAGTCCTTCACGTCAATACAGACCACCACGTGCTTCACATCGGGAGCCTGCTTTAAAAGCTCGCCCACGCGCTCAAAGAACCTCCCCCTGTTATAAATATCCGTGAGATAATCATGCGTCGCGTTATATCGCTCCATCTCCAGCTCCCGATAGGCTTCTGTCCTGTCCATCAGAGAGAAAAAGTTTCCCACATAATTGCCGTGATTGTCCAACAGGAACTTAAAATGAATCTCAAAATAATGCATCTCCCCGTCGGACAGGATACGTTCCTCCTTCCACGCGCACTCCTTAAGCTCCTCATGACTTCTCCCGCCCAGCCAGCTCGTGTAATAACGCTCCAACGGCGCATACCCCTGATGCGCTTCAAAGATATCCCTGCTCATCTCGTTGGCATAGACACACTTTCCGTCCTTGTCAAAGCACATGATGCCATTCTCCAAATCCTCGACAGCGAGGGACAACAGCTTGACCACGATACTCTTAGGCACATAAAACAAAGTAAAATACACACATGCCACGGCGAGGAATGTATACAATATAGGTGAGATATCCACGGGAATGTTCAAAAAACGATAGCCGATATTGACTAACAGGATTGGCACAAAGCACCCTACCACCGCGTTGTACTTGCCGCGGTAGAGCTTGATTGTGTTCTTTAATTTATAGAGAAAGATAATGAACACCAACGCCGCTAACGCATAGACAAAGATCAGATGAAAGAGATAAACGGGAACCCTCCCCGTCGTCACGGGCGATACCCCGTAACACTCTCCCCCGAAGAAGGCCTCCTTCTCACACACAAACACATGCCCCGTCCACGCGTTGACTGCCATAGAGACCGTATCCGCCACTGCCCCCGCGTAAATCACCCCTCTGATAAGTACATTATCATGTCCAATATTGGTGTAACGCCTTGCATACTGCATCAGCACGATCACAAGCCAATCGGTGGCGGCAAAATAAAGCCCGTGAAGAAGCGCGGCGATCCTGACGTCATCGATCAGCACGGACAGGGCATTGCACAGGATCGTGACCACGGCGGCAATAAACAGATATTGTATATTACGTCTCACAACATGCTCATATTTATTTAATTTCACCGTCGCCACTATAAGCCCCAGCGAAAGCAGACAAGACACCACAAAAAAGCCGATTATCATAACGTAACTCCCAATTTCAAGTAATATAAATACAAAGTATGTCAAGTATTTATAGCAAACGACAAAATAATTGTCGTTTTGCTATAAACTTATGCACATGTCCGCACAAGGAATATTGCTGCTTTTGCAGCGTGTGGACGGCGCAAACGGAAACGACTTATGTCGTTTCCTATAAGAATTGTATCATATTTTTCCGGAAATGGGAATAGAAAATCAAGTATTCAGGACATCAAATTCCAATATCACCTTAAACAGGTCACCGTCCGTCACAATCTGCATTCCGCCCCCCTGAAGCTCGACCAGACTTCTGGCAATGGACAGCCCCAGACCGCTTCCCTCCATATGTCTTGACGCGTCCCCGCGCACAAAACGCTCCTCAAGCTCCTCCGCCGAGATATTGAGCTCGTACTGTGAGATATTGCGGAATATGACAGCCGCCTTCCCGTCATGCCTCTCCACATTGATATACACTCTCGAATTCTCCTGCGCGTACTTGCAGATATTATTCATCAGATTGTCAAATACCCGCCAAAGATGCCTGCCGTCCGCAAGAATCTGAAGCTCCTCCTCAGGCTGCGACACATGAAGCTCAAGCCTCCGCTCCTCCAGTCTCGGCTCGTACTCCCCGACCGTCTGCGACAGCAGCACCCCGATGACACAGGGCTGCAGCTCCACCTCCAAATTCCCCGTGGTCGCCTTGGAAGCATCTACCAGATCGTCCAAAAGCTTTCTCAGCCTCTTGGACTGGCGCAGGAGAACCTCCGAATACTCCGCCATCTGCGCCTCCCGCTCCTCATTGCCCAAAGCTTCCTGCCCCTGAACCAGATTCCCCAACAAATCGGCATAATTGATGATAGAGGTGAGCGGCGTCTTGATGTCATGCGAGACATTGGTGATCAGCTCCGTCTTGAGCCGCTCGCTGCGCATTCGCTGCTCCACCGCCTTGGCGATGCCCTCCCCGAGTCTGTTCAGATTCTCCCCCTGCTTCTTAAAATCCCACATCAGATATCTCGTGCTCAGCTTATAGCCAGAATTGCCGCCCGCAAGCTCCTCGCTCGCCCGACAAAGCTTCTTGAACGCTAGCGCGCAGTACAGCACGATCGGGACGATCAGCGCCTTCTCCATAAGCCAAAGCACAAACACACCAAAATCTTCTATTATACCAAAAATCACGCAGAACTCGACCAGTGTAGTCAAAGTCAGAAGTCCCACCACATTCAGGATCCCGGGGATTCCCAGCAGTACCTTCCACGTCAGGCGAAGCGCTGCCCTAAGGAATCTCCACGCCCACCGCGCCGTCACATAGATCAAACTGAATCTCCATGTCTTTTCCAATTTCAACCGCAGTGCGAACTCGCACAGATAAATCGTGCACCAGACCAACGTCACCGCACCGCCTAACGCCAGTATCAGCACATATGCCAAATCACCGCGAAATTCCGATAAGAGATTCTCCCCAAGAAACAGCAGGAGAACCCCTCCCGCCACAAAGCCTGCCGTCAGGATATCCAGATAAATACCGCTCAAGATACTCGGGGTAATCCCCTCCTTCCCGCGACGGTGCCCCGCATTGCACAGCAGCCACACAAAGCTGACCACCCCGAACAGGATAGCTCCGACTCCAACTCCCACGAAGCGCCACTTCATATTATATATACTAATTCCCTGAGCGTTTAGCTGCTGCAGCTCGTCCGCCTTGGCAAATTCAGGGTCAACATACATCACGACCATGTACTCCACAGTCTCATATGCCTGCGTCACCGAGTTAAGAAGAACATCTCTGTACACATACGCCTTATAGGTATAAGGGCTTTGCCTTGCCTCCTGACTTGTGTTGCTCCAACGCTCCTCCCCGCTTGGGTAACGGGAAATTATATAACTTACGTTATTATATGTACTCTCCCTGACAAATGCATCGGACATATCTTCTAGTGTCGGGAAAGTGGCTTGGTCTTGACAGATATAGTGTAAATGCGATTCCGCCTCCCTGCGCAGGAATTCACTCTGGTACTCCTCAAAATTATTTTGATATGCCCCACAGCTCCAAAGCTCCGCAATCCCCGCCACCGAGATAACTCCCGCCACGAAGCTGACAGCGAGAACGAAATATAATAACACCTGAAATCCTATACTCTTGGTAATCCCTGCCTTTTTCATACACCCGCCTCCTTATACTGACAGCTAGAAATTCTTTTCACCTGAGAAATTCTTTTCACACTTCCAAACATGCCGCCAACGGCGGCACAGACAGTCAATGGGAAGAATCGCAAGCGATTCTTCCGTGTGAGAAAAGGTTCGCCATGCGAACCTTAGAATTTCTCCGCGAAGCAGCCCTTGCTGCGAGCGGCTAGAAATTCTTCTCACACTTGTAGCCTTGCCCCCACACCACCTTGATGTATCTGGGCTCCGCCGGATTGATCTCCAGCTTCTCCCGAAGATGCCTGATATGTACCGCCACCGTATTCTCACTCCCATAGGGCAGGTCATTCCAGATGCGTTGGTAAATCTCCTTAGGCGAGAACACCTGCCCCGGGTTCTGCATCAACAGCCGCAATATCTCGAACTCTGTGGGGGTCAGCGCCACCGCTTCGCCGTCCAATGTCACGGTCTTCTCCACATCGTCTAACTCAATTCCGCCCACCCGCAGCACGTCAGGGCGCATATTGCCCCCGCCAAGCTGCATATAGCGGCGAAGCTGAGATTTGACCCTTGCCGCCACCTCCACAGGATTGAAAGGCTTCGTGACATAATCGTCCGCCCCCACGGTCAGCCCCAAGACCTTGTCCGAATCCTGACTCTTGGCGGTCAGCAGTATCACGGGCACATTGCTCTCCTCCCGAAGCTTTACCATGGCGGAGATTCCGTCCATTGCGGGCATCATGATATCCATCAGCACAAGGTGAATCTCTTGCTCCCTGATGACCCGCAGCGCCTCCACTCCGTCATAAGCCTCAAACAGCCTGTAATTCTCGTCATGCAGATAAATCTTCAGCGCATTGACGATATCTCTCTCATCATCACATATCAGTATATTGTACATGTCTGCTCCCGTCCTTTTATCCTATTGTAACAGACCTTTTATTAACAAAAAACAGGGGAAAGCTTTAAGAATTTATTAAGATACGTAGTCGTGGCTGTCGCACTAATGAAGATAAATACAGAATCCCGTTGCATTTCACACAACCTTCCGCAGCTTCAATGCTTAGTGCGACAGCCCCTCCACGTTTACTATATGCTTTATTGAAACAATTTCCTGCTGTTTATTACTCGCCTTATCTCCTGACACAGCTTGTCCATATCCACAGGCTTTGCGGTATGACCGTCCATTCCGGCGGCGAGACAGGCATCAACATCCTCGGCAAAGGCGTCTGCCGTCATAGCTATTATCGGAATATTCTTAACATAATTCCGAGATGCCTTACGTATTTCAATCGTCGCTTCCCTACCGTTCATGATGGGCATTTGAATGTCCATCAATATAAGGTCATATTTGCCGTCATCAGCGCTTTGCATCATTGATACGGCTTCCTGCCCGTTTTCCGCATGGTCGCAAGCGATTCCGTACATATCGAGCAGCTCGCTTATAACCTCCCAGTTGAGGTCGTTGTCCTCGGCTACCAACACGTTCAGCCCGCTGAGATCGCTGTTTTCAGCTTCATCTGCATCTCGTTTCTTCTCCTCGGCATTGACTGCGAGCCCTATCTTTTCGGATAAATATGATTTAAACAATGGCTTGCTGATAAATCCGTCAGCGCCGCTGTTTTTGGCGTCATCCTCTATATCAGCCCAGTCGTAGGCGCTTACGAGGATTATGGACGTCTCCGTACCGGCGATGCCGCGTATAGCCTGTACGATTTCCGCGCCGCTCATATCCGGCATTTTCCAATCGACTACCGCAACGTCATAATCGCTGTTCGTTTCATGCCGCTTTTTTACAAGCTCGAGCGCTTTCTCTCCGCTGCACGCCGTTTCCGCATTCGCCCCCATTTCCTCTACCATATCCTCCATTATGGCGAGAAATACCTCGTCGTCGTCCACAAACAGCATATCTATCGGGGGGAGCGTATAGACCCGACTTGCGTCCTCCCCTATGGGAAGCTCAAGCTTTACCATGAACATGGTTCCCTTATTTGATTCGCTGTCGCAGTCTATCGTACCGTTCATAAGCGTGACCATTTGCTTGACTATCGCAAGTCCAAGCCCCGTACCCTGTACTTTATTAATACGGCTGTCGTCCGCACGGGTAAATGTATCATACATATGCTCCATATATTCATGGCTCATGCCAATCCCGTTGTCCTTTACGATATAGGTAAGACGTACCGTTTGCTCGTCTATGCGTTCCTCATAGAGATCGAGTATGATTTTGCCTCCGCCGGGCGTATATTTTACGGAGTTGCTCAAAATATTTATAAACACCTGACTTATACGCAGCTCGTCACCATACAGCATCTCATAATCTACATTATGGATATGTACATCGAACTCCTGCCCCTTGGATTTTATCATCGGACGTATAATATTAACGAGGTTGTCCATCGTTTTGCGGAGAGAGAAATTAATGGGGTTGAGCACAAACTTCCCGCTTTCAATCTTGGATATGTCAAGAACATCATTTATAAGCGTTAAAAGATGCTTGCTCGACAATGTTATTTTATCAAGGCAGTCGTCCAGCTTTTCCTTATCGTCCGTATGCCTTTTAGCAATATCCGTCATTCCGACAATAGCGTTCATAGGGGTGCGTATATCGTGGCTCATGCTTGAAAGGAAATTCGTCTTCGCCTTGTTTGCCGCATCAGCCATATCGAGGGCGTTCTTGAGCGAGATCTGCATCTTCTCCTGCTGTCTGGCATATGCGCGGGCTCTTTTTATGTAGAAAATGAATGTCAGCGCGATCAAAGCGGCAAAAACGACAAGCGCTGTTATGATATAATAAGCATACTGTTTTAAGAAATCTTTAAATGAAAACTGCGAGTCTTTATCAATACTTGCATATTGAAGCAATATGCCTGTTATTTCCTCTCTGTTGATTTGATTTATCAGCTTATCGAGTATTACGGATAAAACAGCGTTGTCCTGAGATACCAACAGGCAAAGCTCCTCGGTTTTGTCAAGATAGCTCACCTTAAGCTCATTAGCCTTGTCATAACCGCTCAGTTGGCGCTGGACTATGCTTGAATAGGCGATAAAAGCGCCAGCCTCGTCATTATACACAGCCTCGAATGTATCATGAAAATTATCATATTCCGTTACGGTTGCATTTGGATAATTGGTCGGAAGATAGTCCCTTAATCCGAGCGACATTTTGGGCATGGCTA
>JAMPHH010000037.1 GCA_023663505.1 Muribaculum sp.
TTCAAACCAGTCTGTCGGACTTCTATAGTCCGATAGATTGGGAAACTTTTATTTATATTACATACACATCTGCACATCCAAGTTTTCCCATATCTTTCACTTTCGGATTATATCACAATTATTATAGGAACGGATAGTACACAAGGAAAGTTTTCTTCTATTTCGCCTGTTCAATAACGTTGATAAGGAATTTTTTATACACCAACAAAATGCGCATATTTGTATGCTATATTAAACATAGCGAACAAAATGCAAGCTTGCTCCCCTCCCGGACTCCGTCCGGCCTCAGTTCGATTCCGCTTCGCTGCCCTGACTCAATGCCCCAGCATGTTTTCAATAAAGATCCCGTAGCCGCGCTTACTGTCCTGGACAAGGACATGAGTGACAGCGCCGATGATTTTTCCGTTCTGTATAATAGGGCTGCCGGACATGCCTTGGACGATTCCACCCGTGATCTCCAACAAATCCTGATCCGTGACCTCTATCTCAATGCCCCGATTGACATTATCGTGATCCAAATGTATATCCGTGATCCGGATATCATAGTACTCCGGCTCTCCGCCCACGCTACAGAGGATCATGGCGTCGCCCTTGGTAATCTCCTGCTTTAAGCCGATAGGCAAAGGCTCCTCCATCGCAAGCTGTATGGCTCTCTGGTTACAATATCCGAAGATCCCCTCCTCACCATTGTAAGTGATGTCACCGAGAATATTGTCATCAGAATATACGATCATTCCTGTCATCTCGCCGGGCTTTCCCGCAGCGCCCTTTTGTATCGAGATGATCTCCGTCTGGTAAAGCGTGCCGTCATACATGTCCATCAGGGCACTGGTGTCCACGTCACTGATGCCGTGCCCCAGCGCGCCAAAATTGCCCTCACTGTCTATATAGGTCATGGTGCCGACCCCCTGAGCGTTATCCCTGACCCAGACGCCGATCTTGTATGCGCCATTATTATCCTGCACAGGCTTTACCTGCAGCTCTATCAACTCGTCCCCGCGCTCCACGGTGACAATCTGATCCGCGCCGCCGCTTGCCTCAATCCTGCTGATAAAGTCCTCCTTATCCGACACGGTCTCGCCGTTCAGCTTGTGAATATAGTCCCCGGACTGCAGGATATGCTTCGCGGGCGAATGCTTTTGTCCGTCCTGTCCCTTAAATTCTCCCACTCCTACCACGAGAACCCCGTGAGCCTCCATATAGATCCCCACAGGCACCCCCACCGGGATAAGCTCCTGATCCTCTATCACCTGAATCCCCACCTGCTTAAACGGCAGGAAGCCAAAGAGCTTTACCTCCATGGAATATTGATCCAGCCCGCCTGTTTTCAGCGTGACCGGCGCGTTCAGATCAATAGTGACGGCGCCCTTGGGAATATTGCTCTCCCCCTGCGCGCCGACGCTGACGATCTCCCCCTTGGCAGGCACTCCCAAATGAAATGACTGCTCCGCGTCCGCGCGCACATGTATCACGGAGGGTATACTGCTGTCCACCACATAATATCCGTATCCCGCCAAAAATGTACAACATAAAAACAGCGCCACACACAGGCTGAGGCGGTATATGCGGTATCTCCGCACCTTTTTGCGCCAGCTTTGCAGGAAGATCACTGTCTCGTCCCCCGCCTGTTTCTTGACACTGTCCTTATCAACATCACCAAATCTCATATCTGCACCATCTCGCCTTCCCAGTCTCTTTACTGATTCTAGTATGCGAAACTTTTTGCAGTTTTATTCCCGCAGGCAATGCGTCCGCAGGATTTTCGAGCTTATGTCAGACAGACTTTTGCGCCATCGCCTGTTCACGCAGCTCCCTCGCGTTGGAGAGCGCCGCCTGAGTCAATGTGTCACTGCCCAGAAGTCTTGCCAGCTCCGCAAGCTCCTCGTCTCCTTCCAATTGTCTGATATCCGTGATCGTGCTCTCGTCGGTACTGCTTTTTTCAATGACAAAATGCGTGTCCGCCATCGCCGCGATCTGGGGCAAATGAGTGATGCAGAGAACCTGATGCCCGCCGCTCACGATATTGAGCTGCCCTGCCACCTTCCACGCGGTCTTTCCGCTGATGCCCGCATCAATTTCATCAAAAATCAAAGTATCTATATCATCCCTGCCCGCCAGCACGGTCTTGATTGCAAGCATCACGCGGGAAAGCTCTCCCCCGCTCGCCACCTGACTTAAAGGCTTTAGGCTCTCCCCGGGATTGGTGGAGATCAGGAATTCCACATCATCATAGCCCTTCGCCGTGATCTGTCCCTCGGGACGAACCGCCGTCTCGAATTCCACCGTCAGGAAATTAAGCTGTGTCAAGGCTTCCTTCAAACGCTCCGTGAGCTGCTTCGCATTCTCCTGACGAACCTTGGACAATTCCCCACACGCTGATTCCAAGCGATGCTTAGCCTCCTCAAGCTCCTTGCTCAGTCCTTGCACATAGGCGTCATAGTCGGAGAGCTTGTCCAACACCGCCTGTCTTGATGCCCCATAGTCAAGAATCTCCTGAATCGACGCACCGTATTTCCCTTTCAAACGGTTGATCGTGTTCAGGCGCTCCTCGACCCTCGCAAACTCCTCGCCGTCAAACTCGCAGTCCTGCATATATTCCGCAATATCCCGATTGTAATCCGCCAGAAGGTTATCCACCTCGGCAAGCTGTGCTTCAAGCTCCTCCAACCGCTTGTCATATGACGCCACAGACCTAAGCGACCTAAGCGACCTGCTCAGCGCCGCTCCCGCGCCGCCCTCGCCCTCCGTCCCGGAATATTGATAGCTCTCCGCCAGTCCCTCGTTGATCTTGCGGCTGTTGCTCATACGGCGATAGATCTGCTCAAGCTCCTCGTCCTCGCCCTCCCGCAGTCCGGCTTCCTCGATTTCCTTTAGCTCAAACTCAGCCAATGACTGCTCTCTAGCCTTCTCCGTCTCGTCCATCGACTCCTCGGCAAGCTCCTTTTCCAGCCTCCTGCAGGTCTCGTAAGCCTCCGCCACCGCTTGGGCAGGCTTCGGATATGCGTCCCCGCAGTAAGCGTCCAGAATCTCCATATGCTTTTTCTTGTGCAGCAAGGACTGGTGCTCGTGCTGTCCGTGAATATCCAAGAGCACATCCGCCAGCTCCTTCACCTGCTTGGCGGTCACGCTTTCGCCGTTGATCTTGAATACACTTTTGCCCGGCTGCATTCTCCTGCTGAGGATGATCGTATCCTCCTCGGGCTCCAGCTCAAGCTGTGCCAGCTTCTCCCTGACGGACTTGCCCTCACAGGAGAACACCAGCTCCACCAGCGCGTTCTCCGCACCGTTTCTGAGCATATCCTTTTCAAATTTAGCGCCCAGCGCCAAATTGATGGAGCCGATCAGCAGTGATTTGCCTGCTCCGGTCTCTCCCGTGAGAATATTCAAGCCCTCGGTGAACTCCACCTCTGTCTCCTCCATAAGAGCCAGATTTTTTACATGTAATCTTTGTAACATAGTCTCTCCTTCTGCGCCTTCTCCAAAGCACATCTGGAACCTTATCCCAACATTCCCCTTATCTTGACGGTCAGCTCCCCCGCCTCCTCCACGGTGCGGCATGCCACCATGATCGTGTCGTCTCCGGCGATGCAGCCCAACACCTCCGGGAATTTCATGGCGTCCAATGCCGCCGCCACCGCCATCGCCATGCCTGACACGGTTCGGATCACCACAAGATTCTGCGCCATATCCACGGACGCGAAGCCCTCTCTGAGCACACGGATATATCGGTCTCCCACCTGTCCCTCGTCGCGCTCCAACACGGCATATTTCTGTCCCCCCGCCTCGTCGGGCACCTTGGAAAGCTTCATTTCCCTGATGTCTCTGGACACGGTTGCCTGTGTCACCCGAAAGCCCGCCTCCTTCAGACAGTTTGCCAGCTCCTCCTGTGTCTCCACATCCCGCTTCGCTATGATCTCTAATATTTTCTCCTGCCTGCTTTTCTTCATAAAGTCTCCTGTTCTTTATTCGCTGAACTTTTTATGTAGGATCTCCATAAAGCTCACCTGGTTCAGACGCAGGAATTCGGTGATCTTCTCCGACTGCACAATGCGGATTCTGTCTCCGGTACACATAGGGATGACATGGCTTCCGTCAAAATTCGCCTCCACTGTCTGCTTCTGTCCCTCTCTGCCGGAGGGGATCTCGATCTCGATCACATCCTTCGGATCTAAAACAATACTTCTGTGGTTCAGCGAATGCGGACAGATCGCGGTGAGCATGATCAGCTTCGCACTCGGCTCCACAAGGGGACCGCCCGCGGACAGGCTGTAGCTTGAAGCTCCGGTAGGCGTGGCAACGATCATTCCATCCGCCTTATAGCGGTGTAGGAACTGCCCGTTTACATAGATGTCAAGGCGAAGCATTTGAATCGAGCCCCTGCGTGAGATCACCACGTCATTCAAAGCCCAGCCCTCCTCCCAAGGCTTGCCGCAATGAAAAGTCACCTTGCCGTTGAGCATCATGCGGGATTCCTTGGTACACTCGTCATTCATCAACTTATCCAGAGACTCCTCGAGATTGTCCGGCTCGATCTCCGTCATATATCCCAAGGTTCCCAGATTGACTCCGATGATCGGAATGAATAATTTCTTGGTCTCTCTGGCTGCCTGCAGCACAGTGCCGTCCCCGCCGAGCACGATCATGCAGTCCACATCCTTGGGGATATCCTTCGCCTCCTCTGATTCCTCCGTGACATCTGCCAGCCAATCCGATTCCTTGATCTTAAGTGTCACCTTCTGTCCCCTGCACTCCAGATAGCTCTTGATGCGGTTGGTGGTCATCAGATCCCTGTCCTTGTTCTTGTTGGTGTAGATCAAAAAGTGTTTCATACGTACCCCTCCTTATCTTACAGCTTATGAGACTGCTCTACGATTTGATGAATGTTTTCTTCCCAGCCCTCTCTCCATGAAAGCCCCGCTTTACTCTCCACGATCCCCTTAAGGCACTCCTGTGCGTCATGCTCCGAAAGCGCTAAGACCTCCTCCGGAATCCCGCAAGCCTTGCGGATATGAAGCAGATATTCAATATTCCCCTCCGGCCCCTTTATGGGGGAATGATCAAGGTGCAGCACCTCAAAGCCCACACAGTCCGCAAAATCAATGATCTTGTGTATCACCTCGGCATGAGTCCCCTGCTCCCTCACCACGCCGTTCTTGCCGACCTTCTCCCGCCCCGCCTCAAACTGGGGCTTGATAAGACAAACCATCTCCGCCTCAGGCTTCAGGAGGTTTCTGGCGGGAATTAGCATCTTGGTAAGAGAGATAAAGGACACGTCAATGCTTGCAAAATCCAGATCATCACCTATATCCGCCCGCGTGAGATAACGAAAATTCGTCTTCTCCATGCATACCACCCGCTCGTCATTGCGAAGCTTCCACGCAAGCTGACCGGCTCCCACGTCCACCGAGTATACCTTGGCGGCGCCGTTTTGCAGCATACAGTCCGTAAATCCCCCCGTGGAGGAGCCTATGTCCATACAGACCATATGCTCCAGACAAAAGTCCCATTGCTCCATTGCCTTCTCCAGCTTCAGACCTCCCCGGCTCACATATTTTAACTGACTGCCCCGCACCTCCACGGTGATCTTCCCCGGATCAAAGAACGTCCCCGCCTTATCCTCCTTCTGCCCGTTGACATACACATTGCCGGACATGATGATCGCCTTTGCCTTCTCTCTAGAGGGAGCATGCCCCTGATTGACCAAAATGACATCTAAACGCTCCTTCATGCCAACGCCTCTGTGATACGTGCCGTGATGCTCTCCGCGTCCACCCCCACCTCTTTCTTCAAAAGCTCTACATTTCCGTGCTCCACATAAGCGTCCGGAAGCGTGATACAGATACAATCGCATTGTGCCGACATGATATGATTCTCATGCATACAGTTCAATACCTTCTCCCCGTATCCCCCGCTTGCCACATTCTCCTCCATGGTGACGATCAGGCGATGCCCTGCCGCCGCCTCCAACACAGCCGTCTCGTCAATCGGCTTGACAAACCGCGCGTTCACAAGACTGACGCTGTATCCCATACCCTTCAGATTGTCCCGGACCGTCTCCGCAGTCTTTACCATACTGCCCACCGCAAACAGGGCAATCTCCTTCTCCCTGTATATCCACTCCGCTTTCCCGTACTCGATAGGCGCCCTGAATTCCTTCAAGCCCGCATATGCGTTCCCTCTTGGATATCGAAGCGCAATCGGCGCGTCAAACCCCACCGCGAACTTTAACATATCCGAGAGCTCCCACTTATTCTTAGGCGCCATGATATGCATATTGGGTATCCCCGAGAGATATGTAAAATCAAAAATCCCCTGATGAGTCTCCCCGTCGCTTCCCACCAATCCTGCCCTGTCAATGGCGAACACCACCGGAAGATTCTGGATACAGACATCATGCAGGATCTGGTCATACGCCCTCTGCAGGAAGGAGGAATACACTGCCACAATCGGCTTAAGTCCCCCCGCCGCAAGCCCTGCTGCGAATGTCACCGCATGCTCCTCGGCGATCCCTACATCAAAGAATCTGTCCGGATACATATTGCTGAATCGCTTCAGTCCCGTGCCATGCGCCATGGCAGCGGTGATCGCCACGATCCGCTCGTCCCGCTGTCCCAGCTTGCACATGACAGTGGAGAAAATATCCGTATAGTTGGCAGTGGTTCTGGGGTGAGAGGGCAGCCCCGTCTCAATATCAAACGGCTCCGCGCCATGAAATCTTGCGGGGTGCCGCTCTGCAGGTCCGTAGCCCTTACCCTTTTGAGTCAGTGCGTGAATCATCACACAGCCCTTTACGCGCCTTGCTTCCTTGAGCACCTTCATCAAGCCGTCAATATCATGACCATCCACAGGTCCCAGATAGGTAATGCCCATATCCTCAAAAAGCATACCCGGAATAACCAATTGCTTAAAGCTCGACTTCGCCTTGCGGATCCTCCTGACCATGTTATCGCCGCCCGGAGTGCCGCTCAGCGCATTGTAGATCCCTTCCTTCAAGTCTAGATATCCCGTTGCAGTACGGATATTGTTCAGGTATTTGGACACACCGCCCACATTCTCCGAAATGGACATCTTGTTATCATTTAAAATAATAATAAAATTCGTCTCCAGCTTGGCGGCATTGTTCAGCGCCTCATACGCCATTCCGCCCGTGAGGGAACCGTCCCCGATCACGGACACCACCGTACTCTTCTCTCCCTTAAGATCTCTCGCCATCGCCAGTCCAAGCCCCGCCGAGATGGACGTGGAGCTATGCCCCGTGTCGAACGCGTCATAATCGCTCTCCTTGCGCTTGGGGAAGCCGCTCATCCCGTGAAACTGTCTCAGCTCGTCAAAACCGTCCCTACGCCCCGTCAACAGCTTGTGCGTGTAGGACTGATGCCCCACATCCCATATAATCTTGTCCTCAGGCAGATTCAGGGACAGATGCAGCGCCATGGTAAGCTCCACCGCACCCAGATTCGACCCGAGATGCCCGCCCGTGACACTTATTTTCTCTATCAGGAATTGTCGTATTTCCTGTGCCAATGCGGGGTAATCAGATCTATCTATTTTCTTTATATCATTCGGACTCACAATCTGCTCCAAGAACATAGGCTTTCTCTCCCGTCTGTGATAACTTAATACCGTCTGTGAATCAGGTAATCGACCAAATCCTCCATAAACGATGAATCCCCCGGCATACTGCGCAGAAGCTCTATCGCCTCATTGGAGAGACGCTCAACCTCCACCCCTGCTGCCTCCACACCATGGAGCGTCACATAGGTCTGCTTGCCGTTTGCCGCGTCGCTCCCCACGGGCTTGCCCAATTCCTCACTATCCCCCGTCACGTCCAGAATATCGTCCTGTATCTGGAAGGCAATGCCGATATCCATAGCGCACTGCCCAAGCTGCGCCTTCCATTCACGGGGCATACCCGCCAAGACAGCCCCTATCATCATTGCCGCCTTGATCAAAGCCCCTGTCTTATGGGTATGGATATATATAATCTGCTCCTCCGTGAGCGGCTCACTCTGCTGCTCTGCCTCAATATCAGCCGTCTGCCCCCCGATCATACCACCGATACCCGCATTAAAGCCCAGAACCCGCAACGCGGAAGCCACGCGCTGGTAATCCTCCACCGTCCGACAGCCATTAAACGCCTGAACAGCCGTCTCGAAGGCGTAATTTAACAGACCGTCCCCCGCCAGAATCCCCATGGCGTCCCCATATACCGCCCAAGTAGTCTTGCGTCCCCTGCGATACTCATCATTGTCCATGGCAGGCAGATCGTCATGCACCAGAGAATAAGTGTGTATCATCTCTATAGCAGCCATGAAATACTCGATTCCGTGCCCCACTCCGCCAAACATCTGATACATTTCCTGCATCAAAATGGGGCGCAGACGTTTCCCGCCCGCCATGAGACTATAGTTCATGGCGTCCACAATGGTCTTGGGGGCATACTGCTCATCAGGCAGATATTTTCGCAGCAGCTCCTCAACGCGGGCAGCTCTCTCCGCCAGCTTCACCTGAAACAATTGCCCGTTATTATTTTGACTCTCGTTTCGCATCTCATGACTCATATCCTTACAGCTCCTCCAGACTGCCGTCCTCCGCCAGCTTTAACACCTGCTTCTCCACGCGGTCTATCTGTTCATTGCAATTCTTCAAAAGCGTCATGCCCTCACTGTAAGCGGCAAAAGCGTCCTCCAGAGAAATCTCCTCATCCTCAAGACGCGCGATGGTCTCCTCAAGACGTTCAAACCCCTCCTCGAGAGAAAGCGCCTGCGACGCTTCCTCAGACTCCTTTTTCAATTCCTTTTCCAAGCGTTTACCCGCCATATTGCCAACCATACCTTTCATGTATTCCGACTCCGACCTTCCTGACCCCTGCTTACCCGATTCAGCCATTTTCGGCTCCAAGCTTTTCGAGTTCAAGCTTTTCGATTCCCGTCACCTGCGTCCGAAGCCTGCCGTCTCTCACGCACACCGTCAATTCCTGACCTATATACACCTGATCCGCCGAGCGGATATTTCGTCCTGCCTGATCCTCCACATAGGAGAAGCCGCTGCTGAGCTTTTCCAAGGGCGAAAGCCCCCTCATGCGCTCCACATACAGCTCCAATTGATGCCGTTTTCTTTGGAGGCTTCTGTCCATTGCTGTCTGCAGCCGCTCCTCCAATCGGAGGCTGTATTGTCTTCTGTCCCGTATTCTTGCCGCGGGACTACAATATTTAAGCCGCATTGAATAATTGCTTATGCGTTCCCGCTCCTCGTCGAGCCTTCGCTGCATCAGTCGAAGCAGCTCCTGCCGATAACCCTCCATATCGCCCAGAATATCCCTGATATCCGTCACCGCAAGCTCTGCTGCCGCCGAGGGCGTGGGAGCCCGCAGATCTGAAACATAATCTATGATCGTGGTGTCCGTCTCATGCCCCACCGCCGAGATAATGGGAATGGAGCAGTCAAATACCGCCTGCGCCACCACCCTCTCATTAAACGCCCACAGATCCTCAATGGAGCCTCCCCCGCGCCCCACGATCATCACATCTACATTCTGTCTCTCCAAGGCACGGATTCCATTGACGATGCTCTCCGCCGCAGCCTCTCCCTGCACGATGGCGGGGTAGAGAATGATCTGCACATAGGGATTTCTCCTGTTCGCGATCTGAATAATATCCCGCACGGCGGCTCCCGTGGCAGCAGTCACCACACCTAAAGTCCTGATATATTTGGGAATGGGGAGCTTGTACTCCGGGGCAAACATTCCACATTCCGCAAGCTCAGTCTTGAGCTGCTCGAATTTCTCATAGAGAAGCCCCGCCCCGTCCAATATGATCTGCTTGGCATAAAGCTGATATTTGCCGTCCTTCTCATACACGTCCACGGCGCCGCCCACGACCACCTGCTGCCCCTCCTGTAGCCGGAAAGAGAGTCCCGCGCGCTGCCCCGCAAACATCACACAGCTCACAGTTCCCTTCTCGTCCTTTAACGTAAAATAAATATGTCCAGAGGAGTGATATTTGCAGTTGCTGACCTCTCCCTTTACAAAGAGAGACTGCAAAAGATAGTCCTGCGTGAACATATTTTTTACATAGGCATTCAATTGTCCAACTGTGTATACATTACGAATTGTTCTCACCCGGCTTTACTATTTTGGCAAGAATGGCATTTACAAACCCGCCTGATGTCTCCTGTCCGTACTTTTTGGCGATATCCACCGCCTCGTTGATAGCGACCGCGTCCGGTATGTCCTCGTCAAACAGGATCTCATAGATTCCCAAGCGCAGCACGGTGAGCTCCACCTTCCCCATGCGGGCGGTATTCCACCCTTCCGTATTATCGTCTATCAGCTTGTCAAGCTCCGAGAGCTTCTCTTGAACCCTTCCACATTTGTCCACAATATAGGTGATATCCTTATCACTCATGCCAGCCTTATCGCTTGCGGCATGCCCTGTATCCTCCACAGGCAGATCCTCGGCAAAAAGCGCCTTCTGCTCCTCCATCTCGGAGACCGAGTTAAACTCTGCCCGAAATAAAAGCCGGAACACCTGCTCCCTCAGTTCGTGTCGTTTCATCATATTATTTGTCCTTTTTCATGTTCACACCGGCAATCCTTATATTGACGCTGCTGCATGTCAGACCCGTCATATTTTCCACGGCACTCTTTACCTTGTTCTGTACCTGCTGACAGGTTGCAGGAATATTAAAGCCATAATCCATGGTCACCGCCAAATCCACATTGACAATGCCCTCCGTCACCTCAACACGGACGCCCTTGGTCAGCTTCTTCACTCCGACCTTCGCCATCAATTCGTTTGAGATATTTCCCGTCATGGAATGTACTCCGTCTACCTCGGCAGCAGCCAAAGACGCGATCATCGCGACCACGTCATCTGCGATCTGTACCGCCCCTACACTCTCATCTGCCTTGAGAACCACCGTGTTTTGATCTGTTTCTCTATCCATCACATTTCCTCCGTTCTGCTATATTTCTAATGGCCATTCGGCCGTTTCCTGCCATGAGTGTTGACTGTTACATTACCGCAAGCCTCGGGCAGAGCCCCGAAAAGCCTTCGGTTTTTCGGGGCTCGCTTCGCTCGTCAAGTATCCGGATAAACATTTGCTCGAGCAAGCTCGGCATCTGTTTATCCGGACACTTGACTCTGCCCTTTGCGAACATTATACCACAGCCACTACCGACTTGTCACCATAAAAAATGTCAGCGTCAGCTGTTGGTCACTGTTGGAGTAGACAAAGGAGCTGACTCCTGTCCCCTTCAGATAATTAAAGATCTCCCTCCGCTCCAGCAGTGCCTCGCACATTTCAGCATAGCACTGTTCGTCCGCACAGCGCAGCGATATGTCATAGCGACCCTGCTCTAATCTCTTATTCACCAGCTTCGTGAGCTGCTCCTTGTCATATTCCTTAAACAGCGCGCCCTCCCTGACGTAATAATTATCCTTTTCCGCTGTACATTCCGGCATCCCTGCCGATATATCCAAAATATGTGTCCGAAGCAGCTGCTTGGTGGTCACACACAAATAATCATAGCTGATCTCGGGAAGCGCGTTCTGCTGCTCCTCCGATTCCCCGTCATCGCTCTGATAGGAGATATCCCCCCATGTGGCGTCCACATAATAGTAGGCTCCGTCCGCCTTGACCAGATTCCATGCGTGCCCCTCTCCTGTTTCCCGCACCTTCCCCTGTACCAAGGCGCATTCCACACCCATGCGGTTCATCAGATATTGAAATGCTTTGGCATAGCCCTGACACACGGACGCATGCCCTACAAACACGGAGTAAATATTTTGATTATTCTCAGCTTCAAGATCGTACTCCGTCTCCGTGATCAGAAGCTCATAGACATATTTGACCTTATCATAATCACTGGAGTCCTTGGGCGCATTGTCCAGAATCCTGCTGACCTCGGATTCTATCTCCTTTCTTCTCGCCAACACGACGTCCTTATCCATGTTATAGGTACCCGAGAACTCAATCGCCACCGTTTTCTCCGCCCGAGTGTATTGCGTATAATTATAGCCCTCCACATAGAAAAGCTCAGGGTGGTCGTTGAGCACCGCTTGAAATATTTTGTCCACCTTTTTCTCGTCTAAACCTGCCTGAATCCCTTTCTCCGACAGCTTTACCTTACCCGACATCGTCCCCATCGCCTGCGCCATGTCCTGATACCACAGCTGCTCGTTTGCATTGAGCCTAGCATACTCAAAGCCAACAATCTCCCTGCAAAGGAAGCTCCCGTCCTCCGGCAGCTCCCAGACGTCTCCGCCGGACACAGGCTCCTCCTCGTCACCCTCGTGGGTTCCCATGTCCTCGTCCTCGATCTCCTCCAAGGATATGACCCGTTCTCCCTGCCTTGGCGGGACGGTCTCCTCCTCAAGCCAGACATACTCCGGCACACATCCACCCAGACAGAGCGTCATACAGACACAGAGCGCCATAACCGCTATACACTTATAAAACCGATTGTCAGGCATCGTTCTCCCCATAAACCTATTCAATCTTCCTTCCTGCTATCCACATCTGACTCCGCAGCTATTCCGTCCGCAGCATCTAATTCCTGCTAAATTCCGCCAACGCAAGCCCCGGATTCCTGTCCAGTGTCATGCCGATGCTCCACGCGTTCACAAAGAGCAGAAGCGGATTCCCCTTCATATCCTTCACCTTTTTCATATCGGAGGTTCCGGTGAGTTTATCAAGGTCAATCTCATCTTTATTTTCAATCCATCGGATATGCTCATAGGGAAGATTTTCCAGACGAATCTCCACGTTATATTCGTTTTCCAGACGATATTTCAACACGTCAAACTGCAGCACGCCCACGACGCCCACGATAATCTCCTCGAGTCCCGTGTTGAACTCTTGGAAAATCTGGATAGCTCCCTCCTGGGCAATCTGCTCAATCCCCTTCACGAACTGCTTGCGCTTCATGGTGTCAACCTGCCGCACCCTCGCGAAATGCTCCGGCGCAAAGGTGGGAATCCCCTCGTACTGAAACTTCTCCTTGGGCATACAGAAGGTATCGCCGATAGAGAATATCCCCGGGTCGAACACACCGATGATATCCCCCGCATATGCCTCAGCCAGTATCTTCCTCTCGTCCGCCATGATCTGCTGCGGCTGTGACAGGCGCAGCACCTTGTTGCCCTGCACATGGCGCACCTCCATATTAGCGTCAAACCTTCCGGAGCAGATGCGCATAAACGAAATCCTGTCCCTGTGCGCCTTGTTCATATTCGCCTGAATCTTGAACACAAATGCGGAAAACTCCTGCTCCGTGGGCTCGATCATACCGATATCCGCCTTCCTCGGAAGCGGGGGCGTGGTCATGTTCAGGAAATGCTTCAGGAAAATCTCCACGCCAAAATTAGTCAGCGCAGAGCCAAAGCAAACAGGCGTGAGCTGCCCCGCATGAACCTTGTCCATATCAAATTCCGCACTGGCGCCGTCCAAGAGCTCTATTTCCTCCAAAAGCTTGTCCGCCGCGTCATCTCCGATCACTCCCCGAAGCTGCGCCTCGTTCTCCACTGGAATCTCCGTGGCGACGCCCTCCTTTGTGCCCTTCTCCGTGTCAGAGTAGGAGATCACACATTTCTTCTCCCTGTCATAGACCCCCTTAAACCCCTTGCCTGAGCCAATCGGCCAGTTCACAGGGCAGGTGGCGATCCCCAGCTCCTTCTCAATCTCGTCCAGAAGCTCGAAGGTGTCATTGGCATCTCTGTCCAGCTTATTGATAAAGGTAAAAATCGGAATCCCCCGCATACCGCAGACCTTGAAAAGCTTTCTCGTCTGCGCCTCCACTCCCTTGGACGCGTCGATCACCATCACTGCGGAATCCGCCGCCATCAGCGTCCGATAGGTGTCCTCCGAGAAATCCTGATGCCCCGGGGTGTCCAAAATATTAATACAATAGCCGTCATACTCAAACTGCAATACGGAGGAGGTGACGGAAATTCCCCTCTCCTTCTCGATCTCCATCCAGTCGGACACCGCGTGACGCGCCGTAGCCTTTCCCTTCACGCTGCCCGCCAGATTGATCGCGCCGCCATAGAGCAGGAACTTCTCCGTAAGAGTAGTCTTGCCCGCGTCAGGGTGAGATATAATCGCAAATGTGCGGCGACGATTAATTTCTTCTGTATAATTACTCAAAATAAAATCCTCCGTGTTTATTTGATTCCAATTCCATCTACAGCATACTTTCTCCGGCAAACTCCGGCACAATACCAAAATATTGTAACACAGTAGCCCCTATGTCGGCAAATGTTTTTCTCGTGCCCAGATTTCCGGGCGTTATCCCCGCCCCGTACATGAGAAATGGCGTGTGCTCCCTCGTGTGATCCGTGGTGGCGGTGTACGCCGGGTCACAGCCGTGATCCGCCGTGAGCATCAACACGTCCTCAGGTCGCATCTTCTCCAAAATCTCAGGCAGTCTCCCATCAAAATAGGCGAGCGCCTTCGCATAGCCGTCCACATCTCTGCGATGCCCGTATAGCATATCATAATCCACCAGATTAATAAAGCACAATCCCTCAAAATCCCTGTCCAGATATTCAAGAGTTCTCTCGATCCCCTCCTCGTTTCCGGCGGTGTATACTGACTCCGTGATGCCCTTGTCCGCAAAGATATCCTTGATCTTACCCACAGCGATCACGTCCTTGCCCGCCGCCTTAAGCTGGTCCAGCATGGTCGTGGCAGGCGGCTCTATCGAGAAATCATGCCGCCTCGACGTGCGGGTAAAATTCCCCGCCTCCCCGATGAAGGGTCTTGCAATCACGCGCCCCACGCCGTGTTGTCCTACAAGTATCGCCCTCGCCTCGCGGCAATATTCATAAAGAGTCTCCGGCGGCACAATATCCTCGTGGGCGGCAATCTGTAACACACTGTCCGCCGAGGTGTATACGATCAAGTCCCCCGTGCGCATATGCTCCTCCCCATAATCGGCAATCACCTTTGTCCCCGAATAGGGCATATTGCACAATACCCCTCTCCCCGTCTGTTCCCTGAAGGGCGCAAGCACCTCCTCCGGAAATCCTTCAGGATAAGTTGGCAGGGGCTTGCCGGAATACACCCCCGCAATCTCCCAATGCCCTATGGTGGTATCCTTCCCCTTGGACGCTTCTCTCATGCGGGCAACGGTGGCAGTGTGCGGTGCACCCGCGGTAAGAGACGCGCCGCCGTTATCCGCCACCCTGATGCCCTCTATCTGGAAAAGCCCGAGCTTCTGCATATTTGGCATGTGAAAATAGGGACTTTTCGAGACACTGTAAAGGGTATTCACCCCCACATCTCCATAGTCTGCAGCGTCCTCCATCTCCCCAATCCCAAAGCTGTCAAGCACGATCAAAAACACTCTCTGCATGGTATCTCATTCCTTTCCGTCATTATGTATAATAAGAATACCACAAAATCCTACTCCACAACAGTGCTGATTATAATATTTTCTGCAGAAATCCCTGTTTTACGCTTCACGATGTCCTCAATCTGCGCCCGCTGCGCATCAGAGAGCTCCACGGCGTTCACCACCACGTCCGCCATATCGTCGGCAATACTCACCACCACGTCCGAGAATCCCTTTGCCTCGAGCAGGATCTCCGCCGCAGATTCCTTCTCCGCAATGACGGTCATTTCCACCATGCTATCAACCGCGTCCTGCTTCTGTTGCTCTGTCAGTCCCTCGCTTCCGATGACCTGCATCAGTGTCTCTTTATTTTTGGCTCTGGTCTGCTCCTTCAAGAGCTTGGCATCTGCCAAAACCGCCACTCCCGAGTTAGATGTCAGCACAGCTTCCCCGGGAATCTCACCCTCCTCGGGAGTCACCTTGGCTACCGACATGCCCTCATCGAGATAATTATCCGTCAGTATATCCAGATCCGAGTCCAAGCTCTCAATCTCCGTAATCCCCGAGGAAAGCAGATCCTCCTCCGACAGATCAAGCAGCCCCTCCACGTCCATAGTATTCCCCAGACTGCCGGCGGTATAATTCTCAGTGATGATTCCCGTAGAATCCACGGGGTTCACCACATTCCCATCGTCCACCGTCAGGTATTCCTCCTCCAGATTGGTCCCCGCGAACTGCAGATAACCTGCTATGGCGATCATGACAGCGAGCGCGGTAATCATAAGCTGATTTTTTTTGACTAAGTTTTTCACAGTGCTCTCCCTCTTTTTAATTTTATGGAAGTCCTTTTCATTTCATTGTATGAGCAATGGGACGAATATATGAATCATCATAATCGTTCAGCCTTGCGAAGTTTCCATGGGCACCACCTTGACCCGCTGTGTCTCCACGCCATAGAGTGCCTGCACGATCTCCGCGATACCAGCTCGCACTCCCTCGTCTCCCGCGCCCTCCGCGACCACCAGCACCCCTTCCACCCGCGGATTCAGCGTCTTGACCACATAGGGCTCGCTCGCGCCTGATGCGCTCAGGTAGACAGTGCTGTCCCCGCTTTCGTATTGGGTCACGGTGCGGGTGCCGCCCTCGCTGTCCTTCTCGACCGTGTTGGAACGCACCACCGGCGCATCTTTTTCCACCACAAGCTCCTCTGAGGATAAAAATGTCAGCATCACCTCCACCTTACCCACACCCTCCACGGAGGACAATAGAGTCTTAAGCTTCGCCTCCTGCAGCAGGGCATATTCCTCCAAGGCAGAAGTGACTCCGTCCTCGCCCGCTTTCCCTGCCGTCTCCACGACAATGCCATTCTCCGCGCTGACACTTTGCGCAGGGTCATAAAAAAGCTCCTCCAATCCTCCCGCCCCCGTCAGCTCTCCCGTCCCCTGAGAATCCTTCTTCGTGGGAAGGGCGATGATAAACAAAAGGATTCCCAACAGGATCAATATGATCAGATTGTCCCTGTTAAACCATTTCTTTTGGAATACATGGCTGATTTTCTTTCTCCATGTATTCTTTTCCTGTACTTCCGGCTCACGTTTATTCCCTTCCCGTGCCCTTTCCTCCTGTATTCCCCGCTCACGCTCATTCCCTTCCGCCTGCTTTCCCTGCTCCCGCAGCATCACCATCTTCCTTCACACCTCCATCTTCCCCCTGCACATTAATCTCGATTCGCTCCACATGCTCAATCTCTATCGCGGGAACCGCCTGCTCCTGTTCCCGCTCCCCCTGCGTCCCTGCCTCCTCAAGCCTGCTTTGCACCTCCTCCAAGGTCATCTTCTCCAACAGCTTCTCACTGTCGGCATAGTCCTCCACCGCCTGTTTCATGGATATTTCCAGTTGCTTTTCAAACCATTCCACCCGCTCCGCCATGCTCTGTTCTCCTTCCTTCGTAAAAAAACTGCTCACCGGAAGGAATAGCTGCATCAGGATCATGGCGCTCACCAACATTTTCATATATTTTTCATAAGCTGCGTTCGGGCGAAAATGCACCAGTACCTGAGCGCATATGATAAAGATTCCCGTCCTGCAGACGGTTTTCATCAAATAAGAATACATATCAGAACCCCCTGTTCGTCGTGATCGCCACGACAGCAATGCTGATCAGGAACAGCAGCATTGCCGTCCCCGTGGTCTTAAAGAGCAAAAGCCCCGCGTCCCCCGTGCGGTTCGTGCACGACGTGATCCGCTTGTCGCTGACAATCCCCATAAAAGCCGCCGCTGCCTTCAGCAAAAAAGCCATCAGGAAAATTTTTATGAGCGGCGCGGCGCACAAGAGGAGCAATAACAGCAATAGCAGCAATCCGACACTGTTCTTGATGACCACCGCCGACCCCACCACAAGACCTACCACACCGTTCGCCGCGCTCCCGACGCCCGGGATCGCGGATATCATTTTCTGCAGCGCGCTGTTTTTCACTGAATCAAGCACAGGCGTCAGCACCGACTGAAAGATGCTGACACCTGTCACGATTCCTAACGCCACCTTCAGAATCCACCCCACCAGCTTCTCCAAAAACTCGATAAAAAGCGTCAGCCTCTCCTCAATCCAAATCCCATTGACCACCGACAACAGGCAATACCCATAGATCAAGGGAATGACCACCCCAAGCATCAACTCCTCAACGCCGTAGATCAATACCAATAAAAGCTCGTAATACGCTCCCGCCGTGATACCGCCCGTCGCGATGCCTACCGTGAGCAGATAGGTGGGCATCAGCAGCCTGTTAAACAATACGATATTTTCCAAGGTCTCCGAGGCGGTCTGTGCCGTCTGCACAAAGCACTTGAGCAGAATCGCCGTCATGAGCAGATACATGAAATAATAGCTTAGATCCGCCACCTGATGCCTGTCAAACACCTCCACGAAATGACTCATCAGCGCGGAGACCACCCCCAGCACCAAGAGCCACACGAATATATTCTTTAGCCCCAGCGTGGAGCTTGCCGCCTCCGCAATGCCCTGCTGCATAAAATCCGTCAGCGCGCCTATGATATCCCCCTGCAGCAGCCTTTGCAGCAGCTCAGACAGCGAGAGCTCATACCGGGGAAAAAGCATGTCCATTCCCCTCTGCAGCTCGTCCAGCCCATAATCCTGCCAAATACCCTCCAACTCCAACCCCATCTCCATCTCCATCACAACCTTCTCACACTGATCCTCCATTCTTACCGCAATCCTGAAATTTGGGCGCAAGCACAAATTTGCGGTTGAAAAATTTATTTTTCAACCTAATCCCTGTATCTGCTCGATCACCGCAAAAAGCACCGGCAGTCCCGCAAAGATCACCGAGAGCTTCCCCAGAATCTCGATTTGATCGGAGATCGCCCCAAATCCCGCATCTTTACAGATGCCCGCACTAAATTCACATATATAAGTAATGCCGATCACCTTCACCAGAATGGAGAGATATCCCTTTGCGCTTCCAAGATATTGCTGCAATATGCCAAACTGTTCCAGTACAGCCCTCACCTGCCCGATCGAATAGCCAAAAATCAAAAAGCTGATGCTAAGCCCGATCAACACGCCGTACACCGGCTTCTGCGCCTTGAACTGCACAGCCAGAAGCACACCCACGATTCCCAGCATTCCCACCTTGATAATCTCCGCCATGTCATTCCCCTATAACGCAAACAATGTCTGAATCGTCTGAAACAAATCATATATGTATGGCACTATCCATGAAAGCACAAGCACCAGTCCCGCAAGGCTGATTAGGAAAGCGTGTTCCTCCCTGCCGCTATGCTTTAATACCTGACTCAAAATTGTCACCAGAATCCCCACCGCCGCGATTTTAAATATCAAGCTTACTCCCATAACTCCTCACATTCCCCGCCCGTTATACTAATCCCCCATTCGTACCATCTCTCACAGCAAAACGATCAGAATCAACAATCCGCTCATGGCACCGAGCCCAACCGCCATGCGGCACCTCTCATGCCGCTCCCTCTCCTGAGCCTCCAAGCTCTCCGACAGGCGCGAATATACCTGCTCCAAGCTTTTCAACTGCATGACTCCGTCCTGAAAGCCTTGTCCGCGAAAGGGCTGCAGGAAAATCTCCCTGTCTTCCTCCTTAAGCGGCAGCTCCCCCATACAGCCCTCCATCTTCTCACAGAATATCTCCTGAAAGGAAGCCCCCGCATCTTGCTCCAATTCCTCATGGATATCCGCCAGCGTCTCACTGTATGGCTGCCCCAAACGCTTGGACAAATGCAGGCAGCACTCCGGCAATGTCGCCTTGCCATAACGAATCTCACTCATTAGCAGCTCCGTCATCATGGTCAGCGTCCGCAATGCCTCTATCCTACCCACAAACTGCTCCCGATACCACAGACCGAGTCCCAGACAGCCTCCCACGATCATGATCCCACCCAGCAAACGCAATTGCAGCCTCCTCTCCCCCGCAGATTCTCTCCACCACGGGTCGATTGTCCCGCCTTCCCAACAGCACGAAGCGCTCAAAGAAGGCTCTCTCCAAAATCTGCGGGAATCGCCTGCCCACATCTTCGATTCCCGCCCCATGCACCGTGGCAAGCACCCTGCACCCACAGGCGGCCGCCGCCCATAGCGCTTCCATATCCCCGCTCCCGCCAAGTTCGTCCACCGCTATCACCTGCGGTGACATGGAACGTAGCATCATCTGCATTCCCAATCCCTTGGGACAGGCATCCAACACGTCCGTCCGACACCCCAGATCATTCTGCGGCTTACCCAGATAAGAACCCGCAATCTCCGACCTCTCATCTACCACCCCCACATTCAAGCCCCGCCCGTATCGGTTTCCGTCAGATACACAGCGCACCAACTCCCTTAGAAGGGTTGTCTTGCCACAGCCGGGCGGAGCGACGATCAGGGTATTACACAGCCCGCCATGCTGATAAAGCTCGGGCAGGACAGAGTCCGCCACGCCAAACATCTGGCGGGCGATGCGGATATTGATATAATAAACATGCTTCAGGGTGCGTACCCCGCCATCCTTCTCCAACACTACCTGCCCCGCCAACCCTATGCGGTGTCCCCCCTGCACCGTGATAAAGCCCTGCCGAAGCTCGTCCTCAAAGGCATAGGGCGAGCCGTGACAAATATGCATCAGCAGCTCCTCCAATTCCTGCTGCCCGATCCTGTACGCCCTCTCCCGCCGCTCGGTGAGATCCCCCAGCTCGTCCAAATAGCAGTCGCCAAGGCTGTGCCTGACCGACACAGGTCTGTCAATCCGCATACGAATCTCCTGAATATCCTCTTTTCTCTGCAGCGCCCGTCTCCAAAACGGCTGTCTGTCCCGCGGGAAAAGAGCAAAAAAGCTCTCCTGCATGTCCGCCCCTCCCTTGACCCCTTTTTTCATGTATATGTGTACGTTTTTCAAATATGCATTTGACCGACTAAAATATCTGTGATATAATGAACCCTGTTAAAAATGTCGGCAGGAAGCCGACAGTAATCCCATGAAGTGATTAAATTAATACCAAGCATGCTTTTATTTGATATATATATTTGATGTTTATATTTATAGGAAACGACATAAGTCGTTTCCGTTTGCGCCGTCCGCACGCTGCGAAAGCAGCGATATTCCTTGTGCGGACGTGTGCATCAGTTTATAGCAAAACGACAATTATTTTGTCGTTTGCTATAATATCTACAAAAAATAATGTATCTTACGGAAAGGTATACGCTTCCCCGCAGGGAGAGTTGTATACTTTTTTATATGCCCAAAAACAGACTGCAGACTAAGCTAACTTAAGCTAACCAGAGAAAACGGTCTAAAGAAAGGAGGCGGACAAGCAGCATGGAGCTTTTGGAGAGTTACAATCGTGATAAAAAGCATAAAAAAGCAATTATAATCCTGTTATTTACAGCCATGCTCCTGATGTCTGTCGTCTGCCTGTTCGTCGGCTCCTCCCATATGTCCGTGTCAGACTGCGCCGCTGCCCTCATGCGAAGGGGAAGCGCCGCCAATATACGCATTATCTGGAATATCCGCGTCCCGCGGGTGCTTGCCGCCATCATTGCGGGGGCGGGCTTATCCCTGTCAGGTCTTATCATGCAGACTACCTTAAATAATGTCATGGCGTCTCCCTCCACATTGGGAGTGTCCAACGCGGCGGTGTTCGGGGCGAATCTGTCCATCATCGCATTTGCGGGGGGATTCCTGTCCACGGGCAACAATCTGAGCAATTACATGGTTGGAATCAATCCGTATGCGACAAGCATGGCAGCGTTTGTATTCTCAGCGGCGTCCATCTTGTTGATCCTCGGTCTGTGTAAGACACGCGCCTTCACTCCCAATGTGGTGGTGTTGGCAGGCGTTGCCTTGGGCTCGGTCTGGACTGCGGCGACCACGATCCTGCAATTCTATGCGACTGACGTGGGGCTGTCCGCCGCCGTCATTTGGAGCTTTGGGGATTTGGGCAGGGCGACGTATCGGACAGACGCTATCATGCTGTTGACGGTCGGCTTGGGATATCTCTTTTTCACATTAATGTCTTGGAGATATAATGTGCTTCTCACCGGAGAACCCACTGCCAAGAGCATGGGAATCCATGTGGGCAGACTGCGCTTTCTCTCGCTGCTGCTTGCGTCCGTCATCACCGCTGTATGCGTGTCATTCTTGGGCATTATCGGATTTGTGGGGATTATCTGCCCCCATATCACCAAGAAAATATTGGGGCAGGATCACCGACACACCATTCATGCGTCCGCAATCTGCGGTAGCCTGCTCCTGCTGCTTGCAGACACCCTTTCCCGAAGCATGGGAAACGGCTCCTCCCTCCCCGTGGGAGCTATCACCTCGCTGCTGGGTGCTCCGTTCTTTATCGCAATTATCTTTTCAAAGGAGGAACGACACTGATGCTGCAAATACAGAACTTATCCTTTCGCTACCGACGCCACGCGCCGCCCGTGCTAAACCAAATCAGCTTGGAGCTTCCCGACGGGGAGATTGGCATTCTCCTTGGCAAAAACGGCTCCGGCAAAACCACCCTGTTTAAGAGTATTTTGGGCATCACAAACGCCTCCGAGGACGCTTCTGTGCGCTTCGACGGCGAGGAGCTTTTAAAAATGTCCAAGAGAGAGCGGGCAAAGCGAATCGCCTACGTCCCGCAGGATATTCAATTTGGCGAGCTGAATGTGTTCGATTCCATACTCATGGGGCGGGTATCCTACTTTGGATTAAAGGCAAGCCGCCATGACTTGGAGGTGGTAGAGCAGCTCATAAAGGATATGCGGCTTGAAGCCTATGCCGCCCGAAATGTGGGCGAGCTCTCCGGCGGCGAGCGGCAAAAGATTGCCATTGCCCGCGCTCTCGCCCAAGAGCCACGGCTTTTGATCTTTGACGAGCCGACGGGCAATCTGGATATCGCCAACGAACAGTTGATCATCGGGGAAGCCAAGCGTCTCGCCCATGATAAGAACATCAGTATCCTATGCTCCCTGCACGATCTGAACCAAGCCTTTTGCTTCGGAGACAGATTTTTCTTTCTAAAGAACGGGAGTATCCGCTATTGCGGCGGAAAGGAATGCATCAATGAAGAAGTGATACAAGAGATTTTCGACGTCCATGTCAGAATCGTTGAGATAGATCAGCAAAAAATAATGATTGGAGGAAATCCTATATGAAAAAGCAACTCAAATTCCGACTTTTCCCACTAATCATGTGCTTGGCGCTGTCCCTCTGCGCCTGCCAAAGCGCGGGACAACAGGCAAGCTCCACGCAACCCGCGGAACAAACAGCAAATGCCACGCAATCCACGGAGCAGACAGTGGGCGATTCCCTTCCCGCCTCACAGGAAGCCACAGAGCCTATCGTGGTCACTGATATGATCGGACGCGAGGTCACTCTCGTACCCGGAAGCTATGAGCGCGTGGTCTGCATCGGAGCGGGAGCTCTCAGAATGTATACCTATGTGGGCGACGTCAGTCTGCTATGCGGGGTGGAGGATATCGATAATCCGACCTTGGAGGAACGCCCCAAGATGTTCGATTCCGTAGCCCGCCCCTATGTGCTCGCCTATGGAGATACCTTTGCAACCCTCGATTCCTGCGGCGTCGGCGGTCCCAATGCCCAAGCTGCCGAGGCGGAAAAGCTTCTCGCCTGCGCTCCTGATATCATCATATCCGAGTATGAGGACGTGGAGAAGGAGGACGCACTGCAGGAACAGCTCGGAATCCCCGTCATCACCTTGAAATCCGGCCCTGACAGTGTGTTTGACGACTCCTTTAAGGGCAGTATGCGATTGCTTGGAACAATCTTTTGCCAAGAGGAGCGTGCGGAGGAGCTGATCACCTTTATCGAGTCGGAGGCTGGCGATATCACTGCCAGAACAGCCGATATCGCCGAGGAGGACAAGCCTGATGTCTATATCTGTGGTCTTGGCAACTGGGGAACTACCAATCATTTGATGACCGCACAAAATTATATTTCCTTTGATATCGCCCATGTCAACAATGTGGTGAGCGACCTTGGCTCAGGTGGAATCCAAGCCATCGAGGAGGAGAAATTCGTCTCTCTGGGCGCGGATATGGACATCATGATCATGGACGCCGCCGCAGTCAAGAACATCAGTCCCCTCTATGCCGAGGACAACGCCATGTTCGACTCCTGCAATGCATGGAACGAGGGCGAGGTATATCTGCAAATGGCATACAACGCTTACTATACTAATTACGAGATTGCCCTTATCAACACATGGTTTATCGCCAAGACGGTTTATCCTGACCTGTTCACGGACATTGACATGACCGCCAAGACCAACGAGATCACCAAGGTATTTCAAGGCAGGGAGCTTGCCGATGAAATCTTCGCAGCACCCTCAAGCTTCGGCGGATACCAGAGGATAGACACGGCTAACTTCTTTGTGAACTAAGACCGTAGGTTGTTGACTTAAAAGTGGAGGAAAATATGACCAAGGAAGACATCATTCAATTCTTTGACTGATTAGCCCCGACATGGGACGAGGAAATGATTCGCAACGACGCCACCATAGACACGATCCTTGACCTCGGCGGCATCAGAGAGGGCAAGTCCGTCTTGGACGTGGCATGTGGCACAGGAGTGTTATTCCCCGACTATCTAAAACGCAATGTGAGCAATATTGTAGGGGTTGATATCTCGCCCAAGATGGCTGCGATTGCCCAAGCAAAGATACATGATGAGAGATTGCAGGTAATCTGTGCGGACGTACAGGAATTGAAATGGGACAGACAGTTTGACTGCATTATGATTTATAATGCTTTTCCCCATTTTCCGGAGCCTGAGATACTTTTCGCACATCTCGCAGGATATCTTGCCCCACGGGGACGCATCACCGTCGCCCACGGCATGAGCCGCGACAAAATAGACGCTCACCACAGCGGAAGCGCCCGCAAGGTCTCCATGGGTCTGATGCATGAGAACGCGCTCGCGGAAATGATGAGCCAATGGTTTCAGGTGGACGTGAAAATAGCTGACACGGAAAAGTACATCGTGTCAGCCTTCATATAATCGGCGTATGACGCCTATTGTATCCTCTATAAACTGCGCCATCGGCTGCTTTGCCACGCCGACAACAATATTGTTGCACAGGTTCATCGGAATAAGGATTTTGACAGCCTCACTTTGTCCAACCGCCATCGCCATGGCGGGTGTGATCTCACCAAACAGAGAATCCGCTATGGCGATTCCTATCGCTCCCACGATGACATCTGCATGGCGGCAGGCGACAATGACCGCGTTCTCTCCCGTTGCAGCCTGTTTTGCGCCTGCCTTTATCATTGCGTTGGTAGCCAAGCTGTTAGTGCCTACAGCGGTTAATTCCACGTCCATCTGTGACTTGAGCAGAGCTTCCACCAGCTGCCTGCCCAAGCCCCCGCCCTGACCGTCAATGATAGCAATATTCAAGCTTATACCCCCTGCATTCTCTACCATATGTAGACATTGTGGTACAGGCGATAATAGTTTCCGCCCAAGTCCTCAACCTGAATCTGGATAGCAAAATCATTCTTTTCAAGCTTTTTCAAGCCTTCTTCCACGTACTTCTTCCAGTAATCCCCTGTTCCGTAGGATTTCTCCACCTCGGTCAGCACATACTTGGGGACAATATTGGTGAAGGTCTGTTGACCCGCGCCCTTCTGCTTCATTTGTCTCAGGCAGTCATCATAATACCTCTTCAAAGACATCAGCGCGTCGCTCTCCGAGATACCCGCCGCATTCAAGTCATAGGTGTCCCCGCCGGATACCGTGACGCCGCTCCCGCTCCCGTCCTTGGGAGTCCAGACGAGAGGCTGCTGAGGGTTGGGGTTTAAGTTGATCCCGCTCACCACATTGCCCAGGGTGATATTGCTCCCGTCCCCCGCGTTGCCGCCCTCCCAACCGCAGGCAGGCAGATAGATGCTCAAGCCCGTGCGCACATGAGTGCCCACAAAATCCGCATCTGTCTTGTTAAAATAGTCATAGGTGGCAGGGTCGGTGTCGTCCCAAGTGGTGTCCACATTGTAATATTCACCGTCCAATTGCACGATATTCCACGCATGTGACTCTCCCGAGTAGCCCATGCAAAAATAGCAGGGAATGTCAAGCTGCTGCATCAGATACTGGAATGCCCTCGCATAGCCCGCACAGACCGTATCTCCATTGACCAACGCGCTGTATGCGCTCTGATTCATGGTGGAGGAGGTTGCATAATCCGCCTTCTTGAGCAGCTCGTCATGCACATATCTCTCCTTCTCACTGTCATCGCCCAACGTCTCCGCACCATTCAGAATCCTCTTGGCGGCAGTCTCGAACTCCTCCTTAAACTGGTCGATGTCCTTCGCCGTGCGGTTGTAATTCAGGGTCATCTCCACACACTGTCCCCCGGGGCGGTATTTGCAGGAATACCCCGTCTCAATCCAGAAAAGCTCAGGGTGGTCATTGCAGACCGCCTCGAACACATTCTTCATTTGGTTCACGTTCACCTGCTCCACCGGGGCAAACGATTCGTTCAGCTCCAACGCATTCGCGTAAATCTGCCTGTAAAGATGCTGCATCTGTTCATTCAGCATATGATAATAGGGATATAGACGAGCGTCAAAGCTAAGCCCGTCCCCAGTGGCGCCGGTATTCAGCTGAGTCCCGAGCGTGTCCGCCTGCTCCTCCGCCAACTCCTCCGCGTCACCGTTCACCGGCTCGTATCCGTTCTTGCGGCTCACCTTGTCCGGCAGATTAAATGACCCCCTGATCGGCGCCACATAGTCCGCGCTGCCATCGGAAGCCAACACGCCGCTGGCAATCCCCGAGCTGTCTCCCATGATATCCGCAGGCTCCGCTTCCTCCCCCGCCTCCTCGTCCGACTTAGGATTCCATGCCTCCGGTCCCGCCTCCCCGTATAGCATCCGGGAAAGCGACTGCGTCATGTCAGGCGACAATGCCATGAACAAAACTCCCGCACAACAGATCATTATAATAGCCATGATTGAATAAAAAAGCTTCTTAAGTATTTTCATATCTCCATTATACAACATTTCAATTATATTTCAAGATGCAGCTTCATTGCTTTTTGACAAATTCCATGCTATGATGAATACATCTATTGTTTCAAGAAAGCAAAAAATATGGAGCAGGAGGCGCCAAGCATATGGAAAATCCCGATATGAAGGAACCAAAAGAGGAAAACATTGAGAAAGATATCGAGAAAAAAATCGATAAAGAAAAAGAACACAAGGATACCGCGACCCAAGAAAACAACGCAAATGTCACAAACTTTTTTGCCAAAATCCTGCATAACAAATATGCGCTTGCGGGACTTGGAGGTGTGGTGATCGCTGGGCTGGTCATCGCGCTGATCGTCGTGATCTCGGAGAACAATCAACTGCGCCGCGAAGCCCTGAAGGTTGCTCAGACGACAGAATCCGACCTTGAAACCGGAGCAGATTCGGAATCCGGTCCTGAAACCGTTCCCGCTTCGGAATCCAACAATAATACCGTGTCAAATCCTGCCGGCAATTCCCCGACTCCCTCGGACGCGCAGACCGCCTCACAGGAGTCGGGCGCCAATACAAACTCCAATACCAATGCCGCCGAGTCGGGGGATTACACGCTCACCTACTCCGCGGGCAACGGCTGGACTGACGGGGACACGCAGATGTGTTCCCTTGAGCTCAGTGTGACAAATAATTCCAATACCGCCGTGGAGGGTTGGAATCTGGTGTTAAAGGTGGACAAGCTGGTGACGGCTCAGGGCTGGGACGGCACATGGTCTACTCATGAGGACTATGTGACCATCTCCAACGCCGAGTACAACAAGACCATCACCCCCGGTGCGAGCGTTGTCCTTGGCTGTAACATGGGGACAGGCACAGAGCTTTCCATTATCTCCGCCACCCTCAACAGCACGGAATGCAATATCCAAAAGGGTGCCGTTGGCAGAAATGCCCAAAGCAATGACCAAAACAATCAGAATAACCAGACCAAGACAACAGATGTCGCCGCCCTGTTGGAGCGCGCGCAGACCGCCGTGCAGGGGGACGACTGGCTCCACACGGACGGCAGCCGCCTTCTCGACCAAAACGGCAAACAGGTGTGGATCACCGGCGTCAATTGGTTTGGCTACAACACCGGAACCAACACCTTCGACGGGCTTTGGAACAGCCAGCTGGTTCCCACGGTGAAGGCGATTGCCGACCACGGCTTTAACCTGATACGCGTTCCCATCTCCGCCGAGCTGATCAACCAATGGGCTGCGGGAGACTATCCCAGAGCCAATTACAACAATGCCTATAATGAGGAGCTAAACTCCATGAACTCCTTGGAGATCTTTGACTATTTCCTGAAATTAGCGGAGGAAAACGGCATCAAGGTCATGCCGGATATCCACTGTGCCCAGACGGACGCCTCAGGTCACAATGTAAACCTCTGGTACACCGATAAAATCTCCACGGAGGACTACTATGCCGCCTTGGAATGGCTGGCGGAGCGTTATAAGGACAATGATACCATCATCGCCTATGACCTGAAGAACGAGCCTCACGGCAAGCCTAACGAGGGCAAGAACGCCGCCATTTGGAACGATTCCAAGGACGCCAACAACTGGAAATATGTGGCGGAAACAGCCGCCGCCAAGGTGCTTGCCAAGAACCCCAATGTGTTGATCTTGGTGGAGGGCACGGAGATCTATCCCATCAAAAAAGGAGGAGACTACTCCTCCACCGATTCCTCGGATTATTATTTTAACTGGTGGGGCGGAAACCTGCGCGGCGTCGCGGAATACCCCGTGGATCTGGGCAAGCATCAGGACAAGCTGGTCTACTCCCCCCATGATTACGGTCCCACCGTGTATGAGCAGCCATGGTTCCAAGGGAATTACACCTATGACAGCCTGATGAAGGACTGCTGGTATGACAATTGGCTATATATCCATGATGACAATATCGCCCCTCTGTTCATCGGCGAGTGGGGCGGCTTCATGCGCGACCCCAACCTGAAATGGATGACCTATATGCGGCAGTTGATCGGAACCTACCATCTGAATCATACCTTCTGGTGCCTGAATGCCAACTCCGGCGACACCGGAGGTCTGCTTTTGGACGATTTCACCACATGGGACAATGAGAAATATACCTTTGTCAAGGAGGTATTATGGCAGGAAAACGGGAAGTTCGTCGGTCTCGACCACGCCATTCCCCTCGGCGCCAACGGCATCACATTGGAAGAAGCAAAGGGCTTGAAGTAATTTCAGCCCTTTTTCTTTTTCTTGAGACTTACTCTGTTACCCACAACCTCCAACTCCTTCATGCTACGCAGAAAACTGGAAACCTTTCCATACCCATAGTCTCTAATGTCCAGTCCGCTGTACTTCCGTAAAAGCTCGTTATAAATCACGGACAGATTGTCTACCCTTCCGCCCTTGCGCTGAATCATATTGAGAATCTCCTGTTCAATCTGCTCCCGCTCCACCAGACGTCCCTTGCGGACAACATACTGATTGTCCCGTTTAACCAATTCTATATGCTGCATCTTCTCTTGAAAGAACACGCTGAGCTTGGAATAACCATAGTTGCGCACGTCAAAATCAGGAAACTTCTTGCCTAAGCGGCTGCCAACCGCACTCAAGCCCACCTCGCCATCCCCGTCCTCATTCAGCATATCAAAAATAGCGCTCTCTAGCGTCTCTATCGAGGTCAGACTCTCCGGACTATCATGAGACTCGGCATTGTCAGAGGCACTCTCATCCTTCTCCTCGTGCCCGCTCTCCCCAATCAAATCCAAGAATATAAACTTATCACAGGCATGGGTCAATGCCATGGGCGCCTTGCTCTCCCCCATGCCGAACACAAACTTATTTTCTTCCCGAAGCCGCATGGCAAGCCGCGTGAAATCACTGTCACTGGTGATCAGACAGAACCCGTCCACCTTGTCCTGATACAGCAAGTCCATGGCGTCAATGACCATAGCCATATCCGTGCTGTTCTTGCCCACGGTATAGGAAAACTGTTGGATTGGAATGATGGAATACTCCAAAAGCACATTCTCCTTCCAACCGTTAGACTTCGCCCAGTTGCCATAGATCCTGCGGCAAGGCGCGTCATAACCGTTCTTGTCCAGCTCGTCAAAGATACTCTTTACATACTTCGCACCCACATTCTCCGCATCGATCAACACTGCTAAATGTTCCATTTCACTCTCCATTTCTGTGAATTTCTGCTTTTCTCCTAACACGATCTTCTTTAATTATAGCCCCTGCCCCAAATACTGGCAACGACTTTTTCAAAAACCTGCCGACAAAAAATTAGCGGACAAAACCCGCCGCATCAGTCGCCAATCGCCTGATGCGGCGGGGTGCTCCTCGTTCAGTAGCGGTATTCCCGTGTCTGGTAATTAAAGCTCTGCATTTTGCTGTCGCTGCCATAGGTTGTCGTGTGGCAATTGACAACCGTGTTCTTCGTCTCTCTGGTATTCTCCTCCAGAATCTTGGCGAAAAGCCCCTCCGCACCGTTTTGTCTGGAATCTGACTGGGAATCACGCCTTCTGTCACGCCTTGTCATATTGACACCTGAAACTGCCTCCACTGAATTCACCATGAAAATGCCCGATACTCCGTATGCTGCGTTAATCCCTCCTTGGCTGCGTATTTCAACAGTATACTTTCCTTTATCATGTATATCGGATAAATATCAGAAAACTTTATGTTTTTTCTAAACTTTTTTGAAATATTTTATATTTTCCCGTTAGTTTCTGTCAATTCTCTTTTCTATTTGTATCTGACGTCCCGCCGAATGCGGGCAGAGCATGTCTTCCGCCATATCTGCATATACAGATTTAAGCCAAGTGCCAATACTTTCCCGCACTTTTTCCGTAAAATCTTTTCTGTACACGAAAAGACCTGCCACACGCCTATATTCCATGCGACAGGTCTCTCCCGCTCAGTAGTGGTATTCCCGTGTCTGATAGTTAAAGCTCTGCAGCCTGCCGTTTCGCCCGTATGCGCTAGTGTACTGTACCGTTGATATTTAGCATAACTGCAGACCCAATTATTGGTCA
>JAMPHH010000038.1 GCA_023663505.1 Muribaculum sp.
TAGAGCAACAGAAAACATTCTAACCCTTTTCTTCACCTCTAATTCCTCCCTCCTGTCTAATAAACAATAACGAAACAGGAACCCCTGTTTGTTACATTTTAGGTAACTGCCTTAGTATCGGTGCTATGAATATAAATTACCTGATTATGCCAACTGCATCGATTGGCTCTCTAATTCCCTGACTACATCAAGGGACAACTCCGTAACTTCCGCTATATCCTCTAAAGACATTTTCCCCAATTTTATCAACCTGATAGCTGTCTTTTTTGCTTTCTTCTGTTCAGCCTCCTGTGCCGCTTCCTGTGCCGCTTCATAGCGCTCACTCTTGATATAAGACCGCATAACCTCTTCCTCATCATACAAACTCATCATTATCGTAACCTTGCTTGCAAGGTTTTACCTCCCTTTTCTCTGTCCTCCAAATACTCACGCAACACATTCCTGTCTTTGCATATGCGGATAGTCTCTGTAATGGACAAGTAAATAGTGTAGATTACTCCTGCCGCACCTTAATTATACAGAAATAGGTTCGTGTTTACAATATAATTCGCAATTAATCTTCATATATCTGATAGCATTTTCCATGGCACCTATAAAAATACAAAACAATCTGCGCCTTCTGCTTTTTATCTGACTACTTAGTAAATGGAACGAGCAAGCTGTATTCGCTTCCATACTTGCAGCTTTTTTGCCGTAGCTGCTCAAGAATACTGCTCTCGCAGATAATTCTGCACCCGTTCTCCCTTATCATCATACACATATTCCCCATTTGAATCTGTTTCATATTCCAGTGTTTTGTCAGCATCTATCAGCTCGTCCAAGTAATCCTGTCTTGAGGGCAAAAGGAACTTTGGTTTACTGTTTAAAACAAACTCCACGAATTTCCAAGCATCCTCCTTTTGTGTAGTCAACAGACACTAACTATTTTCATCTCTTGGATATAAAGATAACATCTGACTTTTCAGCCTTTCCATAATCTTCAACGTTTCTTCTGATGTAGCAAAAAACTCATTATCCATTACATCTTTATAAGAAACATATGTTCCATTGTCCGATATTGGCATTATCACATTTTGATGATTGTCATAGCAAAACACAGGTGCAACAATAAAATCGTCATACAATTTAACTGCCGGAACACCGGTTTTTGCGTCCTCGCTTACAGCTTCCGCAAACACCAGATATTCCGTTCCGACTTCCATGATATTTACAAAACCTCTTTCAATCAAATTAAGGTTCCCATTTATAATTAATTGCCAATGTCTGGAAAAGATATATACTTCTTCATCTTTTCCCAATTCATTGCCTGCATACACTTCACGGATCACCGCCTTCTGCATGTCCACGCCAAACGAATGCTCAATTTCCCCCGTCACCTCTACCCTTAATATGATAGCTGAATCAGGCAGACCTTGGGACATGTCAGTGTATTCCTTCTCTGCAATATTTTCCGGCAGTTCGGCAACTTGAATCTGCGCCAGATAATTCTCCTGTCCCGACAAATCCGTATATGTCTGTTTTTTCACAATGCCAAACGCCATTAATGCCACAAATATACATATGGTACAAAACAGCAATAACTTCTGCTTCATAATCCCTCCCCCTGCCTTATTACCTGACCATTTTCCACTCTATACCATTCATCTGCCAGAACCTGAATGTCCTCTTTATTATGGCTAGCCACCAAAATCAATGCCCCTCTTTCTTTTTCCTCCAGAATAACCTTCCGGATTACCTCTACTCCCGTTTCATCAAGGGCATTTGTAGGTTCGTCTAACATAATTATGTCCGGTTTTTCCATAATAGCCTGAGCGATGGCAAGACGCTGTTTCATTCCGAGCGAATATTTCCCGTATACTTTTTTATCCTGTGGATTCAATCCCACACGGGTAATTGCATTAACGATTTCCTCCTGCCCGATTTTCTTCGTCAGGTTTGCAAGGTATGTAAGATTCTGCATCCCCGTAAGATCAGGATACAAACCTGCATTTTCTATGATGATACCCTGATTCGGCAGTACCGAAAAATCCTGATGCAGTGTTTTCCCTCCCCACACTATGCTGCCGGAATCTATCCCCATTAGTCCGGACAACGCCCGAAACAGCATTGTTTTCCCCGAACCGTTCCTGCCGACAAATCCATATATGTTACCGCTTTTTAAGCAAAGACTGACATTAGAGAGTATCATCTTTTTTCTTATTGTCTTGTTTATGTTATTCACAACCAATTCCATTATGCTATACCTCCGTCTCCAAATCTGAAACCAATAAGTCATGCTTTTTTATGATAAATACTCCTGCCGATGTAAGAACTACTCCCACGAGGAAAAATATTATCAGGGAATCGTTTAGATCCATCAATATATCATATGGGGCATATGCCGGGTCGATATTTTCCACATGGCGGTCATGCCACCCCAACACCAGATGGGCGATTGGATTCCATATTACGGCATTCTCATAAGTCAGCCTGCCATCTAAATGTCTCACCAGCAGATCCATGAGGTTTAACAGCACGATACAGATCATCTGTGCGGAAACCACCACCGCGTATGCGGTACTGCTTCCCAAATATAGCGCAAGCAGGTTGACCAACAGCGTCATGGCATACATCCACAGGGAATGGATTGCAAAATGATACAAAAGCAGCATTACCCCCGCGCTGTCTGTCTGTATTTCGTATCGGACGGCAGTTGTCAGTATTGTCACTGCCAATAAAAGCATATTAAGTATGCATACCGTTCCTCCCAGACGTCCGGCTTCTCCGAGATACCATTTTGCACGATGCGGATAACGCGAAAAAATATAGACGCTTGCCGTGCAGAAATTTTGATATAACATAATTCCCGCATACAGCTCAATAATAAACTCCGGCAACAGACGCATTGCAAAGGGAACAAGCTCGGTAAAGGAAAATCCCAACACAAAGACCCCCCTCGAACCGCTTAGCTGTAAAATGGCGTCCGAAAGCGGGATTACCCCATTATATGGGTTTATATACATCAAAGAAAGATACACACCGCCCACTATTGCTATCCAAAACAATGGCTGATACCTGTACTTCATTACAAACAATCCTTTCTTCTGTTGACACAGACAGCAGCTACCGGAAATAAGACAAGCACAAATATGCCTGCCGACAACAATCCCATACTTTTTAACTCACCATTAAAAAGCAAAATATAATCGTACCATTTGATACTGGCTGCTTCTTTCGGAATACTGCCCGCTAATATCGTTGACATATTTAAAATAACGAAGACTGGCAGAAAAAGAAAAACATTATATTTAACCCGTATCAATGAAGACACCGCTGAGGTGAGGACGCCAAGCAGCCCTGATACCACCCCCCAGAAAAGCGTTCCGACCACGGCATACAAATAGGGCGAATACAGATATATATTTTTCATAAAGTAATTATTTACACTCACTATGTAATCGCTCTCATATATCGACATATTTGTTAGATCGCCTGTGGCAGACAGGGGGAATGACAGACAGTTCAAAAGAATCTCCAATAAGAAGGGCACTGTAAAAATAATCATTGTCGTGAAAAATACCGACAAATATTTACTTATCTGATATGAAGAATTTCCTAATCTGGAAACCAGAAATACCCTTGTGCCGCGCTGATATTCCCTCGCCATGGAAAAGCCCGCCGGAATCACCACCAAAATCGGGTACAGTTGAATCAACAGCAGCGTGTTTGTTGCATTCAAATATATGCGGTTATAACTCAACAGGAGCAATTTCATTGGCTGATACATCTCCACGACGTCTCTGCCCTGAAAATACAACACATTACCGATAAAATTAATAATGACCATTAAAAACAGAATATAAAACACGCAAAGGGATTCTCTTTTTTTCAGCATAAAAGCAGTTTGTGATATGGTAGCTTTGAATATCATATAGATTCTCCTATAAATATACAAGTATGTAAATAGAATAGGGCAAATGGCAAGCAATGTCAACACATCACGTTAGCTTCACTTGCCATTTGCCATGTTCTTTAATCATTAGCCTTCGATTAGTTTGAATAATAGCTCACAATTGCCTCAGCCGCATCCTTTGTATTCCCCCTGAATTGGATATATACAGGATTTTCATTTAAATATCCATCCGCAATGTAGAGCTTCTTATATCCCTCGCTTTCATTAAGAACCACATAAGTCGCTGTCATTATCAGCGTACCTGAAGAATTTACGAGGCGAGCCTGAATCTTTGTAAAGTTATCAGTACCGCTTGGCGGATATACAGAATTGCAGCGAGCATACACATAAGAATAATCTCCCGTTCTTGAGATTGAATAGCTGCCAGTCCATACCTGATTTGCAGACAAATGAATTTGCTCTTTAAGTCCTGCTCCTGCTGCCAAGGCAGACATTGACATCATGCAAAACATTGCCATTGTAACGATTAATGTTGTAATTCCTCTTTTCATTTGTTATCCTCCTTCACTGTAAACAACTTAGTCCGCCCTTACATTAGAAACGAACAAGTAACCATATTGTCCAAAAACAAATACCTCTCTGAATATAGTGTATTTCATCACCCCACTTTGTTATTCCTGTTTCCCCTTGCCAGTTACTTAGTTGCTTGGTCACATCACTGACCTTAGGCAAAATGTGATTACCGAACATATGACCTCTGCAATTTGATTCGTCCTGCCATCAGAGATACACCTACAATAAAGAAATCTATCGTTATTGCAACAACCAATTCTTTCCACGCAAAGACTATTGCCACTATAAACAACATAGCCTCCACGGATAGGATAACTCTTGTCCGTTTCCGATAAACTCTATACTCTGTTTGGTCTAAAGGCTTACTGTCATTCTCAACCGGTGCCATTAAAAAGATAACAAGAAAGAAAAACACAGCAATCATTATGTATCCTCCTCCTGAACACCCAATCTGCACGAAACAGACCATGGACACCAGTAATATCGCCGATGAAAATAACAGGCATCTTCCCTTTGTACTTGCATGGAATCCCCCTGCATGCTTCCTCAGTGGAAATACCAACAGCCATAGAAGAAAACTCCCTAACAGGTAATCAAAGCAAAAACCAATCGCTAAGGTAATCAACATTCCAAGCATACTGCTCCCAAGGTTTTCCAGACCATATTCCACGATCTCAACCTCGTCCGACGAGATTATCCCATCTCTCAGCAGCATTGCCGTCAAGTGCTTTTCGCTGCTCAAAATCTCCGCAACGCCTTGACCTGCTTGGATTCCTTGGGCTGGTATCCCAAACACGAGCAAGCGGTATTGGCTTCCACACTTGCAGAACGCTTAGCGATTATTGCCACAACCCGCTCGACTCCTTTTTTGGCACGATCTCCCATTTTCATTGCCATCACCTCCCTTCAAGGAAGATAATAGCATAAAAAATCCCCTTGTGCCGTTTCTTGTAATAATTGGGTAATGTTAATGTAATAATTGGGAATATGTATGGCACTTGACACATTGCCTGCGGGAATCAATTGTCAGCTTCCGGCATATAGAGCATCAGCACGACACTGAATAAATCTTCTTCCGGACATATCTCCATCATTCCGTTATATTTTTCTACGATTTTCCTTACATTTTCCAGACCGATGCCATGAAGTCCATATTCCTTTTTGGTGGTAAGCAGTTTTTTATGTCCCTTTTTCGTGTTGAGTGCCGCTTTTCCCTGATAGCTGTTAGCAACCTGAATCCTTAGAATCCCCTGCTGTAATTCGATGTTGACATCTAACCGCCCCTCCTCTGTCTGCTTTGCTGCCTCGATACCGTTCTCCAACAGATTCCCAAGAATCACATTAATATCAAAGGAATGCTCCACCGACCTCGGGAGCTTCACGCTTACATTCACATCTCGAAGCTGCTCCTTCGCCTGAAGGAGTAGATAATTCATCACGCTGTCAATCTCCAGATTCCCTGAGGACACTATTTCATTAGGATTGCTGATAAAATCCTGCATCTCATTGATATATTCCTCAATCGCCCTGTTCTCACCCTTTGCCGCCAGTATCTTCAATTCATTCATATGATGCTTCATGTCATGCCGCAATGCCCTTACCTTTTCTTCTCCCTGCAGCATCACGTCCAGTTGGTTGGCATAACCCTGAACCTCCCGCTTCAAGATCTCATTCTCATATTGATGCCAAAAAGCCTTTGACAATATACTATATAGATATAAGGTAAAGAAATTAATCAGGATAAGCCCGATACTCGATATAACAATCCCTGTTTGCGTAATACTTTGCGTATAGACCATTGCACAAAGCATCCCAATACTGCATAATGGCACCAGACCCAGAGAAAGATTTCTGACATACGCCGTCTTGCGCCTGACATCTACGATCTTCTCCGTGAGCAATTCGCAGAGCAGCACGAGAAATACATCAAGAACCTCATAAATCTGATTAAACCCTGCACCATCCCTGTAATTGACAAACGGTAGAATGCTAATCATGCTACAACCCATATTAATCATATACACGGAACCCGTCACAAATAAAATCATTTTTAGCGAGCTCGTATAGGTTAGGACAATCAATCCTATTCCCAACAAATTACAGACGACATTCACCCACATCAAATGGAACATCAGATATGTCACTGTGTTGACTACGAAAAATCCCCCATATGCCAGTATATGTTTAATATAATTATTATGGCTGCTGCCTGTTTCATCATCTCCCAAAAATATGTAAACAAATCTGCTGATAATATAGATTCTAAACAGGTTCGTCGCCACACAAATGATAAAATCCGTCATATTTTTATCTCCTTAACAGCTTTTCCCTTACCTGTCTTCGATATGCCTTGCTGATTGTCAGTGTCTCATTATTCTCCATCTTCACCGTCTCGTAAGCATAATTCAACACATGATCCTTATTGATGATATATGACTGGTGAATCGCCAGAAAATCCTTGGACAGCTTTTTCTCCAATTCCCTGATACTGCCATAAAATTCTTTATTTTCCTGATTCACTGTTACTATTTTTATTTTGCGCCCTACGCTTTCAAAATAGATTATTTCGCTGTATGGGATATAATAATAATCCCTGCCGCTTTGAAATTCAAATCGCTCCGCTTTTTTGTTCTCAAGCAGCTTTATCGCCAAGTCAAGTGCCTCCTCCATCTGTTGCGCAGTAATTGGTTTTACCAGAAAATCCATGGGCTGAGTCTTAAATAATTCCTGCGCATAAGAGGAGTTATTCGATATGTAGATAATCTGCATTCCTCTGTCTTCCATCTTATTGCGGATAAATCCCCCCACCTGTATTCCCGTAAGCTCGACCAATTCTATATCAAGGAACAAAATATCCAGTTGCCCGCCCCGTTCAAGATAACCGCACAAATCCTCGCCCGCAGACCATAGCTGAACCTCCGCCTTCAGTTTGTTCCTGTCCGCATACTCCATCACCATTTTTTCCAGTGCCACGCATATATTTGTCCCATCATCACAAATCCCTATTTTATACATATCACACCCCATAATACCCTCTTATCGGCTTTTCCATGTCACAGGCGCAAAGAGCAGTATCATAGGGAGAAGCTCCAGTCTTCCCGCCAACATGTCAAAGATTAGCACGTATTTTGACAAAACAGAAAAAATACCGAAATTAGCCGTGGGACCCACCAGTGACAGTCCGGGACCGATATTGTTGATTGTAGCCGCTATTGCCGTGAAATTAGTGGTAAAGTCAAAATTATCTATGCTGATCAGCAGCATCGACACCACATAAATCAACGCATAGCCCACGATAAATACATGAATGGAGCGTCTCGTCTGCAGGTCTACATTGCGTCCGTCCATCTTCTCCTCGCGCACGGCATGAGGATGGCTTGTCAGGAACAGCTCCTTCAGCAGGCTTTTTATCATGATCATGATACGGGACACCTTGATGCCGCCGCCCGTGCTGCCCGCGCTCGCGCCAATAAACATCAATGCCACCAGAATCGTTGTCGAGAAGGAAGGCCACAGATCAAAGTCCACCGTGGAATATCCCGTGGTGGTTATGATAGACGCCACTTGGAAAAAGGCATGCCGAAGCGCCACCAACGGGTCAGGATAAAGCTTCCGAATATTCCATGCAATCAATAATCCACTGGCTAAGATAATGCCCAGATAAGCTCTCAGCTCCTCCGAGCGAAACGCCGCCCCAAGCTTTTTGCGCAATATTAAATAATAAATATTGAAATTCACGCCGAACAAGATCATAAATATCGTAATGATCACCTGCAAATGCGGAGCATAACTGCCCACGCTGTCATTGAGAATGCCGAAGCCGCCCGTGCCCGCCGTGCCCAAGGACAGTGTCACGGCGTCAAAAAGTGACATTCCTGTCACCGCCAATATCACCATCTCCACGAGGGTCATGATCGTGTAAACGCCGTAGAGAATCGTCGCTGTGGTTTTCACGCGGGGTACAAGCTTCTCCACGGACGGTCCCGGGCTCTCCGCCTTCATCAGAAACATCGTCTGACCGCCCCGCATGGGGAATACAGCCAAGACAAACACTAACACTCCCATACCGCCGATCCAGTGGGTAAAGCTCCTCCAGAAAAGACAGGAATGCGAGAGAGCCTCCACGTCGGACAGGATACTCGCCCCCGTCGTGGTGAAGCCCGACACTGTCTCAAATAAAGCGTCCGTAAAGGAAGGAATCTCCCCGCTCATCCAAAAGGGCAGCGCGCCGAACAGACTCAGCACGATCCAGCTCAGGGCGACGCTGACAAAGCCCTCCACCGCATAGAACACATAGCTTTTCGGCTTGCGGAAGCTAAGGAGCACGCCTGCTGCCAAGCACATTGCAGACACGGCAAAAAACCAGATTCCGCTCTTTTCCCCATAAATAATTCCCACAAACACCGGAAGGAGCAAAAATAAACTTTCAAATTTCAGCACTGTTCCCAGTATATATCGAATAATGGAATAATTCATAGCCTTTTCATCCTCAGTTCTTCAAAATATCGCGGGCGTCCTGAAGCCCCAGATGAGTTGTCACCACGACAATCGAGTCCCCGGGCAATATACTGGCTTGTCCGTCAGGGATAATCAACTGATTATTTCTCATAATACAGCAGATCAGCAGACCTGATTTCAGGTGCAGGTCATGCAGGGGAATCCCTGTGATATGTGAATTCTCCGTGATGTTGAATTCCAACGCCTCTACCCTGTCATTGTATAGCCGATACAGGGTCTGCACGTTACTCCCTATCGAATTCTTGGTGGCGCGCACATATTGCAGAATCTTCTGGGCTGTCAAAAGCAGTGGATAAACCACGCTGTCCAAGTCCAGATTATGTATCACCTCGTCAAGCCGCAGTCTGTTGATCTTGGTCACGACCTTGCTGCTCACCCGCTTTTTCGCAGACAGGGACAGCAAAATATTCTCCTCGTCCATATTGGTCAGCGCCACAAAGGAATCCATCTTGTCGATGCGCTCCTCCTGCAGCAGGGATTCGTCACTGCCGTCTCCGTGAATGATCGTCGCCTCAGGCAAAAGCTCAAGCAGCTCGTTACAACGCTTTGCGTCCCGCTCAATGATCTTCACGGCAATGCCGAGATTCTGGAGCTGTTGGGCGAGATAGAGGGATATCTTACCGCCCCCTATGATCATGGTGTTCTTGACGCCATTGGTCTTGATATTTATCTTCTCACAAAATTCCACCGCATTCTTGCGGGAGGTCACAATCGAGATAATATCTCCCGAGCGCAGCACAAAGTTACCGTCGGGAATCTTCACCTCATTATCCCTATCCACCGTACAGATCAGAAAATCCCCTCGAATCTTGGCGGAAACCTCCTTCAGCGGCAGCTCATTCAACATGGAATCCGCAGGAATACGGAACCTAAGCATCTCCACCCTTCCCTTGGAAAAGGTATCTATTCCAATCGCACTGGGGAAGCACAATAGGTTTGCAATCTCCGCCGCCGCGGTCTGCTCCGGATTGATGATCATGGACAGTCCCAGTTCCTTTTGCAGAAACTGCTGCTCCACACTGTACATGGGATTGCGCACACGGGCAATGGTCTGGCATTTGGAAGCCTTTCTTGCGATCACGCAGCAGAGGAGGTTTAGCTCGTCCGACTCCGTCACCGCAATCAACAGATCCGCCTTCTCAATGCCTGCCTCCGCCAACACGCTATAACTGGCTCCGTTTCCCACCAGTCCCATCACGTCGCACTCCGCTGCAAGCTGCTGCACCGTACCCTTGTCTGTATCCACGATACAAATGTTATTGTCCTCGGTGCTCAATCTCTGTGTCAAGGCAGTGCCTACCTTGCCACAGCCCACAATAATAATCTGCATGACATCCTCCTGTATATAAATGCCAAGTAAGCAATCCCGCTGCAAGTATTGGTGTCAAGTCAACTGTACTGACTTGGCTCGTTGCCCGCAGGAATCTAACCTGTCATGAATATGGTTCTATTTTACCACATATACCCTGATTTTCAATCCCATGTTTTAAAATTAACAATTACGGTGTAACAGTTCGTTACAATTCACGCCCTAACCGATTCAGCAACCTCCTGTTTGATATGTGTGAATTGCAACGAAGATGCACCATGAATAGTAACAACAGTTCAGCCATAAAATGATTTGTCAGTTGAACATATTTGCTTTGTACGGCTATCAAGGCGGGAGATGACTGGGAGTGTTTGGCGGACTTCGGCGTAGGTTGGAGCGTTTTCTTATAGTGCGTTCAGACACTAGGGTGAAATGCGCACGGATGCGCATTTCAGGCTTTACGGTGCATGGATGCACCTTAAAGCCGACCCGCAAATTGCAATATCCACCCCCGCACTATTAGAAAACACCCAACCGCAGCCAGTCCGCAAAACACTCCCAGTCATCTCCCGCCGCCCCTCCGCACTATAATTTAAAAACTGAACGGTTACAGTGATTCCTCTTCCAGAGTTGGGGGATACGGCGCACCATGTCACGTCAAGCACGAATACCGTCAGGCAGATTCCGCATAGAATCACTCGCCATTTGGGTGAAAGCTTGTGATAGAGGCGCATATACCATAGCAACAGGTAACAATTTAATGCCATTCCCCCCAAACCAAAGCACACCGCCCCCACCAAGCAGATTCGCCCGTTCAGGTTCAACAAATGTCCTGTGTAATCCCACCACCTCACACCCCATTTCCACTCAAGGAACACGCTGACCGCATATTCCAGTGCCGAGCAGAGAAGCGCAGACAACAGAAATGTCCAGATCGGTCTTTGGTGCAGCTTGTGCAGCACAAACCACAACAATAGCCCCCCTGCACCATAAATGGGCAGATAGGGGCCATAGTATACACCTCTGTTGATCCATGCATGCTCCGTGACAAAATACAGCCCTACCTCCCACAGCCACCCTGCAAAGGATATCGTGAAAAATAAAAGCACATAGAAATCAAAGGTTCGCTGTGTAACTATTCGGGTAGAATTCATTTGCTTTTCCATAAAGCATAGCATACCCCGAAACGTGGCAAAACATGTATCAAACATTAGCACATAGCCAACTGCATTAACAAAGTCAACTTCGTTGACTTGGCTTATTGCTTGCCGGAATCAACAATCTCACGGCTCAGGCATTGATCTTCTCCTCGTCCAACTCCCGCTTTATCTGCTTAATCGCCTTTCTTCGATAGGAGACGTAGCTTACCGTGAAGCCTGCCAGACCCGTGCACAGGAACATGACTGCCATACCGCTGCCTGCTCCCCTGCCCACAAGGACACCCAATAGCTTGGACAGCCTGCTGTCCGACTGCATCATCGGCTCAAAATACCAATCCGCCAGAAGACCTCCCAACAATATTCCGACAGGAATCGTGCCAAACTGAATGGCATTTCGCACCGCAAAGACACTGCCCTGTATTTCCTCAGGGACTCTCTTGTACATAATGACATTCTGACCCGCCATGATAAACGGAATAGGAAAGCTCGCCGCAGCCCCCGCTATCATCCAGACAACGCTGCCTCTCCCCACTGCCATCAGGATATCCCCGAACAAAAAGGACAACGCCGCCGAATAGTAAATCATCTTAATACTGTTTTTGCTGCTTTTGCCCATCGAAACAACGATTCCGCCCAAGATCCCCGCGATTCCCATGACAGCATTCACCGCTCCCAGAGCCACACTGTCATTCCCGCTCCTCGCCAATATCATGGGGGACAGGATATTCTCATAGGTCAATCTGGAAAAGAAATTGATGAGCGCCATGGTCAGCATGATCACCAACAGACCCCTCTCCTCTTTCAGATATCGCAAACCCGCCTTTGTTCCCACGAAACGCTTGTCCTTCTCCTGTCTGACACCGTCCTCGGGAATCGAGATAAAAAACGCCAATACCAAAAATGCGAACATAAAGCTGCACAGATCCGCCAACAGAATCACCTGCAAACCGCCAAACGCGAACAAAAATGCCGCAGCCACGGGGCTTAAGACAGAGATCAAATTACCTGAAAAGGAATTCATTCCGCTCACGTTGGCAAGCTTGTCCCTTGGAACCAGCTTGCCAACCGCCACCGCCATAGCGGGGGATTGGAGGGCATTCATTAAACCGATGACCGCATTGACCACATAGATATTCCACACCGCCAATCCGTCATGCAGAGTGAGCGCCAACACGACTACCGTGCATACCGCCGCCACGCTGTCCGCAAGCAGCATGATTGCTTTCTTGCTGTATCTGTCAACAAGCTCCCCCGCAAAGAGACTGGCGCAGATATATGGCACATAATTACAAAATGCCATCAGGGACACCGACAATGCCGAGCCGCTCTGTCCATACGTCCACAGAATCAGGGCAAAGCTTGTCATTGCGCTGCCAAATTGTGAAACACTCTGGCTCAGCCAGAACACAATATATTTTTTAAATTGATTCATCGAATTTTCTCCTTATCTTCATAGAATATTCCCTGTCAGCACGCGCCCATACCATTCAGTATCCGGCATACTTCCTTCCAAAACAGGGTTTACTGGATAAGTACAAAATCCGATGCAGGACGAATATTACAAATTCCTTGTCCTCTGTACAGGCTTCGTCCTCTCATCAGACCTTGTACAGAGTGTTACACTCAAATCTATCACCATATGGCACAGCATATGTGTCACCTCAATTCATTCATTGCTTGCGAAAGTCAACGCTAATGCACACAAAACAAGCTTTCAATTCATTTTGTCGCTTGCATGTCCTTCGTAAGTATTGTATAGCTGAACTGTTGCGTCCATTCCATGCTAATACACACTACTGAATTTCCACATTTGTCCATGTGTCGGACGGAATCAGGGAAATATAAATCTTGCCCGTGTTAAGCTCTATCTCCTGCCCTGTCGCCTTGTCATAAAAAACAGTGAACGCAGTCTCAGAGGGCTTGTTCCAAGTAACCTCGATAGCCTTCCCCTCAGTGATATAATAACCGCTGCGGTCACTGGCATCAATCGCGTTGTAAATCAGATAACCGTTTTTGTCAAGCTGCGCAAAGGTAGTGTCCTGCAATAGGACATTGGTAAAGGTCAGGGGCGCATTGTCATGAACGGGGTCTACATGAGCCTGTCCATACTCATAATAATCATAGGTCTTGGTCTCCTCGTTATACTTCAAGGTAGACTGGTTGTGGGTGAAGGGCAGCTTAATGGTCGTGGCATTGATTGCGTCGCTTCTCGATGAAAGGTCAACCCCGCCCTCGGCAAACTTAAAATGAGCGCCCTGATAATACTCATTGTAGGTAGTGCTGTAATTGGACTTCTCAAATCTCTGCTTCAGACCGTCATAGCTTTTCCCTGTTGTGGGATTGGTATAGGTATCATAGGTCAGATACTCTGTAAACTCTGTGGCTTTGCCGTTGGAAAAGCGCGCAAATCCGCCACTGAAATTGTTGGTGTATTTTCTCGCGACCCATTCATTGATGTAGAAGGGTCCGCCGTCATGACAGATTACGGCATTCCACTCCACTGCCAGCATGAAGTTGGTGGGACGCGTGCTCCGAATGCTCCCGAACTGCGTGATGCTCCCCCAATCCTTGACAATCGCCATAAAACGGGTGATACGGTCATTCGCGGTGCTGTTCATAATCTCATAAACCACGTCCGCCTCGGTCAGACCAAAATGTGGAAGGGCAGTCTTTTCATTATCAACCATGACCGCAATGGGACGCTGATCCTTCAGACTATTGTCAATCCACTCATTGGTGAGCTCGCTGCGATAGGAATTCTCGGGAATCACCTCCGGCTCCGTTGTGAGCTCCTCCACAGATGCAGACGCGGGAACAATCTCCGTCGAGGTCTCAGGCTCGATATCCTGAATAATCGGGCTGTCAACCTGCTTTGCGCAGGCTGTCAACATACACATGGTAACAACAAGGGCAACTAATACTTTCTTTTTCATTTGATGATCCTTTCATATATAGATATTATAAGATAGCTACAAGGTTCATTTTATCCTGTCTTACCCGATTTGTCCATTTATTTCCATCAAAATAATCTTAAATATATCTTAATTTTCGCACGCTATGCCAAAATTTTGCTCATATTAAATAGCAGAGGGCAGCCGCTTTCACGAATGTTCATTCGAGAACCGGCTGCCCTCACCGTTTAATCACTCTCGTGGAATATTGGGTTACGGATTTACATATGATATATTATTTTCCTTCGCATAGGTCTCCGCATAGCTTCCCGCCTCTACCGTAAGGACCAACTCCAAGCTTTTATCGGCAAAATCAGATTTTTTAAAAACCTTCTCCCCTATCTCCGTTACAGATGCCGGAATGGTTACACTGGTCAATTTGTCGCAGCTGTCAAATGCCTGCTTTTCAATTTTCTCTACACCGTCTTCAATGATTACGGTTTCTAATTCCTGACTGTTCGCAAACATCATACATCCCACCGTTTTCAGATTGGCAGGAATCGTAAGCTCTGCTGCATCGATACTGATAAAAGCTCCCTGCCCAAGCTGCGGGTCACTGCATAAAAGCTCCAACTCCTTGATGCCTGCGCTTGAAAAGGCACTTTCACCTATAATGGTCACTGTACTTGGTATGCTGACATGTTCCAGTGAAAAGCAGCATAAAAAAGCATGATCTGCTATAGTCTGTAAGCCTTCGTTCAAATGTATCCGAGCAAGCTCCTCGCAGTTTGTAAATGCATTTGTCCCAATGATCTGCAAAGTATCGGGGCATACTACTGCCGTAATCTCATCATTTACAAAGCAATTCTCATCAATAGCAAGTACATCCATGCCGTCAATCTGTGCAGGTATGGAAACCTCCTTGCTCTCCCCTAAATATCGGTAAATTATTACTTCCCCATCGACATTATCATAGTCAAAATCCGATGCAGGGTTTTCGGGGATAGAGGCAAAAAACTCTGCGTCAGCGTCCTGCCATGAGTCAGCACCCTGCGCTTGGTTGGAATCCTGCGCTGTTCCTGCATTAATGCTCTGCTCCGTTTTCGTGCCCGATTCGCCCTGTGTTCCGTTTGCGCTTTGTGCATTTGCGCCCTTGTCATCGGTTTTTCCGCAAGCTTCCAAGGTTAATGCCACCATAAACATCACCATTCCCATAAAACATAGTTTCTTCCGTATCATAATTTTCTCCATTTCTGCGCAGCTTTTGTCTCAGCCATACCAAGAAGTCCCGATTCCCTTGAGACTATTCCCCAAAGCCTATGGTTGCCACACGGTCACAGGCTTAAGCTCAAAGCATCGCTACATTATCTATCTTATGGGACAGGCTACCGGAAGTCAATGTGAAAAGGCATGAATGGTTATTATGATGTCATGAGCGGTATCCGCTTTAACAAATAAACATGAAATTTTAAAAGCTCCGGAGCTTCCTCCAGAGCTTTTCTCAAATGCTGGCAGCCGGACTTGAACCGGCACGAGGTCGCCCCCGAGGGATTTTAAGTCCCTTGCGTCTGCCTATTCCGCCATGCCAGCAGGCACATGGCATGTATTGCGCACAGCCCGAAAATCTCCGAACGCAACATGCATAATGGATGGAGGTGGATTCGAACCACCGAAGCAATTTGCAGCAGATTTACAGTCTGTCCCCTTTGGCCACTCGGGAATCCATCCATGTTGGGCAGCTATGCATCACATAGCCTCCTGACAATGTGAAATTGTATCATAAACCTACACAAATTGCAAGCAAATAATGAGGAATTTACCGCAATTAGTCGCTTTTCCGCTCAAAATAATACAGCTCAAAAGGATAAACCGCAATCTGCTGCCCCCCGTAATTGGCAACTGTATAGCCTTTCTCCTGCATTCTTTGCAAATCATCCGCCGCTATGGGCTCTGGCGTAAAATACCAAAATTTATCATATTGTACACCCTCGTCCCGACAGCTTCCGGTAATAATCTCATTGTCAAAATAATAATAAAGCACCGTCCAACCCAAATGCTTCACATTATTGGTGATAAGAACTGTATCCTCCGGCACTTCACCTATAATCGAAAGGGTCTGCTCTGTCACCGTCTTCTCCGCCTTCGCCTGAGTGCTGTAAACCTTATAATTGCCCAGACCGATTACCGCCAAGACAAACAGCGCCGCCACCAACACACATTTTGTCAGCTTCTCCAGCCATTTCCTGTGCAGCTTCTCCCCCAACCCTTTCATCAGGGTCAGACACCTGCTGCCGGAGATCACCAACAACAGGACCGTTATTGCACTCACAGGATACAGATATCTCTGTACCAACACCGGTCCTACAATCAGGCATACCATATACGCCGCGAGCATAGTACCCACAAGGGATAACACCCCCACAGCCGCCCCGTATGCTTCATCAGACCAATTCCTAAGGACAGGTCTATGAATGGCAAGCTCTGTCACCTTCCCCTTCCTATGAATACGGAAAAAGGAGGATTCCGTCAAGAACAGCCCCACCAAGCACACCACCAGTAATATCAAAACGAGCTTCTCATATTCCACCCCACACGCCAGCATTTGGATACATTCCTTGAAGCTGATAATCTCCGTTGCCCACCAACTGTCATGAACGCTTTCCGTGCCGCGAAAAAGGTATTTAAACCACGGCGAATATCCCACGATATAACCGATCAGGGACAGCACCGCCTTAATCCACGTTTTCCCCTTGTAGCGCACCACAGCCGCCACGCCGGTGACGAAGATAATAACTCCTGCCGCCATCATCGCATAATAGTGAGAATACGCTCCCACCAGCGCCCAGAATACCATGCCAAACCAAGCCAGCTTCCCGCCGCTCAGAGCCCGATACGCACAGTAATAGCAGCCCGTGATACCCAAGAATGCCAGTGAGTACATGCGTATCTCAAGATTGTACTCAATACACGGAGACGCCATTCCCGTGATAATGATAAAAAATGCCGTCGGTATATTTCCAAAATGCTTGCGAAAAAGCGTTAATGCCATAATGAGACCGATAAAAAAGGGAGTCAGAGACGCCAAATGATACACCACTCCCGTATGTCCGAAAAGCTCTCCGAACAGCTTCAGCCAATAATAATACAGAGGAGGGTGGCTATCCCAGAAATACATCACCTGCAGAATCCCCGCCACGTCCTTTTGCGCGGTGTTTGCAGAGAAGCATTCATCACCCCACAGCACATTGTCAAACATCAGGCTGACATTCAAGAGCACCACCAAGGCAGCCATAAGATAAATCCCGCAGGGGAAAAGATAACGCCAAATCCATCTGACGATCCCCATCTCCCGATATTCCTGCCATTTCACCGTGATGACCAGTCTTCGAGTCGAGTACATCCACTCCGCCAAGGACAAAAACACCGCCAACGCCAACTCGAGAACAGCGAATTTCAATGCAAATCGGGGAGAGGCGTCCACCTTGACCAAGAAGGAGGTTCCCTCGTCACACAGAAACACCATGACCACGGTCGTGATCAATGCCTGTATCAACGTGTATACCGCATATCGAATCAGAAGCTCTCTCCCGAGAGCCTGCTTATCGTCCCGACATTCCCGCCACACCAACAACGGAATCACGGGAAACATAAGACACAAAATAATTGTCTGCATTGTACTATTCCTTTTCTATATACTTAAGTATCGTCGCGGAGGTCGGGGGCAGATCCAGCTTAATCTTGCCGGCTGTGACCTCATACTCCCGCGCGTTCAGCACATAGCCCTTGTCCGCCGTCTGCAACAGAATCTTCATTTTGCCCGTCTTGGGAATCCCTACCTCCCACACGGAGAGCTCCTTGGTGACAATCCCGTTATTGTTATTCACAATGATGACGCATTTCCCCTTCTTGTGAAAACGCGCATAAGCAATCAGGTTGTAATCCCCGCACAGCGACTTGATAGAGCCCGTGCGAAGCTCGTCATTCGCGTTGCGCAGGCGTATGATATCCTTGTGAAACTGTATCAAATCCTTGTCTTCCCTGCCCCAAGGGTATGTGCGCCGGCTGTCGGGATCCGTAAAGCCGCAAACACCTGCCTCGTCCCCATAATATATCGTGGGCGCTCCCACCCAAGTCATTTGAATCACAACCGCCTCGCGAAAGACCGCTTTGTTCACGCCCTGCTCCGCCGCTTCCGGACCCATGGTATTCGTGCGCCCTACCTTGTGGTTGGTGCGGGTCAGGAAACGGGAATGGTCATGATTGGAAAGCTCATTCATCGCCACCTGCCAGCTTGGAGTGGCAAAGCTCGCGGAATGGTGGTGCATAGCCCCCCAGAAGCTCTCCGCATTGCCCAGTAAATCCTCCCGATAGTCGTCGCTATGCTTCTCCATACCTGTGAGAAACCATGTCACAGGCTCCATGAAAGCGTCATAGTTCATGACCGTGTCCCACTCATTGCCCTGCAGCCAGTCCTTCGTGTTGCCGTAATGCTCCGCCAATATAATGGCGTCCGGATTCGCCTGCTTTACCGCCTTACGAAATTCCTGCCAGAAATGATGATTAAAATCCTGACTGTGACCCAGATCCGCCGCCACGTCCAGTCTCCATCCGTCTGCGTTATATGGCGGGGACACCCATTTACGTCCAATCTCCAACACATACTCAAACAGCTCCTTAGAGCCCTCATAATTCAGCTTGGGCAATGTGTCATGCCCCCACCAACCATCATAGCTGCCGTTATAAGGCCATGTATGCTCATTGTGAAAAGCAAAATAGCTGCGATAGGGGCTCTCCGCACTCACATACGCACCCTTCTCATATCCTTCCGCATTCTCATAAATACGTTCGCGATCCATCCACTTGTTAAAAGACCCACAGTGATTGAATACACCGTCCAAAATTACGCGCATGCCCCTTTTGTGCGCTTCCTCCACAACCTTGGCAAACAGCTCGTTGCTCGCCTCAAGATTCTTCTTGTTGGTAACGCGGTTGATATATTTGGAGGCGGCGCTGTTCTCCCTCTGCCCGGGGGCGAGAACCTCCCCCTCCTCATCTACGATTTTGCCAAAATGAGGGTCAATATAGTCATAATCCTGAATATCGTATTTGTGGTTGGAGGGAGAGACGAACAAAGGATTAAAATAAATCACCTCCACACCCAAATCCTGCAGATAGTCCATCTTATCAAGCACACCCTGTAAATCACCGCCATAGAAATTCCTCACGTCCATCTGGGCAGGACAGCGATCCCAATCCTCCACGCGGTACACAGGCTCGTTGATATAGCAATATTCATCGGTCAATACATCATTTGTGGGGTCTCCGTTACAGAAGCGATCCACGTAAATCTGGTACATGACGGCTCCCTTTGCCCAATCCGGCGTCTTAAAGCCGGGAATGATCACGAAGGAATAATACTCATTTACCTCCTGCACCAAGCCCCTCTGGTCATAATATCCCGTGATGCGTCCGGTCTGCAGCTCAAAGTAATAAGTCACCTTCTCGTTTTCCATCTGCATTTCGTAATAATAATAATCGAACTCGCCCTCGGCATCATCTTTATACATCAGATGCTTCTGCCCTTGGCATACAAGGAACACTCTGTCCACGTTATTCTTCGCCGTGCGAATCCGTATCGTCACCAAGTCATAAGCCGACGGCTCCGCGGGAGTCACAAATTCCTTCGTGGTATCGGAAAAAATAGCCCTGCGGTTAAAAACCGGACGCATTCCCGCGATATATTGTTGATTGTACTCTGCGCGCCGTAAATGTTCTAAATCCATGTTTTCTGCCCTTTCTTATTCACTTTTTCCGACAAACAGTCCGCCTTCCAAAGTTACAATATTAACCTAGCTTATATTTTACCCAAAAAAAGGATTTTTTTCAATAGATATTTCCATTCCCGCCACAACGTAAAAAAGACAGCCAACAAGCTGCCTTTTTTAGAGAAGGTATTTCTTACTTATGGGGTATAGCAAAAAACTATAATGTATTGGGGGGTTACGCATATTATAATAGCATTGTCCCCCTGTTTTGACTATTCTCATAATTCACAAAGTTTACAAAAATGAGCTTTCATATTTGTGCACTATTCACATATTTATGCGGGAAACAGCGCTTCAAACTCCTCACGGGTAATCTTCTCTTTCTCCAAAAGAAGCTTCGCACAATCGTGCAATACGCTCATGTGCTCGGATATGATATCCCTCGCCTTGGCATAGCATTCGTCTATGATGAGTTTCACCTCTCTGTCAATCTCGGCGGCAACAGCCTCGCTATGACTCTTGGTGTGGGCAAGGTCGCGACCGATAAACACCTCCCCGTTGTCGTCATCATAGCAGATCACGCCGATATTGTCCGACATGCCAAAGCGCGTCACCATACGGCGGGCAGTCTTGGTAGCGCGCTTGATATCACTGGAGGCGCCCGTAGTGATATCGTCAAAGATAAGTTCCTCCGCGATTCTGCCGCCCAACGATACCATGATATCCTGCATCATTTTACCCTTGGTAAGAAACATCTCGTCCTTCTCCGGAAGGGGCATGGTATAGCCCGCCGCTCCGGAGCTCGTAGGCACGATAGAGACCGTATACACAGGTCCCACGTCAGGCAACACATGGAACAATATGGCATGTCCCGCCTCGTGATAGGCGGTAATCCTTTTCTCCTCGTCAGAGATGATACGGCTCTTTTTCTCCGTCCCGATGCCCACCTTCACAAACGCGTCCTTGATATCCTTCTGTGTCACATAGCCGCGGCTCTCCTTCGCCGCGTTAATCGCGGATTCATTCAAAAGATTCTCCAGATCCGCACCGGTAAAGCCCGCCGTGGTCTGGGCAATCTGCTTTAGGTTCACGTCCTCCGCCAAGGGCTTGTTCTTGGAATGAACCTTCAAAATATCCTCCCGCCCCTGAACGTCCGGAGCGGACACGGCAACCTTACGGTCAAAACGTCCGGGACGCAGGATTGCAGGGTCTAAAATATCCACGCGGTTGGTCGCCGCCAACACAATAATCCCCTCGTTGACGCCAAAGCCGTCCATCTCCACCAAGAGCTGATTCAGAGTCTGCTCGCGCTCGTCATGACCGCCACCCATTCCGGTACCGCGGATACGCGCCACCGCGTCAATCTCGTCAATAAAGACAATACAGGGAGAGTTCTTCTTCGCCTCCTCAAAGAGATCACGCACACGGGACGCGCCCACGCCCACGAACATCTCCACAAAATCAGAGCCTGAAATGCTAAAGAACGGCACGCCTGCCTCCCCTGCCACAGCTTTTGCCAACAGGGTCTTACCTGTGCCGGGAGGTCCCTCCAGAAGCACGCCCTTGGGAATCCTCGCGCCCACTCTGGTATACTTGGTCGGACTCTTTAGGAAATCCACAATCTCCGCTAACTCCTGCTTCTCCTCCTGCATACCCGCAACCTGATCAAAGGTTGCGTTCTTATCACCCATGGACATCTTGGCGCGACTCTTGCCAAAATTCATCATTTTGTTACCGCCGCCCGCGCCTGCGTTCTGGGCATTCATCATCATAAACAGGAACACGCCCACCGCCAGTACGATCAGCAGGGGCAGCAGGCTTGTGAGCACCCAGCTCTCACGCTGCACGTCCTCCGTCAAGGGATCGTAGCCATATGTCCGAACAAGCTCCTCGATCTCCTTCACGTCTGTCACATACAGTCTTCTCTCTATCCCGTTTTTGAGCTCTATATCCAGATAACCCGTTGGGGTCTCGCTGTTGGGCTGTATGATGATCGACCTTACATTGCCGGACTCCATATCTGCCACAAACGCGTTTCTGGTGTAGCTCACCTCGTTGCTCCGAAACATATTCAGCCCGATGATCATAAGCACCAATAGAATAATCCAAATAATATAATAATTTAAATTCCTGCCGTTTTGTCTCAATTTACCTCTACTCCTGCTCTTTCTTATCAAATTCCACAACCCCGATATAGGGAAGGTTGCGGTATTTTTGATCGTAATCTAATCCATAACCCACTACAAATTCATCAGGAATCTGAAATCCTGTATAATGCACGTCCACATCTACCACACGCCTGTCAGGTTTGTCCAACAGTGTGCACAGCCTCAGGGAAGCGGGGCTTCTGCCTCCAAGCATTTCCATCAGATAACTCAACGTCCTCCCGCTGTCCACTATATCCTCCACCACGATGACGTCTCTGTCCTTAATGGATTCGTCCAAATCCTTCACAATCTTCACCACGCCGCTTGATTTGGTGTCCTTTCCATAACTGGAAACACACATGAAATCAATAGAAACCGGAACCGTGATGCGTTTCGCCAGCTCACACAAGAAAAAGCTTCCGCCCTTTAACACGCACACCAAATGCACCGACCTTCCGGCGTAATCCCGACTGATTTGGCTGCCGATTGCCTGAATGCGGGCGTCAACCTCCTCCTCAGACAAGAGCACCCTAATATGTTCTGCCATTTTTCTCCTCCGTACCGCTGCTGCCGCAGCTTAACATTAATTGTACCTGTAAAACCCGTTTTGTATTCTCACCCACCTTATAATACTCGCTGATGCGATATCCCACAAGCCATAAAACATGCGAACCCTCCGCCAGTACAAGAAGCCGCTCCCGCTTGGCGGCAGGGATTTTCTCCGTCACCATATAGTCCTTAAGCTTCTTATGGCACAGCCTCCCCTGCCCGTCCCGAATGGTCAGGTAATCTCCCTGAACACGGGTTCTCAAAACCGGCGATTCTTTTATTTTATCATAATCAAACCATTTCGTATACTCATTTTGTGGAAAAATAAGGGAATTTTCTTTATTTCGCGGCAAATCACCCAAAGAAAGTATCTGAAAATCCGCCTGCAAGCCCTCTAAATCCTGCTCTTTTCCCGTCAGCAATACTTTTGCTGGCTGCAATCCTCTTGCTGATTGCGATCCCTCTGCTGACTGCGCTCCTTTCGTTGATTGCGCACTCTCCGTCGGCTGCACTCCTTTCGCTCCCTCCGCCGAATGTCCCCGCGACAGCACAACCTGCTCATACTCCCTGCTGCCTCGGATTCCAAAGGGAAGGCAGATACAGCGGTTTCCCTCCTTCACGAAAAGGCTGTGGATATCCTCCACATGGACTCGCGCGATATCCCTCGCGCCCGGGGACAAGTCTTTGAGCAGCTTATACAGCATTCGCTTTTGAATGGCGGGGTGAAGGGTCAGGAAGCTTTGCCGATTCAAAATATAGGAATCCTCCCTGCCATCTGTCACATATCCTCCCTCCACGCAGCGCTCCAAGGCTTGAAGGGTCTGCTGCTCCATATAGTCCTCAGTCTCCGCAAGGAGCTCTGCCGTCTGCCCCATATGCCGCACACAGCCCGACACGATCTCCTGCTCTGCATATGACAATATATGATGCCTAATCCGATTGCGGGTATAGGTATCCTCCTCATTGGTGGCGTCCCTGCAGTAATCCTGTCCCCGCTCCGCCAGATAACGCTCAATCTCTCGGCGTTCCGCACACAAAAGAGGACGGATAACGCCATCTCGCACCGGAGGAATCCCTGCAAGCCCCCTGATGCCTGTTCCCCTGAATAAGTGGAACAGCATCGTCTCCCCGCGGTCATTCAGGTTGTGCGCCACGGCAATCTTGTCCGCGCCAAATTCTCCGGCAATCTCCCGAAATGCCTGATAGCGGTAATTCCTCCCCGCCTCCTCCTCAGAACACCCCTGCTCTAAAGCCAAGCCGCGGATATCCGTCTCCCGCAGGAAAAAGGGCACCTCCAGTTCCTTGCAGAGCTCCTGCACGAAACGGGCGTCCTCCGCCGCCTCGGGACGGATACCGTGATTGACATGAACCGCCGCCATATCAAGCCCGTAACGTCTCCTCCACTCCGACAGCATCAATAAAAGACAAACGGAATCCACCCCTCCGGATATCCCCGCCACCACCCGCTCCGCGGGCAGCAGCATTTGATGCTCCTCCATATAAGCAAAAACTTTTTGCTCAAATATTTTTTGCTCAAAAACTTTTTGCTCAAATATTTTTGGTTGTAAATTATTTTGTTCCAAATTATTTTGTCCTAAGTTATTTTGTTCTAAGTTATTTTTCTCAGATTGATTGTTTTGCTTTGTACTCATATATAGTAACTCTATCCCAATTTTTGCCAAAAAGCAAGCTAAACCGTTGCATTTTCCCAGATTCCCGCTATGAGAATCGTCATATCGTCCTGAATATGACCTCCGCAGGAGCACAGCGCGAACTCCATAAGCTTCTCCGCCATCTCCCCGGGGCTCACCTCGTCCAGCTCGGCGATCACCTGCTCCATAAGCTCCTCGTAATTGCCCTCCCCGAGAGCGTCCAGTACCCCGTCCGTCATCAGGATCACATAATCCCCGTCCTGAAGCCGACTCTCTGTTTTGCCCGTCTCCACATTGCGAAAAATCCCAAGGGGGAGACTCCCATAGCTGACGCGCTCCACCTCCGTCCCCCGCTTGATGAACGAAGCGGTGCCTCCCACCTTATGAAAGCTGCACGCGCCGTCGTACAGATTAATATCGCAGATATCCAAGGTCGGGTGACTGTATTCCTCCCCACCCGCAAAGAAGGTCACATTGACCATGTTCGCCGCCGCTTCCATTCCATATCCCGCCTCCAGAAGCTTCTCCATCAGATCAAGCACCTTCTCGCTGTCGCGGCTCGCCTTCTCCCCCGAGCCTGTCCCGTCGGACAGTATGAGGGTCATTTTGCCCTTTTCCGATTCCAAAATAGAATACTGATCCCCTGAGACGGTCTCGTTCTCCTTGGTCACCTTGCAAAATCCCGTGAGCGCAACGAACCTCGCCTCCTCCATGAACACGAAGCTGTGAGGCTCCTGCTCCACCATGTACGGACTGGTGGCGGATAACTGCAACGTCCGATTCAGGAGCACCGACAGCATATCCGCAACCTGTGAAGCGGGACAGCCCCCCTTTTTGTCCGTGTAGAGCGTCATACTGATCGCATGGGTGTCATCTGCGCTTTCCGTCAGATAACAGAAATGGTCGGAATAAATACTCTCCGCTCTCAGGGCATGGAGCAGAAATTTCCGATACCTCTCCTCCATGGGGCGGCAGCGATACAGCTCGTCCGCCAATTGGGTCATGATCTGCGCCACCTCACATAGATTCTCGCTGATGAGCATTCTATGCTCCAAGGATTTCCTTTCCTCCAATACGTCACGCCTGTCCATGTCGGCGGAAAGCAGCTCCTTTCTCTCGTCTATCTCCAAGCTCTTTGCCAGCTCCCGAAAGCTCTCCGCATAGTGCATCAGCCTTTGCCTGCACAGCTCGGGCACCCGTATATGATCCTGAACAGTCTCTTTATCCCTTTTGCCGTATAATCTCGCTTCCTTTACTGCTGCTATCATACCTATCCTTCCTTCTCTTTATAATCCGTGAAGTATAGTATAATCAGCGTCAGGTACAGTTTTTGTCAAAACAGGGACAGACTGACTTAATTTTTTGCGACAAAAAAACCGAAGCACCCTTCATGCTCCGGTTAATCCTCCTCCTTAAACAAAACCTCTCCCTCATACATCAGCCCGAGCTTGTCCTTGGCGACCTCCTCCACATAGCGCTTGGTCTGTGTATATTTGCGAAATTCATCAATCTCCTGCGCCCGCTGCTCTGCCGCCGCCTTTTGCTGCTCTAAGCCCTGCTCCGTCTGTGTAAGCTCCTCAAGTCTCTGGGTAAGCTCCATGCTGCGCATCGCCACTGCCACGGTAATCAGAGTGACGACAAGCGCAACCAGAACCATGCTGAGACGATTCTGATTCCTTTTCCGGTATGCAACTTTTTTCCTCTTTACCTTTTCCATGGCGATACCTTCCTTTATATGTCCATTTTAAGCACTTTTCGCAGATACGTCAACTTCTTTTTTAGGATTTTGCGCATTCTATGCGGGATTCCCCGACCCAGCTCCTTCTTTTTTTGCTTTTTGACGGCATGTCTCTTGGCAGCCCTCACCAAGCTCTCCCGAATCCGTTTTATCAAGCTCACAAAGGGACGCAGCAGGAACCCCAGTACCCTTCCCAAGATATGGAGCAGCTTTTGAAGCAGCCAAGACACGTACTTCACAAGCCAAGGGCTCACAAGTCTCATATACACATACATTCCGCTGAGTGCCCCGAAGATTGCAAACCAACGAAGGGTTCCGTTGCTCTCATGATACATCAGGAGAAACACCCTGACAGCGCAATAAACCCAAAACAGGCAGTCCTCCAGAGACACAAAGAAGCTGTTATGCGGAATAACCCTGCGTACAATCCGCAGGATATCATAGACAAACGTGACAAAAACACCCAGAAACAGGGCATGGAGCAGAAATTCATTTTCATTTGCCATGGGCGATATCCTCCCTAGCGGAACAGCTTAGCCAAAAAAGAATCTCCCTTATTTCCCAAACCTGCCACATCGGAGTAGGTAAAGCTGTCGATCTTGCCCTCTACATCTACCTCGCCCTTATCCAGTGTCAACCTGCTGACATGGAGGTCGTCGCCCTTAATCATCAGCATTCCCTGCTCTGTCTCCAACAAAACCTCATGAATATCAAAGGACAGCACGTCATTGACCCCGTTTAAAGTACAATTTTTACGGTTGACCATCGTGACCTTATGTGTACGAACGTTAGAATTCAAATCTTCCATAAGCGGCACCTCCATAGCTTTCCATAGTAAATGGCATTCATAATGACAATTACTATAATTAAGTATATGAAACGTGCCCTAAAATAGACCTTAAATTCAACCGCACTAGAGATAGCGGAACAGCTCCTTCGCCTCCTCCTTGCGCACAGTCTCCTGCACGTCCAGAACCTCTACCTTCACTTCCTTGTTGCCAAAATTAATGGTGATGATATCGCCCTCCTTGACATTTGCTGACGCTTTGGCAGGCTTGTCATTGATGAGCACCCTGCCGCTGTCACACGCCTCGTTTGCCACCGTCCGCCGCTTGATCAGCCGCGATACCTTCAAATATTTATCCAGTCTCATAATAATCCTCCCTAGCTTTGCATCGGTGTGTGCATAAGAAAAGAGAACCCCGTAACAGGGTTCTCTCCACTCTACTCAGTGATTATGCGTTAAGCATATCCTTCAGGGGCTTGCTGCCCTTGAACTTAGGAGACTTAGAAGCAGGAATCTTAATAGCCTTCTTAGTCTGAGGGTTTCTACCCATTCTCTCTGCTCTCTCAGACACCTCGAAGGTACCAAAGCCAACCAGCTGAACCTTGCCACCCTTCTTCAATTCGTCTGTAACAGTCTCGATGAATGCCTTCAAAGCTGCCTCTGTGTCCTTCTTAGAAATGCCAGCCTTATCAGACATAGCTGCAATCAGTTCTTGTTTGTTCATTTTGAACTCCTCCTGTAATAGGTTTTCTTTTTTATAATACTTTGTGTATCACATTAGATGCTTCTTTTGAAACGTCTATACATATATATATCGGTTTTTGAGCGGTTTGTCAAGGTTTTTTCCCTATAATTACCGTATTTATACTAATTTTTTGAAAATCACCCCTCAAAACCGCTGATTATCTCCTCTATTTTGTCAGTAAGAATCTGTTCCGGAGACAATTTGCAGACACGGCTCACGTCCGCAATCGCCAAAAGCGCATCTCCCAAGCATTCCGCAATCTGCGGACTGTATTCCACGGGCTCACACTGTCTCAAAGCCTTTGCCGCCTCCTCCAAAGCCGCTGCACAATCCTGATATTGATTGCCGGGCTCATAGAGCTTGTCCACCTTCTTGAGCACCTTCGTGGCTCTGGTCAGGGACGGAAGCTCTAGGGGAATCTCGCGCAGGGGCGATTGTGCCTGCTTCCTGCCCGCCTTCTCCTTGCGCTTGATCTCCTCCCAATTCTCCAAAACCTGTCCTGAGCTGTCCACCGTGACATCGCCAAACACATGAGGGTGGCGGCGCACCATCTTCTCAGCCACCTCATGCACCACGTCCTCCATGGAAAAAAGCCCTTCCTCATCGGCAATCTGGGCGTGCATTACCACCTGTAACAGCACGTCCCCCAATTCCTCCCGCATATTCTCATAATCCCCCGTCTGGTCATAGATGCGGATACCTGCCAGCACCTCCGCAGCCTCCTCCATCAGACAGGAGCGCAGGCTCATATGGGTCTGCTCCCTATCCCAAGGACAGCCGTTCTCACCGCGCAGCGTCTTTATAATCTCCAAAAAATCATCATATGTGTATTTTTTCACAAGCTTATCCTCCGCATATGATAAGTATAGACCAAGAAAGGTCAAGGTGTCAAAGCATTTGGCGCAAAAGACTGACAAATCCATGACCTCTTTACCTCATTATCAAGCAATAAATTTAATTTTTGTCGAATAATATTGTCGAATCTTTGGTTTTGTGATAATCTCTAATTAAGGCAGCCCGACTAGCCAATATAACAACCATTGGGGATTTTTATATATGAAAAAACCAAAACTCATGATAGAAGAACAGATTGAGGACATGAAAAGCAAGAATATAACTTTCCAATATGTTTCAGAAAAAGAAGCTGCTGATTTTTTAAGTCACAACAACTATTATTTTAAGCTAAAGTCATATGGAAAAAATTATGAGAAGTACCGAATCCCTGCAAAAGCGGGGATGTATGTGAACTTGGATTTTTCCTATTTACAGGAACTGTCAACGCTAGATATGTATCTGCGCAAACTGATACTTTCTATGGCTCTTGATATTGAACATGCTTTAAAGACAAAGATTCTGTTTGATTTGAGCAATAATGCTGAAGAAGACGGGTATTCGATTGTCCAGAAATATTTGGATGCAGATTATACAAGGCGGAAAGATTTATACGATAAAATTGGCAATTCTGCCGCTAGCAACCTTATCAGGAAACGAAAGGAAAATGACGACAACTATGCCATGTGGGAAATTGTTGAGGTATTGTCTTTTGGGAAATTTGTTGATTTATACCAACTTTACTATTCCATTTACAAATCTCCCGAAGATTATAGCAGCTTTCTTTGGTCAGTCAAGTTTTTACGGAATGCGGCTGCACACAACAATTGTCTGCTGAACAGCTTAAAAGCGCCTTATAATGTTGTAATTCATAAAACCAAAGAAATCCAGACCGAGCTTGCCAAAATAAAGACCATATCACAGAACCAAAAAGAAAAATGGATGAGCAACCCTGTCATCCATGATTTTATCTGTTTGGTATATGTGTATGTCCGGCTTATCAAAAGCAAAGGCATTAAACAAAAGGGAATCAGCGAACTAAACGAATTGTTCACAAATCGGATGCTAAAGCATAAGATATACTTTGAAAGAAACGATACTATCATAGAAAGTTACCGATTTGTTTCAAAAACCATATCTTACCTTTGCAACAAATATCGAAAATAGCTTGATTTTTCGCAGAATAGTGGTATAATAAATATTGACGAACAAAAAACAGCGGTTTTTTAGCGGAAATGGTGCCTGCATTATTTCCGTATTTTTTTGTCAAAGTCTTTCCTGACAGTATATTCCCCCATAAACCATAGCTCTCGGCAGGGGGGTGCCGCTCGCACTCCAACTGATATAAACACGTTCCTCCCCTTCCGCTTGGTAAATCGCCACGGGATTCCACTAATAATACTCCTCCTCCCCCGCCACGGCGTTGTACTGCTCACTCAGGTTAAAATTCCAACACGCACCATAATGGTTTTTTCATGCTTTTCATAATTCTTCTTCGCACTATCTGACACATTTCGCATCTATATTGATAACGGAGCAGCATTTCCTTTTTCTACCAAGTCAACAACCCCGCTGCAAGCAACGGGGCATCAAGCTTGCAACGCTGCAGAGCAGCGGGGTATTGACCCTCGCGGCATTCGCCAAATGCTCATGCAAGCATGGCACTTGGCTCATTGCTCGCGGGAATAAATTTTGCAAAATGTGACAATAAATAGTTTGAGAGTTTCTTCTCACGCCGTTCCCTCTGCAGCTTTATTCCGCCCTTACATTAGAAACGAACAAGTACCCGTCCTGAACCTTCTGTAACGTAACCTCCCACTGTCCATCTT
>JAMPHH010000039.1 GCA_023663505.1 Muribaculum sp.
ACAACAACGGTTCTGATTGCCGTCGCGAGATTGGAATTCACGCCATCGATACCGACTTTGGCAAGTATCGAGGTAAGCGCCGCAAAAACAGCCGATAACAAGGCAAGCGCTATCCACATTTGGCATCACCTCCACTTCAAATTTCACTTTTAATAAATCCTCTTTACTGTTGCAACCTCTTTCATTATTCAGCACACACCTTTTTGATTATTGCGTATATCCATTCACTTACACCTGTTGCTTCCTTTATCATCTTTTTCTTCTCCGCTTCAGGCAATCTATTTCTTAAACTCAAAATGACACTGTCATCAACACGAGTTTTTCCCAATGTCTTTAACGCCTCAACAACCAAAGTTGTTGTTTCAGACATAAATGAAATTTCCCGATTTGTACGATGTTTAAAAGACAGCGTAATATTATCCCAAGAAAACTTTCTATATGGTCCATCACTGATATACGACCAGACAACCGGCACCTGTGTTGATAGTCCCAACTTATTTAATGCAACGTCTCCACACGGAGCAATGCTCCAACGAAAACTTCTGGCAATAGCATACGCTATCGCATCAGGATTTGCCGGAATATACTCTTTAAGCAGATTACTGTATATGGGCTTTTCATACACTCCGTCCATAATTCTCCGTATATTCTTTTCTTCAACCTGTCTTCCGAGACATTTTCTTACAGTTGATGCTGTTGCTATATCCGTAAAATCTGATGTTAAAAATACAGCTCCCGCTTCAGCCAACTCTATTCTCCGCTTTATTTGCACATAAATTCCACTTGCCATGAAAGCACTCTCCTCATTTTGTCACGATTATTATATAATTTTCGAGACAAAATTTCAACTCAATTTTTCTGCTTAATATAAATGCCCACAAAGCGGTTATATGGTTTAATGCTTGTCTCGGAATGCTGCTTATCACTCTCGCCAATGAACTCCTTCCGGAGCTTTAGATTCTTTAACATATATGTGAATATATTACATCTTCCCATAAAATACACGAAGCGCTTCTGCCAGTCTTTCAGGTGCTTCCACATTAACCTCATGCCCTGAGCCACTAATGATTTGAAGCTCTGCGTCCCTCAATAGACCTGCCAGCTCCACAGATGCCTTTTTATTCGCAGAATCCCGCTCCCCACACACAATCAATGTAGGACAAGAGACTTTCTGTATAGAGCCGCTAAAATCCAATTCCATCATGGTCTTACAAAGCTCAATAAACTCCTTCTTTCCAAATCCCGTCTGATGAAACATAGATTTCGGCATACATTGAAAAAGTACATTCTGAAGCCTTAATAATCCTTTAGGCATTTTATATTGTGCGGCAATAAGCACCAAGGAGTTTACCTTTTCCGAATGCTCAATGGCATAATTTAAAGCCAACACACCGCCCAGAGACAAGCCACATAAATCTATCAGTCCATCAAATTTAGAACAAGCCTTTGTAAAGCCTTCGTAAAGATTTTTATAGGCTGCCCGTTCTCCTTGACATATCTCAGTCAAATTAGGGCACACACTGTACTTATCAAGGTCTAATTGCGCAATTAAATTGTCCCAACTGGCAGGAGTTTGACCTAAGCCATGTATAAAAATATGATGCATTCCTCTACTCCTACAAATCTTGAATTATCCAATCTGCAACCGAATAATTTCATTTTTGAACCAGTAAATTATTTTCTCCACTCAACTACGTCTTCAATCTTCCTGCGTGGTCTTTCGTCAGGAAATTCATTTGGATAGCCAAATGCAATAGCCGCAATTAGTTGACCATCATTATCCAGCCATTTACACAATTCCGAATATGCAAAATAAATATCACATATCCAAAGAGTTCCTATTCCTTTTTCGGTAGCGGCAAGAAGCATGTTTTGTATAGAAGCGCTGATAGATTGAATATTGCAGATTTCATAAACACGTTCTTCTGGTGTTAATTCTTCCATAATACTTTTACCAAGTGAATTCACAACAAAAATTATGGTTGGTGCTTCTGCCATGATATCAATAGTGTGTTTTGCAGAAGCTAGATTTTGTTTGCTTTTAGGCAGTAGCGCACTATCGCTTTCTTCCCGCTTAATTCCTTGACGGAAAACCTCTAGCATTTCTTCCTTCGCGTTTCCCTGTACCACAATGTATTTCCACGGCTGCCTATTTTTAGATGACGGTGCTTTTATTCCACTTTGAATAATGTCTGTAATATCTTTGTCAGATACGGGTTTATCTATGAATTTCCTTATGCTTCTCCTGTCATAAATTGCAGAAATCATTCTTGCTTTTGTCCTTCCTGTTTATTTTGTCTCCTCGTTCCCGTATGGCTCCATTCGCCCGTTCTCTGCCTTGAATATTGACTTATTATATCATGTACACCCCCACAATTCCATTAAAATATCCCACAAAATCACCGATTCCGATATTTACATAAAAATATTTAACAGGAACACCCCCAATACATTGGCGAGAAAATGCGCCAATGCGCTGCACCATGCATTGTCTGTCCTTTTGAATACAAGACCGTAGAATAATGAGTTGATAAAAATAAACGCCAAATCATATAAAACAATCACCGCACCTCCAAAATTAAAATGTCCCATCGCAAACAGGATTGACGTAATGAGCAACGTCGGCGGTGACGGCATGATTTTTGAAGCCTGTTTTTGGAAAAAGGCTCTCCACGCTATTTCCTCCCCCAACGCCATCACAAGCAATTCCAAAATCAATTTCGGCAGCTCGGACGCGTCTAAAAAGCTTGTTCTCGAGCCTAAATGCTCTATGTACTCCGGCAGGCAAAGATCAGCAATCAAAAAGCTTAGAATATTCATCAGCATCGGCATCAGGAGAAACAGGATAACCCTTTTATCCCTTAACGCACCTGCAAAGGACTTGATATCCAAACCCTCGGCTTTAGATTCGTTGGTCTTTCTGGTGGTAAAAAAGGCTATAATCCCGAGAATAACGGACAAGCCTGCTAGATTGAGCGTCTCCCCGTCAACCTTTAGATTCAAGATGTTTGTAAATGACAAAGCCGCCATTATGACCATTAAGATAATTATTACTTTATTCGTTTTTCTCATTCTCTTATTTTACCTCATTTCTGTGCTGCTTCCCTGAGCGCCAATACCGCGCCCGTATACACCCGCTCCAAATGTGTTGCGATAAGCTTTTCATCATATTCCAAGGAATTGTTGGCGATAATGCTGACATAGGCTGAATATAACATAAATTATACATGCCGATTCTAATTTGTCAATGACATATCAGAATCGGCATGTATTTAAAATCTGAACTGTTACGATTCTCACTTGACTCTTGCAGTCAACCCATCTCCCTCCTCGTCGATCAGGATCACGTCCCCGCTCTCCGCCTTATCAGACAGGATCAGCTTTGCAGCGAGCGTCTCCACATATTTTTGAATATATCTCTTGAGCGGTCTCGCCCCGTAAACAGGGTCATATGCCTGCTCCACCACGAACCCTTCCGCTCCCGCCGTCAGCTCTATGCTCAAATCCCTGTCGGAGAGCCTGCGGTTCAAATCCGCGATGATCAGCTTGATGATGCCGCCGATATTCTCCTTGGTCAAGGGCTTGAACAGAATCGTCTCGTCCAAGCGGTTTAGGAACTCAGGACGGAAGTGCGCCCGCAGCTCATTCATCACAGCCTCCTCCGCATCAGGACGGATACTGCCGTCCTCATCAATGCCCTCCAACAGATAATGCGCGCCGATATTGGAGGTCATGATCAATATCGTATTCTTGAAGTCCACGGTACGACCTTGGGAATCCGTGATCCGCCCGTCATCAAGCACCTGCAGGAGCACGTTGAACACATCAGGGTGCGCTTTCTCTATCTCGTCAAAAAGCACCACGCTGTAAGGCTTCCTGCGCACAGCCTCCGTGAGCTGACCACCCTCCTCATAGCCCACGTATCCGGGAGGCGCCCCAATCAGGCGGGACACGGAATATTTCTCCATATATTCGCTCATATCGATCCGCACCATATTATTCTCGTCGTCAAAAAGCGCCGCCGCCAAGGATTTGGCAAGCTCTGTCTTGCCCACGCCCGTAGGTCCCATGAACAGGAAGGAACCAATGGGTTTGGTGGGGTCCTTGATACCCGCCTTGGAGCGGATAATCGCCTCTGTCACCTTGGTGACGCCCTCGTCCTGCCCCATTACCCTGCGGTGCAGCTCCTCGTCGAGATGCAGGGTCTTGTTGCGCTCGCTCTCCGTGAGCTTTGACACGGGGATCCCCGTCCAACGGGAGATGATCCGCGCAATCTCCTCGTCGGAAACCTTCTCCCGCACCAGCGTCAGCTCGCCCGCGCTCACCCGCTCCTCCTCTTGCTGCAATTGCTTTTTCAAATCGGGCATCGTCCCATAGGAAAGCTCCGCCGCCCTCTCAAGATTGCCCTCTCTCTGGGCGATCTGAATCTCATTGTTCACACGATCGATCTCCTCACGGAGCTTGGAGAGCTTATCCACGGAAGCCTTCTCATTATCCCACTGCGCCTTGCGGCTCGAAAACTCCTCCTTACACTCCGCAAGCTCCTTTTGGAGCTGCGCCAATCTTTCCTGACTCAGCTTATCGTCCTCTTTCTTCAGAGCCGCCTCCTCAATCTCCATCTGCATACATCTTCGCTGCAGCTCGTCCAGCTCCGTGGGCATGCTGTCCAGCTCGGTCTTGATCAACGCGCACGCCTCGTCCACCAGATCGATTGCCTTATCCGGCAGGAATCTGTCGGAAATATATCGGTTGGAGAGCACGGCTGCGCTCACCAACGCGTTATCCATGATTTTCACGCCGTGATAGACCTCATACCGCTCCTTCAAGCCCCTGAGTATCGAAATGGTATCCTCCACCGTGGGCTCATCTACCATCACGGGCTGAAAACGCCGCTCCAAGGCGGGGTCTTTCTCAATATATTGCCGATATTCGTCCAAGGTGGTAGCTCCGATACAGTGAAGCTCCCCTCTTGCGAGCATGGGCTTGAGCATGTTGCCCGCGTCCAATGCCCCGTCCGTCTTGCCCGCACCCACAATGGTGTGCAGCTCGTCAATAAAAAGAATAATCTGTCCGTCGCTCTTCTTCACGTCCTCAAGGACAGCCTTCAACCGCTCCTCAAACTCGCCCCGATACTTGGCTCCCGCCACCAACGCGCCCATGTCAAGCGCAAAGATCGTCTTATCCTTCAAGCCCTGTGGCACGTCACCCCGCACGATACGCTGTGCAAGCCCCTCCACCACGGCAGTCTTGCCCACGCCCGGCTCGCCGATCAGCACAGGATTATTCTTGGTCTTGCGTGAAAGGATACGAATGATATTGCGAATCTCATTGTCCCTGCCGATCACAGGGTCAAGCTTCTGATTGCGCGCCTTCTCCACCAAATCCTGCCCGTACTTTTCCAAGGTATCATAGGTCGCCTCGGGATTGTCGCTGGTCACACGCTGATTCCCCCTGACCGTGGAGAGCGCCTGCAGAAACCGCTCTCTGGTAATCCCGTATTCCTTCCAAATCTGGGCGATCTCCCTGCTTGGCTCCTTGATCATGGCAAGGAAAAGATGCTCCACAGACACATATTCGTCCCCTAACTGCTTTGCCTCGTCCTCCGCTCCGATCAGCGTCTTATTGAGATACTGCCCGATATAGACCTGCCCGCCCTGCACCTTCACGCGCTTCGCCAACGCCTGCTCCACGCGGTTGACAAAATGCTCCTTTTGAATCCCCATCTTCTCGACAAGCTTCAGTATCAGACTGTCCTCTATGGTCAGGAGGCTGTATAGCAGATGCTCCTGCTCAATCTCCTGATTGCCGTATTCATAGGCGAGCTTCTCACAGCCATCAACCGCCTGCATCGACTTCTGTGTGAACTTCTGAATATTCATATGATACTCCCCCTTTTCCACATCTCTGCCCATTTGTTCTATCACTTGTATAACAATGATACCACATTCTTCCCATAAATCAATAAAAAAAGTATAAAAAATTTATTACCATTCTCTATTAGCCATTTTTAACATTTTATTGATTTTGGCTAATAGGCGTGGTATAACATGGTATAATAAGTCCATATCCAAAGCAGGAAAATTTATTTGTAATATGATCTATAAAAGAAATAAAACCGCAAAAATGGCTATGCGTTTCCACATAGCCATTTTTGTAGTAACTCTATTAGAGCTACTAACGCTTTTTGCAGTCAACTTTACGGTAGGACTCACCCTAATAAGCCCATTGCCATAAACCTTGCAAAAGTTTAGATTGTGCCGACGATAAGTTATCAAAAACAGCATTACCCTTCATACCCATTGACACAATATTAAAAGCTACATTCTTACTCCCCACAAAGGAATCACCACCCGATGACACACCTGTTCCGGTAAGCACAACCGTAGCCCTGCCCTTATTCACGTTGTTCACATAATTTATGGTATATTGATTGTCAGCGAGCGTTACATTTCCATTACTCCCCTTGCAAACTACCTCAACACGATAAGGGGTCACCTCCTCACCCGTATAGGTCAATTTGGTTACCTTTTTGTTATTCTTGTCATAGAAAGTTACTTTGGCTTTGGACAAGTCAAACTCACCTTCTTTAGGCTTGCATATCCGATACTCTTTGGTCAAACGGTGTTTAATATCACTATTAAAATTCCCTTTTCCTATAATCACCACCCGCGCCGTGACAGAATCCATACCCATTAAGTTCAAATCTAATTTATTCCCCTTATCCATAGCTTTCCATTGCCCAGCCGCATCTTTATATTCATAGCTCGCTGCATAATCAGAGCTTTTAAGCATCACGCCATCAATGCTGATACTAGGCATTGATTTGTAGACCCCCGCTTTTTTGTAGATTTTGTCTGATACCGCAATTACTACTTTTTGCCCCATCTCGTCCAAATTTGCCTTATGAATCTTAAAATTGGAGGTCTGCTGTCGGCTTCCCTTATAATTTCCAAGGAAGGTTATCTTAAGCTTGGCAGTACCCACTTTCTTATTGCCGCTATATGAAACCTTGTAATCCTGACCGGCAACCAACTGCTTCTCATCAGGCAGTCCGCTGTGATATGTCACAGCAAGCTTAGATACCGTCACCCCCGCCATACTGTACGGATATCCTTCCGATTGCTTGGCAAAGGTCACCGATATCTCGCTTTCGGAAGCCTTGAGCGGAGTAATTTTATATGATTTTGTAACGATACCGCTATACTCTCCCATACCTATTACACTGTACTTCACTGTACCCGCGCTTACCGTATCAGCAGGGAACACCACATAATAGTCTCGTCCTTCCTGCAGCACGTCTGATTCTCCCTTTGCAGTCACCTCCACATCAGCCCCAATGCTCAACTGCCCAAACACAGGTCTATGCTCCCTGCCATCATAACTCGCCGCAAAGCCCTTGGCTTGGCTCACAGATAGCTTCTTGAGAGCATTCTTTTCAACTGCCTTAATCTCTATCGCAACAGCCCCGGTATAATTGCCCTTGCCAATCACATACAATTTGCAATCGGCGGTTATCTTACCCGGTTTGACCACGCTGTTCGCACTGGTGCTCAAATCATAATCCTTGCTCCCGAGCTTCCGCCCATCATAGAACAACACGGGTGAAGCTTTAGTATTCAAGGCAACCGCCAGTTTCTCAGGACACCACAATTCAGGTAAATTATTCGCACCATTGTCCAAACCCGTAAGACTCTTTCGATCAATCGAAAAGTTCACTGATGCCTTACCGCTATAATTCCCGCGCCCTGTCACGGTAATCTTGGGCAAAGCATTCTCTTTCGTGACTCCGTTAGACGCCTTGACATTATTACTATATTGAACAGTATAGTCCACACCCTCTGTCATCCTCACACCATTATTAGTCACACGAATGGACGGCTTGATTGCGCTTCCTGTATATGTGTAGACAGAGCCATTTAACAATTTCACATGCAGACCTGTCTGAGGAATGTCGCTGTTATCGTCTCCTCCATCACCGCCTTCCGTGCCTCCGCCTGCATTACCGCCAGACACATCCCCAGAAGCTCCGCCTTCACCGTTTTTCGTAATACTCGCAACCTTAAAGCCCCATGCATTTCCGCTCTTGTCTGAATCCAATTTAATCTTGATAGTGTCCCCTGTAACCTGAACGGTCTTGCCCGCCAATTGTGTCCCAGTGTATTTCCCAATCAGGGTACCCTTTCCGTCATAGATGTATAGATAGTCAAAATCCTCCTCTATATTTGTCCTCTCATCAAATGTCACATTTAGAGAATCTGCGCCAGTCAAGGTATATACCCACACATCTTTGCAATCGTTCTCATAATTATGCAAGCTCTCCAGCTGCTCCAAGCTCTCACAGAAGACAGTGCTGCTCGTCACGGTCACGGTACAGCTTCTGGAAACACCGCTTCCGTCATTAGCGGTCACCGTTATGGTCGCTGTCCCCTTCCGCAAGGCGGTCACAACCCCTGTCTGTTCCACGGCGACTACATTTTCATCCGAAGTGCTCCATGTCACAGTCTTATCATTGGCTGTCCCCGGTCCTACGGAAGCTGTTAATGTGTATGTTTCCATCGCCTCCAAAGAAAGACTGGTCTTATTCAAAGAAATGCTTGTAACCGGCTGTACCACCAGTACCTTACATGACGCACTCATATTTCCTACCGTGACACGAAGGGTCGCCTCCCCAAGCCCTTTGGCAGTGACAATACCTGCGTCGGAGACCGTTGCAATCGTTTCGTCACTGCTTTTCCAGACCACCTCATCGGTAAAGTTCGCAGGAGCTACCGACATGACCAGCGTCTCCTTCTTCCCCTTGATCATAGTCAGCTCTCCTTTGTTCAAGGTCACTGTCGCAGCAGAAATCTCCCGATTCACAAAAGTCGCCCCTACCTTATCTGCCCACTCTTGGGCATAAGTGCCGGATATCCCATAGACTGTCATCTTCGTGGGATAGCTGACTGCATTGGTTCCGATACTCATCGTCCCGCGAGGAACAGTCAACTCCGTGAGTTTGGTACAATTGGTAAAAGCATTGTCCTTCACCGTTGCAATGCGATAAGGCAAAACCACCGACTCCAAGGCAGGGCAGAGATTGAAAGCGTAAGCAGGAATCTCCGTAAGCCCCGTCCCCAAATTTAAATCCTTCAATACCTCACAGTCAGCAAAGCAATAAGTGCCGATAGTTGTCACACTATCGGGGATAGTGATGCTGGTAAGTGTATCGCAGTTGTGAAACGCATAGGTAGCGATTGTTTGCAATTGTTCTCCAAACTGCGCTTTCGCAAGAGCCGTGTTATTGTCAAACGCCCGCTCCTCTATGGTCACCAGACTGGCTGGGAAATTGATGTTGGCGAGGCTGGTGCAGTTTTGGAAGGCATATTTTCGGATTGCCTCAACCGTCTCTGGAAGTGTAACTGCTATCAGAGAAGTACAATCCTTAAAAGTTCCTTCAGCGATGTTTACTCTTTCACTAGGCAACTTGACAGTGGTCAGTTTGGTACAACCAGAGAAGATGTAGGTACCCATGAAAGTCACGCTATCGGGCATCTCCACAACATTTAATCTTGTGCAATCCTTAAATGCTGATGACTTTATTTCTGTAACGCTGTTTGGAATAATGATTTCCGACAAACCTGAACTTTCAAATGCCTGTGGTTGAATTTTTGTCACTGTTTCTGGAATCACTATTTTTTCCAATCCATCACACCCTGAAAAAAGGTTGCCACATATTTCCGTTACACCATCTTCAAACTTTACGTCTTTCAACTTGCTGCACCCATTAAATGCACCACGATTCCCATAAAATATGACATTATCGCCTCCTTTGAGTGTCTTGGGAATCTCTATGGATTCTAGCTCATCACAATTATAAAAAGCATTATCTCCAAGGCTTGTTAAAGACTTTGACAATATCACATTTGCCAAACTACTACATTCGCTAAATGCACCACTGCCTATACTCACAACGCTATTGGGGATTTTCACAGCACTGAGTTTTTTGCAATTTTTAAATGCCGATGACTTTATTTCTGTAACGCTGTTTGGAATAATGATTTCCGACAAACCTGAACTTTCAAATGCCTGTGGTTGAATTTTTGTCACTGTTTCTGGAATCACTATTTTTTCCAATCCATCACACCCTGAAAAAAGGTTGCCACATATTTCCGTTACACCATCTTCAAACTTTACGTCTTTCAACTTGCTGCACCCATTAAATGCACCACGATTCCCATAAAATATGACATTATCGCCTCCTTTGAGTGTCTTGGGAATCTCTATGGATTCTAGCTCATCACAATTATAAAAAGCATTATCTCCAAGGCTTGTTAAAGACTTTGACAATATCGCATTTGCCAAGTTACTACATCCACTAAATGCACCACTCCCTATTTCCGTCACCGTATCCGGTATCACTACCATATGCAGCTTCGTATTCCCCTTAAACGCATTGCCCCCAATCGCCGTCACCGTATATCCGTCAATGCTTTCAGGGATACTCAATGCAGACACATTCCCGTTAAACTTTGTGATTGTAATCTGGTCGCCGTCTCCCTTGGAATACTCGAAAATCGTATAGGGCTGTCCATTAGATCCGGTGCCACTATTGATACCACTCTGTGCATATCGGGAATAAAACGGAGTATAATATTTATACTTTTTTGTTATACTTGAACCGGAGCCATCCTCGGAAGAAGTCTTATTGTCTCTAGTGCAATAAGGAACTTCTAGACCGTCTTCATAATGCTTGACCACCCGAACAGGACTATTCACCTCAGAGATGAGTTTACAGTCTTTACTCCATGATTCTTTCCATACCCCAAGGTCTAGCTTTGCCGAACATCCAATAACTACATACAAATGCGCTCTCATATGGGTGCAATTGTATGGAGGTTCGTCCTCAATATATGTAGTGGAAGTGATAGTGCTTTTTGCTCCCGCCTCCGCATATGCGCTTCCTTTTAAAAAACCAACATCAAACTTAATCTCCGCCCTAATTCCCATGGAAACCTCGACCTTTGCAGCAATTGTAAAAGACTTTTTGTTAAAATTCTTTTGCAAATAGAATCCAGATTCGTTATCCCATCCAATACCCGCACTAATGTAACCTGACCACTCCAGCATCACCTCGCCTTTGGCTTCCAGTTCCAATTTTACGTCTATCGAAATGATTCCCAACGGATCAATATTGACCTTACAAATTGTTTGTCCATTCGAGATTCCTAAATCCTCCAATGCGTCCACACTGACATTGCAATGAAAGGAAACCGCTAACTCTCCTATAAAATAAGCATTTGCCTTGCCATTCCATACTTTCTTATTCCAGTAACTACTGTAATCTGCATATTGGTCAAACACACGACAATAAATCTCTACCTTCTTCCCTTTCTCCAAGCCATATGTGTTTCTGAACTCGTCCGACACATCGTAAGTCTCCTTAACCTGCACCGCACTGATTTTACTATTCCCTACCGCTTCCAGTGAACTGTATTCTACTCCATCTGAGAAGTTTTTCTCTTTAGTCCCCCCTACAAAATATGATATCTCAGCATTTTCATTCACAGCATGAACCTGTGTCAGGTCAGACTCTATTTTGCCCTGAATATCCAGCTCTGCAAATATTTCTGCTGTTTCGACGCTTTCCATCTTTATGACAAGACTATCGTTGACCGATTCCACAGACACAGCCCTGCGTCCAATTGGAAGGTCACCGGAAAAAATGACAAATTTATCACCTGCCTTTATCTCCAGACCGCAGTTGTAAATAGTCAGTTCATCCTCCCCCGACACAGAAGCTTCCGTCCCGTTCGGAATAACAATCACGTCCTCCAAGAATTCATACTTGTTATCGTAATTCTCATCAATCCTTGTCCTTTCTATGGCTTTCGCCGCCTCAGCAATCATCCCATCCTTTTCAGCCGTGGTGATACCCTGTTCCGGCAGAAAATCTCCGCCAGAAAGCGCAATCCACCCCTTGTCTATGGCAATTTGAATATCATCCGGATAAGTAACCGCATCCTTTTCATTGAATGTATATGTAACCCCCTCGTCCGACATATAGCCCATGCATAGATTCAGCGTGTGCGCCGCGAATTCTCTTGTGGCAGCATCGTTCGGACAGAACGGATCTCCCGCCTCCACGTCAACCAACCCGAATTCTGTGGCAAGCATTACCTCATAGTAATTTGCATCATCGGAAGTGATATCAGAATAATAATTGTCAGGATAATTATCCTCCTCCACCGTCATCTCAAAGACCGTGGTCAATTCCGTGAGCCATTGGATTCGTGAGACTTCCGCATCTCCTGCTGCCGACATAGACACAACGTTAAAAAATGCCTGTCCGTCGGTTGTTCCCTCCCGTAACTCCCCAATCTCGCTCCCTTTCTCAGGAACCTCTGACTCGTTGGTATCCGTTTCATATTGTACGACTTCCGCCGCCTGTGCCGACAGACCATCCACACCCATAAATGTGGATAACACCATTATCACAGCAAGAATGCTGCTTAATACCCGTCTGACACCCCTTGTACTTTTTGATTTTTTCATTTTTTCTCCTTCCGCACTCATCAACCATACAATTCGGCTGTATGGCAATTTCTAATTTCTGAGTGTTTTCTTAACAACTGCAAAGGACAGATATCCAAAAAGGAACACCCCTATGAAGCTTTCTGCTGCAGAAAACAACGATATAAGCAACCCATTTGCTGCAAACCGTGACGGAAACGGCATAATGCACAACAAACTATAAATGACAGCCCCGCACATATTTGAGAGCATCCCGTCACCAATTCCCCAAGAACTCACTAATTGACATGAATCAAAACCCTCAATGCCCAGCCCCCCATAAACTATTGCAAATGACACAATCCAAAATAGCATCACCAACAATATCCGTCCCGGAGACAAACCATATAAACCTATCATTTTCAGCAAATTATGTATACACAATGTAAAGCCGAGTTTTACTTTTTGGCGCAAGGTTCCTACGTCAGGTACCAGTTGGTAAGGACGATATTTCATATATAGAATCAGTGCCATATCCTCCTCATCATAGCGCCCCTGCTGCTGGAAATTGACCTTAAGCAAATTGTACATTACCGCCAGCTTGACGCATAAAAGATTCTTTTCCTGAAATCTCAGCGTCACCATTTCCTCCATAGCATAATAAAGCGTTGCCTGAAGCAATCTATTCTTTGTGTCCTTGAGATGCTTTACCTCATTTGCCGTACCATTCTCAAGTCTCACAATTTCCTTCCAGTCGCTGCTATCAATGATCGTAGAATAATTGGTGACCTCATCCAAGAATACCTTTTCCATATTAGATAGGACAAACGGCTGATACACCTTCACCTTTTCCACCCGCAGCGTGACCTGTACACTCGCAAACCGATTCTCTGTCCAGTCCATAGAGAATCCCCTTGGCTCCGCCCGCCTTGGGAAATATCTTTTTTAGAACTCATACCACAATATGGTACAGGCTCAAGGCAAACGCTCACTTCCGGCAGAGAAGGAATATTTCTAAATACAATCTCCCCTGACCTCATCTGCATGGAATCACATATAATTTTCGATTTATCTCCGAAAGAGGAATTTTGGATACACAGCCTGCTTCCTTTCATGAATGTGTTTTGTGTCCCTTGCACAATATAGTCGCCAAAAACTGTCTGAAACATATTAACCTTCGTATGCCTGAACTTCACGTTGGAAAATGTCAAGCTCCCGCCCTTATCTAATTCCTCCGCACAAAATCTTGCATCCTCAAAAGAAATCTCCGATCCATAATTGTCTCCATATATGTCGCAATCCCGAAATTCCACTTTATTACAGAAACGTGCATTTCTAAAGCTAACCCCCACTAATTCGCCCGTGCCGCTTCTACCCTTAAGGTCGAAACACAGATTTTGGATATATACATTTCCCGCAAATGTACATCTGTTAAAGCTCATGTGATTAATCATCATAAGAATTTTCCTAGTACCATATGAAAGACTTAAATTTGTATCCCCTGTAAATATCACTCCATTCGCCACCAAACCAGCTATTATTAGAGGTTCCTCATTATTCAAAAAGCCCTTTCCAAGCTTTCTTTTATTATCACTTATTATTTTTAGTATATAGTCCTCCAGCCGGAAATTTTCAATAATACAAGGGGTGTCTCCTCTTGAAAGCTTGCTAAAATCAATATAGATTTTCCCTTCTTCTATACTCAGGACAGGAGACCTTAAAAGCTCCTTATCTTTCACATAATGATTCTCTCGTGGAGAACGGCTCACTTTTCTTTCGTAAAGATATCGATTGTACTGATACTGCCCATATGAATCGTCTGAATAGCGGTATATTAGATAATCATAGAATTGTCTCGCAGATGGGTTAGTATATATCGCTCCATTGCCATCCGATTTTACAAGACATTCGGATATGTTTAGTCTATATGGGCAGTTATTCAAAAAAGATACGATATCATTTGGATCAACAACATTTTGTAACAGCTCTTTGCTTTTTGTGTAATTCATTCCTCGCCAAAAATCAACTATTTGGTTAGTATAAAGACTTCCCGATGTCTCTCGAAGATATCGCATTGTCTCAATCCATAGCTTTTTCTGGTTTGACATAATATTCCTCCTAACCAATAAGATTTATATTAATCGGGAATAATGTAATAAGAATTATACCACTTTCGTCCAAAGGTATCAATATTTATATTATTTTAAATGAAAAATAATAAGAATTGTTATACTAAATAGAACGAGGTGACAATATGATTGGAGAACGCTTGTCAGAAATAAGAAAAGACCATGGAGATACACAAGCCATGCTTGCCGAGCGGCTTAACGTATCCCTTCCTACAATCAGGTCTTGGGAGCAGGAAAAGAGTTCTCCCAGCCATGAACTATTAATCTCTATTTGCAAACTTTATCATGTCTCCGCCGATTACCTTTTAGGCTTGTCCGATGTTGACCCATCCTATGTTCAACGCAACCGATTGGAACATTTTAACAAAGAGGAACTGGCTGCATTGCGCAATTATGAAGAATATTTGATTTGGAAACGAAAGTCAACAAAATAATCGCAACCGTTCAACCACAAAATGCCTCGCAAGCCCTGCAACTCTGCTTCGCGCCGATACCAAGGCGGGAGAGGACTGGGAGGGTTTTCGCGGGCTTCGGCGGAGGTTGGCGCGTTTTCTTATAGTGCGTCCGAAACCTAGGGTGAAATGCGCATGGATGCGCATTTCAGGCTCTACGGTGCATGGATGCACCTTAGAGCCGACCCGTAAACCGCAGTCCCAATCCCCGCACTATTAGAAAACGCCCAACCGCAGCCAGCCCGCGAAACCCTCCCAGCCCTCTCACGCCGCCCCATTGGAACCAATCAGAACCAATTCCCCTCCCCCCACTTCATCATGATCTCTAATTCCCCTCCACGTCCTCCTCATTCAACACCTGCGTGATCCGCTCTATCATCTCGTCCTCCCGCAGGCGGAATTTGATCTCCACCCGCCTCGACGCCGCCATATCAATCTCATCGGTAAGACTCCCCGCCGCATTCCTGACATAAATTGGATCACTGTAAGAGCGTCCGTTGACCGTGAGCAATTGCTGCAGCTCACTGATCTGCTCCTCGTCAAGCCCGTTCTTGCTGTCCAGACAGAATCTGGACACGGCGTTGGCGCGGTTGTAGGATAGCGACATATTGTGCTGATAGCTGCCCGAGGTGTCCGTGTGCCCCTCTATAATGATCTCCGCTATGTAATCCCGATATTGATCCTGCAAAAGCACCTCCAGATACATGGGAATCACTTCCTTCAGCGTACTCTTGCTATCCTCCGTCAAGGTGGCGCTTCCGTATTTGAACAATACATCTGAGGAAAATGTGATAGAGCCTGTCTGATTGTCCACCTTCATACTGGAATTGTGGAAAGTATCCTGCAAAGCTCCGATAATGTCCGTGCGAATCCCCACGATATCCTGCAGCTCGCTCTTGGTGGTTGCAAGCTCCTCTTTGGCGTTCTCAATCTCCAGATAGGCATTGTTCAGCTCCTCCTCGGTGAGCGCCGCCTCCGCGTAAGCCACCTTCAACTCCGCCAAGGACGCCGCCAACTCTTGGTTGGACTTCTCAATCTCCACCCGCGAATTCTCCAAATCCGCCTCCGCAGCAGACAATTCCAGTCTGGTGAGCTCCAGATCCGTGGTCTTTTGCTTGTATATGGCAAGGGTGATAGCGATGATCAGGACAAAGATCAACAGCAACGCCGCCATCATGTCGGAATAGGACTGCCAATAACTCGGTTCCGCAAAGGTCTCCCGCTTTCTTCTACTGTTTCTCATATAAACCCCTCATTTGCTCAAAAGTGTATAATTGACTGCTGACCTCATTGCTCATCTGTGTACATGCGGCTTCAAGCTGCTCCCGCTGCCTGATCAGCTCCTTGGCGAACGCCTCCTGCCTGCCCGCTATCTGCTCCAGATTGCCGCAGGTCACCCGATTCATCTCCGCCAGCTCCTTCATCGCCCGCGTGAGCTGCTCACACTGGGCGGCATAAGCCGCCTGCGCCCCTTCCGTCTGCTTTAAGGCATTGCCCAGATTCTGGAAATTCGTCCCCAACGCGCTGTTCATCTGCAGCAGGAATTGATTGACAATGTTCTCCAAGCCCTGCGTCTGCTCCCTGCCCGTCCCCTGCAAAATATTCAGAATCTCCTTTATGCTGTTGGCGATATTCGCCTGATAAACCAGCATCGCTGAGCTTTTCTCATCTGCGGACGCCACCACAGGCTGCGCACACTGTCGAAACACGTTCAGGAACTCCTCCAGCTTCCCATAAGCGTCCGCCATGATGCCCCGATAGATAAAATTAAACACCAAGGAGAAAAAGATGCCATACACCGAGGTGTGGAACGCCACCTTCATTCCGGCGAGCAGCGGTCCCACATTATCGGATATGGTATAAATATCATTTCCCTGAAAGGAGCCAAGCCCCAGCGCCAGACCTAAGAAGGTCCCCAAAATCCCCAGTCCCGTCAATGTCCCCGCCATACCGGAATTAAAATAAGTCCTTGCCACATGATCAAGCAGATCCTCGTTGATATACTCCTCAATATCACAGGCGTCGCTGTACCCCTGTCTCGTGCGGTAGCCGCGCATCCGCACCCGATACTTTTGGAAAGCGCTGTCAAGGGTCTCCTCGGCAAAGGTCTCCCTCCGATCCTGATAGTTTGACCAGACATTCTTGCCTCCCGCATCCCTGTATTCCCTCTGCAGTTGCTCCGCCACCCTCACCAGACTGTCCGTACACCTGTTCAATCTCCCGAAGGACTGCATGGATATCAGGAATAAAATGCCGATGACCAGTAAAAACACCCCGTTGATGATCAGGTTGCTGACAGAAGTTATCTGCCCCTGAAACACTCCATTGATGTAGAGCACAAACGCCACCACAAGAATGTAGAGCGGAAGCAGCACAAAATATAGTTTATTTCTCATAGGTTCTCCTCCCTGACAGGCTTTTCATATGGCTGAATTATAACAGTAACAGCGCACTCGCAATTGCCCTGATAACTTCATTATACTTCCAAAAACGACAGCCTTCAATATAATTTCCAAATGATGAGGAGGAAGAAATTAGAAACAAGAAAGGGCAGTCCGTCCAACAGCTAAATGCTGTGGCGAGCCGCCCCCTGAAAGGTGAATCCACTAAACACATTCCCAGTGGTAATGCTATGAACATTTAAAATAACATTAGTTGTTATTCGCCAGCAATGCGGATTAGTATTTTTAAACAACACCAGTTATTATTTGTCAACAATGCAGGTTAGCATTTTTAAATAGCATATGTTATGCCACCGCCGTCACCTCATACCCTGCCTCTGTCACCGCCGCCTTTAACACGTCCTCTGCCACCTCCGCACTCAGCTCCACGGTAGCCGTCTTGTTCTCCAGACTCATGGTGACTGACGAGACGCCCTCCACAGCCTCCAAAGCCTTCTGCACCCTTCCTGTGCAATGTGCGCACATCATTCCCTCCACAGTGATTACCTTTGTCATGTTACTTCCTCCTTCTTTTTGGTTAATTTGTTCTATTTGATTCGCTTGAACCCCGTTTATCTGCCCCCGCGCAGCTTGCGGCTGATTCATCTGTTCCTGATTCACCTGTGCCTGACTTGTCTGCTCCTGATTTGCTTGAGGCTGACTCGTCTGTGCTGTATCCGCATTCTGCTTATCAGGTTGGAACCCGCTCTTGAAGCCCCGCAGTCTGAGTGCGTTCCCCACCACGAAGATACTGCTAAGGCTCATGGCGGCAGCGCCAAACATGGGGGTAAGCCTCAGCCCAAAGGGAATATATAAAAGCCCCGCCGCCAGCGGAATTCCAATGCTATTGTAGAAAAATGCCCAAAACAGGTTTTGCTTGATGTTGCGGATCACCGCCCGACTCAGACGCATTGCCGTCACCGCGTCCCGCAGGTCACTTTTCATCAAAATGATATCCGCGCTCTCTATCGCTACGTCCGTTCCCGCGCCAATCGCCATACCCACGTCCGCCGAGGCAAGGGCAGGCGCGTCGTTGATGCCGTCGCCTATCATGGCAACCCTGTGTCCTGCCTCCTTCAGCTCGCGGATCTTCCGCTCCTTGTCTTGGGGCAGCACCTCCGCCACCACCTCCGAAAGCTCCAGCCTCCGTCTGACCGCCTCCGCAGTCCTCCTGTTGTCTCCCGTGAGCATCACCACATGCACACCCATCTTCTGCCATGCGCGGATTGCCTTCCTTGAACTCTCCTTGATCGCATCTGCCACACCGATCATGCCAAGAAGCCTGCTCCCATCTGCCACCAACAGCGGAGTCTGCCCCTCGTCCGCCAACCGGTTCAAGCCGTCCTCCGCCGACTGATCGAGCACAATTCCATTTTCCTCCAAATAAGCCCTGTTTCCCACATAGAGAAGCGTCCCCGCCTTGATTCCCACAAAATCTGTTTTGGCTTTCTTCCCTATGGTCGCCGTCGGTCCGTCGGTATCACCCGTTATTTTATCGTTCTTATACCCCTGCATATCGCAGGCTTCTGCCTGCGATACTGCCACAGATAAAGAGTTTGACAATCTATTTTCAAGCTTAGCCTCCCACTCGGGCAATACCATGATATCCTGCTCGACAACACCCTGTATGCCCCTGCCAAACACCGCCTTAAAATCCCGCACGGGTATGACGGGACAGCTTCTAATCTCCGCCTCCTTCAATATCGCCTCAGCCAAAGGGTGCTCGCTTTGTCGCTCCAATGCTGCTGCCGCCGCGAGAACCGTCTCGGCGGTCACCCCGCCATATCCCGACAGCTCCATCACTACAAGCTTTCCTTCCGTGATGGTTCCCGTCTTATCCAACACCACCGTGTCCACATCTCTCGCCTGCTGCAAGGCTTCTCCTGACTTGATCAGAATCCCCTGTCCAGCGCCCACTCCCGTGCCCACCATGATCGCCACGGGGGTCGCCAAGCCTAACGCACAGGGGCAGGATATCACCAACACGGCGATGGCGGTGGATATGGCAAACTCCGTCTCCGCCCCCACAGCTAACCAGACTATCAGGGTCAACAGCGCGATTCCCATCACCGTGGGAACGAAGATACCCGCCACCTTATCCGCAAGCTGCGCGATAGGCGCTTTACTGCCTGACGCCTCCTCCACAAGGCGGATGATCTGCGCCAATGTGGTATCGTCCCCCACACGCTCCGCTCGACACTTTAAGAATCCCGCCTTGTTCATGGTGGCGGACACCACGGGGTCTCCCGCGCTTTTCTCCACGGGTACACTCTCCCCCGTGATCGCCGCCTCGTCAATACTGGAATTCCCCTCCAGCACCGTGCCGTCCACAGGCACCAGACTGCCCGGCTTTACAAGGAATACATCGCCCGGGCGCAGGCTTTCCGTCGGTATCTCCTCCTCCGTGCCGTCCTCCCGCAGACGCACAGCCAGCTTGGGCGAGAGATCCATCAGCTTGGTGATCGCCTCGCTGGTCTTCCCCTTGGAACGGCTCTCCAAATATTTTCCCACTGTGATCAGGGTGAGAATCGTCCCCGCCGACTCAAAGTACAGATCATGAGAATAATGCTCCACCAGAGCCATATCCCCATGCCCTAATCCAAAAGCAATGCGGTACATGGCAAAGATCCCATAGCCTAGCGCCGCCGAAGCCCCCACCGCGATCAGGCTGTCCATATTGGGCGCCAGATGCGATAAGGTCTTAAAGCCCACAGCGAAAAATTTGCGGTTCATATACAGGATCGGCAGCACCAGCAAAAGCTGGGTCAATGCGAAAATCATCGCATTTTCATTGCCGTGGAATGTCCGCAGCATAAAATCCGGCGCAGGAATCCCCAGCAGCTCATATATCATATGGTACATCGCCACATACATCAAGGGTATCAGGAATCCGATCGAGATTCCAAGCCGCCATTTCATGGCGCGGCTCTCCTCCCTTGCCTGATTCAAGAGCGCCTCCTTGCCCGTATCCCGCCTCTGTGCGGAAAATGTGGCGCCGTCAGCCATGCCTTCCCCACCGCCTTCTACCACGTCGGCACCTACTCCTGCCGTTCCTTGTGCGACTGACATGCCTCCGGCAGCCCCATGCCTCCCACCGATGAGCTTGGTCGCCCCATAGCCCGCCTTCTCCACGGCACGGACGATCTCTCCCTCGCTTAGCTGTGCTTCATCATAGATGATCTCCATGGTCTCCGTCAACAGATTGACAGACGCCTTCTCCACACCCGCCAGCTTATTTGCCGCCTTCTCCACATGAGAGGAACATGCGGAGCAGGTCATTCCTGATATATGATATCGTTCCTTCATGGTCTCCTCAACTCCTTTTCCAATCCTACTTTATTACAGTTTTATCTCAGCTTTATTTCAATTTCTTGATTAACTCCACGGCTTCCTCCACCACCTTGGTGTTGCCCTGTTGAATCTCCTCCACCATGCAGGTCTCCATGTGTTCCTTCAAAATCAGATACCCAAATGCCTGCAACGCGCTCTCCACCGCCGCTATCTGCGTCAGAATATCGCCGCAATAGCGGTTCTCATCAAGCATTCTCCCGATGCCGTTTAGCTGCCCTGTCATACGGCTCAAACGGTTTTTCAGCATTTTCAGCTCCTTCTCCTGCCTTGGTGTCGCCTTGTGCCGTTCATGACTGCAGGGACACTGCGCGATGTCCTCTCTCGCTTCCATATCTCAATCACTCCCCTTCCGGTATATACCGATTTCAATATTTCCATTTCAATATTTCCAATGTAACGATTCTTATCCTTTATGCACTCTCGTGACAGCAATCGTATTCCTCTGTAATAGCCAAGTTAATTTAGAAACAATTCAGCCATAAGCTTTAAAATCCCCCTCAATGTCCAGAGTCCTCCACGATACTCAGCGTCCTCCACGGTACTGACAGCCCTCTATGCCGTCACAAATACCCCTTAGGGGTATCTGCTCTTATCTAAGAATATACCCCCTCAGGGTATTTGTCAAGTGGAAATTACCCCTCTGCAGAGCACAATACATTCAAAGAATGTTATGGTATTGATCCTCGTGGGAATAAAATTGTCGTTTTAGCGAAGATATCCATCTTCCTGAATATATTTTATGATTATTCCATAGACTTCATTGGGGGATTTAAAATGATTGACTATTCACCATTCTGGAAAACATTAGAGCACTCTAAAGAGAACTGGTACACTCTCACCACGAAGTACAAGCTATCCAACAGCACATTGCATCGTCTCAGGCATAACAAGGATATATCCACCAAGACAATCAATGATCTGTGTCGGATTTTGAACTGTGATGTATGCAATATTTTGACTTATGTGCCATCAGATACGGATCAGCCCTTATAAAGCGCAGAGTTTTGAATCGTGGTAAGCCGACTTGTGACCTTGTTCCTCGTGTTTTCTTGTTTTATTATAGCTAAGTCAACCGTGTTGACTTGGCTCATTGCTCGCAGGAATCAGTTCAGTTTGTCAATTAGTTTTTGTAGATTTTTGTCGTCTCTCATACCGCTCCAGCGCCTCCAGCACCCCGAAGGTCACCATACCCATACAGCCCCAGATAGCCAGCGTGTTCTCCGCTGTCAACGCCTTGTTTGCGGTAATCCGTGTGACCAGCTCGCCCTCTATGGTCTCCTTTGGCGTTTCCAAAGTCCCTTTTTTGAGTCCGGTCATCGTCTTGTCCGTCGTATAGAGACCGCAGGGCAGATTCTCCGTCACGCTCAGATTCGTTATGCGGTAGGCGTACCGTCCCCCTTGCTTCACCCTTTGGTTGACGATTGGACCGCAATATCTGCAATCGTCCGCTATCTGCGCATAATCCATCTGCTCCGTATACAGCGCGTTTCCGTCCCTGTCTAACAGCTCAAAAAGCAGCTCGCCCGTTCGAGGCGCGGCATCGTCAAAGGCCAGCACAAACTCCATCTGGATAATATTATTGTCCGCCGGTCTGAAGTGCTGTGTCAGACTCTCCCCGACCTCCAGCGGCTCCGTCAGCATATGTCCATCGTTTCCCGAGCGCACGGAACCCACCTCTCGGAACGGGTGTATCGGCCATACCCAGAGCATTCCGGCAATCATTAAGCACACCAGCAATCGTTTTATCATTTTCATTGTCCGCTCTGTCCTCATTGCCCGCTCCCCCTGATCTCTATCCGCAGAAGGTCAAAATCCGTATTGTTCTCCATGATCTGGAATCCGTAATGCCCCATGTTCTCCTCACTGATCCCGTATTTTTCCACGTCCTCGTCGGAAAAGTACTGCTGATAATTGGTGCTGAAGAACCAGACCCTCCTGCCCGCAAGCTCGTCCAAATCCCCCAGCCTGTTCAGCTTGACAAAGGTCTGCTCCGGCATATAACAGCTATACAGTGTGGCATACATGCTATCGGTGGTATAAATCACAAGATCACCAGCCTCCATCTGTGTCTCGATAAATTCCTTTGTGGCCTCTAAATAAGGCGTATCCCGATAAGTTAGCTCATATTCACCCTTGTAATTGGAACAGCACATGGCAAGCAGCACCGCATATCCTGATAGATACACCGGCAGATTCACGCGTGGCAGAACGATGGCGATTCCAAGCCACATCAGCCCCGCAAGATGCATGATATGTCTGGGTGAGAAAAAGTGGGAAGCAAAGGAAGATACTGCCAACGCCAGCAGATAAACCGCAAAGATTGCCGCAATACTCATCAGTGCGAAGCCCCTCTCTCCTCTGCGCGTCCCGTTCTTCATAAGCAAAGCTCCCCCCACCAGTGCAAAAATCACCAGAAAAACAGCCATCGCCACGCCAAATCGCATATCCGTCTCAAAAAGATAGGTCAACAGAACGTCAATAGACAGCTTCTTCATTTTCACTTCCTCGGGGTCTGTCTTCACGAACCGGAAAAATCCAGAGACAATAATCCACAAGACCAACGGCGCCAGAGCGATCACGCCACCCACAAACACCCGCCATACCGCTTTCCGCTCATATCGCCACAGCGCCACCAGCAGATACAGATAGATCGCCAGAAAAGCAAAAGCCGTAAAATAATGGCTAAAAAGCGCTGCCACGGTACATAGAACCAGCAGCGTCCACAGGAGTTTGCGCTCCGGATTCTGCACAATGCAGAACGCAAGGATAGCACACGCCGCCACCAGAAAATTCGTCCACGAATACATGCGGATATTGACATTCACATGTAGCAGTGCCGGAGCAAGCCCCACGGCCGTCATATAATATAGCGCCGTCTGAAAGCCCCACAGCCTCCTGACAGCCAAAATCCCCAGAAGCATGGAAGCGACCGCGCCCGCAACCGAGAAAAGCCTCGACGAGAAAAACCGATGCCCGATTCCCCCGAACAGCATATTCCATGCCCGCAGAGCACAATAATACAGGGGAACATCTGTGTCATGGTCGTCGATCATTTTCTGCACAATCTCCAATTGGGTATAGTCTCTGGCGGACTTGAAGCTATAAGACTCATCATAGTCAATCCCCTCGTCGGCGCACAGCGTAAGCATCACCATCACACTGAACACCATCACCATGCACAGCACGATGATCTGTATGATTTCCGTCTTCTTTCCCGTTCGTTCCATGCCGCATCTCCCATTCCCGAATCCTTCCGCAGATCTCTTTATCTGAGCCTCTTTATTTGAGCCTCTTTATCTGAGCCTCTTTTCTAGGCTTCTTATCTGATGCATTGCTAAGATTCTATGCCTATGATAAACTATCCTCGATTTTGTGTCAAATATTTCATATTGTTCTTGTAGTTTTTTCTTTTTCTAGCTATAATCAGATATGTAGCAATTTAACGATGCAGTCATACGGCACCGGCTGAAAATCACAGAATACCAATGAATGGAGTACGATTATGCAGATTATTCGACACTCGCACAGACACCTGCTGCCCGCCCTTATCGGCGGTCTGCTTCTTACCCTCGCATTGTCCGGCTGCGGCAAAATGGGCAAGCTCGACGAAGGCGATTGCAAATGCACGATCTCTTTTGTAGATATCCCCAGAGAATTTACCATGCTTGAGGAAAATGTGCAGAAAAACTTTATCATCCGCCTTACCTTAAGGAATATCAATACCGAAAAATATTATTCGATTGAGCTCGATCAATCCAATTCGTTTCGGAAGGAAATCTCTCTCCATCCCGGTATTTACACGGTCGGTTCCCCGTCCTCCAGCCAGTCCTCCAATGCGGAGCTCTCTCTGTCCGCAGACGCCGACAGCGTGGAGCTTTCCGCGGAGACGCCTGTGGAAATCCACATTTCCGTGGATAATCCGGAAGAATTTACTAAGCACTGGATGGCCGTACAGCCCATGCCGGAAATGATTCTGGCGGACAAATTCGACGGGCGCATCCAGATCAACCGGACTCTTGTAAACCTGCGGGCAGACAACGCTTCCGACCTGATCTCACAGCTAAATCTATCTTATGAGAATCAGGTGCCGGTCTACGGCAAAATCGAGCTCACGGATGCCGAGATGGGCGTAAAGCTGACGCTTCAGAACCAGACGGACGCTCCCGCGGACTGGCATACATGTAAGCTGGTGGCGCTCTATGTCTACAAGAACAACGTGGTCTTTCCACAGGGCGTCACACTGGGCATGTCGCCCGAGAAAATCTGCAACAAAACGGAGGGTCTCTACGGCGAACCTGACAGCTTCACTGGCAGCCTGCTCTACGGCTGGGGATTCGACGATACATCAGCCATCTACAAGGACGAGTCCACCGGCGATAAAATCACCTTGAATCTCGGCGCCGGCAACCGCTCCCTTCAGAGCATCCAATACGAGACGGCTGTATTTGAATAGGAGGAGCGACAGATGGAAAAAATACTGAAAATACTCAAGATTAACATACTCTCGCTGATCGCCCTTCCCCTGCTGCTTGTGGCCACCGCCAGCAAGCTGATTGCGAAGGCGTTAGAGAAAATCGCCGTCATTCTCGGCATGATTGTACTCACCCTGCTGGTGATGCTCGCCTTTGAGTGCTTCAAGCACCCCGACAGTCTGCTTGAATTTATCGCCACGCTGGTAGTTCTGTTTGTGTTCGGCTTTTTGATTGTCATGGTCTGTCTGCTCATCATGAATGTAGCCGCCACCCTGATCAAGACAATTTATATTTTCATAATCACTTTCTTTGAGATCATTTATGACTTTACATATGTAGGATTCCTGCGTCTTTATGCCGTTTGCGAGACGGATTATCAATATATCGGTCTGAATGGTAAGAAAGTGCCCAACGCGCTATTTTGCCTGTTTTACACGATCCTGCACGGCGTCAACAAGGTGATCGTAACGGTGGTCTCCTGCGCCCTGCCCGCCTCCCTGATCCTGAGCGCGCTGCTTATCATCGGAAGTCTGGCGTCAATGCACATGGAGCTGCAGCGAACCTTCGGGATCGGACTGATCGGATTTATCGGCAAATTTGACCTCTTTTCCACCATATACGGCATCGTGATGTACATAGCGATCATGGCAATCTTTGTCGTCGTGCTGATATCTCTTGGCATCGAATGGCATGAGTGGGCGCAGGAGCTCAAAATGACCGGAGAGGAGCTGGACGAGAATGTGAGACAGCTTCAGGAGATCGACTGGCATCTGGCTCGGGACGGCGAAACGGCCTCGGAGACAGGGGACGCCTACCTGCAGAATCTGGAGGAGCATATCGACAGTCTGGAGAATTTAAGCGATATGGTGGAATCCGTGCTGACCTCCAAGGACAACGCACTGCTGCGGAGCAGTTGGGGCAATTACTTCCGCAACCTCTCCGAAATCATAGATGAATGCACCAAATACGACGACGGCATTCCTCTGAACAGATTCAAAAAACTGATTCCCCGCATCCAACAGCTCGAAAAACAGCGTGATGAAGTAAAAACGCTGGCAGAGAAGCTGCTGGAGGCCAACCGCGATCCGGTGAACTCCTCCGTGTTTTTCTCCGGCTGCACCAATATCGAAAAGCTGGAAAAGCGCTATAAATCTCTCTGCAAGGCATACCACCCCGACTCCGAGGGCGGCGACACGGAGACCTTCCAGAGAATGCAGGAGGAATATGACTCCCTGAAGGAGCATTTGCAGGCATAGACAGCACACAATCCGATAAAACAAAAATATGACCACGAGCGAGGAAGCTTATGTTATTCAATTCTTACCTTTTCATCCTGTTCTTTTTACCGATCTGCGTGGTCGGCTATTTTGGTCTGAATCATTTTCACTTCCGCTTGGGGCAGGTCTTTCTGACGGCCATGTCCCTGTGGTTTTACGGTTATTTCCACCCGGGCTATCTGGTTCTGATCGCCGCCAGTATGCTGGGCAATTATCTGGCCTATCTCGCCATGCGCCACACCGATTCCCGCAAGCTTAGAAAGCTCTCCCTGTGGGGAGGCGTCCTGTTTGATCTTGGACTATTGTTTTATTTTAAGTATTTCAACTTTTTTGTGGAAAATATCAATGCGCTGGCTCGGACGGATTTTGTGCTTGAGGAGATTCTCCTTCCGCTCGGAATCAGCTTTTTTACGTTTCAACAGATCTCATTTCTCGCAGACGCATACAGGGGAGAAGTTGTGTCCTGCGATCTTTTATCCTATGCTTCCTTTGTGACCTTTTTCCCGCAGCTGATCGCAGGTCCTATCGTGTCGCACGACGAGCTGATTCCTCAATTCTCTGATGCGTCCAAGAAAAAGCCGGACTGGGGCAATCTGTCCATGGGGCTTTATATCTTTGCGCTGGGGCTCGGCAAAAAGGTGCTGCTGGCGGACACCTTCGGCAACGCGGCCAACTGGGGCTTTGCCAATGTGGACGCGCTGGACGCGACCAACGCGGTTCTCACCATGCTCTCCTACACGATCCAGCTATATTTTGATTTCAGCGGATACTGCGACATGGCAATCGGCTTGGGAAAAATGTTGAACATCGACCTGCCGCTCAATTTCGACTCGCCTTATAAGGCGCTCACGATCGCGGACTTTTGGAAGCGCTGGCATATGACGCTGACCAGATTTTTCACCAAATATGTCTATATCCCCTTGGGCGGCAGCCGGAAGGGTTCTGTGAGAACCTATCTCAACATCCTGCTGATATTCGTTCTCAGCGGCCTGTGGCACGGCGCGAACTGGACCTTCGTGCTGTGGGGGCTATGCCACGGGATTTTCATGGCAGCCTACCGGAGATTCCGGACATTCTTTGACAAGCTGCATCCCGCACTGAACTGGCTCCTCACGTTCTCCTTTGTCAACGCCGCGTGGGTGCTTTTTCGAGCGGACAGCATAGAGGACGCGGTTCGGTTGTTAAACCGCATCGTCAAAATGGACTTCGGCCCCATCGCCAAGCAGATTGCCGATGCTTTCCGGCTGCCGGAATTCCTGCTGTTGTTCCGCTCTCAGGCGGCAGCCGGCATTTTGGACAACTATCCCTATCTTTTCGTCGGGATTTTGTTTGCACTTGCGCTGTGGATTCTTCTGGGCGAGAAGAACGCCTATGAGAAAATGCAGAATTTCAAACCCACAGCCGGGAGAGGGGCGGCAACGGTACTGCTGCTTGTGTGGTGCGTCATGTCCCTGTCCGGCGTGAGTACCTTTTTGTATTTTAATTTTTGATATATGTCTAAGGAATTGTTAAAAAATAATTTTTAACAATTTCTGAAAATTGCTTCGCAATTTACCGGAACCAGAAATAACTTTTGCAAAGTTATTTCTGAACGGTTCCTAAGGAAATGAGGATCATAATGAGCGATAAAAACACACAAAATGAAAACAGACGAAACAAAACAGCCCAAATCAATACAAGTCCGAGCAAAGCAAATCAAAGGTGGTGTCTTGCGGTGCTTGGCCTGTCCTTTCTGCTTTTGTTTGGGCTTGGCATGGTCACGGTGGTCATAGACCCCTATTTTCATTACCACAAGCCG